>NZ_JAUTWR010000011.1:0-141124 GCF_031705515.1 Nesterenkonia sp. CL21
GTGCCCCGGTGGAGGCGAAGATCGCGGTCATGATCCCTGAGACCACCCTGACCGGACACAGCGAGGACCCGGGCATCAGTGCCGACCGGAACTGGGTGATCCCAGCCAGCGATGTCCGCCACCTCGCCGGTGATCCCCGCACCTGCCACGACTGGTACCACGCCACCACCAGCCCGCGCCAGCCGGGCGCAGGGGACGTCTCTCCGGACATCCTCTCGATCACTTACACCGGACGCTACGCTCCGGCCCGGCTGCGGGATGCCATCATCTTCCGCGATGGGGTCTGCCAGGCCCCGGGGTGCACCATCCCGGCTCAGCGCTGCGATCTTGACCACCGGCTCCCCTACCCAGCAGGCCCCACCAGCGGGCCCAACCTGCAGGCCCTGTGCCGACGCCACCACCGGATCAAGTCCCACGGCCTGCTGACCACCGAAGAGGACCCGGCCACACCACCGAAGACAGCAGCACCGATGGGCCCGGGATCACCATCAGCGCCGCCGAATCCCCCAGCGCCACCTCGGCCCTGTCGGTCCCAGCACAGACCCCCACCCCTGACACGTCTGAACTGGACAGCACGGCGGGCCATGCCGCGCGCCCTGAACTCTCACCGTCGCGCCGCACCTGCCGGACCCATCGACCTGGTCCACACCAGTCATCGTGTCCACATCCGTGGCCACCCCTGACCACCACCGCATCCGCCACATTCACTGCTCTACATGCTGAGGACGGCCCCCACCCGGGTGCCGTCCTCAGCATGCCCACGCCACTCCATGGCCGCCACAGCTACGCTGTCTCCATGCGTGACTTCTCCAGTCGGCCTGACATCGACCATCTCGCGCTGCTCGCCGCCCTGCAGCGGGAGTTCCACGCGCATCTGCTCGTCGCCGACCCCGACGCGCCAGTGCCCTCTTGTGGCAGGTGGACCGTCCGGGACCTCACCGTGCATCTCAGTGACGTCCACCTCTGGGCGGCGGACATGGCTCAAGGCCTCGCCTCGGCCCCTGACGAGGAACGCCCCGCAGAACACCCGGAGGACCTCGCCGCGCACTATCGCTCCTGCGCCGCCCACCTCCACGAGACCCTCACTCAGCTCAGCCCCGATGCTCCCGCGCGGATCTTCGGAGGTGACGGAACGGCGTCGTTCTGGCGACGTCGCCAGGTGCACGAGACCCTGATCCACCTCCATGATCTCGCCGAGTCTCTCGATGCCGAGCCACCCGAGGCGGGGGCCGAGGTGTGGGCCGACGGAATCGACGAGATCATCACCGTCATGCACCCCCGCCAGGTGCGGCGGGGACGCGCGGAGCCGCCGTCGTCGTCGGTCCGCGTGACCGCCACGGACGCCGCGACCAGTTGGGTCATGCCCGAGGACGCAGAAGACCCGGCCGCGGAGATCCGCGGCCGGGCCCAAGACGTCGCTCTGCTCCTCTGGGGGCGGCGCGACCTCGCGACCTCATCTCTCGAGGTGCGCGGTGACCGCGCCGCCGTGCAGCAGCTGCTGGATCAGCCGATCACTCCGTGACGTCGATGATGATCTTCCCGGAGCCGGCGCCGGCCTGATTGTGCGTCATCGCGTCGGCCGCCTGCTCCAGGGGGAAGTGCCGGTCGATCTCCACGCTCAGGGCGCCGTCGGCGACTTTAGCCAAGAGCTCGGCGAGCGTCTGCCCGTCGGGCCGCACCCACACCCAGCGACCGCCGTGCTCCTCCACTGAGGGGTCCGCGATCGACACGTGGCGACCGCCCTCGGCCAGCACGTCCAACGTCTGCTCGAGCACTCCCCCGGCGAAGTCGGCGACCGCCGTGACGCCTTGGGGCGCCAGGCCACGGACTCGCTCTGCGAGCCCCTCGCCGTAGGTCAGCGGCTCCACGCCCAGCGCGCGAAGCTTCTCGTGATTCCGCTCCGAGGCCGTGCCGAGAACCCTGGCGCCGGAAGCCGAGGCCAGCTGGGCCGCGAGATGACCCACTCCCCCGGAGGCGCCGTGGATGAGCAGAGTGTCGTCCCCGGAGAGACGCAGGGTCTCCAGGGAGCGCAGCGCGGTGAGACCCGCCAACGGCAGGCCTGCGGCCTCATCGAAGGACACGCCCTCGGGCACGCGCGCCACGGAAGTGGCCGGCAGAGCCACAAACTCGGCATAGGTGCCGCCGTGGACGACATCTTTGCGGGCGTAGGACGCCACTCGGTCTCCTGGAGAGAACTCGGGGACGTCGGGGCCCACCGCCTCCACCACCCCGGAGACGTCCCATCCCGGGATCACGGGGAACACGGCATCAAGCATCGCGTCGAGCCCACCGGCCATGAGCTTCCAGTCGACGGGATTGACTGCGGCGCGCTCCACCGCGATCAGCACCGCGCCGGGGCCCAGCTTCGGGGTCGGCTGCTCGGTGAGCTGCAGAGTGTCAGGTGAACCGTACTCGGAATAAGTCATCGCACGCATGGTGGAGAAAACCGTCCCAGCCGCGCACGCATTCCCGCTGTTCGCCCTCAGATGAGCTGCCGGACGCCGGCCGAGGCCCGGACGAACCCGCAGGTTTTGAACACAGCACGGTCCTGAGGGTCAGAGAAATCGGCGAAGAGCCGCCTGTGTCCCGCCTCTCGTGCCATCTCGGCGGCGCGCTGCACCAGCGTCTCCCCCAGCCGGTGATGCTCGGGATCCAGGAGCAGCTCCAGGACGACGGCGTCCTGGTCCCGGTCGCCGATCACCCGCACGAACCCCACCAGCCGACCAGAAGACGTCGCGGTCACCCAGCTCTCCCGGCCGTCAGCGCTGCGCGGAGACCATCCCGAGGGGGTCCCGTCCGGGTGCACGCGGGCGCGCAGGCCCTCGAGTGCCTCAGCATCGAGCTCTCCGTCCACCTGAACGTCGGGCTCGGAGTCCGAGTCTCCGTCCCGCCGCCGACGACGGCGCCCGGCCCTGCGCTCAGACCGGTTCCTGGCGAAGGCACCACCCAGAGAGGCGGCGATGGTGACGAAGAGTCCCACCGCCAACAGCGCGTAGAGCATGGTGAAGACCTTCGCCAATGGGCTGCTCGGCACCAGGTCCCCATAGCCGACGGTGAGGCCGCTGACCACGGAGAAGTACAGGGCATCGAGGACGGGCCACCCCTCGCTGAGCGTGTAGAAGATCGTGGCGCTGAGCACGAGCATCAGCAGACTCAGCAGGGCTCCGCGAAAGACGAGATCCTGCCACGCCGTGCGGAGGGCTGAGAGGAAGCGGGTGAGCATCAGCGTCAGTCCGAGCATGACGGCATCCTACGCCGACACCGGCCACCCCGGACCGGCCAGGACGCGTATGCTCGGGCCATGGACCACCAGCAGCTGAACTCCGGAACCAGCATTCCACGCATCGGATACGGCACCGGCCGGTCGTCGGACCCGGCCAGGAACGTGGCCGCGGCCCTGCAGGCCGGCTACCGCCACATCGATACTGCCCAGATGTACGGCAACGAGGCCGGCGTCGGGGAAGGACTCCGCGCCTCGGGCGTCGCCAGAGATGACGTCTTCATCACCACCAAGCTCGACAACGGCAACCATGCGCCCGACGACGTCGACCGCAGCCTGGACGAGTCGCTGGCCCGTCTCGGCCTGGACGCCGTGGACCTGTTCCTCATCCACTGGCCCATGCCGATGCTGGAGATCGACTACGTGGACACGTGGCGGGCCATGGTCGCCGTCGCCGAGTCCGGACGAGCCCGGGCGATCGGCGTCTCCAACTTCGAATCCCACCATCTGGAGCGGATCATCGAGGCCACCGGCGTGTTCCCAGCCGTGGATCAGATCGAGGCGCACCCGTACTTCGCCAACGATGAGCTGCGCCGCTGGTGCTGGAACCACGGGATCGCCGTCGAAGCGTGGAGCCCGCTCGGCAAGGGGGACGACCTGACGGACCCCGCCGTCATCGAGCTCGCCGACCGGCTGGGACGCACCCCTGCCCAGGTGATCCTGCGCTGGCACCTGCAGCGCGGCGACGTGATCATCCCCAAGACGGACCATCCCGAGCGGATGGCCAGCAACCTGGAGGTCCTGGACTGGGAGCTCGCAGCCGAGGACGCCGCCGTCCTCGACGCCCTGGACCGGGGTGAGGACGGCCGCCGGACCGCGCACCCGGACCACGTGCCGGCCGCGGGCTGAGCCGGATCAGTCCTCGTAGACGATCTCCACGCGGCGATTCGCGGCGTAGGTGGCGGGGTCCTCCTCCTCTTCGGTGACTGCCGGCTCGGTGTCGCCCTTGCCGGAGACCTCCAGCGTCAGATCGGGCCTCTCCTCGCTCAGGACGTCGGCGACCGCTTCGGCCCGCCGCTCCGAGAGCTCCTGGTTGTCGAACTCCTCGCCCGTGGGGACGGAGTCGGTGTGCCCGGTGACCTGCACCTCGGCGCTCTCTGGGATCTCGTCCACCAGCTCGGCCAGGTGGTCGCCGGCGCTGTCAGGCAGCTCCCAGCTGTTGATGCGGAAGAGGATGTCGGTGGACAGGGAGATCAGGTTCTCCTCGGCGGCCTCCACGGTGGGATCACCCAGATGTTCAATGAAGTCCTGCGCCTCGTACCGGTAGATGAAGGGGTCAGGGTCGTAGGCGTGCACGGCGTCGTCCATCTTCAGGTCCTCGGGGCGCTCCGGCGGGCCGTCGAGGGTCTCCGTCTGCTCGACCGGGGCCCCGACATGTCCGGGATGGACCGCCGCCGTCGTGCCCAGCAGGACGACCATGCCGACGGCGACCCCTGCGGGGATGCGCACATCATGGCTCCTCATCGCTGGATCTCCACGTCCTGGAACTCCTGAACCCCGGGGACGACCGCGACGTCGACCGTGTCGATGTCATCCTCAGGAGCAGGGAAGTACGCCCAATGCGTGATGAGCTCCCCATGCTGAGCCTCGATGTCACCGACGGGGGACGCCCACGCACCGGTGGCGAATGACCCGCCGAGCCATCCGCCTCCTTGGGCGAACTGGTTCGTGGTCTGCCGCGGCACGTGATATGCCTTCAGATTCTCACGGTCGTTCACCACCGGCAGCAGAGTGGTGCTGCCCAGGCTGTGCAGGTTCTGGAAGAGATGCACCGCGGAGGGGTCCTCGTACTCCGGCATGAAGCTCACCGTCAGGAGCATGGCGTCGTCCACCACCTCGAGGGAGTGCAGTCCCATGGTGACCTCCCCCTCGGCGAAGCTGCCCTGGATGGGGTATGTGATGGTCTGCACCGCGTCGTCCATGGTGAGCGTGACGTCCTCGGCAGGCTCACGCGGCTCGTCGGGCGATTCCTCAGACGCCACCTCGGGGCTCTCCTCAGACGCGGGCTCGGGGCTCTCCTGCCCCGAATCGTCCTGCGGCCCACCTCCGAGCGTTCCGCATCCGGTCAGGGCCAGGACTCCAGTCAGGCCGATGATTGTGGTCAGCGATCGGGACACCATGACGACTCCTCGGGATTCACTGCAATTTGCATATGCAATACCGTATGTCGTGGTGCATTGCGGGTCAACCCCAGCAGGGGCTCAGGATCCGAGGAACTGCCGCAGGACTGAGGTGAAGACCTCCGGCTGAGCCGCATGGACCCAGTGACCGGCGTCCTTGATACGCAGCAGCTGCGCCTGAGGGAAGAGCTCGCGCATCACGGGACGGTGCTCCTCGGCGATGTAGTCCGAGTCGGCGCCGGCGACCCAGAGCACGGGTCCGGTGAACTGCGCGTCACCAGCGTCAGGGAAGCCGCCGATCACGTCGAGTTCAGAGCGCAGAAGCTCCAGGTTGGACAGCCACCGGAACGTCCCGCCCTCACGGACCAGGCTCTGCAGCAGGAAACCGCGGGTCATCGCCTCCGGAATCGGCTCCTGGAGCTGCTCCTCGGCCTCGCGGCGTGAGCTCAGGCGGGTCAGGTCGAGGGTGGCGAGGCTGTCGAGAAGATGTTCGAACTGACCCATGGATCCCCCGGAGGACACCGGAGAGATGTCCACCACCACGAGCCTGTCGATCAGCTCGGGATGACGCAGGGCCAGCACCATCGCCACCTTGCCGCCCATCGAATGCCCGACCAGATGGACGGGACCCTCGGCCGCGACACCGGAACTCAGCTCCGCGGCCACATGATCCGCCATCTCCGCGTAGTCGATTCGCTCGGTCCACCCGGACCGCCCATGATTCGGCAGGTCCACCAGCAGGCTCCGGTGCTCCGGAGTCAGACCCTTCGCGATCTGGGTGAAGTTCTTCCCCTGCCCGAAGAGCCCGTGCAGGAAGACCACCACAGGGCCGCCCTCTCCGATCAGGGTGGTGCGCAGGCTGAGATCCGTCGAGGTGCTCACAGCCTCCAGCCTACTGGCGGCGGACTCAGGTTCCCACCGGGACCTGCGAGACGGGCCGGACGGTGTGCGACCAGGCAGTGAAGACGCCGAGCAGCCGGGTGCCCGCTGCAGCGAATGCGGCGTCGACGTCGGCATGCCAGGCATCCACCACCCCGCTGGGCAACGGCCGCGAGGAGGAGAAGGCCACCACTATGGAGGGCACACCGAGGGCGGCCAGGACCTCCAGCATCTCGCGACGCTCCTGCCCGTCGGCCTGCCAGTCGGTCTCGCTGATGAGAATGGGCGGCGGGTAGGCGACTCCGCGCTCGTCACAGGAGATCAGCAGCAAGGTGTCCTCAGCACGCAGCTTCTCGCTGAGCACCCGGTCGACGACGGCGCCGGCGACGCGCGGCGAGGTCAGCGGCACGGCAGTCCAGTCCTGGGGGAGATCCTCGAAGCTCATACCCCGATCCTGGCGGTCGGCGGCGGGCGGCCACCACCCCCTCCGGGAATCTGTGGAGAACTCATCCACACCTGCGCGGGCCTCCGGCCACCAGGTCGAGGTTCAGGCATCCGATGCGGCAGACTCGTCCCCATGGACGATCTGCATGTCTTCCCCGGCCCCGGTGCGCCGCACGGTCTGCGCGTGCCGCAGGCAGAGCTGAACGAACAGTTCTCCCGCGCCTCCGGCCCTGGCGGGCAAGGTGTGAACACCACAGACTCCCGCGTGCAGCTGAGCCTGGATCTCGCCACGACGACGGCGCTGACCGAGGAGCAGCGTCAGCGAGCCCTCCACCGCCTCGCCTCCCGACTCACCGGGACCATGCTGACCATCAGCGCCTCGGAGCACCGGTCGCAGCGCCGCAACCGGGCCACCGCGCGGCAGAGACTGGCCGCCCTGCTGCGCGATGCCGTGGTCCCTGAGACCGCGCGCCGGGCGACGCGCCCCACGCGGGCCTCACGCCGTCGGCGGCTGGAGGCGAAACGGAGGCGCTCCGAGACCAAGCAGCACCGTCGTCGTCCTCACCCTGAATGACGCCACTCTTCGAGCGTCTCAGACTCCTTCGCGGCGCATCACGGTGACGGAGAAGTCGGCGTCGTCGTGCCAGGCCCGCAGGTCCCAGGTGGCGAAACGATGCTCGACCCACAGCCCGGCGTCGGCGGCATGCCGGTCGAAGTCCTGCAGGCTCAGGTGGCGGTCCACGTGGAAGCCGAGGATCAGGAAACCCTCCTCGGTCACGCAGTCTCGGACGCGCCGCAGCACCTGGACCTCCGTGCCGGGAGCGACGAACACCATGACGTTGCCCGCCAGCAGGGCGGCGTCGAAGGGCTCGGCCTCCCCCAGCATCTCCAGGGTCAGCTCGGAGAGGTCTGCCACGGCGTAGCGGGGGCCGGGGTGATCCTGCCGCGCGGCGGCGACGAGCTCGCCGTCCGCATCGACGCCGACCACCGTGTGGCCGCGGGCGTGCAGCTCGCCGGACAGCCGCCCGGTGCCGCAGCCGGCGTCGAGGATCCGGGCCTGCCGCGGGACCATGGCGTCCACCAGGCGCGCTTCACCCACGAGGTCCTTCCCCTCGTCCGCCATGCGGCGGAAACGGTCGATGTACCACTGAGAGTGGTCGTCCCCGGTCTCAGTCACCCAGCGGGTCGGTTCAGCCATGGGCCCCACTGTACTGGCGGCCGCACGATCATCGGGTGCAGCACTCGGACGGGACACAAAGTCCAGACGACCGACACCGCTGCAGGCATGAGCCCCGCCGGGGTCAGGAAACGGCGGCACGGACGATCTCTACGACGCGACGCTCCGTCACATCGTCCAGCTCGTCGACGAACCACGCCGACGGGAGAAGCCGACCCTCTCCTTCGCCTGCCGGAACGGGCCCGGCCTTCTCACTCACCCCGAGCGAGATCAGCTCGTCATTGCGGATGAACACCAGGATCGGGGAGCTCACCGACCTCGCGTAACCGGGCATGCCGTACCAGATGCGTGGTCTCAGATCCGGCGCGGCCTCGAGGATCACCTCGTGCAGGCGGCGCATGACAGACCGCCGGGGCTCGTCCATCGCCGCAATCTTGCTGACGACCTTCTCGTGGTTCTTCGCAGTCCTGTCCGTCATGATCATGTCCTTTCGTCAGCCGCCTCGGGCAGGCGGCACCGTGGTCTTCCGCGCAGGTCGATGCGCGGCACCCCATCCGGACATGTCCTGATCTCCTCAGGCCTCTCCGCAATGATTCAGGCGATCCGTCGCCTGGAAGTGCAGTCGACGGCCGAGTCCGCCGTCATCAGCAGAGTACCAAACCGCAGGGCCGCAGGAGTGCCTGACAGTTCGCCTCATGACGGCGACGCGCGCCCACTGCTGACGCTGCCGAGGGGAGATCGACGTTCCGTTCCATCCCATCCAGCAGGCACCGACCGATGCCCGGGCGATAGTCAGCACGTGATGATACGGCCGCCGGCGAGCGGCAGCGGTCACGCGTCCGTGACGCGGTAGCGGAGCAGGACGCCCCCGGTGTCCACCGCGCGCGACTCGAGGAACCGGACCGGACGCGCAGCGGCGCGCGCCTTCAGCAACGGTGTGCCGGAGCCGAGGATCACCGGAGCGACACCGATCAGAAGTTCATCGACGAGGCCGGCCTCGAGAAGTGAATCCACGAGCTCCGCACTGCCGAAGATGTATATGGGCGGGTCGGTGCTCTGCTTCCGGCGCGCCAGTTCCCCGACAGGGTCGGCGGTGACCTCGGTGTTGTTCCACTCGGGTTCGGTGAGCGTCCGGGAGGCCACGAGCTTGGGGATTCTGTTCATGTACCGTGCGATATCCGGCTCACTGGTGTCGCTCGACCAGTGGGCCGCCATTCCTTCATAGGTGGCGCGTCCGAAGACGAGGAGCCCGGCCTCCTCGCCGAAGTGGAGGCTGAGATCGCGCAGATCGTCTCCCCAGATGTGTTCGTGGAGACGGAGGTCCCACGGCTCGTCCCCTTCGAAGAAGCCGTCGATCGACATGATGTTCCACGCGATGAGCTTTCCCACGGGGGGCCTTCCTGACAGCGAGATCGAGTGAGGCCCACACAGTAGCCCGCTGGCCCACCCCGCACAACTGCTGCTCGACCCGAGACGGACGGGAAACCTCACCCGCCCCTCAGCGGGGCCGCAGGCCCGCCAGAACCATGGCCAGCACACCATCGGCGAATTCGTCATCCAGCGGGCCGGTTCGCAGCAGCCAGCGATGGAAGACCGGGCCGAAGAGGAGCTCCGCCGCCAGCTGCGGATTAACGGACTCACCGGCCTGACCAGCCTGGACCCCTGCCGTGATGCGCGCAGCGGTGGCGTCGAGCTGAGGACGGAGCAGCCGGTGCACCAACTCGTCAGCGATGACGAGGTCCGTCTGAATCTCTGCGGTGATCGCGCGCTGGAGGCGGTCGGTGGCGGGCTCGGTCAGCGCGGCGACGGTCCCCCGCAGCACGGCCCGGAGATCCGATTCGAGGTTACCGGTGTCCGGTAACGCCACGGACCCGCCGTCCTGCGAGTTGGCCTCCAGAATCGCATCAAAGACGACGGCGGCCTTTGACCTCCACCAGCGGTAGATCGTCTGCTTGCCGACGCCGGCGGCCGAGGCGATGCCTTCGATGCTCAGCCGGGCGTAGCCGACGTCGCTGATCAGCTCGCGCGTCGCAGAGAGGATCGCTCGGCGGGCTCGATCGCTGCGTCGGGACGCGTCAGGTTCCCGCGCTCCCGACGTGGAGGTCTCCGGCGCAGGCGTCATGCCGGTAGAGTACCTCATCACGAGACGAGACGCACCGTCTTGACAGGATGAAGCGTCGCTCATGATACTGGCGAGACGAACCGTTTCGCTGAAGGGAACGTGCCATGCCTGAGACACCAGCTCGCGTCCGCACCTGGCTCATCACCGGCGCAGGCCGCGGACTGGGTCGCGCCTTCGCGCAGGCCGCCCTGGCACAGGGAGACCGCGTCATCGGAACCGTCCGCAGCCCCGGAGCGATGTCGCAGCTGGTCGATGCCCATCCGAACTCAGCCCGGGAGGTTCTGCTCGACGTCCGTGACGCCGAGGCCGTCACCGCCGTCGTCGATGACGCGGCCCAGGAGTTCGGCGGTCTCGACGTCGTCGTGAACAACGCCGGCGCGGGCTTCGTCGGCGCGATCGAGGAGGTCGAGGAGCAGCAGGCCCGCGACCTCGTGGACCTGAACCTGTTCGGCGCCATGTGGGTCTCGCGCGCCGCGATCCCCCACCTGCGGGCCGGCGGCGGGGGCGACATCGTGCAGATCTCCACGGTGGGCGCCGTCGGAGCCATGCCGACGTTCGGGGTGTACAACGCCAGCAAATGGGCCCTCGACGGGTTCAGCGAGGCGCTGTCCGCCGAGGTCGCACAGTTCGGCATCCGGGTCACGATCGCCCAGCTGGGCGGCTTCGCGACCGACTGGGCCGGGACGAGCATGACGTTCGCCGAACCGAAGCCCGAGTACGACGCGCTGCGCACCGACCTCTTCGGCACCCCCGTTGTCCCGTGGCCCGCCCCTGATGCCGACACGCAGCCGACGGACGCGGATCCTCGCCTCGCCGCCGACGCCCTGATCGCGCACTTGGGCGACCCCGTCCGCCCCCTGCGGGTCCTGATCGGCGACGACGCCCCGGAGCAGGCCACCCTGGCCTACGCCGCCCGCCGTGATTCCTACGGGGCACGCCGCGGGTTCGACTGGCCGGAGGACACGGCCTGACGAGCACCCCCGCCCCGGCCTGCCGCTAGCATGAGCGCATGGAGAGTCGATGACGGGCTGGACCTTCGACGCAGAGCTCATCGAATGGCGCGGACCTGCACCATTCGTCTTTGCGCCCATGCCGGAAGAAATCTCTGCCCAGCTGAAGGAGGCCGCCCGGGGTCTCATGTATTGGGGGCAGGTGCCGGTGAGCGCCGCCATCGGCGCCACCGACTTCGACACGGCCGTCTGGCCGAAGGACGGCCGATTCCTGGTGCCGGTGAAGGTCGCGGTGCAGCGAGCCGAGCGGATCGACGTCGGCGACCACGTCACCGTCACGGTGGAGGTGCGGGATCAGCGACCGTGACGGTCCGGGTTCTCCCAGGGCCAGGCGACGACCAGCCAGTCCGCCACCGCCTGGGCGAGCGGCTCGTCCAGCTCGGCGCGGTCCTGCCGCACCCAGGACTGCACCTCCACGTCATGCTCCGAGGAAGCGCAGGGATACAGGTACACGCAGCCGATGACGTCGTCGTCGGGATCGAGCACCGTGAAGGTGAAACCTCGACGCGCGACGAAGTCGGCCGCGTGCCGGGTGAGGTCGGCGAGGTTCTCCTCCGGGCTCATGCCCTGCTCCGGCGGCCAGGAGCCGTCCGGATATCCCGGAGTGGCCCGGATGTGCGCGATGCTCGATGTCCACGCCCGGAGGTCGGCCTCATTGTGCTGCGGACCCAGCGGCTCGAGCCGGAACTGCCGGGTGGCCAATGCGGTCGGCGGGTCGAAGTCTGCGGGGACGAATTCGTGAGGCGCCATGGGGAGAGCCTACGCGCCCCTTCGGGCACTGAGCTGCCGCAGCCCGCTCACGCCCTGAGCCTCAGCGCCACCGGCTCCACCGTGAGAGGCCAGACGCTGAAGAACCCCAGCAGCCAGGTGCCCGCGTCGTCGAAGATCTCCTGCAGATCAGTGGCCCAGGCGGCGACGACGGCGTCGGACAGGCGATGGCGGGAGGACGCCGCCACCAACGCAGACTCCAGCTGCAGGGAGGCCAGGGCTTCCAGCATCTCTCGACGCTCGGACGGCCCGACGTGCCAGTCGATCTCGCTGATCAGCACTGGGGCGGGGTAGGCGACGCCGCGGGCATCGCAGGGCAGCAGAAGCATCGTGCTCTGTGCACAATCCTTCTCACTGATCAGCAGATCCACCACGTCGGCTGCCAGCTGCTGCGAGGTCAGGGGCATCTCGGTCCAGTTCTCCGGGAGGTCTTCGAAACTCATGCCTCGATCCTCCGCCGGGCGCCGCACCGGCCACCAGCCCCTCCGGGCATCTGTGGATAACTCACAGCTGAGGATGGTCTGCGCCCACCGCCCAGCGGCCGTCACCCCCTCGGAGCGTGCCCAGCAGAGACTGCCAAGACGGTGCGCGTACCATCGGGAGCATGGATCGCATCTTCGACACCATCCGCTCGCTCGGCATCCGGCGAGGCCCTGACCGTCTCGTCGCAGGAATCGGCGGTGCCATCGCCGAGAAGCTCGGGGCGAATGTCTGGCTCGTGCGGGCTCTGCTGCTCGCATCGTTCCTGCTCCCGGTGCTGGGGGTCGGAGCCTATGTGATCGTCTGGCTCCTGACGCCGTGGCAGGATGGCCGCATTCCGCTCGAGCAGGCCCTGCGGCGCACCTGAGAGCGGCGGGATCCCTCAGTCCACCACTGCGGCCAGGGCGTCCTTCATCGTCGCCACACATGCCGCCGCATGACCGGCATAGTCGCCGACTGCGACCGTGGCGCCGTCGGCATCGAGCGGGCAGGCCCCTGCGAGGAAGACCAACCTGGCCTCCTTGGGTGCGGTGGCCGCGTAGGCGTACTCGGCGACGTCGGAGAGAGTGGCAGAACGGATGAGACTCACGGCACTGGGCATAGGACCAGCATCCCAGATCAGACGACCTTGTAGCCTGGGGATGATGGCACGTCCAACCGACGATAGGCCCAGCAATGTCGAAACGACTCACTCTTGATCTGCACGACATCTTCAACAGGAGCCGCGACATCGACCGTGCGCTCGCCGAGATCATCGACGAAGCCGAACGCACGAAGGTGAAGACCGTTGAGATCATCCCCGGCAAGGGCAGCGGACAGTTGAAGAAGCGGGTGCTGCGGTTCCTGGACCGCAAGGACGTCAAAGCCAGATATCACCGGGTGGAGAAGGACAGCAAGAACTTCGGGCGCGTGTTCGTGCACTTCAAGCACTGACGGTTTCCTGCACCCTGGGACAGGGAACCGCAGATCGTCACGTCTACCGGCACGGACGGAGGGCCGCAGCGTTGCCGTCGGAGTGCTCGTGGGACGGCGCATCGCGGGGCCCCGCCGACATCGCGACCATCCGCCGATATCCTCACTCCATGGCCGACACCGCAGATCTTGCCCATAACTACCTCAGCCACCTCACGAATCGCGAATGGGACGCCTGGTCCGCGTTGCTCCATCCCGACGTCATCTACACAACGCCGCAGAGCCGCGAGCGCTGGCGCGGCCGGGAGGCGTTCCTGCGGTTCAACCAGGAATACCCGGGCGACTGGCAGCTCACGGAGAAGTGGGTGCTCGGGGACACTGACAGAGCGGTGATCTGGTTCGCCTGGACCGTCGGGGACGACTGCGGCGACGCGCAGTCCTTCCTGTCGTTCGACGACTCCGGCAGGATCACGGAGATCACTGAATTCTGGCCGGAACCATACGACGCCCCAGACCGAGCCACGCCCGCAACCGAGCGCTTCTGACCGGACTCCCCATTTGATGCAGCAGCCCCGCCGTCGGCATCAGATCGACCTGGTACCGCTGGACTGTGTCGAGAGGGATGTCGGTTGGTGAGCATGGAGGCGTATCGGGACACGATCGACGTCAACGTCGATGTCCGCTCGGGCACTCCCCCAGGCAAGGATCCGGACAGCCACAGCCCCGCTCCACGCCGGTCCCACCGGACCCTGTGGAGCAAGCCGTTGCCCCACGGGGACCCTTCACACTCTCGACCAGCCGCCGCTCTGCGTACTGGCACCACCACTCGCACCGCGGGACACTCATCCCGACCAGCGTCCGGATCACTCAAGGTCTTCGGCGGCGTCCCGCAGGATCAGCCGAGCGCTTCACCGCTGAGTAGGATGAGGCCTACTAGGCCCTCGCCATTTCGGCGACTGGGGTGATGACCTGCCCCAGGCGTCGGATCGAACGTAAGAAGACGATCAAGGGAACCCAGGACAGTTCAAGGTTCCTGGCCGGAAGACCGGCTACACCGAGCCTCGGTCTACTACTCCCTCGTGAGTGTGCGGACGTCGAGATGGGATGGACGCTAGATGAGCACGACAGGCCATGTGATCACAGCCCTGGCAGCCATACTCTCCATGGGGCGCTACCTCTGGGAACGGGCCACCGTCTGGTATCTGGACATAACGGAGCCGGACCTGTGGGACTTCTGGCTGTTCCTGCCGGATCTGATCATCTTCGCCCTGGTCGTCCTTGCTCTGGTGATGAACAGGGCGCGGATCGCTCTGCGGATCGTCATCGGGGCGCTCTCCGCCATGGCCGTGGGACTGGCCGCCTTCGGGTACGTCTCCGGCATCAACTCGATCGGCGGCGGGTTCGCGCTGATGCTCTCCTGGCCAGCACACTTCATCGTCGGAGTGCTGCTCATCGTCACGATGTTCGCCACTCACATTTCCTCATCGCAGACGGACACGTCAGCGGCAATGGTCCACGTGATCTATAGGAAGCACAGGAGAACCCTCGATGAGGCGGTGATCCTGGCCACGGCCGACGAGCAGATCGCTAGGGACCTGGCCAGAGGCCACGAACGCGACCCCGAGTATGTCGTGGAGTGGGAGAGCCTCCCGGTACCCGACGCCTCACAACAGGAGCTTGCCGACGGCGTCAGCATCCACCTGCTCAGCAGTGGCGGTCCGTCAGACATTCAAGCTGAAGACATCTCAGCCATAGGGCTAAGTGCCTTCATCTCCCGAGACCGGGCAGAACAGGCGCTGACAGATGCCGCTGATGATGATTCATTAGTCGCCCCTCGACTGAGGACTCTGGTCCTCGGACGCGAGCTTCCGCACCCCGTATGATTCCGCAGCCCCGGCACTCGACAACCGAGCTCAAGGGCAACAACAACACGGTCAGCAAGGGCGGAGACGACCACAGCGGCGTGCTGCTCCGAGGACTCCGATGACTCACACGTTGAAACGGAACTCCACCGCGTTCCGGCACGTAGGGCAGTCTGCGCGGGACCCCGATCAGGTGTCGGCGAGCACTGAGAGCAGCTGCTTCTCGATGATTCCCTGCGTCAGATCGACCTGGCACCACTGGACTGTGTCGAAGGAGATCAAGGCTCGAGCCGTGGACTTGCCGTCGGCGATCGA
The DNA here is from genome assembly GCF_031705515.1 of Nesterenkonia sp. CL21. Classification (NCBI taxonomy): domain Bacteria; kingdom Bacillati; phylum Actinomycetota; class Actinomycetes; order Micrococcales; family Micrococcaceae; genus Nesterenkonia; species Nesterenkonia sp. CL21. The sequence continues at coordinate 15,370 of NZ_JAUTWR010000011.1, forward strand.
ATGTGCCCGAACGATCGGCGTGGGCACCAGGAAGAACATCCGGTCTGGAACGATGGTCAACGCTGTCGCATCGATCGCCCGCAGAGTCGGTGTGGGTTCGTCCACGTCAAACCTGCCGACGAGCGCGACTAGGTCGGGATCCTGGTTCATGCGGAGCGGGGAATGTCCGACGATGGTCTGCTCACTGTCGTGCCACCACGCTGTCTTGACCTCGACGGTGAAGCTGGTTTCACCGATCCGACACCGGAGGTCGTCCCCTCGGTTGCCGCCAACTAGCTCCACGTCGTCAGCGACGGCGTTGAGGACCCCCGCCGTCAGTAGCTCCGCGAGCGATGGCATGACGGTGTCCACGAACCGGGACCACTGTGCAGGCGTGACGTCGAAGCTTCGAGACATGACCCGATCCTATGGGGAGGACCAACCAGGGCGCACGGAGCGAACGCCGACGCGCGCTTGAACTCCGCCAGCTACGGCAGACCGCGACCTGGACGTCCCCGAGTCGTACATCGTCACCTCAGCGCTCGAAGCTCTGGAGCCGGTTGAGCCTGATCACGCCGCCATACATTGAATCGGAACTCCACCACGTTCCGGAACGTAGGACCATCTGGGTTGCAGCCGCTAGCGCTTAGGATCGGGCACGACGAAGCTGCTCACGGCATCCGCCTTGCGTGGACGGCTTCCTCGAGCTTCCCGCTCGGATACTCGGTGTGCGGTCGGCACTCGCGTCCTCGGCGGGTGAGTGGAGGATGAGGCCATCTCACCAGGATCTAGTCAAGCAGGAGAGACGAGCCCTCACGTGATCGCCGGAGGGCTCTCCACGCCTTGCTGAAGAGAATCGCTTGGGCATCGCTGGCGACCCTTAATTCCTGAGTCTCCCGAGAGCCGCCGTAGCTGAGGAAGCGATCTTCTCGGAACGCTCGTTGCCCGTCCACGACGATAGGTCCTGCAAGCCTTCCCGTGCGGCGCTCCTCAGCATCTTGTCCTTCGCCGCAAAGTCAGCGATGAGATGCACAGCGGCGACCTGCTCACCAATCCCAATCGCGTCACGTCCTTGCGGTCGACCATGCGCCGAGGCGAACAGCGACAGGAACTGTTTCGAGGATTCCAATCGTCGACGAAGGTGGAGGTCACGAAATGAAACGATTGCTGCGACCACTGCCGCCGCTGAGGGGATCGCTGCCACGACGATCGCTTGCCAGAACTCCACGGTCTACTCTTCTCCCATACGTTAGGCGGAACTCCGCTGCACATTGAACCTAAACTCCACCGAGTTCCGGCACGTGCGACCATCTGCTGTCACCGTGCAGCCGAAGCCTCCGCGTCCGACAACAGCCAACCGCGCAGAGCACCAATCCACTCATCGAAAGCGTCAAGATGCGCATCGTGGCTCCCCGCCGACAAGTCGACCCGATGGGTCCCCGGACGACGCCGGACCAGCTCGTCCCTTTCGGCGTTGCTGAACATCCCGTTCTTCGCGAAGACTGCGAGCGTCGGAGTCCCCAGAGACTCCCACTCGTCCCAGCGCGGCTCGTGCACGGCCTCGATCGTGCGCTGCATTACGTCGGCGTCGAAGCGCGGTCGCAGTCCCTCGTGGGCCACCTCGAGGTCGGCGATCCACGCGTCCACGATCGCACCCGATCCGAGGAAGGTACGCGCCTCGTCCTCGTCGGTGAACGGCACAGGCCACGACGCGAAGTACTCTCCCAGCCCGACGGCCTCCCCCGGATCGTCGTTGCCGGCGACATGCCCTTCGAGCATCACCAGGCGTTCCACGAGATCCGGGCGCGCCGCTGCGGTGAGGAACGCCGTGTGCGCGCCCATCGACTGACCGACGAGGATGCACCGCTGCCCCGGCGCGTGCTGCGCGAGGACCTGGACGACGTCATCGACGAAGGCCTCCCGCGACAGGTCCGCCGGTCCCCGAGTGCTGAGCCCGTGCCCGCGCTGATCGATGAGCAGTACACGGAAGGCGTCGCTCAGCGCCCATGCTGTCGGCAGCATCTCCCGGGAGCTCCCCGCAAGGCCATGAAGAAGCACCAACGGCAGGCCGTCGCCGCCGAACTCGGTCACGGTGATCGAGACGTGTTCACTCACGCGAGAGTCCAAGGGTCGACCAGCTCGATGCCAGTATGCGCAAAATCCCTGGCGTTGCGCGTCGCGCAGGTCGCGTCGTGGGTCAGGCAGATCGCGGCGATCTGGGCATCGGCCGTACTGATCGGCGCTCCCGCGGCTTCCCGAGTCACGAGCACGTCGGCATAGTGGCCGGCCGCCCGGTCGTCGAACGGCAGCACCGCGCGACTCCCACGGTACGGCGCGAGCGCCGCGTCGATGCGCCTCGTCAACTCATCCTTGCGCCGGCCATCTGGAAGTCGCCGAACTCCCGCCAGGAGCTCGGCGAGCGTGACGGAGGTGATCGCGACATCCCCCGTCAGCGAGGCGAGCCATTCGACGACGCGCGGCTCGGGCGAGGGTCGGAACATCTCCGAGATGACGTTCGTGTCGAGGACGATCACTCGAACTCCACCGCCCGAGCAACGTCGTCGCGCTCCGGGATCGTCAGGTCATCGATACCGCCGACGTCCTGCGCGGCAGCCAACAGCGCCATCCCGATGTGTGGCCGTCGCGCCGCCTTGGTCAAGATGTCACGAACCTCCGCCTCCATGGAACGACCGTGCTCCTTCGCCTGCGTGGCGAGTTGCTGCTTCACGGCATCGTCGAGACCACGAACGATGATGGATGACATCAACAATCACCTCCCTGCTATCAATCATGATAGCTGTCGGAACCTGGGCGGTGAAGATCTCCTCACGAGACGACTCGAGCCCCGTCGATCACAGAGATCGGCGGAGCTCGGCGGGGTTAGCTCAGGCTCACACGTTGAAGCGGAACTCCACCACGTCGCCGTCCTTCATCACGTAGTCCTTGCCTTCCATGCGCACCTTGCCGGCGGACTTGGCGTCGTTCATGGAGCCGGCGGCCACCAGGTCGTCGAAGGAGACGATCTCGGCCTTGATGAAGCCCTTCTGGAAGTCGGTGTGGATCACGCCTGCGGCCTCCGGGGCGGTGTCGCCCTTGTTGATCGTCCAGGCCCGGGCCTCCTTGGGCCCAGCGGTGAGGTAGGTCTGCAGGCCGAGGGTGTCGAAGCCGACGCGGGCCAGCTGGTCCAGGCCGGACTCCTCCTGGCCGTTGAGCTCCAGCATCTCGCGGGCCTCCTCCTCGGAGAGCTCCACGAGGTCCGCCTCCAGCTTGGCGTCCAGGAACACGGCCTGGGCCGGGGCCACCAGATCGGCGAGCTCCTGCTGCCGCTCGGCGGAGCCGAGCACAGAGTCGTCCACGTTGAAGACGTAGATGAACGGCTTGGCGGTCAGCAGGGACAGCTGGGCCAGGTTCTCCATGTCGAGCTTCTCCGACTCGATGGCGGAGAAGATCGTGTCGCCGCGCTCCAGGACCGCCTGGGCGGCCAGGTAGGCGTCCAGCTGCGCCTGTTCGGCCTTCTTCTGCTTGACCTGCTTCTCGAGCTTCGGGATCGCGTTCTCCAGCGTCTGGAGGTCGGCGAGCACCAGCTCGGTGTTGATGGTCTCCATGTCCGAGGTGGGGTCGACCTTTCCGTCGACGTGCACGACGTTGTCGTCCTCGAAGACGCGCACCACCTGCGCGATGGCGTGGGCCTCACGGATGTTGGCCAGGAACTGGTTGCCCAGCCCCTCCCCCTCGGAGGCGCCCTTGACGATGCCGGCGATGTCCACGAAGGAGACGGTCGCCGGCAGGATCTTCTGCGAACCGAAGATCTCGGCGAGCGTGTCGAGCCGCTCGTCAGGCAGATTCACCACCCCGACGTTGGGCTCGATCGTCGCGAACGGGTAGTTCGCCGCGAGGATCGTCTGGCGGGTGAGCGCGTTGAAGAGTGTCGACTTGCCCACGTTGGGGAGTCCCACGATTCCGATAGTCAGTGCCACGGTCACCTAACCTATCGCGCGCAGTCATGCCGATGCGACTCGGCGGGCCCGCTTCTGGTCCTCCCCCAAGACTTAAGAGAAAGTCTGCGACAAGCCGGCGCCGCCCCGATAGGATCACACCACGTCGACCGCCCGATGAACTCCACGTCGCTCTGATGAGGCGCAACTGAGGGAAGGACACCCCATGGCATCTGCCACGGAACACTCACCACATGACGCAGAACAGGAGGACGGGCCCACCACCGGGGGGCGCCTGAAGAACTCCAAGCTCAATCCTCCGGTCTTCTTCGGCGCGGCGGCCATCATCGTCGCCTTCACGCTGTGGGCCTGGCTGGCCCCCGAAACGGCCTACACCACGCTGGAGGCGGCGTTCCTCTGGATCGGTGAGAACCTCGGCTGGTACTACATCCTCACCGCCGGGATCGTCGTCCTGTTCGTCCTCATCGTCGCCTTCTCCCGAGTAGGCCGCACCAAGATGGGGCCGGACCACTCCTCCCCGAAATACAACCTCTTCACCTGGACGGCCATGCTGTTCGCCGCCGGCATCGGCGTCGACCTCATGTTCTTCGCCATCTCCGGGCCGGCCACCAACGTGCTGACCGCCCCGGGCACCGAGGAGGGCACCGCGCAGGCCACCGAGATGGCCGTGCTGTGGACCCTCTTCCACTACGGGATCCCCGGCTGGGCCATGTACGCCCTGATGGGCATGGCCTTCGGCCTCTTCGCCTACCGGTACCACCTGCCGCTGAGCATCCGCAGCGCCCTGTACCCCATCATCGGCAAGCGGGCCAAGGGCGTGGCCGGGGACGGCATCGAGATCGCCGCCGTCGTCGGCACCATCTTCGGCATCGCCACCAGCCTCGGCATCGGCGTGGTGTTCCTCAACTACGGCCTCGAATGGCTCTTCGGCATCCCCCAGGGCACCGCCGCCCAGGTGGGACTCATCGGCCTCTCGGTGATCGTGGTGACCTTCTCCACCGTCTCCGGTGTGGACAAGGGCATCCGCCGCCTGGCCGAGCTGAACGTGGTCTTCGCCATCATCCTGATGCTCTACGTGCTCATCGCCGGCCAGACGGTGGACCTGCTCAACGGCCTGGTGAAGAACGTCGGCGACTTCATCGCCTACTTCCCCTCCATGCTGCTGGACACCTTCGCCTACGACATGCCCGCTGACGGCTGGCGCGAATGGTGGACCCTCTTCTTCTGGGCCTGGTGGATCGCCTGGGCGCCCTTCGTGGGCCTCTTCCTCGCCCGCATCTCGCGAGGCCGCACCCTGCGCCAGTTCGTGGTCGGCACCCTCATCATCCCGTTCGGCTTCATCCTGCTGTGGATCTCCATCTTCGGCAACGGCGTGATCTGGGAGTTCATCTCCGGGAACATGGACTTCATCGAATCGGCGGTCAACACCCCCGAATCCGGCTACTACACCCTGCTGGAGCAGTACCCGGGGGCCACCTTCACCATCGGGCTCTCCGTGCTGACCGGCCTGCTGTTCTACATCACCTCCGCTGACTCCGGCGCCCTGGTGATGTCCAACTTCACCTCCAAGGCGGAGAACACCACCGACGACGGCGCCCCCTGGCTGCGGATCTTCTGGGCCCTGGCCACCGGTGCCCTCACCCTGGCGGTGCTGATGCTCGACGGCGTGTTCACGCTGCAGATGGCCACGGTCATCATCGGTCTGCCCTTCTCCGTGGTGATGTACATCCTCATGCTGGGGATCTGGCGCGCCCTGCGCATGGAGCACTACAGCCAGGCCTCCCAGGAGGCCTCCATGCCCTGGGTGCTCTCCGGACGCATCCGGGACGCCTCCGACCGTGGCGGCGGCTGGCGACGGCGACTGGCCCGACACATGAACTTCCCCACGGCCAAGCAGGCCACCCGCTTCATGGAGGAGACCGCGATCCCCGCCGTGGAGGAGGTCGCCGCCGAGCTGAAGGCCCAGGGGGCGGACGTCAGCTGCAGCCGTGGCCATCACCACGACACGGGCATCCCGCATGTGGACCTGCACGTGCGCTTCGGCGAGCAGAGCGAGTTCAAGTACCAGGCGTACCCGGTCTCCTACGCGGCGCCCAACTTCGCGCAGAACATGAAGGCCGTGGAGGACGAGTACTACCGGGTGGAGATCTTCTCCGCCACGGGCTCGCAGGGCCACGACATCATGGGCTACACGAAGGAGCAGATCATCAGCGACATCCTCGACGCCTATGAGCGGCACCTGACGTTCCTCACGTTGAGCGAAGACGTCCACACGCAGGCACTCAACACGGTGAGCCACGCACCGGACGAGTGGGAGACCGACCACAAGAGCTGACCCCCGAGCTCGGCCACGAGCTTGACGACGAGCTGACAAGGAGCACCATGACCACTGCAACGCTGTTCATCGACGGAGCGTGGGTCCCCGCGGCCTCCGGCGAGACCCGCACCATCCACTGTCCCGCCGACGGCCGCGAGGTCGGCGTCGTCTCCGAGGCAGGCGAGGCCGACGCCCTGGCCGCCATCGCCGCGGCGCGCCGGGCCTTCGACTCCCGCGAATGGGCCGACACCCCCGCGGCCCAGCGCGGAGAGCTGCTGCTCGCGGTCGCCGCGGCGATGACCGAGCGCAAGGACGAGTTCGCCCGGGCCGAGGCCCTGGACACCGGCAAGCGCCTGGTCGAGGCCGAGATCGACATGGACGACATCATCGGCTGCTTCAAGCACTTCGGGAAGCTTGCGGACTCCGACCCGGGGCGCCTCGTCGACGCCGGGGACCCGACGGTCATCTCCAAGGTGGTCTACGAGCCGGTGGGCGTCTGCGGCATGATCACCCCCTGGAACTTCCCGCTGCTGCAGGCCGCCTGGAAGATCGCCCCCGCCCTGGCCGCCGGCAACACGTTCGTCCTCAAGCCCGCCGAGCTGACCCCGCACACCGCCATCCTGATCATGGACGTCCTGGACAAGCTCGGGCTGCCGGCCGGTGTGGCGAACCTGGTCACCGGTGCCGGCGCCGCCGCCGGCGCCCCGCTGGCCTCGCACCCGGACGTGGACCTCATCTCCTTCACCGGTGGACTGGTCACGGGCCGGAAGATCGCCGCCGCGGCCTCGGAGACGGTCAAGAAGGTCGCCCTGGAGCTGGGTGGGAAGAACCCCAACGTGGTCTTCGCCGACGCCGATTTCGACGCCGCCGTCGACAACGCCCTGAACGCGGGCTTCTTGGACTCCGGGCTGGTCTGCTCCGCCGGCAGCCGACTCATCGTCGAGGAGTCCATCGCCGAGCGGTTCGTGGACGAGCTGGTCCGCCGCGCGGAGAACATCCGCATGGGCGGCCCCTTCGACGAACAGGCCGAGACCGGTCCGCTGATCTCCGCGGAGCACCGCGACAAGGTCACCGACTACGTCACCCGCGGCGTCGAGGAAGGCGCGACCCTGCGCACCGGCGGCCACTGGGGCGGGGAGGAGCATAAGGAGGGCTACTTCTACGCCCCCACAGTGCTCACCGACGTCCGCCGCGGCATGAGCGTGGTCATCGAGGAGGCCTTCGGCCCGGTGATCACCGTGGAGACCTTCACCACCGAGGAAGAGGCCATCACCACCGCGAACGACACGAACTACGGCCTCGCCGGCGCGGTGTGGACCTCCGACGCCGGCCGTGCCCACCGGGTCTCCTCCCGGCTGCGCCACGGCACCATCTGGATCAACGACTACCACCCCTACCTGCCGCAGGCCGAGTGGGGCGGCTTCAAGCAGTCCGGCATCGGCCGTGAGCTCGGCCACGCCGGCCTGGACGAGTACCGCGAGGCCAAGCACATCTACCAGAACACCGAACCGGCCGTCTCCGGCTGGTTCTCCATGCCCGAGAAGTGAGTGAGGAGACCTTCGTGACTGAGAAGACCTTCGACTACGTCGTCGTCGGCGGCGGATCCGCCGGCGCCGCCGTCGCCGCCCGCCTCAGCGAGGACGCCGACGTGACCGTGGCCCTGCTGGAGGCCGGCCCGACCGACACCGACAAGGACGTGGTGCTGCAGCTCAACCGCTGGATGGAGCTGCTCGAGTCCGGCTATGACTGGGACTACCCCATCGAGGAGCAGGCCAAGGGCAACTCCTTCATGCGGCACGCCCGCGCCAAGGTGCTGGGCGGCTGCTCCTCCCACAACTCCTGCATCGCCTTCTGGGCGCCCAAGGAGGACATGGACGAGTGGGAGCAGCTGGGCGCCGCCGGATGGAACGCCGAGTCCACCTACCCGCTGTTCCAGCGTCTGGAGACCAACGACGCACCGGGCGACCACCACGGTCGCTCCGGCCCTGTGCACCTGATGACCATCCCACCGCACGACCCCTGCGGCGTGGCCCTGCTCGACGCCTGCGAGCAGGCCGGGATCCCGCGCACGGAGTTCAACTCCGGCGAGACCGTGGTCAAGGGCGCGAACTTCTTCCAGATCAACCGACAGGAAGACGGCACCCGCGCGTCGTCGTCGGTGTCCTACCTGCACCCGATCTTGGAACGGGAGAACCTGACCGTCCTCACCGACAGCTGGGTGCGGAAGATCCTGATCGACGACGACAAGCGCGCCACCGGCGTGGAGATCGTCGCCAACGCGTTCGGCCGCGGAGAGCCCATCACCGCGAACCGGGAGGTCATCGTCTCGGCCGGGGCCATCGACTCCCCGAAGCTGCTCATGCTCTCCGGCATCGGCCCGGCCGAGCACCTGGCCGAGCATGGCATCGAGGCTCTCGTGGACTCCCCCGGGGTGGGTGAGCACTTGCAGGACCACCCCGAGGCCGTGATCGGCTGGGACGCCAAGCAGCCGATGATCACCGAGGGCTACCAGTGGTGGGAGATCGGGATCTTCGCCGACACCCGCGAAGGCACCGACGTCCCCTCCGACAAGCCCGGGCGTCCGGACCTGATGATGCACTACGGGGCGGTGCCCTTCGACATGCACACGCTGCGGCAGGGCTACCCCACCAGCGAGAACACCTTCTGCCTGACCCCGAACATCACCCACGCGAAGTCCCGCGGCACGGTGCGCCTGCGCTCCCGCGACTTCCGGGACAAGCCGAAGGTGGACCCGCGGTACTTCACCGACGCCGAGGGCCACGACATGCGCGTGGCCGTCGAAGGCATCAAGCTGGCCCGCCAGATCGTCTCCCAGCCGGCCATGGCCGACTGGGCCGGCGAGGAGCTCTACCCGGGCAAGGACGTGCAGACCGACGAGGAGATCGCCGACTACGTGCGCCGCACGCACAACACCGTCTACCACCCGGCCGGCACCGTCCGGATGGGCGCGGTGCAGGACGAGATGTCCCCGCTGGACCCGGAGCTGCGGGTCAAGGGCGTGACGGGCCTGCGCGTGGCCGACGCCTCGGTGATGCCGGAGCTGACCACGGTGAACCCGAACATCACCACGATGATGATCGGCGAGCGCTGTGCCGACCTGGTGAAGGCCTCCCGCTGACATCTGTCATGGGGCATCGATGACATCGTCCCTATGATCTTCGCGACGCCCCGGGCGAGACTGATGGCATGAACACCGCCATCATCTCCGCCCGGGGCGTCTCCATGTCGTTCCCCGACGGCGCCGGGGGCCGCACTCAGGCGCTCGACGGCGTCGACCTGTCCGTCACCCGCGGCGAGGTCCTCGCCCTGCTGGGCCCCAATGGGGCCGGCAAGACCACGCTGCTGGACACTCTGCTGGGCATCACTGTTCCGGAATCCGGCCAGGTGCTGGTCGACGACGACACCCCGCGGGCCGCCGTCCAGTCTGGTCGACTCTCCGCCCTGCTCCAGACCGGGGGGCTGCTGCCCGACCTCACCGCCGCGGAGACCGTGCGCATGGTCGCCGCCCTGCACCGGGACCCGGCCGATGTCGACGAGGTCATGGACATCGCCGGGGTCCGGCCGTTCGCCTCCCGGCCTGTGGGCAAATGCTCCGGCGGGCAGCAGCAGCGCCTGCGGTTCGCCCTCGCGCTGCTCCCCCGTCCGGAGATCATCATCCTGGACGAGCCCACCGCCGGCATGGACGTCTCCGCCCGGCATGAGTTCTGGGCCCGCATGCGCACGCAGGCCGACGACGGCGCCACGGTCATCTTCGCCACGCACTACCTGGAGGAGGCCGAGCAGTTCGCCCGACGCACCGTGCTGATGGACCGCGGGCGAGTGCTCGCCGATGGGCCCACCGACGAGGTCCGCTCCCGGGCCGGGGCCGCCCATGTGGGCGTCATCTGGACGCCCACGCCGGAGGAGCTCGAGGCGGTCCCGCACGTACTGTCCGTGACCTCTGAGGGACAGCGCATCAGCTTCCGCACCGACGACGCCGACGCCCTGGCCAGGCACCTGCTCACCCGGACCGGGGCTCACGGTCTGACGGTCCGCCCGGCGAGCTTGGAGGAGGCCTTCCGGCTGCTGACCGAGGACCCCGCATCCGAGGAGGTGCCGGCATGAGCGGGCACTACCGACTGGGGCGGTACATCGCTCTGGACTTCTGGCGGAACCTGCGCAACATCGGCAACAGCTTCTTCGTGATCGTGCTGCCGACCGCGCTGTTCCTGTTCTTCGGCACCACCATGGACTGGTCGGACAATCCGGTGGGTGAAGGCAATGTCAGCGCGTGGACGATGATCGCGATCGCCTCCTACGGCGCAGCGATGGCCACCACCTCCATGGCCGGGGCCGCAGCCCTGGAGATCCAGCAGGGCTGGGGGCGCCAGCTGGCGCTGACCGCCATGCCGCACGGCGCCTTCGTGGTGGCGAAATCAGTGGTCGCCGTCGGCATCGCGGTGCTTCCGGTGGTGGTGCTCAACGTCGTCGGCATCCTCACCGTGGCGGACATGCCGCCGGGGGTGTGGCTGGCCACGGCCGCACTCACCGTGCTCGGCTCCCTGCCGTTCGCGCTCTATGGGCTGGCCATCGGCCTGAGCTTCCGCTCCGACGCCGCCGTCGGCGCCGCCACGGGACTGCTGGTGATCTTCAGTTTCCTGGGCAATGCGTTCATGCCGCTGGACGGAGTCCTGCTGGACATCGGCCGGTTCACCCCGATGTACGGAGTGGTGGCGCTGGCCCGGTACCCGCTCACCGACGGGGACCTGATCTCCATGGGGGCGATGGGTGAGACCGACCCGCTGTGGGCCGTGTTGGCGAACGTGCTGGCCTGGACGATCATCTTCGGTACCGCCTGCCTGTTGCTGCAGCGACGCCGGACCTCCCGCCGCTGACCGGCGGCGGGGCGGAGAGGGGTCTTGGCATGATGGGGCAGGATGGTGCCATGGGGATTCGCATCTACCGGCTGCTCTACGCCGGCATCTGGCTGGTGTTCCTGAGCCTCCCTGTGGCCTACGCATTCGACCCTGAGGTCTCCCCCGGCGCGAGGCTTGTCGCCCTCGGCGCCACGGCCGTCTTCATCGGCACCTACATCGCCCACTTCTGGCGCGATGTCCCGGCGTTGGAATCCCCAGCGGGGGTGCGTCGGACAGTGCTCATCGTGATCATCCTGGGCCTGCTCGCGGCGGCCACCCTCCCGGCAGCCGGATATGCGGCGATCTCCTTCGCCCCCTTCCTGACCGCGTCCCTGGTCTTCGCTCTGCCGGTACGCCCCGGGGTGCTCAGCGGGATCGCCGTGTGGGTGCTCGCCGCCCTGGCCTGTCTGCCCTTTGCGGCGTCGCTGTGGCCGATCCTCGGCACGGGCCTGGGTGTGCTGTTCATCGTGCTGATCCGGTTGGCGGACAGCATGGAGCATCGGCAGCAGGCCGCCGAGGAGGAGCTGCGGCGCGCGGCGGAGCGGGACGCGATCGCCCGGGATGTGCACGATGTGCTGGGCCACTCCCTGACCGTGCTGTCCATCCGTGCCCAGCTGGCGGCCCGGCTCATCGACCGCGACCCGGCCCAGGCCCGGGAGGAGGTCCAGCGCATCGACGCCTTGGCCCGTGAGTCCTTGGGCCAGGTCCGCTCCACGGTGGCCCGGCTGCGCACTCCGCGGCTGGAGGCCGAGCTGGACTCCGCGCGGGAGGCCCTGTCCGCTGCGGGCATCAGCGCCGAGGTCACGTCCGAAGGGCAGCCTGACTCCGCCCATGCGGAGCTGTTCGCCTGGGCGCTGCGGGAGGCGGTCACCAACGTGGTCCGGCATGCGGAGGCGACATGCTGCCGGATCCGGGTCCAGCCCCAGCGGCTCCAGGTGGAGGACGACGGCGTGGGGCTGCCCGGTGATGCTGAGGGGACCGAGGCCGGACAGGGTCAGGGCCTGCGTGGTCTGAAGGAACGTGCGGCCGGAGCAGGCGCGGACCTTCAGCTCAGAGAATCCAGGATTCGCCCGGAGCGTCCCGGCACCGTGGTGGAGGTGGTCCTGTCATGACTTCCCCGACGATCCGGCTCCTGCTGGCCGATGACCAGGACCTCGTGCGAGGCGGACTCGCCGCCCTGCTGTCCCTGGAGCCGGACCTGGAGGTCGTGGCCCAGGTGGGCCGCGGCGACGAGGTGATGCCAGCCGTCCAGGCACACCGGCCCGACGTCGCTCTGCTGGACATCGAGATGCCCGGGCTGGACGGGATCGAGGCGACCTCCGCCGTCGTGGGCTCCGGGGCGGCGTGCCGGTGCCTGATCGTGACCACCTTCGGTCGGCCCGGGTACCTGCGGCGCGCCATGGAGGCAGGGGCCGCGGGATTCGTGGTCAAAGACACCCCGGCCGAGCAGCTGGCGCAGATGGTCCGGCGTGTGGCCGCGGGACACCGGGTGGTGGACCCTGCTCTGGCCGCCGACTCCCTGTCCGGCGGCATCGACCCGCTGACGGCCCGGGAACGTGAGGTGCTTCGCGTCGCGGCCGACGGGGCCTCGGTGCGGCACATCGCCGAACAGCTGCACCTGTCCCCCGGCACCGTGCGCAATCACCTCTCGGCCGCGATCGGCAAGACGGAGACGGAGAACCGGTATGGGGCGGCTCGCGTCGCCCGGGAGCGGGGCTGGATCTGATGCGGGCGCCCTGCTGATGCGGGCGCCCTGCTGATGCGCAGCAGTCTCCTGGACCTGACCCCGTTGCGTGACTCCGCAGCGTTCCGGCGTCTCTGGCTGGGCGGCACCGCCTCCGCGTTCGCCGCGCAGCTCGCGGTCATCGCCGTGCTGTTCCATGTGTGGGAGGAGACCGGCAGCCCACTGGCCACCGGCCTGGTCGGCCTGGTCTCCGCCGTGGCGATGACCGCCGGTTCCCTGCTGGGCGGCACCGCAGCCGACGTCCACGACCGGACCCGGGTGCTGCGCTGGACCACGCTGGGTCAGCTCTTGGCCGCTCTCGGGCTCACCGTGCAGGCGTTGCCCGGGCTGGCGCCCGGAGGGCACTCCGGTGTGGCTCTGGTGCTGGGACTGGTGGCCGGCAACGCCTTCTGCGCCGGGTTCGGGGCGGCCTCCCGGCGCAGCCTGCCGGCCCGGTTCCTGGAGGCCGCCCAGCTGCCGGCGGGGATCGCGCTGCTGCACCTGGGGACGCAGGCGGCGATGCTGCTGGGCCCGGCCCTGGGTGGGGTCCTGATCGGCGCGTTCGGCCTGGCCACCTGCTTCGGCGTGTGCGGCGCGGCGCTGACTGTCGCCTGGTGGACGGTGCTGCGCCTGCCCCGCGTGGCTCCGCCTCCAGGGTCCGGCGCCCGCCCCTGGGCGATGACCTGGGAGGGTGTGCGCCACGTCAGCCGGCCCGGCGCCGTGCGGGGCGCCTTCGGCACCGACCTGTTCGCCACGCTGCTGGTGATGCCGGTCTCGCTGTTCCCGATGATCAACGACCTGCGCCTCGACGGCGCCCCGGAGACCCTGGGACTGATGACCACCTCTGTAGCCGTGGGCGGGCTGCTGGCCGGGGTGCTCTCCGGGACGGTGGTGCGCCGTCAGCGGCTCGGTCGGATCCAGTCCGCGGCGGCAGCGGTGTGGTGTCTGGCGCTGATCGGATACGGCCTCAGCCCCGCCCTGGCGCCGATGCTGCTGTGTCTGGCCCTCGCCGGTGCCGCGGACACCGTCAGCGTGATCACCCGTGGGGCGATCGTACAGCTGGTGACCCCGGACTCACGCCGCGGGAGGGTCTCCGCGGCGGAGTATGTCATCGGTGCCGCGGGTCCGGATCTGGGCAACGCCCGTGCCGGCCTGGTCGCGCAGCTGGTGGGTGCTCCAGCCAGCTTGGTGGGCGGCGGGGTGCTGGCCCTGGTGGGCATCGGCTGGATCGCCGTACGGAACCGGCACCTGCGGGACTTCCGGCGCTCAGACGAGCGCTGGACGGACCGAGGTGAACCGTGAACTACAGCGCCACGCTCTCCGCGGCCGGGTTCAGCAGCTCCGGGGAGAGGTTCAGCACCCTCAGCCGGGACTGCGCGATGATCTGTTCATCGGTCAGTGCGGCGATCTGTGCGGACTCCTGGTCCTGGCTGCGGCCGTCGTCGAGCCCGCCCTTCGGCAGGGAACTGGACACCGGCCCCAGCGTCAGCGGCACGTCCACCACCGTCACCGACGCGGGCGTCAGGGGGATGGACTGGGCCCGGTCGATCAGGCCCAGATGCTCCAGCAGCACCCGCAGCGCCGCGCCGTGGCTGACCGCGACGGCGGTGCGCACCTCGAAGCTCAGGTCCGGCGAGGCGGTGGGCTCGATCTGCGCGGTGTCCCGCACGATTTCGCAGAAGGCGGAGAGCATCCTCTCCGCCAGCTGCTGGTGGGTCTCTCCCCCGGCCGGCGTGTAGGTTCCGGCCCGCCACCCAGCGAACTCCTCCGCTTCGCGGTCACGGATGTCCGCGGCGTAGGCGCCCTCCCACTCCCCGAGGTTCTGCTCCATGAGCTCGTCCCATACCCGCGGCTGCAGGTCCAGTTCGAACTGCGCGAAGGTCTGCTGGGTGCGCACCAGCGAGGAGACGTGCCCCTGGAGCGGGTTCTGCGCCCTGACGAAGCCGCCGGTGATCGCGCCCTGCCGCTGTCCCGAGGACGCCAGGGAGATGTCGGAGCGGCCCTGCAGCCGGTGGTCGCGGTTCCAGTCGGTCTCACCGTGGCGGCACAGCAGCACGCGGATCATGGCAGGGCTCTCCTGAAGGTGGGGATCTGGTGACGAGGACACTCTATGCTCGAACGATGACACAGGCCCAGCGGAGCACCAGCGGATCGGCCTCCATGACGTACCACTGCTTCTTCCCGAACGCCGACCTGGTCCGGGAGGTCCATCTGAACCTCGAGCACTCCCCTCGGCTGGCGGCCCGCGTTTCGGCACGCGACGTGACGGCGCTCCGGGATGCGCGCGCCGTCGCCGTCATCGATGGGCTGGCTCCCCTGGACTGCGACCCTCTGCTGGCCTCGCTGGACCCCGACGATCCGCTGGGACGCCTGGTGGGACCGCATCTGCCGCACGGCCCCGGCTGCCCCTGCGAGCCGTTGCCCTGAACCTGTCACAGGAGGGTGGAATGCTGGTGGGCATGGAATCCTTGCTGTTTCTCCTCGGTCTGCTGCTCGGCGTGATCCTCGGGGCGGTGGGCGCCGTCGTGCTGCTGGGCCGACTGCGCCGGGAGCCGGAGGACGATGATCGGGATCAGCTGCGGGAGGCGTGGCATGCCGCTCAGCTGGACGCCGAGGCGGCGAAGGCCCGCCTGCAGGCTCTGGAGCAGCGCCGGGACGACGACGCCGAGGCCGCCCGTGAACGCGAGTCCCTGGTGGAGATGCTGCACCCGGTGCGCCAGGGCGTCACCGAGATGCAGCGCCGCATCCAGGAGCTGGAGAAGGAGAGGGCCGCGCAGCATGCCGCGCTGAGCCGGCAGCTCACCGAGGCCGCGCACAATGACCAGAAGCTCTACGACTCCACGCAGACGCTGCTGGGGAGCCTGCATTCCACCTCCGCGCGGGGGTACTGGGGCGAGGTGCAGCTGCGCCGCATCGTGGAGGCCGCCGGGATGATCCCCCATGTGGACTTCGTGGAGCAGCACACCGGCACCGGCGGGGACGGCGCCATGCTCCGACCGGATATGGTGGTCCGCCTGCCGGGGAATCGCCAGCTGATCATCGACGCCAAGGCCCCACTGAGCCCGGAGGATCCCGCCGCTCAGGCGAAGGCGCTGAGGCACCATGTGGGAGTGCTGGCCTCCAAGGACTATGCCTCCACGGTGGAGCACTCCCCTGAGGTCATCTTCTGCTTCGTGCCCGCCGAGTCTCTGCTCTCCTCCGCCCTCGAGGCCGAGCCGGAGCTGCTGGACCACGCCCTGTCGCGCGGCGTCTCGCTGGTCTCTCCCGCGTCGCTGCTCGCCGCGCTCAAGGCGGTGGAGACATCCTGGCGGCAGGAGCGGCTCGCGCAGAACATCCGCGAGATCGTCGAGCACTCCCGAGAGCTCTACCGTCGCCTGGCCAAGATGAACACCCACCTCTCCGCCACGGGCAACCGACTGCGCCAGGCGGTGAGCGCCTACAACCAGCTGATCGGCAATATGGAGCGTCAGGTGCTGCCGAAGGTGGAGACGATCAGCCGGCTGCAGCTCGCCCCGACCGAGGACGAGCCCGGCGGCGACGAGCAGGCTCCTCTGGAGGACCTCGGCGAGACCCTGACGCTGGACCACGTCGACGCCGAGGTCAACGACCTCGGCCCGCGGCTCTCCCGCGGCGCGGAGTGAGCCTGTGCCGCCCTTCTCCGGGCGGCACAGGCTCAGGTCACAGGCTCAGTCCGAAGACCCACAGCAGCAGCGTCATCGACACCAGCGTGATGACGACGACGGCGGCGACGTTGAGCCACACGCCTCCCTTGACCATCTGTCCGATGGTCACGTACCCGGAACCGTAGGCGATCGCATTCGGCGGGGTCGCCACCGGCAGCATGAAGGCGCAGGTGGCGGCCAGCGCCACCGGGGCTGCGAGCACCAGCGGGTCGACACCGGTGCCCATCGCGACGCCGGAGGCCACCGGCAGGAACGTCGCCGCCGTCGCCGTGTTGGAGGTCATCTCCGTCAGGATCAGCACGCCGGCAGCAGCCAGCAGCACCAGCACCCAGACGGGCACGGTGTTCAGGCCCTCCATCTGCTCACCCATCCAGGCGCTCAGGCCGGAGGCAGAGAACTGCGAGGACAGCGCGAGCCCGCCGCCGAAGAGCAGCAGCACGCCCCACGGCAGTTTCGCCGCGTACTCCCAGTCCAGCAGACGGCCCCCACGCTGGGCCCCACCGGGCAGCAGAAACAGCAGCAGCCCCACCACCATGGCGATGCCGGCATCGGAGATGAACGGGTCATCCATGCCCATCAGCTGCTCGGACACCAACGGGATGAACACCCAGGCCACCGCCGCGGCCACGAAGATCAGCAGCACGCGCAGCTCCCCCGAGCTCATCGGGCCCAGCTTGTGCAGCTCGCGGCTGATCAGATCGGCACCACCCGGGATGGTCTTGATCTCGGGGCGGAACAGGAACCGGGTGAGGACCACCCACACCACCACCAGCATCACGATCGCGATCGGCACACCCACCAGCATCCACTGGCCGAAGCCGATGGTGACGTCATGGTTGCTGGCCATATGGCCCACCAGCAGAGCGTTCGGCGGGGTGCCGATGATCGTGGACACCGAACCCACCGACGCGGCGTAGGCGATGCCCAGCATCAGGGCGGTGCCGAAGTTGGACTTCACCGCCTGGGCCGTCTCCCCCGGATCGGCGTCGGCGTCGGCGGCCGAGGCTGTGGCAGGGTCCTCCCCCTGGGTGATGCGGTGGACCAGCATGAGCACCGAGATGCCGATGGGCAGCATCATCACGGCGGTGGCGGTGTTGGAGACCCACATGGACAGGAACGCGGTGGCGATCATGAATCCACCGATGAGGTTCGCCGGCTTCGAGCCCATGGCTCGCAGCGTCATCAGGGCGATCCGCCGGTGCAGGTTCCATCGCTGCATGGCCAGGGCCAGCATGAACCCGCCCATGAAGAGGAAGATGATGTTGTGCCCGTAGTTGGCACCGATGACGTCGACGGTGACCGGGTCGTCGCCGGCCTCCGCGGCAGGCACGAGCACCGGGAAGACGACCAGGGGCACCAGTGCGGTGGCCGGGATCGGGATCGCCTCGGTCATCCACCACACCGCCATGAGGACGGCGGTGGCGGCGGTGAGCCGCGGCCAGACTTCGAGGTCGCCGGGCATCACCAGGTAGATGAGCACGGCACCGAGCAGGCCGCCGAGCAGGCCGATCATGCGGCGCAGGAAGGTCGGCTTCGGCAGGGGTTCGGCTCGGGCGCCCACCGAGAGGTGCTCACGCTGATCGCGGGCAGAGGTCTGCGGGTCGTACTTCTTCAGGTGGTCGCCGGTGACACGGGAACTCGGGGTCATCATCGATCTGCGCTCCTGGTCTGAGGTCGTCAGGGCGTCACAGATCACACACCGTGACGCACCGCACAGATTCTACCCCGTGGTAGTTCTGCCTCAGTCGCGCTTGCGGCCCCCGCGCGTGTTCGACTCGTCCCCGACCTCCTGGAGCGCCTTGCGGATCTCCTTAGGCAAGCTGAAGATGATGTCCTCCTCGGCGGTGACGACCTCCTCGACGTCGTCGTAGCCGTACTCCTCCAGCAGCCGCAGCACGTCCTGGACCAGGACCTCCGGCACCGACGCACCAGAGGTCACCCCGATGGTCTGGGCGTCCTGGAACCAGGCCTCGTCCACCTGGTTGGCGAAGTCCACCCGCTCGGCGCGCGTGGCCCCGTACTCCTTGGCGACCTCCTTGAGCCGCACGGAGTTCGAGGAGTTCGCCGAGCCCACCACGATCACCAGGTCGGTCTGCGGGGCCACCTTCTTGATGGCGGCCTGCCGGTTGGAGGTGGCGTAGCAGATGTCATCGCTGGGCGGGTCCTGCAGGTTCGGGAACCGCTCCTTGAGCTTCTGCACGGTCTCCATGGTCTCGTCCACCGACAGCGTGGTCTGCGAGAGCCAGATGAGCCGGTCCGGGTCCGGGACCTCGATCTGGTCGACCTCCCAGGGGCCGTTGACGATCGTAGTGCTCTCCGGCGCATGCCCGAAGGTGCCCTCGACCTCCTCGTGCCCGTCATGGCCGATGAGTAGTATGTGATAGTCGTCCTTGGTGGTGAACCGGACGGCCTCCCGGTGGACCTTGGTCACCAGCGGACAGGTCGCGTCGATGGTCCGCAGCTTCCGGTCCTCGGCGGTCTGCTTCACCGCCGGGGAGACGCCGTGGGCGGAGAAGATCAGCAGCTCACCCTCGGGGACCTCGTCGGCCTCCTCCACGAAGATCACGCCCTTCTCCGTGAGCGTGTCCACCACGTGGCGGTTGTGCACGATCTCCTTGCGCACGTACACCGGGGGCCCGTAGCGCTCCAGGGCCTTCTCCACGGCGACGACGGCGCGGTCCACTCCTGCACAGTAGCCGCGCGGTGCGGCGAGCAGCACCTTCCGATCGCCCGAGAACGACGATGCGGCGGCCACCTCCTCCGGGCTGCGGCGCTTGCGCGGCACCATCGGCGTGGGCACGGAGATGTGCCGGGCGCGCGAAGGAGCTTCCGTGGTCGCACTGGTAGTCATGCGGCCCAGTCTACCGGCCGGACCCCGCGGAATCAGACCCGGTGCAGGGGATCGTGACCCACGGAACGTCGCCCCCGCGCACCGGTGGCCGCCACCCCCAGCAGGCCGATCACGACGGCGGCGCCTCCTGCGGCGGAGAAGACCCACCAGGCCGGCTGGGCCCAGTCCGTGAAGCGTCCCTCCACATGGTCCAGCAGCACCGCCACGGCCTCCGGCACCGGCTGGTGCGGGGTCATGTCCGGGGAGGCCACGGTCAACGCCATCCAGATCCCCGCCACCACGGCGACCAGCCCGGCCAGCGTCAACGCCGCCCAGCGTCCTCTCCCCGCGCCGATCAGCAGCGCCAGCGCACCCAGCACGACGGCGGCCCCGGCGATCATGGGCCAGTGGCGGGCCGCCTCGGCGGCGGTCGCCCAGGGATAGGGATCCACGCCGTCCTCGGCGAGGGCGTCGAGGTCGACGACCACTTCAGGGGCCAGTGCGTCGAAGCTGGACTCGTCGAGGAACGGCAGCCAGCCGAGGATCCCGTCGAGGCCGTCGCGCAGGGGATCGGTCATGGCTGCCGCCACGGGGCTGAGGTCCAGCGTGATGTCCAGATCCTGGGGGGATCCGGTGCCGCCCTCGTGGAACAGCCGGTCCAGCTCGGCGTCCACCCCTTCCCGGGTGGTCTGCAGAGTCTCGTCCCAGGCCTGGAGGGTGCGGTCCTCCTGCAGCAGGGATCCGGCGACCCCGGAGACGGCGTCCCGCACCCCCGAGGGCAGTGCGTCGACGTCCTGACCGGTGAGCTCCTCCGCCAGGAGCCCCACCACGGCCTCGCCGAAGGGCTCCTGCGCGGGAAGATCTCCGGCGATCTCCCGGACGGGCTCCTCCTCGCGGAGCAACTGGTCGATCTGGCCTCCGGCGAGCGCGGCCGCCGCCAGCAGGGCGGCGAGCAGGGCGCACAGTGTGCTGAGCAGGTGTCGCACGAGCCTCCTGTCCGCGTCCCGACTGCGTTCCTCCACAGGACGGGACAGCCCAGGGGCGTCGTCCACAGTCCGGTCGGCCGGGAGGAACGTGTCGGCGGGGATGAGTAGAGTGTCTGGCAGCACCGATGGTACCGGCGTCCGAGGAGGAACAGTGACCCAGGCACACCCCGGGGACGGTCCGCAGCGCTCTGCGATGCCAGCCAACAGCCGGGAGACCTCTCCGGAGACTCCGTGGCCGCTGAGCCACTTCTCCGGGAAGCTCAAGGCGCACATCGAGAAGGTCACTCCCACCTGGGTGGAGGGCCAGCTGGTGGAGTTCACCCTGCGCAACGGCAATGCGTGGATGACGCTGCGGGACCTGGAGCAGGAGGTCTCCTTCAGCGCGGTGGCCTGGCGCAACGTCGCCTCCGGGCTCGACGGCGTGGTCCAGCCCGGCTCCCGGGTGGTGGCCCAGGTGCGTCCCAACCTCTATGAGAAGACCGGCAGGCTCTCCCTGGTCACCCAGCAGATGCGCCCGGTGGGTCTGGGCGATCTGCTGGCCCGCGTGGAGCAGCTGAAGAAGCAGTTGGCCGCCGAGGGGCTGTTCGCCGCCGACCGCAAGAAGCCGCTGCCGGTGCTCCCGGCCCGGATCGGGCTGATCACCGGCCGGGACTCGGATGCGAAGAAGGACATCCTGCGCAACACCCACGCCCGGTGGGCCGCCGCGCAGTTCGAGATCCGGGAGGTCGCCACCCAAGGGGCCACCGCCCCGGTGGAGGTGGCCGCGGCCCTGGCCGAGCTGGACGCGGACCCGAACGTGGACGTCATCGTGATCGCCCGCGGCGGCGGCGCGCTGGAAGAGGTCGTCCTGCCGTTCTCCGACGAGCGTCTCATCCGTGCCGTGGCCTCCGCCCGGACCCCCGTGGTCTCGGCCATCGGCCACGAGGCGGACCGTCCCCTGCTCGACGAGGTCGCCGACGTGCGCGCCTCCACCCCTACCGGCTCGGCGAAGCTTCTGGTGGTGGACGAGGCGCTCGAGCGGGAGAACATCTCCCAGGCACGCGCCCGGATGTCCACCGGGGTTCAGCGCATGGTGGCCCGGGAGGCCGAATGGCTCAGCGCCGTGCGCTCCCGGCCGGTGCTGGCCCAGCCGGAGACCATGGTCACGGTGCGCGCCGAGGAGCTGACAGGGCTGCGCCGCCGGGCCCTGGTCTCCGTGGAGGCCTCCGTGGCACGGGCACGGGACTGGGTCGGTCAGGCCCGGGCCCGGGTCACCGGCCTCTCCCCGCAGTCCACGCTGGACCGCGGCTATGCGGTGGTCCAGACCCATGCCGACGACGGTGCCCTGGACGCCGAAGGGCTGCCCACGGCGCGCGGCGGGTGGCAGATCGTCCGCGACGCCGAGACGGTCGCCGTCGGGGCACCGCTGCGCGTGATGGTCGCCCGCGGAGAGCTGACAGCACGGACCGCGCGGGTGATCGCGGCCGAGGACGAGAACTGAACGAGAGAAGGCAGCACATGACGCAGAGCACGGAGCAGAACCCTGGGCAGAACTCTCGGGACGACCCCGGGCAGAGCTTCGCCGGAGCGCAGCTGGAGGACATCGAGACGATGAGCTACGAGCAGGCCCGGGAGGAGCTGATCGCCGTGGTCACCAAGCTGGAGACCGGCGGTGCCCCGCTCGAGGAGTCGCTCGCCCTCTGGCAGCGCGGCGAGGCGCTGGCCGACCGGTGCGAACGGTGGCTCGACGGCGCCTCCGCCCGCCTGGAGGAGGTCCGCCGCAGCTTGGAGGGTGCCGAACCCGACCAGGACTGAGCCGGAGCGGGTCTGGGTCGGCGCTCAGCTGCTCAGCAGGCGCTGCCGCTCGGTCTCGATGTCGAACCCGGCCCGCGGCCACCCCAGCTCCAGGTCCTCCAAGGTTGCGATCAGCAGCTCCTGGACCGCCAGCCGGGAGTACCACTTCCGGTCGGCCGGCACGACATGCCAGGGCGCCCAGTCGGCGTCGGTGGCCTCCAGCAGCCCCGAGTACACGGTGCGGAACAGGTCGAAATCCGCTCGCGCGTCCGCGTCGGAGGGATCGTACTTCCAGTGCTTCTCCGGCCGGTCCAGCCGGGACAGGAGGCGCTCCAGCTGCTCCTGGGGAGACAGGTGCAGGAACACCTTCACCACGGCCACGCCGCGGCGGACCAGCTCCGCCTCGAACAGCCGCAGGACCTCGGTCCGCTCGGCCAGGGCCTCCGGGCTGAGCGTCCCCGTGACCGCCGGGACCAGCACGTCCTCATAGTGCGACCGGTCGAAGACCCCGACATGGCCCGGCGCAGGGAGCCGGCGGATGATTCGGCGCAGGAAATGCTCCCGCCGCTCCGCCTCCGTCGGTCGTCCGAAGCCCGCCACCGAGACGCCCAGGGGGTCCATCGACCCGACCACATGCTTGACGGTGCCGCCCTTGCCGGCGGCGTCCATCCCCTGCAGCACCAGCAGCACCCGAGGTCCTGGCGGCACCTCGTCCAGAGCGCCCGTCACCTCGGCGGTGAGCAGCCGGGAGGCGCGCTCCCCCTCCGTCGCCTCACCACGCGGCGCCCGGTGGACGAGTCTGTCCATGACGACGCGGCGAGTCTGCTCACCCGCGGCCGCCTGATGGGCCCAGAGTCGCTCCTGCGCCTCGGCCAGGACCTCGGCCCGCTCCGCAAGCAGCCTCCGGCCCCGCGCCTTCTTCCCGGAGAACTCCAGACGCCGGCGGGTGGGGACGTCGTCGAGGCTCAGCGGGGAGCCCCACCAATCGGCTCTGAAGATGCCGCGGGGGTCGGCGTCGAAGGGCTGGTCTCCCATGGCTGGCCTCTCAGCCGCGCGCCGCGGCGGTGCGGTACTCCTCCAGGAACTCGGCGATCCCGGCGATGGCGACCTCCAGGTCCTCCACGCTGGGCAGGGTGACGAGCCGGAAGTGGTTGTCGTCGATCCAGTTGAACGCCCGCCCGTGGGAGACCAGGATCTTCTGCTGCCGCAGCAGCTCGATGACGAACTGCTCGTCGTCGCTGATCGGGTACATCTCCGGGTCCAGGCGCGGGAACAGATACAGGGCGCCGTCCGCCTGCTCCACGGTGACCCCGGGGATCTCCGCCAGCAGCCGGTGCGCCGTGGTGCGCTGCTCGTAGAGCCGCCCACCCGGGGCGATGAGGTCCTCGATGGACTGGTGACCGCCCAGGGCGGCCTGGATCGCATGCTGGGCCGGCACATTGGCGCACATACGCATGTTCATCAGCAGGGTCAGGCCCTCCAGATAGTTCTTCGCCCGGTGTGTGGGCCCGGAGACGAAGATCCATCCGGACCGGAAGCCCGCCACCCGCCAGGTCTTCGACAGTCCGGAGAACGTGATGGTGAAGACGTCGTCGGCCAGCGTGCAGACGTTGACCATCTCCGCGTCGTCGAAAGTGATGTTCTCGTAGATCTCATCGGCCAGCAGGATGAGGTTGTGCCTGCGGGCGATGTCCACCATCGCCTCCAGGACATGGCGGGGGTACACCGCCCCAGTGGGGTTGTTCGGGTTGATGATCACCAGGGCCTTGGTGCGGTCGGTGACCTTCGACTCGATCTCCTCCGGGTCCGGCCACCAGTGGTTCTGCTCGTCGCAGACGTAGTGCACGGCCCGGCCCCCGGCCAGGGTGGTCGCACCGGTCCACAGCGGGTAGTCCGGAGCGGGGATCAGCACTTCGTCCCCGGGGCCCAGCATCGCCTGCAGCACCATGGTGATCAGCTCGGAGACCCCGTTGCCCAGGTAGATGTCATCCGGGTCGGTGTCGGTCATGCCGCGGGACTGGTAGTACTGGGCCACCGCGATGCGGGCCGAGTAGATCCCCTGCGAGTCCGAGTAGCCCTGGGCGTTCGCCAGGTTGTTGATCATGGTCATCCGGATCGAGTCCGGCGCCTCGAAGCCGAACGGGGCCGGATTGCCGATGTTCAGCCGGGTGATCCTGTGCCCCTCGCGCTCCAGCCGGGCCGCCTCCTGGGCGATCGGGCCGCGGACGTCGTAGCGGACGTCCCGAAGCTTGGGCGACTGGGTGAAATCCTCGAACTCCTGCATTCCCCCATCTTGCCTCACCGCGGGGCGGCCCGGCGCAGATGACACCCTGAAGACTCCTCGCGCACTCCGCGAGGCTCAGCCCCAGTCCTCCGGCTCGGCGATGAGGTTCTCCTCCACCAGCCAGTACTCAGCGGCCTCCTGCGGGTCCAGCCCGTCGTCGCCGTCGATGAGCTGCCGTAGGGTCACCATCGCCTCGTCGTCCAGCCGGGAGGCGATCTGGTCCACCACATCAGGCATCTCCTCGGAGATCCCGGCGTGGACCACCGGGACATGCTGCTCCTCTCCGAACGCCTGTTCCCCGTCCTGCAGGGCGACCAGCGCGTGCTCCAGGATGCCCGGATGGGAGTCGGTGATGATGGCCGCATCGATCTCGGCGGTGATCACCTGATGCAGCAGCTCCGCCTCGGTGCCCGTGAGGACCTCCTCCGGCTCACAGTCATAGAGCTCCTCCAGCAGCGGCTCCGGATCCGGCAGGTCCTGCCGAATGCCGATGCGCAGTTCGTCACAGGCGGCGGCGAAGGCGGGATCGTCCGCCTCGGCGCTGAGGTCGATCTCATGCTGCTCCGCTGTGACCGTGGTGATGACCATGGCGTTCGAGAGCACGGCGGCAGCCGGCTCCAGCAGCTCGGTGCCCGGCGCCTGGGCCTCCAGCTGGGACTCGACGACGGCCAGCAGCTCCTCCGTGGACGGACCCGGCTCCACCTCCTCGGCCGTGTCGTCCTCC
Organism: Nesterenkonia sp. CL21; assembly: GCF_031705515.1. Classification (NCBI taxonomy): domain Bacteria; kingdom Bacillati; phylum Actinomycetota; class Actinomycetes; order Micrococcales; family Micrococcaceae; genus Nesterenkonia; species Nesterenkonia sp. CL21. The sequence goes on from NZ_JAUTWR010000011.1 coordinate 40,541, forward strand.
GCCTGCAGCTGCTCGGCCAGCGGCAGCGTCCGTGCCAGGACCATGTCGTAACCGGGATCCTGCTCCTCGGCCATGGCCAGGACGAGATCGCCGACGTCGGCGTCGCGGGGCTCCACCACCGCAGGGGTCTCCCGGGAGTTCAGCGCCAGCGAATAGATGTGCGCCACCGTCCGGTCCAGTCCGTGGTCCGGAACCGCGATGGTCCACGCACGTTCGGCCGCCTCCCCCGTCGGCTCCTGGGCAGGCGGCGGCCCCGAGCAGGCCGAGACGACGAGGAGCACCGGAAGAAGCACCGGAAGCAGGGCCGGAAGCAGGGCTGAGCGACGGCCGGGCGGAGAGGTCATGGCTGCCATTCTAGGGGCGGACCGCCGGCCTGCAGTGCGCAGCAGGAGGCACCGTGGCCGCACACGCGCGACGGCGTCCGTGCACGTCACGCGCCCTGAACGCTTAGGCTGGAGGTGATGACACGTGATCCTGCCGATGTCGAGGTGGAGCTCAGCGGTGCGGCGCCGCTGATCACCCGTCTGCAGTCCCTGCTCCACGGACCGCAGGCCGATGAGCCGCGCGCCGAGACCGCGCGCGGCTGGCTGGACCTGGCCTACGAGGCCGCCTACGGCGAACGGTATTCAGCCGCCGCTGCCGCCGCACAGGCGGGCCTGTCCGCCGCCGGCGGGCAGGACCCGGAGAACCGGCTGATGCTGCTGCGGATCCTCGCCGGCGTCCACGAGATGCGCGGCGACACGGAAGCCTCCACTCCCTACGTGACCCAGCGTGTCGCCCTGCTCCGGGAGCTGGGGCGCACGCGCCAGGCCCGTATCGAAGAGGAGCTGGGCCCGATGCTGCTGCGAGAACCCGATCACGTGGAGGGCGAGATCCTGGCCCGTGTGGCCGAGCAGCTGCGCGACGAGGATGCGACCGCTGGCCGACCCAGCCTGGAGCTGGCCGATGTGCTCTCCTCCCAGGCGGTCCGGGTGCTGCATGACGAGGGCCCCGAGGCCGCTCTGCCGGTGGTCGAGGAGGCCGTCGACATCCTCATCCGCCTGGATCGCCCCGAGGCGCTGGCCGGGGCCCGTATGTTCCTGGCCCACACGTTGCTGCTCACCGGCGAGTCCGCCCGGGCCCTGCACGTGGCCGAAGAGGTCATGGCCGCGCCGGCGAACCGTGCGGTCCGCGGAGCGATAGCGATGCTGCGGGCCACCATCCACCACCATGACGACCGGCCCGAGGAGGCGATCGCCGACGCGATGACCTCCACCGAGCTCTACGCGGCCTGCGGAGTGCGCAAGGGTGCGGCCTCCGCGGCGGCCCTGCTGGCCAGCCTGACCTCCGCCGCCGACCAGGACGAGACCTCCGTGCTGGCGTGGCGGGTCGCCGTCCAGCAGGCCGAGCTCGGTGAGTTCCCCGAATCGCGGATGCTCACCCTCGCCCTGGGCCAGCAGCTGCTCGAGCTCGAGCGGTTCGAGGAGGCAGAGAAGGTCCTCGACGCCCTCTCGGTGCGGCTGACGGGATCTTCCGAGGACGCGTCCGTGCGCGCGCGGGCGCTCATGGGTCTCGGCCACGCGGTCACCCAGCAGAAGCGCCCTCTGGAGGCCATGGCGCACTGGGAGGAGGCCGCCGCCCTCTTCCGCTCGGTGGACGAGATCGAAGAGTCGGCGCGGGCCCACCTCGCCGCCGGTTCCCTGGCGGCCTCTCTGGAGCGCCTCGACGCCGCAGAGTCGCACCACCGCAAAGCCCTCGAACTGGCCCGGACCTCCCAGGAGGACGACCCTGCGGTGCTCGTCCAGGCGCTGCATTCGCTGGGCCATCTGCTCACCCGCACCGAGGACCCCTCCGGGGTGGCGCATCTGCAGGAAGCCCTCGACGTCGCCCAGGAGCACGGCACCGACTGGCAGGTCGCCGACATCACCGACTCCCTGGCGCGCGGCTATGTGGCCCTCGGCGACGGTGCCGCCGCCGTCGCCCGCGCCCTCGACGCCGCGGACCTGTTCCTCGCCGCCGGGGACGATCGGTCCGCCGGCGGGGCGGAGATCTTCGCCGGGAAGGTCCTGCTGGAGATGGGCCGCGCGGACGAGGCCGAGGCGATCCTGCGCATGGCCGTGGGCGACCGGCAGTCCGAGCATGATCTGGTCGCCGAGGCTCTGGAAGGGCGCATCGACGCGCTCATGCGGCAGGGCAAACCCGAGGAGGCCGCCGAGCTGCGGCGGGAGCTCACGCGCCTCAAGCGCCGGATGAAGCCGTGAGACAGCTGACCGTCCGCACGCGGGCGCTGCTGATCATGGTGTTCCTCACCGTGCTCACCCTCGTGCTCGCCGGCACGGCCGCCTACCTGCTCCAGCGCGTCGAGACCTACCGGACCATGGACGACTCCCTGGCCCGGACCGTCACCGAGTTCATCCAGCTCGGCGAGGACGGCAACGACCCCGAGACCGGAGAGCCGTGGCGCACCGCGGACCGGCTCATCTACGTGGGCATGCAGCGCACGCTGCTGGCCGAGAACGAGTCCATGGTCGCGATGCGAGAAGGGAACGTACGCCAGACCCCCAACGCACAGCAGCCGGTGCGGCTGGAGAACGACCCTCAGTTCCTGGACTGGGTCCTGGCGCAGGATCCCATCACCGAGCGGCGCATCCAGACCGTGACCACCGATGTCTCCACCTACCGCGCCGTGGCCGTGCCGGTGCAGATGGCCGAGGACGACTCGCACACCCTGTTCGTGCTGGCCGTCGACGTCGAGGCAGGGATGACGGCCCTGAACCGGACGTTCCTGACCTACGCCGGAGTCGGCCTGGGCGCGGTGGCGATCACCGGAGTCGTCGGCTGGCTGATGGTCGGGCGCCTGCTCGAGCCGATCCGGCGGCTGCGCCAGACCGCCCGCTCCATCACCGAGACCGACATCTCGCGGCGCATCGACGTCCACTCCCGGGACGACCTCGGCGAGCTCACCGTCACCGTGAACGAGATGCTGGACCGGCTCGAGACCGCCGTGACCTCCCAACGCCAGCTGCTCGACGACGTCGGCCATGAGCTGCGCACCCCGCTGACCATCGTGCGGGGCCACCTCGAGCTGGTGGACGCCCACGACCCCGACGACGTCGTCGCCACCCGTGACCTCAGCCTGGATGAGCTGGACCGCATGAGTCGGCTCGTGGAAGACCTGGTCACGCTGGCAAAGTCCGCACAGGTGGACTTCCTCGCCCCGGCCGCCACCGATGTGGACCTGCTCACCGACCAGGTCTTCGACAAGGCGGCCCTGCTGGGTGACCGCAGGTGGCGGCAGGACGGCACGGCCCGGGCCGTCGTGCCCCTCGACGCCCAGCGCATCACCCAGGCGTGGCTGCAGCTGGCGCACAACGCCGTGAAGTTCTCCGAGCCCGGTTCCGAGATCGCGGTGGGCTCCGCGCTGCGCGGCGGCGCCCTGCGCCTGTGGGTGCAGGACTCCGGAGCCGGGATCAGCCCCGAGGACCAGGAGGCGATCTTCTCCCGCTTCGCCCGCGGGACGAACTCCTCCCGCACGGAGGGCTCCGGGCTGGGGCTGACCATCGTGGACAGCATCGCCCAGGGCCACGGCGGGTGGGTGGACGTCATGTCCTCCCCGGGTCATGGATCCACCTTCACCATCGTGCTGCCGATCCAGAGTCTCGAGATGCTCGAGACCGCCCGCCCGACCGCCCCGACCAGCCTGACCAGTCTGACCAGTCTGACCAACCCAGGAGGGACCCGATGAGCAGGATCCTCGTCGTCGAGGACGAAGAACGGATCAGCGCATTCGTCGCCAAAGGACTCCGAGCCGCCGGCTTCGAGCCGCACATCGCCCGCACGGGGACGGAGGCGATCGTGGCGCTGGCCAACGCCCACTTCGACCTGGTGATCCTGGACCTCGGGCTGCCCCAGATGGACGGCTTCGAGGTGCTGCAGAAGGTCCGCTCCACCGGCAACGCGGTGCCGGTGATCATCCTCACCGCCCGGTCCTCCGTGGAGGACACCGTCCAGGGGCTGTCCTCGGGTGCCCAGGACTACATGGCCAAGCCGTTCCGGGTGGAGGAGCTCGTGGCCCGGGTCCGGCTGCGCCTGCGGCCCGACCCGCAGGCGCCCAGCGGCCCCGAGGAGGTCACCGAGCTGGAGCACGCCGGACTCCGTCTGGACCTGCCCAGCCGGCAGGCCAGCGTGGACGGCCGGGCCGTGGAGCTCTCCGCCCGGGAGTTCACCCTGGCAGAGGTGCTGCTGGAACATCCGCGGCAGGTCCTCTCACGGGACCAGCTGCTGGACATGGTCTGGGAGTCCAGCTCGGAGACCAGCTCGAACGTCGTCGACGTCTACATCCGGTACCTGCGCGCCAAGCTGGGTGCCGAGCGGATCGTCACGGTGCGGGGCGCCGGATATCGTCTGGCCACTGCGGAAGAGCTGGCCCGGCGCTGACGAAGCCCAGCAGCGCCTCCGCACAGGTGAGCCGATGCTCGGCCTGCGCCTCCCAGCCGTCCCGCCGCGAGTCCCGGGCGCCAGCCACCAGGGACAGCGCCACCGAAGCCGCCCGCAGGCGCAGCGCCTGGGGATCCACCGCCTGGGCGAAGACCCGGGCGAACCGGTCCAGGGCGGCGGGGGCGTGGACGTACCGCGAGTCCACCGCCGGCAGGACCGCGACGTGCCCCAGGAAGCAGGCCAGGTCGTCCACCCGGTGCCCCGGCCCCAGGGAGTCCACGTCCAGCAGGCAGGAGATCGTCTCCTCCTGCATCAGGACGTTCGCCTCGTAGAAGTCACCGTGGGTGGGCACCACAGGGCCGCGCTGAGTGAGCGGCAGCCCCTCCATGATGGCCCGCTCCAGCCGACGGATCCGATCGGCACAGTGCGGCAGCGCCGACACGGCCGCGGAGGCATAGGCAGGAAGGCGGTCCGTCCAGGCGTCGCGCGCCGGCAGAGTCATCACCGCCGCCGGCATCGCATCGAGCAGCTGGACGAAACGGGACGGGTCGACGGCCGCGCCGCCGTCGGCGAGCAGCTGCTCCGCCAGCGACTCCCCCGCTCCCTCCTGCAGCGCGACGACGTCGCCCACCGGCTCACGGACCGGCCGCGGCGCAGGGATGCCGGCGTCAAGAAGCATCCGGTGGCGGGCATCGAGGTCGCGCGCCCGTCCGGCTCGCAGCACCTTCAGGTATAGGCGCGTGCCGTCGTCGAAGTCCGCGGCGATGACCGCCCGGCGCAGCGGCCGGTAGCTGATCGTCTCCAGGGCGACGAGCCGTCGCCCGGCTCCCCAGTGCTCCACCACGGAGGCCGGGTCGGTGGCCAGGCGCAGACCGGGAAGGCAGGGGTCCAACGGATGCTGCCAGATCGCCAGTCGGCCGTAGGGACTGTGCGAGTGGACGATGCCGTCGGCGTCGGCCGGCACGGACTCGGTCGTCATCCCCACATAGAGCTCGTCCACGTGGTCCGAGGTCTCCGTGTACACCCCGGAGGGCCAGTGCCGGGGCACCACCGGGCGGGCGGTGGCCACACGGTAGATGCCGGTCACCCCGGCGCCGGGACGGTGCTGGAGGGACTCCAGATGGATGGAGGTGGCGTAGACCCCCGTGTGCTGGACGGCCACCGAGATCGGCGAGTGGGCGTCATAGGACTCCATGAAGGCCAGCTGCTTGGCCTCCAGCTGCGCCGTGCTGGGCGAAGGGGCGGCCCGAGGGGCCTGCGGCGGTAGGTCGACGGCCATGGAGTGGTCGCGGCTCAGGCGCGTCGGCGCTTGAGCACCGCGTCGAGGTCGAGGGACTGCTGGACCGCCGTCTGGGGGCGGGTCGGCGTCGGCGGAGCGACGGCCGGGCTCGAGGCGGTCCGGCCGATCTTCACCTCACCGGAGGGCTTCGGCTCCGACGGGGTGAGCGGCTCCGGAAGGGGCCGTTCGGCCTTCTCAGCCTCCAGGTACTTCGGAAGCGGCAGCTCCCGGGGCTCCCACGGCTCGGCCGGCGAGGAGGCGGCTGCCGCGGGTGCGGCGGGCTCCTCATCAGCGGGGAACGTCTCAGCCAGATCCACCGGCAGGCCGTCGTCGTCGACCTCCTGCAGCGACCGCGGACCGCCCACGCCGCGCTCATCAGAGGTCAGGGCGTCGAACGGCGCCGTGCGGCCGGTCTGCTCCGGCACCGCCGCCGCCGTGTTCGGCACGGTGGGACGGCGCAGCCCCGCGGCGTCGACGTCCGGGTTCATCGCCTCCTGCAGGGCGGCGTCGAGACGCCGCCGCCGGCGACGACGACGGCGTGTCACGGCCATGGTGCGCAGCGTGGCCAGGCTGGCCAGCACCACGGCGGCGCAGAGCAGCGGGGTGACGACGGTCAGTGAAGTGACGGCGGCCAGGACACCGGTGACGACGGCGGCCAGCAGCGCGATCAGCCCGATCACCGTCACCAGGGTCCTGCCCCAGTGGATGGTGAGTCGGCCCGACGCCGCGGCCGCGGGCGCTCCGGTCCTCGATGCGGCGCTGGCTCCGCCGCGTGGAGTGGTCGCAGACATGCTTGCCCTTCTTCGGGAGGTCTCCGAGGGTCGGCTCGGGAGGCGCTGGGCCCGGATGATCAGCGCCGCCAGGAAGAGCCCGGCGATCAGGGCGAACAGCACCGACGAGTGGATGGGCAGGCTGGGGATCACGTTGATGATCGCCATGTCGAGGCGACCGATGCCCAGCGTCACCGTGAGTCCACCTGCCCTTCGTCGGCACCATCGCGTCCTGCACACCGGGGGTTACGCAGATCATGAGGTACGGCACCAGCGTAGCCGATCCGCGGCCCGGTTCCGGCGATCTGCGGCCGGCGACGCGAGGCGTGTCACATCAGCCGCCTCAGCAGCCCGTCACCGATCTCCTCCGAGGTCAGCGCGAAGCTGTGATGGTCCCGCCACTCCCCCGCGATGTGCAGGAACCGCTCACGCAGTCCCTCCTGCCGGAAGCCGAGCTTCTCCACCACGCGCAGGCTCGCGGCGTTCTCCGGCCGGATGCTGATCTCCACCCGATGCAGACCCCGGGAGATGAACAGGTGGTCACACGCCAGCGCGACGGCGGCGGTCATCAGGCCACGCCCGGCGTGCCCCTGATCCATCCAGTAGCCGATCGAGGTGCTGCGCGCAGACCCTCCGATGATGGGGCCCACGGTGACCTGGCCGATGAGACGCTCGGCGGCGTCCTCAGAGTCGGCGACGACATCGCCCTGTTCCGCGGGGCGGAACCACAGCAGCCAGGGCAGGTGGCTGCCGGCCCGGGCCTGGCGGGCCATGGTGCGGGCCATCTCCCGGAATCCGGCCGGGGTCACCTCCGTGACAGGATGCTCGGGGGTGGTGGCGTCCCAGGGGGCGAGCCAGTCACGGTTGGCCGCCCGCAGCGCCAGATAGCGGTGCTCGTCCCGCATCGTCAGCGGGCGGAGTCGGATCTCCCCCGCCGGGACGGCGGCTCTGAGAGTGGTCGGCCAGTCCATGGCTGTGCGTCTGCGTGCCATCGTCGGCGAGCCCCTCAGTCCCGAGAGAGCGCGAAGCTCAACGTGTCCAGCCCCAGCATGCCCAGCTGGAGGACCTCAGTGTGGAAGGCTCGCAGGTCGAAGGCGGCCCCGTCGACGGCCTCCCGCCGAGCCCGCTGCTGTTCGATGATGCGCTGACCCACCTTGTAGGAGGGCGCCTGTCCGGGCCAGCCGAGGTACCGGACGAACTCGAAGTCCAGCTGAGCCTCGGAGATCGGCAGGTGCTCCCGGAGGAAGGCGCGCCCCGCCTCCGGGGTCCAGGTTCCGCCGCCGTGTTCCCGAGGCGCCGGCATTCTGCAGTGGACCCCGATGTCGAACACCACGCGGGCGGCCCGCATACGCTGCATGTCCAGCATGCCCATCTGGTCGCCGAGGTCGTCGAGGTGCCCGAGCTCGGCCATCAGCGTCTCCGCGTACAGCGCCCATCCCTCGGCGTATCCGGAGACGAAGCAGCCGTGGCGCCGCCAGGAGTTCAGTCGGTCCTTCACCAGGGTGGCGGTGGCGATCTGCAGGTGATGGCCGGGCACGCCTTCATGGTAGACCGTGGTGGTCTCGGCCCAGGTGGTGAACCGGGTGTCCGACGGCGGCACCGACCACCACATCCGACCCGGCCGGGTGAAGTCGTCGCTGGGGCCCGTGTAGTACACCCCTCCGTCCTGGGTGGGCGCGATGCGGCACTCCAGGACGTCCATGGGTGCGGGGATGTCGAAGTGGGTGTCCTTCAGCGCGGCGACGGCGTCGTCGGAGAGGCGCTGCATCCACGCCTGCAGGGCCTCGGTGCCGTGCAGCTGCCGGGCGGGGTCCTCGTCCAGGATCCGTTTGGCCTCCGCGATGTCGGCGCCGGGGCGGATCCTCTCCGCCACCTGCTGCTGAGCCTCGACGATCCTGGCCAGCTCCTCGAGCCCCCACCGGTAGGTCTCCTCGAGGTCCAGCACGGTCCCGGTGAACACCTGGGAGGCCAGCCGGTAGTGGTCCGGACCCACCGCGTCCTCCTCGGGAGCATCGGGCAGCAGATCGGCGGAGAGCCGCTCCGCGAGCCGCTGGTAGCCTGCGGCGGCCGCGGCGACGCCCTCGGCGACCTCGTCGACCGTGCTCTCCTGGACTCCGGCTCTCCGAGCGGCGTCGACGAAGGTGCTAAGGGCACCCTCGGACCGCGCATAGTCCCGGCACTGCTCGGCCACGGCGACGACCTGTCGACGGGCCGGGACCTGACCGAGGCTGCGCGAGTGGCGCAGGGACTCCCAGTACCCGTCCAGCGCACCGGGCAGGTTGCGCAGCCGCCCGGCGATCTGGGCGAAGTCCTCTGCGGTGTCCTGGGGCATCAGCTCCAGGACCATGCGCACGTCCTGAGGCGCGGAGGCGAGGTTGTTCAGCTCGGTGCGACCGGTCTCGTGCAGGGCGACCTCCAGGCCCAGCCGTTCACGCATCGCGTGCAGCGTCACCGCGTCGGTGTGGTCTTCCGGAATGAGCCCGTCCAGCCCGGCCAGTGCCCGACGGTGCTCCGCGACGACCTCCTCCCGTCCCGCCGGGGACAGGTCGGAGTACTCGGTCTCGACGCCGCGTCGACCCAGGACCGTGGCCTGTTCGGGGCTGAGCGCGAGCAGCCGCTCGAAGTGCTCCTCGGCGTGGGCGTCGACGGCGGTGGGTGTGCGTGAGGTCATATCCGCATGCTATCGCGCGCTGATCAGGCGAGGCGCGGGCAGCGGACCCGTCGGGCCGGGTGCTACAGGTGCACGTGCAGGCGGCGGGCCGCCTCCGCCAGGGAGCCCGACAGCGACGGGTACACGGTGAAGGTGGCGGCGACGTCGTCGACGTGGATCTTCTGCGTGACCGCCAGAGCCAGCGGGAAGATCAGCTCGGAGGCGCGCGGGGCGACCACGACGGCGCCGATCACCGTGCCCGAACCCTTGCGGGAGAAGATCTTGACGAAGCCGTCCTTGACGTTGGTCATCTTGGCCCGCGGGTTGGTGGCCAGGTCCAGCTTCACGACGTCAGCCTGATACTTCCCGGAGTCCACCTGCTCCTGGGTCACCCCCACAGTGGCGATCTCCGGAGAGGTGAACACGTTGGAGGCCACCTGGTGCAGCTTCAGGGGCTTCACGGCGTCGCCCTGCATGTGGGAGATCGCCACCCGGCCCTGCATGGCGGCCACGGAGGCCAGCGGCATGACCCCGGTGCAGTCGCCCGCGGCATAGACGTTGTTCGCGGTGGTGCGGGAGACGCTGTCCACCAGGATGTGCCCAGACTCGGCGGTCTCCACCCCGCACTCGGCCAGTCCGATGTCCTCGGTGTTGGGGATCCCGCCCACGGCCATCAGGCAGTGGGAGCCCTCGAGCACGCTGCCGTCGGTCAGGGTGACGCGGACTCCCTCGGCGGTGCGCTCCACCGCCTCGGCACGGGACTGGGAGGCGACCTGCACGCCGACCCGGGCGAAGGAGTTCTCCAGCACGCGGGCCGCGTCGGCGTCCTCACCGGGCAGCACGCGGTCCCGCGAGGAGACCAGGGTGACCCCGGCCCCGAGGCGCCGGTAGGCGGAGGCGAACTCGGCACCGGTCACGCCTGAGCCGACCACGATCATGTGCTCGGGCACCTCGGTGAGGTTGTAGGCCTGGGTCCAGTTGAGGATCCGCTCGCCGTCGGGCTGCGCACTGGGCAGCTCCCGCGGGTGCGCCCCGGTGGCGACCAGGACGGCGTCGGCCTCCACCAGCTGCGTCTCCCCGCCGGCAGTGGTGACCTCGAGGTGATGCGGCGGCACCAGTCGACCGCGGCCCCTGATGACCGTGACCCCGATGGCCTCCAGGGAGGCCTGGATGTCCCGGGACTGGTCATGGGCGAGCTTGAGCAGACGTTCGTTGACCTTGGAGATGTCGGCCCAGGCCTCGGTCTCATAGGCGTCGCTGCTGTGGTCTCCGAAGCGGACGCCGAAGGCGGTGGAGGCGTTGACCCGACGCATCGCATCGGCGGTGGCGATCAGCGTCTTGGACGGCACCACATCGGTGAGGACCGCCGAGCCGCCGAGCCCCTTGTCCTCCACCACGGTGACCTGGGCCCCGGCGTCGGCGGCGACGAGCGCGGCCTCATATCCGCCCGGGCCGCCGCCCAGGATCGCAACACGGTCAGGGGCGAAGTGCGTGCGGAAGTCAGGTGAAGTCACGGGGACCATTGTGCCGACTCGTCGGGGGTTTTCATAGCTGGCCGGGGGACCGCCCAGGTAGATTGGTGTCGATGAGCGAGAACATGCAGCACGTGGCCCATGAGCCCGACCTGACCCCCACCAACGACCCGACCGCCCCGGCGAACAAGCTCGCCGAACAGGCGGCGTCTGTCCTGCTCGAACGCGCCGGCGTCGACGCCTTCGACCTCGCCTGCACCCTGGGCTCCGGATGGGGCGAGGCCGCCGGGCAGCTCGGCGAGCAGATCGCCGAGATCAGCGCCGACGACGTCCCCGGCTTCCACGTCTCCGGGGTCTCCGGCCACACCGGCACCCTGAAGGTCTTCCGCACGCCCGCCGGCGCCACGATCCTGGTGGTGGGCGCCCGCACCCACTACTACGAAGGGCGCGGCGTGGACGCTGTGGCCCACGGAGTGCGCACCGCGGCAGCGGCCGGGGCGCGGACCATGGTGCTGACCAACGGCTGCGGCGGACTCGACCCGGACTGGGCGCCCGGGACTCCCGTGCTCATCAAGGACCACATCAACCTCACGGCGACCTCCCCGCTGCGCGGGGCGCACTTCGTGGACATGACGGACCTGTACTCCCCACGGATCCGGCAGATCGCCCGGCAGATCGACCCTGCGCTGCCCGAGGGCGTCTACGCGCAGTTCCCGGGCCCGCACTACGAGACCCCCGCCGAGGTCCAGCACGCCCGGATCATCGGCGCCGACCTGGTGGGCATGTCCACCGCGCTGGAAGCGATCGCGGCACGGGCCGCCGGCATGGAGGTCTTCGGGATCTCCCTGGTCACCAACCTGGCCGCCGGCATCTCCGACGAGCCGCTGAGTCACCAGGAGGTCCTCGACGCCGGACGCGAAGCCGCCCCGCGCATCGCCTCGCTGCTGGCGAAGATCATCGCCGGATCCCTGGAGGACTGAGGAGGGCTGGATCTCCCGTCGTGCTCGCCGCCGCGCCCGGATAAGCTGGACCCACCCGCTGGACACCAGGGTGAGCCCACGACCGAGGAGCTGAGACGAGTGCCGGAGACCACGAACGTCACTGTCAAGGACGAGCTGCGCAGCACCGTCCGCCGCTGGATCCAGCTGGATCCGGACCCCGCCACCCGCGGAGAGCTCAGCTCCCTGCTGACCCGGGCCGAGGGCTCCGACGCCGAGGCGGCCGACCAGCTGGCCCGACTCTTCGCCGGTCGGCTGGCGTTCGGCACCGCCGGGCTGCGTGCCGAACTCGGCCCGGGCCCGCTGCGCATGAACCGGCTGGTGGTCCGGCAGACCGCCGCAGGGCTGCTGCGGCACGCCGAGGAGAAGCTGGCCGAGGCGGACGGCGACGCCGCGGGCGCGCGGCGGATCGTGATCGGCTACGACGCCCGCCACCAGTCCGACGAGTTCGCCGCAGAGACCGCCCAGATCTTCGCGGCGGCCGGCTGGGAGGTCCACGCCTTCGACCGGCCGGGCCCCACTCCCCTGCTGGCTCGTCAGGTGTTGGTCCGGGACGCCTCGGTGGGTGTGATGGTGACCGCCAGCCACAATCCGCCCCGAGACAACGGCTACAAGGTCTATCTGGGCGGCGTGCTGTCCCGCCTGCTGGAGCCTCACGGCCGCGGTGCCGGAGCGCAGATCACCGCCCCGGTGGACACGCAGATCGCGGCGACCATCGCCGCCGTGGTGGCCGAGGAGTTCGCCGGCGACCTGGAGGTCCGGCCGGCGGCGGCCCCGCAGATGCCCGAGGGCACGCTGCCCATCGACGACGACGCCCGCGCCGCCTACCGGGAGGAGGCTCTGGAGCTCCTGGATCCGGCGGAGTTCCCGCACCGGGACCTGACAGTCGTCTACACCGCCATGCACGGAGTGGGCGGAGAGATGGTCACCGAGCTGCTCGGCAAGGGCGGCTTCGCCCGCGTGGTCCCGGTGGCCGAGCAGTTCGACCCCGACCCCGACTTCCCCACCGCGGACTTCCCCAATCCGGAGGAGCCCGGCGCCCTGGACCTGGCCCTGCAGGCCGCCGCCGAGCACGACGCCGACCTGGTGCTCGCCAACGACCCCGACGCCGACCGGCTCTCCGCCGCCGTCGTCGACCCCGCCACGGGCCGGTGGCGGCAGCTCTCCGGCGACGAGATGGGGGCGCTGTTCGGCGCCCATCTGCTGCGCCGGGGTCCGCTGCGGGGCGCCGCGGACGGCGCGGCGCCGGTGATGGCCAACTCGATCGTCTCCTCCCGGCTGCTGGAGCGGCTCTGCGAGGTCCGCGGCGTCGGCCATTCGGCCACCCTGACCGGATTCAAGTGGCTGGCCCGGGTGGAGCACATGAGTTTCGGATACGAAGAGGCCATCGGCTTCAACGTCGATCCGACGCACGTCAAGGACAAGGACGGCGTCTCGGCGGCGCTGATCTTCGCGGAGCTGGTCGCCGATCTCAAGGCCCGCGGCAGCTCGGCCGTCGACGCCCTGGACGAGATCGCCGCCGAGGCCGGGGTGTTCGTCACCGACCAGGTGACCATCCGGGTGGACGACCTCAGCCAGTTGGGCGAGGTCACTGCGGGGCTGCGGGCGGAGCCGCCGGCCGAGATCGCCGGGGCCGCCGTCGTCGAGGCCCTGGACCTGACCCGGGACCCGCTGCCCGGCGGTGTCCTCGACGAGGCCACCGTGACCGACGCCCTGATCTACCTGACCGCGCAGGGCGATCGCGTGATCGTGCGGCCCTCCGGGACCGAGCCCAAGGTCAAGTGCTATCTGGAGGCCGTGGCCGACACTCCCGGCGTCGACTCCTCCACCGAGGCCATCGCGGAGGCACGGCAGCGTGCCGCTGCGCGGCTGGGCGAGCTCCGTGAGAGCATGGAGCGGCTTCTCGGCTGACCGCCGCAGACGGCATCCACCATCCCTCGGCCGACCCGCCGAGACACGACCTCAGCGACACCCGCGCAGGAGAGACCCATGAGCACCACGCCCGACGGCGCCCCTGTCCCCGCCCCCCGCGACATGGCCGGCCTGATCGACCACACCGTGCTGAAGCCGGAGACCGACGAGTCCACGGTGCGCCGTGTGGCCGCCGAGGCTCGCGAGCACGGCTTCGCTTCGGTGTGCGTGAACCCGCGCTGGGTGCCGCTGGTCGTGGAGCTGCTGGACGACAGCCCGGTGAGGACCTGCACCGTGGTCGGCTTCCCGCTCGGCGCCACGACGACGGCGGCGAAGGTCGCCGAGACCCAGGAGGCGACGGCCTCCGGCGCCGAAGAGATCGACATGGTGGTCGACATGGCCGCGGCGAACGCCGGTGACGCCGAAGCGGTCGAGTCCCAGATCCGGGCGATCGCCGAGGCGGCGCACGCCGGGGGCGCCACCCTGAAGGTCATCCTCGAGACCGCCCTGCTCAGCGAGTCCGCCAAGGAGCTCGTGTGCCGGGCTGCTGAGGCCGCGGGCGCGGACTTCGTGAAGACGTCCACGGGCTTCGCCGGCGGCGGGGCCACGGCGGAGGACATCGCCCTGATGCACCGGCTCGTGGGAGGCCGCCTGGGCATCAAGGCCTCCGGCGGTGTGCGCACCTACGAGGACGCCGTCGCGATGGTCTCAGCGGGGGCAACACGCATCGGCGCGAGCTCCTCTCTTGATATCGTGGGAGCAGACGACACGACGTCCGCAGCCGGCGCCGACGCCAGCTACTGAGCAGCGGACATCGACCACTGGCCGCCCAGCGGGGCCATGAAGACTTCCTCAGGGGGAACCACCACATGATCAGCAACGGCAAGGTCAAGGCCTACTCCGGCCAGGGCAACCTCGTCGGCAATCTCATCGCCTTCCTCTTCGTGTTCGGCCTCCTGGTCGGCTCAGTGGTGGCCATCGGCTTCTGGAGCCTGGAGAACGCCTGGATCCCGGGGCTGTCCTTCATGGCCCTGTGGACCCTGGCCTTCTTCGTGGCCAAGGAGGTCATCGGACGGTCGGACTCGCTGGAGCACCAGGACCTGCACGGTGAGCACGGCGATGCCGTCGAGCCGAAGGCCCACTGACCGCTCTGCCCCGCGCTGAGAGACCGCTGAGACCCTGACGGCACACCCCACGGCACCCGCCCGCTCCGATCGCGCCTCCGAACGCAACATCGGAGTGGATCTGCTGCGGGTCATCTCCGTGGCCGCCGTCGTCATCGGACACGCCTATCCGGGCATCCCCGGCGAGGAATATCTGCAGATCTGGCGCATGCCGCTGTTCTTCTTCCTCGCCGGGTTCTTCTTCTCCACCTCCCGGACCTTCTCCGGTGAGGTCGCCGTGCGCTGGCGGACCCTGGCCACCCCGTACCTCACCTGGTTCCTGATCCTGCTCGGTGCGGTGTGGGCCATGGAGCACACGCCGTGGCCGTTCGGAGAGTATGTGATCTCCGGGGCGCTGGCCGGCGGCGCTTCCACTGACATGCCGTTCCTGGCGTTCTGGTTCATCTCCGTGATGTTCTTCGCCGCCCTGCTGCTGCGTATCCTGGTGGCCCTGCCCTGGTGGGTGGGCGTCGTCGTCGCGCTGGTGGGCCTCACCCTGGCGGAGATCCCGGAGTCCCGGATGGCCTATACCCTGCTGGGCATCGGACTGGTGCCGGCGTGCACCACCTACATGCTGGCCGGCTACTGGTTCCGCCGCCATTTCTGGAGGATCCCCCGCGCCGTGCCGGTAGGGGTGCTCTGCCTGATCGTCGGGTTCGGCGGCGTCGTGCTGGGCGCGGAGACCATGAACATGAAATGGTCCGGCTTCGGCACGTACCTGCTCTCGCCGATGCTGGCGATCCTGATCTGCTGCGGGATGGTGCTGATCTTCTCCACGCGGGTGGACGCAGTGCTGCGCCGCCTCCCCTCTGCGGTGACCGTGATCTCCGAGCTGGTGCGCACCGGAACCCTGGTGGTCTTCGCGCACGCACTCGTCCTCTACCTGGCGCTGCGCTGGCTCGGCATCGAGGAGCCCCTCACCCGCACAGCGCTGGCGCTGGCCCTGTGCTGGGCCCTGGGGGTGCTGGTCAACCGGACGCCGCTGTCGCCGTACCTGACCGGACTGCCGGCGCGAAGATCGCCTCGAACACCTGCTCCAGCCAGCTCAGCAGCGCCTCGTCGGTGAGGTCCTGGCCACCCACCCGGGCGGTGGTGGGCCGCGGGAGGAGCACCGCTGAGAGCGACGACTTGATCTGAGACCCCGGGTACAGGCGTTCCAGGCGCATCTGACGAGACTCGGGCAGCTCCTCCACCGGGGCGAAGCGGATGAACTTCCCCTGCACCCCGATGTCGGAGATCCCGGCGGCCCGGGCGCGGTTCCGCAGGCGGGCCACCTCCACCAGGTTCTGCACTGCCTGGGGCAGCTCCCCGTAGCGGTCCTGCCATTCGGTGACCACCTCGGTGATCTTCTCCTCGGTGTCCGCGGCCGCCATCTTCCGGTAGCCCTCCAGCCGCAGCCGCTCCCCCGGGACGTACTCCTCCGGGAGGTGGGCGTTGATGGGCAGCTCGATCTTGACCTCGGTGATCTTCTCTTCGGCGTCGCCGCGGTAGTCGGCCACCGCCTCCCCCACCAGGCGCAGGTACAGGTCGAAGCCGACCCCGGCGATGTGTCCGGACTGCTCGCCGCCGAGCAGGTTCCCGGCCCCGCGGATCTCCAAGTCCTTCATGGCCAGCTGCAGTCCGGCGCCGAGCTCGTTGTTCGCCGCCACGGCCTTCAGCCGCTCCAGGGCGACCTCTCCCAGCGGCTTCTCCGCCGGGTAGAGGAAGTAGGCATAGGCGCGCTCCCGGGAGCGGCCCACCCGGCCGCGCAGCTGGTGCAGCTGGGAGAGCCCGTAGGTGGAGGCGCGGTCCACGATGAGCGTGTTCGCGTTGGAGATGTCCAGGCCGGTCTCGATGATCGTGGTGGAGACCAGCACGTCGAAGCGCTTCTCCCAGAAGTCCTGGATGATCTGCTCCAGGCGGGACTCGCTCATCTGGCCGTGGGCCACTTCCACGCGAGCCTCCGGCACCAGCTCGCGCACCTTCGCCGCAGTCGCCTCGATGGAGGAGACGCGGTTGTGCACGAAGAACACCTGCCCTTCGCGCATGAGCTCACGGCGGACGGCCGCCGAGACCTGCTTGTCCGTGAACGGCCCCACATAGGTGAGCACCGGGTGCCGCTCCTCCGGCGGGGTGGCCAGGGTGGAGGTCTCCCGGATCCCGGCCATGGACATCTCCAGGGTGCGGGGGATCGGGGTCGCGGACATCGCCAGCACGTCCACATTGGTGCGCAGCTTCTTCAGCGCCTCCTTGTGCTCGACGCCGAAGCGCTGCTCCTCGTCGATGATGACCAGCCCCAGGTCCTTGAACTGGACCTCCTTGGAGAGCAGACGATGGGTGCCGATGACGACGTCGACGTCGCCTGCGGCGATCCCGGCGATGATCTCCCGGGACTCCTTGGCCGTCTGGAAGCGAGAGAGCGCCTTCACCGTGACGGGGAAGCCGGCGAACCGTTCGGTGAAGGTCTCCTGGTGCTGGGAGCTCAGCAGCGTGGTGGGGACCAGCACGGCCACCTGCTTGCCGTCCTGGACGGCCTTGAACGCCGCCCGGACCGCGATCTCGGTCTTGCCGTAGCCGACGTCGCCGGAGATCAGCCGGTCCATGGGCACCTCTCGCTCCATGTCCCGTTTGACCTCCTCCATGGTGGTCAGCTGGTCGGGGGTCTCCGGGTGCGGGAAGGCGTCCTCCAGCTCCCCCTGCCAGGGGGTGTCCGGGCCGAAGGCGTGGCCCCGGGAGGCCATGCGCGCCGCATAGAGTCGGATGAGCTCGCCGGCGATCTCCTTGACCGCGCGCTTGGCCTTCTTCTTGGTCTGAGCCCAGTCGCTGCCGCCCATCTTGGACAGGCTCGGGGCGTCCCCTCCCACATACTGGGACACCTGGTCCAGCTGGTCGGTGGGCACCATGAGGCGGTCCTTGGGCCCTCCGCGCTTGGAGGGGGCGTACTCCAGGACCAGATACTCGCGGATCCCGGCGGTGCCGGCCTTCACCGCCTGCGGAGAGCCCACACGCCGCTGGACCAGCTCCACGAACTGGCCGATGCCATGCTGCTCGTGGACCACGTAGTCGCCCTGCTTCAGGGCCAGCGGGTCCACCGCGTGACGACGACGACGGGCCGGCATGCGCCGCGAACCGGTGGATCCCGAACGCATGGAGCGTCCCAGCATCTCGGACTCGGTCAGCAGCGCCAGCTGCAGCGGGTCCACGGCGAAGCCCTGCGAGACCTCCGCAGTGGTGACGGTGATCCTCCCCGGGGAGGGGGCCTCCTCGAGGCTCTCCACCAGCTCGGCGGGGACCTCATGCTCGGCCAGCAGCTCGGCCACCCGCTGGGCCGAGCCGTGCCCGGCGGTGGTGACCACCACGGACCAATGGTCCCGGGCCCGCTCGGCCAGGAACTGCATGACATCCTCCACGCTGCCGCGATACCCGATGGGCTCACGGGAGTCGAGGGAGACGATGTCGGCGTCCTGCTCGAGCTCCTCGTCCAGCCCCAAGGAGGTGATCGACCACCATCCGGCGCCGTGCTGCAGGGAGGCCTCCCGGGTCTCGCCCAACGTGGCGAAGGAGCCGGCGGCCAGGCCCTCCTGCTCGGCGGCGGTGATGTCCAGTGGCGCGGCGCCGCCGTCGGGGGCTGCGGCCCAGGCCGCGGCGAGGAACTCCTCATTGGTGGCGGCCAGGTCCTGGGCGCGGCCGCGGGTGCGCTCCGGCTCCACCACCACGGTCAGTGATCCGGTCGGCAGCTGGCTGACCAGGGGGACCATACGGTCCACGAGCACCGGGGCCAGGGACTCCATGCCTTCGGGCGCCAGCCCGTCGGCGATCTTGGTCAGCAGGTCCTGGGCGTGGGGCATCTGCGGCAGCAGCTCCTTGGCCCGGGCCCTGACGTCCTCGGTGATCAGCAGCTCCCGGCAGGGGGCGGCGTCCACGGCGGTGGGATGCTCGTCCTCCTCCAGCGAGCGCTGATCGGCCACGGAGAACCGGCGCATCTGGTCGATCTCGTCGCCGAAGAACTCCACGCGCACGGGATGGGGCTCGGTCGGCGGGAAGACGTCGAGGATTCCACCGCGCACCGCGAACTCGCCGCGACGGGTGACCATGTCCACCCGGGTGTAGGCGGCGTCGGCCAGGCCGGCGACGACGTCGTCGAAGTCATGCTCCTGTCCGACCTCCAGCCGCACCGGGGCCAGATCGCCGAGGCCGTCCACCAGCGGCTGGACGACGGCGCGCACCGGCGCCACGACGACGTCGAGCCGACCGGCCTGCTGCGGGTGGGCGAGCCGCCGGAGCACGGCGAGCCGTCGGCCGACGGTGTCCGAGCGTGGGGACAGCCGTTCGTGGGGCAGGGTCTCCCAGGACGGGAAGTGGGCGACCTCGATCCCCGGGGCGTAGCTGCGCAGCGAGGTGGCCAGGTCGTCGGCCTCTCGATCCGTGGCGGTCACCGCCAGCAGCACCCCGGTGTCCTCCGCGCCGCGCAGTCGGGCGGCGATCTCCGCGACCAGAGCCGGCCGCAGACCGGTGGTGGCGGCGATCTGCAGCTCGTCGGTGCGTTCGGCCGCCGGGTGCGAGGCCGCGGCGGAGACCCGCCCATAGGAGGAGGAAGCCGCCAGTGCCGTGCGCAGACCGGACAGTGCCATGGAGTGGAACGCCTCGCTTCGTGACAGTTCAGGGGAGAGTCGCCGGACCAGGTGGCCGATGGGCCTCCCACAGGATACTGCGCCGCCCGCCGGCAAGGCATCCACGTCCGCTCTCAGCGGGAAGCGACGTGAGGGACGGACCGCGGCGTCGCGGCTCCAGCTGACCGGCGACCAGGGCCGCCAACGCCAGGCCGTACCCTCCCAGCTGGGTCCAGGTGAACACCTGGCCCAGCACCACCACACCCATCAGGGCGGCAGTGAGGGGCGAGAGCAGCCCCAACAGTGCCGTGGCGGTGACGGGCAGCCGCCGCAGTCCGTCGAACCACAGGCCGTAGGCCACCAGCCCGCCGACCAGCCCCAGCCACAGGTGGCCGAGCACCGCACCGGCGTCGAGACCGGTGGGCGGCCCCTCGACCAGGATTGCGGGGAGCAGCAGGACGACGCCGCCGGCGGCGAGCTGCCAACCCGCATAGCCCACGGGTCCCACCCCGTCGGGTCGGCCCCAGCGCTTGGTGAGGACCACTCCGAAGGCCATGCAGACGGCCCCGGCCAGGCCGGCGACCACGCCCAGCCCGTCCAGCGCCGCCGCCGGGCCGAGGACCACCATGCCCACACCGACCACCCCCAGCCCGCCCCACAACAACTGCCAGCGGCACAGCCGTTCGGAGAGCACGACGACCACCAGCAGGGTCACCAGCAGCGGCTGGACGGCGCCGAGGGTGGCCGCCACTCCCCCAGGAAGCCGCTCTGCCGCCAGGAACAGCAGCGGGAAGAACGCGCCGATGTTCAGCGTGCCGAGGACCAGGGACCGCCACCACCAGTGCCCGTGGGGCAGACGCTGCGCGATCAGCAGCGCCAGCAGCCCGGCAGGCAGCGCACGCAGCAGAGACGCGGTGAGCGGCCGGTCCGGAGGAAGCAGCTCAGTGGTCACCAGAAAGGTCGTGCCCCAGGCGATGGGGGCCAGGGCGGTCAGCACAGTGGTGCGCAGGACGGGGTTCATGGCACCAGCCTCCGCCAGCACTCATCGATGAGTCCAACACATCTTTGTCATCGCAACCATCGTGATGCACGATAGATGGATGGACCTGCAGCAGATCCGCTACGTGCTCGCCGTCGCCGAGCACCGCAGCTTCACGCGGGCAGCGCGGGCATGCTTCGTAGTGCAGTCCGCCCTCAGCCACCAGATCGCCGCCCTCGAGAAGGAGCTCGGCGTGCGGCTCTTCGCCCGCAGCAGCCGACGCGTCGAGCTGACCGCCTCCGGAGAGGCCTTCCTGCCGGCGGCACGCCAAGCCGTGGAGGCCGCCGAGCGGGCCGCGGCCGAGGCGGCCTCCGCCGCCGGAGAGATCCGCGGAACGGTGCGCATCGGGATCATCCCCACCGTCACCGCCGTCGATCTGCCGGCCCTGCTCCGCCGCCTCCACGAGGCCCATCCCGAGGTGACGGTGAGCCTGCGCATGGGGCGCAGCGACGAGATCGTCACCGAGATCCGGCACGGCCGGCTCGACATCGGGGTCCTCGGGCTGGCGGCCGGCCAGTCACCGACGGGGGTCAGCTCCCGAGAACTGGCGCGGGACCGGCACGTGGCCGTCGTCGCCCCGGACCATCGGCTGGCCCGCCGCCGGAGGGTCCGTCTCGAAGAGCTCGCCGACGAGCGCTTCGCCGACTTCCCCGCCGACTCCCCCGGGCGCACCCAGACGGACCTGGCCTTCGCCGAGGCCGGGCTGACCCGCGAGGTGGCCTTTGAGTCCACCACCGCGGACCTGATCCTCGGCCTGGTGCGTCAGCGGCTCGCCGTCGCGCTGCTGCCCTCCGCGCTCGACGACGAGTTCCAGGGTCTGCACACCCTTGACGTGATGAACGGACCGACGCGCACCGAGCATCTGGCCTGGGACGGGTTCAACACGTCCCCGGCCGCTGCGGCGCTGTTGGAGCTTCTGCCGGAGTGACCCCGCCCGCCCCGGCGGCTGATCAGTCGATCCCCACCTGGCGCCTGCCATGCCGGAGCCCGACCTCGTAGCCCACCAGGGCGATGATCCACAGGGCGGTGACCGGCAGGACGAACCACACCATGGCCGCGCTGAACGGCCCCAGCACGGCGTGATGGGAGGCGGCCATCACCAGATAGGCCACATACGAGGCGTAGAGGGCGACCAGCAGCGCACCCTCCCAGCGAGAGATCGCCTGGCCGGTGAAGGCCAGCGGCAGCAGCACCAGCGCGGTGGCGAGCATGACGGGCATGTCGAAGTGGATCGCCGCGGCCTCGACGTCGATGCCCGAGGGTGCGACGAGGGCGGTCACTCCGACCACGGCCCCGATGTTGAAGATGTTGGAGCCGACCAGGTTGCCCACGGCCATCTCCCGCTCGCCGCGCACGGCAGCGATGATGCTGGTGGCCAGCTCAGGCAGCGAGGTGCCGATGGCCACCACCGTCAGACCGATGATGAGGTCAGAGACTCCGAAGGCCTCGGCGATGTCGGTGGCCCCCGAGACGAGCATCTGCGCACCGACCACGAGCAGAGCCACGCCGACGGCGACCAGGACCAGGTCGGTGAGGACCGAGCGCAGCGTGGTGGCCCGCAGAGCCCGCATGAGTGGGCCCGGCTCCTCGCTCCACTCCTCCTCGACGCCGAGCGCAGGAACCCGGCCCTTCGACCGCTGACGTCGGGCATAGATGACCAGCGCCACCAGGTAGACGCCCAGGAGCACCAGCAGGAGGACCCCTTCCCAGGTGGCGATGCCGCCGTCGAGGGCCAGCACCACCAGCAGCACCGAGAAGACGATCATCACCGGGATGTCCGCGCGGATGAGCTGCAGGCGCACGGTCAAGGCGCCGAAGACCGCCGTGAGCCCCAGCACGAAGAGGATGTTGGCGATGTTGCTGCCCACCACATTGCCGATGGCCAGACCGGGGGATCCTGTCAGCGCCGCACCGGTGGAGACCGCCAGTTCGGGGCTGGAGGTGGCGAAGGAGACCACGGTCAGCCCCACGATCAGCGAGGACAGTCCGGCTGTGCGGCCCAGCGACCCCGCGCCGCGCACCAGCGCCTCGCCGCCGGCGACGAGCAGCACGAAGCCGCCCAGGAGCAGAAGAATGCTGAGAATGCTCACCGGTCCAGCCTACTCTCGAGCATCTGCTCAGGGCAGAAACCCTGGAGAGCCACACAGCGCCCGGTCTACTGTGGGGCCATGAGCCAGCAGCAGGGGGACCGCACGACGTGGCGACGCGCCTCGCCGGGAGCCCTTGCGCAGCAGGAGCCGCTGTGGCGCGAAGTGCTCGGTGCCCGCCTCCGTCGGCTGCGAAAGCACCAGGGGCGAACCCTGCATGAACTGGCCGCGGAGGCCGGACTGTCCCCGCAGTACCTCTCCGAGATCGAGCGGGGCCGCAAGGAACCCTCCTCGGAGATGATCGCCGCCATCGCCGGGGCACTCGGAATCGGACTGGTGGATCTCACCCTCGAAGTCGCTGACGAGCTGCGCCGCGACACGCTCTCCTTCATCGGCTTCGCCCCCGTCTCCGACCTGCGGACGCACACCGGCTCACCTCCACGCGACGTCAGTGCCTCCACCGTGGTCAGCCTCAGCGCCGTCGCCTGAGCCGCCGCGATCGACCCACCGGTCATTGAAACCTTTTACTCCCGCATGACGCCTGCTACTGTGCCGCACGTCATGTGATCTGCGACACATTCAGTCGCCGGGAGACTTTCGACCTCATCGTCGTCGTTCGCCCTCCGGGCTGATATTGCAACGTTGCATGACAGTTCTGATCCCCACGAGAGGACGACATGACGACTCTTCCCGCGATGAACCATCCGCCGACGGCTCCCTCGACGCCACCCGCCTCCCCCGACGTCCGACGTCGACCCAGGCTCCTGAGGAGAGCATTCGGCGCCTCACTCGCCGTGCTCGCCCTGCTGGCAGCCACCCTCACCGGCGGCGCACCCGCCATGGCGCAGCAGGACTGCGGCGGCGGAGACGCCGTCGTGACCGGCAGCCAGCAGCAGGGCTTCACCACCAGCTATCGCGGACAGACGGTCTATCAGGGTGAGAGCTACATCGTCGCCATCTGGGAGGCGGTCGGCAGCCTGACGCCCGGACGCACGTCCCAGGAGAGCGTCTCGGTGATGGCCAGCGGCTGGATCGGCCACCACACCATCGACCTGCCCAGCCACACCTCCTTCGAGGTCTGCGGCACCATGGACGTCGGCAGCGCCACCGGTCGCGGCGCCATCGAAGCCTTCGGCGCGACGGATGTCGCCATCCCGCATCTGACCATGACCGGGAGCCCCTGGTTCGGACTCCACTTCGGCGCGGTGCGCGGGCTGCACCTGGGCCAGATCACCCTGGAGCTCGCCGGCGGCCTGGGCGTCCGCTTCGACCGCGAGAGCCCAGACAGCACCTCCGTGGTCATGGACCGCATCCACGTCTCCGGCACCGACAACCACGGGGTGGAGACGTGGAACGTCAACGGCCTCGACATCGGGGCGGTGATCGCCCGGGACGTCGGCTACGCGGGGCTGCTGCTGAACAACACGCGCAACGCACGCATCGGGCTGGTGGACGGCCACAATGTGGCCACCGGCACGGGCTACGCCACCTTTCGCATGGCCAACACCGCAGGACGCGCGGCCGACGGCGGATATGACACCAACGTCGTCGTGGACAAGGTGGTCGCCCACGGCGGCGGACGCGGCATCTTCTGCGTCTCCCAGTCCGGCGGGCTGCACGTCGGGGAGGTCGAGCTCAGCGGCACCGGCGGCAACGCCGTGCTGATCGAGAACTGCTACAACGTCACCCTGGCCTCCGGCACCGTCGACGGCGGCGGGGAGGTCCGCATCGCCTCGCGCAGCGAGTTCCCCCTCACGCGTGATGTGAGCATCACCCTGGAGGTCAACGGCACCTCCGTCCGCGAGTCGCCCTGCGGGGAGAACATCACCTGGCGCATCACGGGGGACGCCCCTCAGCACATCTGCTGATCACGGAGCCGCCGCGATCGACACAGGCCCTGCTGCTGCGCGATCCACGAGTCACTTTCCCGTGCATCTCCGCACGCTGACACGTGTCAGACTCGGGATGATCGACGGGAATGTGACGCCGCGATGGAGGGATCACCCCGCGGCCGGGCTCGCCGCCGTCGTGGGGCGGGTGCTCAGCACCTCGTCCACGAGCCCGTAGTCCAGGGCCTCGGCGGCGGCGAACACCCGGTCGCGGTCCGTGTCCCGGCGCAGCTGGTCCGGGCCGCGACCGGTGTGACGAGCCAGGACCCGCTCGATCTCGCCCCGCACCCGGACCAGCTCGTCGGCGTGCAGGATGAGGTCCGGGATGGCGCCGCGGCCGGCACCGATCGCCGGCTGGTGGAGCACGATCCGGGTGTGCGGCAGCATGGACCGCATCCCGGGCTCTCCCCCGGCCAGCAGCACCGCGCCGGCGGCGAAGGCCTGCCCCACGCAGGTGGTGGCCACCGGCGCGCGGATGTACTGCATCGTGTCGTAGATGGCCAAGGTGGCCGAGGGGTCGCCGCCCTCGCAGTTGATGTACAGGTTCACCGGCACCTGGGGGTCCGCGGACTCCAGATGCAGCAGCTGCGCGATGATCGCATTGGCGACCCCGGAGTCGATGCCGGTGCCCAAGTAGATGATGCGCTCGGCGAGCAGCTGGGAGTAGACGTCCATGACCCGTTCGCCTCGGCCGTCCCGGCTGATCACATGCGGAATGGTGTAGGCGCTCATGATCCCTCCCCGTCGGCCCCCGGCGCGCTGCGCTCCACCTGGGAGGTGAGCCCCACCGGGCGGCGTCGTGCGCGCGGGATGATCGCGGAGAAGTCCGCGACGACGGCGTCGACGAAGCCGTAGTCCACCGCCTCGGCGGCGGTGAACCAGGTGTCCCGCAGGGAGTCCTCGAACACTCTCTCCGGCGGCTGGCCGGTGTCTGCGGCGATGAGCCCCAGCACGGTGTCCCGGGTGCTGCGCAGATCCTTCGCCTGCAGCTCGACGTCCACCGTGGAGCCCCCGATCCCCGAGGATCCCTGGTGCATGAGGATCTTGGCGTGCGGCAGGGCATGCCGGCGCCCGGGCTGCCCGGCGGAGAGGAGGAACTGCCCGGCGCTGGCCGCCACGCCGAGCGCCAGGGTGGTCACCGGGCAGGGCACGGTGCGCATCAGGTCCCGCAGAGCCAACATGGCCGGCACGGAGCCGCCCGGCGAGCGGATCCACAGGGCGATCTCGGTGTGCGGGTCGTCGGCGGCCAAGGTCATCAGCTGGGTCATCAGCAGCGTGCCATTGTCGTCGTCGAGCACGCCGTCGAGGACCAGGACTCTGCGGTGGAGCATCTCCTGGCGGGCGGACTCGCCGAACAGCGGGGCTGCGGGGGTCTCATCACTCATGGTCCCAGGATCACCGTCGGCTCCCCGTCACAGCGACGAAACCTGCTGTCGGCTGATCCGCCGTGGGCTGATCAGCTGACAGCGGCGGCGGGCCTATGATGAGAGGAGCCGCGGGCGACGTCACCTCCGACGTCGCCTTCCCCACGTCCTCACTCTGAAGGAGCACCGCCTGTGGCGCTTGAAGCCGAGACCGTCATCTCCCACTCCGTCGACAAGATCGTGACCGCGTACGCCTCCCGTGACTTCCACCAGCACCTGGCCGACACCGTCGGCTCCACGCTGGAGAGCTTCGAGGTCAGCGGGGACACGGACGGCGCCTTCCAGGTGACCTCGCAGCAGTCGATGTCCGTGGACCGGCTGCCGGACATCGCCAAGAAGGTGATGAAGGGGCAGGTCACCGTGACGGTGACCGAACGCTGGTCGACGCCCGACGCCGACGGCTCCCGCCGCTCCGACATGGACGTGAAGATCCACTCGGCCCCCGTCAGCGCCGAGGCCTCCCAGGTGCTGCATGCGCGCGGACCCGAGGAGACGCTGTCCACGGTGCGCGGCGAGGTCTCCACGTCGATCCCGCTGATCGGCAAGAAGCTCAAAGCCGCCGCCGAGCCGTACATGAAGAAGTTCGTCGCGGTGCAGTCCCGCGAAGTGGCGCAGTGGATCAGCGCGAACGGCTGAGCAGCGCTCTCTGAGAGGGGGCAGAACGCCGTCCGCCGGGTGCGCCTCAGCTCTGGTGGACGGTGTTCTGCGCTGCGGTGAGACCGTCGGTGATGATCAGCTCGACGGCGTCGGCGGCCCGGTCGATCACCTGCGGCAGGTCTTTCGCCTGTTCGGCGGAGAACTTCTGCAGCACGTAGTCCGCGGTGTCCATCCGTCCGGGCGGCCGCGAGACCCCGACCCTGACCCGGATGTAGTCGCGGTCCCCCTGCAGGTGCTGGGTGATGGACTTCAGCCCGTTGTGGCCGCCCTCGGAGCCGCCGCGTTTGAGCTTGAGGCGCCCGAAGTCCAGGTCGACCTCGTCGTGGACCACCACGAGTCGCTCGGGGTCGATGTCGAAGTAGTCCATCAGCCCGCGCACAGGCCTGCCCGAGGTGTTCATGTACCCCTCGGAGACGGCGAAGACCACCTTGGGCCCGCCTGCACCCAGACGGGCGGCCACGACCTGCGCTCCGACCTTGGTCCGTGTGTACTTCGCGTCCATGCGGTCCACGAGCTCATCGAGGACCATGTGTCCGATGTTGTGCCGAGTATGACGATAGCGGGGCCCGGGATTCCCGAGCCCCGCTATCAGCCAGGTGTCAGATGCCATGCCCCGCAGTCTATCGAGGCGTGGCCGTCGTGGGCGTCAGCTCACGCGTGTGGCGCTGATCAGGCGTCTTCGCCCTCACCGGACTCTTCGGCAGGAGCCTCGTCCGCAGCCTCGGCCTCCTCGGCACCCTCGTCCTCGCCCAGGTCCTGCGCAGTGGGCTCGTAGATGGTGACGACCGGGGACTCGAGGTCGGTCAGCGCGAGGGTGACGCCGGCCGGCAGCTGGAGGTGCTCCGGCAGGGCGTTCTCGTCGCGGTCGGTGATGTCGATGGAGATCGACTCCGGCAGGTGGGTCGCCTCGGCCTCGACGGCGACGGTCGGCTGGTCGAGCAGGTACTCGAAGCCGGAGGCCGGCTCACCGATGACCTCGACCGGGGCGTCGACGACGACCTTCTCACCCGAGCGGACGGCCAGCAGGTCCAGGTGGTCCACGCTGCGGTAGATCGCGTCGCGCTGGATGTCCTTGGGCAGGACGAGCTGCTTCTTGCCCTCGATGTCCAGGGTGATCAGCGCGTTGGGGTTGCGGACCGCCAGGGTGGTCTCGTGGTTGGGCAGCAGCAGGTGGATGGGGTCCTCACCGTGGCCGTAGACGACGGCGGGGATCTGGCCGCTGCGGCGGGCCTGGCGGGCGGCACCCTTGCCGAACTCGGTGCGGAGGGTCGCGGGGATGACGATCTTGTCAGCCATGATGTGTCCTTCGTCGGTTGTCTGGTGGAGTTCCAGGGCCTGGAGCCGGAACCGACGATTTCACGGGCCAGGTCGCCGCACACCTGGTGGAACACCGGGATTCCTCATCCCGGGCCGGGCGGCTGATGCGTCCTGTCCGTCGCCTCGTCGATCACGGAGTCACCGGCGGCCTGTACGGGCCGACGGCGCTCCCTCGCCTGGGCACAGTCGACCATGCTATCACGCACGCGCCGGGGCTTGTCCGGGCGAGAACGGGGCCACCATACTCGGTGCCATGAGCGATGATCCGACTGCCTCAGACGTGGCCGGCGCCCCCGCGCTGGAGGCGACCAGCCTGCGTGAGACCGAGAACCCGCGGCTGCTGCTGGTGCTCGTCCCCGGGTTGGGCACTGACGTCGCCTCCACCTGGAGGGCGGCGGCCGCACACCTTCCCGAGGACGTCTGGGCCGTGGGCCTGGATCTTCCAGGGCATGGCCGATCCGCACCGTGGACGGATGCGCCGGCCACGCCGTCGATGCCTCAGCTGGCCCGGGCCGTGGTCGACGCCGTGCAGCGCCTGCGCAGCACACACCCGCGCCTGGAGCACAGCCCGCTGCGGGTGGCCGGCACCTCGCTGGCCGGCGGACTGACCCTGCAGCTGGCCGCCGAGCACGGCGCCGTCGTCGACTCCGCCACAGTGTTCGGAGGCCTTCCGCGATTCGGCACCGCCGAGGCCTGGCGGGACCGCGCCCGGCAGGTGCTCGACGACGGCACGGAAGCCTTGACGGAGGGCAGCATGCCCCGGTGGTTCTCCCCCGCGTTCCGCGCCTCCGCGCCAGAGGCAGTCCACGCAGTCATGGCCTCGCTCCGGGCGGCAGACGACTCCTCCTATGCCGCCCTGTGCACAGTGCTCAGCGGCTTCGACCTGCGCAAGGAGCTGCCCGCGATCTCCACACCTGTCCATCTGGTGGCCGGCGAGCTGGACCCGGTGGCTCCGCCGGAGGAGATCCGTGCGGCCGCCGAGGCGATCCCGGGAGCACGACTCACCGTCGTCGACGGCGTCGCACATCAGATCGCCGTCGAACGCCCCCAGAAGGCGGCGGAGCTGCTCAGCAGCTGAGGCACGGCCGGGCGTGGGCCCGGCAGCTCCTCCCCAGGCGAGGTGCTGTGATCCGCAGCACACCACCCCTGGTCCCTTTAATGTAATACCTGGTACGTTACTTGCCATGGTGACCTCCATCGCATCCGTCTGCCTCTCCGGCGGACTCACAGACAAGATCCACGCCTGCGCTGAAGCGGGCTTCGACGGCATCGAGATCATGGACTCCGACCTCACGGTGACCCACGAGTCACCGGAGGAGATCCGCGCCCTCTGCGAGCGCCTGGGGCTCCGGATCGACATGTTTCAACCGTTCCGCGACGCCGAAGGCGTCGACGACGAGACCTTCACCGACACGCTGAGGCGGGCCCGCGAGAAGTTCAGGACGGCAGGACGACTCGGCACCGACCTGATGCTGGTGTGCAGCAATGCCGGCACCGCCACTGTGGACGACGACGCCCTGGCAGCTCGCCAGCTCGGCGAGCTGGCGGACCTCGCCGCCGAACATGGGATCAGGCTGGCCTACGAGGCTCTCGCCTGGGGGCGGTTCGTCAACGACTATCGCCACGCCTGGCGGATCGTACAGATGGCCGACCGGCCGAATCTGGGAACCTGTCTCGACAGCTTCCACATCCTGTCCCGCGGGCACGACCCCTCCGCCATCGAGGACATCGATGGCGAGAAGATCTTCTTCCTGCAGCTGGCGGACGCGCCGGACCTGAGCATGGATGTGCTCTCCTGGAGCCGCCATCACCGCCTCTTCCCCGGCGAGGGCTCCTTCGATCTGGTGACGTTCCTGCGCCATGTGCTGCGCGCCGGCTACACGGGACCGCTGTCCTTGGAGGTCTTCAACGACACGTTCCGTCAGACGGACACCCAGCGGACGGCCGCGCACGCGCGGCGATCCCTGACATGGCTGACTGACCGCGTGGCCGTCGCCGAGGGGCACCAGACGGGCCGCATCCCGCCGCCCCAGCCGCCGCGTGGAGTCGACTTCGTGGAGCTCGCGGGCGCGGACCTCTCGGCGGTCGACCACATGCTCGAGCAGCTGGGGTTCACCTTCCGCGGGACCCATCACCGCAAACCCGTCCGACTCTGGGCCTTCGGCTCAGCGCGCCTGATCCTCGATGAGCAGGACCGGCAGGAGGCACCGCACCTCTCAGGAATAGGGCTGTCCGTGGACGACGCGGCCCAGGCCTCCGGACGCGCCCAGGCCCTGGGGGCTCCCCCCGCGTTCCGTCGCACCTACGCCGGCGACCATGAACTGAAGGCCGTGGCGTCACCGGACGGCACTCAGGTGTACTGGAACGACCGACCCGCAGAGACCTGGGCGGAGGAGTTCGTCGGCGGCAACGATCCTGACGCCGACGTGATCGCCGTCGTCGACCACATCAATCTGTCCTACCCTTGGCAGGACTTCGACGAAGCAGTGCTGTTTTCCACCAGCGTCCTCGGGCTGGACGCACAGGCCTCCTCCGAGGTTCCGGGGCCCCGAGGCCTGGTGCGCAGCCAGGTGATGCGCTCCCCGGACGGCGCGGTCCGAGTGCCGCTGAACCTGGCCCCGCCGACGGCCCCGAACCCGCCGCGCCATGTGGCGGTCCGTTGCCGGGACGTGATCGGTGTGGCCGAGCGGGCTCGCGCGCGGGGACTGCACTTCCTGCCTGTGCCGGACAACTACTATGACGACCTCGCCGCCCGGTTCGCCCTCGACGGCGAACTCATCGATCGACTGCGCGGCCTGGATCTGCTCTACGACCGGGACGACGACGGCGAGTTCATCCACTTCTACACCCCGACGCTCGGGGACATCTTCCTCGAGCTCGTGGAGCGCCGCGGCAGCTATGACGGCTATGGCGCGCCGAACGCTCCTGTGCGCCTGGCCGCCCAGCGCCCGCGGCTCTGACCCCTCCACCCTCCGGTCCTGCCGCTCCTGTTGACGCCTAATGTAATAACCGGTACGTTCGTAAGCACACCACGTGACTCCCGTCACATGCTCCCCGCTCCCCTGGGAGGGATCCCATGACACCACCGCCCCGCGGACCGCTTCGCCGAGCCGGACGGATGATCGACGCCCTGGAGATCTCCGCGGGCTCGGTGATGCTGCTGACGATCTTCGTGCTCGTCCTCATTCAGGCCGCCCAGCGCCACCTCCCCGGCGAGAGCCTGCCCTGGACGGGCGAAGTCTCTCGGTTCGCCCTGGCGTGGCTCACCTTCACCGTGGCCGGAGTCCTGATCAGCCGAGGCGGCCACATCACCCTGGAGGTGGTCGACATCCTGCCCAAGCCACGACTGATCCGTGCGGTCCAGGTGTTCGCCCTGGTCATCGTGGCCGTCACAGCAGGAGCCTTCACACTGGAGGCCTGGGACCTCGTGCAGACTCAGGGCGCCCTGCGCTCCCCGGTGCTCGGACTGTCCATGGCGCTGGTCTACGTGCCGGTCCTGCTGGGACTCATCAGCAGCACCGTCCGCGCCCTCATCGGCGCGGCCCGCATCGCGCTCCACGGACCCGTCCGGTCTGAGCTCGCCGAGGAGGTGGCCCGATGACACTGCTGCTGCTGGCCCTGGCCATCGCGGTCCTGCTCGTCCTGCGGGTCCCGGTCGCCTTCGCCTTTCTGGGACCCTCGCTCGTCTACATGCTCGTCCACGGACACTCCTCCGGCATGAGCCTGCGCCAAGTCACCGACGCCGCCCAGAGCTTTCCGCTGCTCGCGGTCCCACTCTTCGTCTTCCTCGGCGCGCTGGCCAACCATGCCGGAATCGCGGACCAGCTCTTCCGGTTCGCGCTGGCGCTTCTGGCCCGCCTGCGCGGCAATCTCGGCTATGTCACCGTCGGGGTCAGCGTCGGCTTCTCCTGGATGAGCGGCTCTGCGGTCGCCGACGCGGCCGCCCTCGGCAAGGTCCAGATCCCGGCGATGCTGCGCAACGGCTACAGCCGCCGGTTCGCCACCGGAATCTCCGCGACCTCCTCCCTCATCGCTCCCGTCATGCCGCCGAGCATCCCCGCGGTGATCTTCGCCGGACTGGCCGCCGCGTCCACCGGCGCGCTGTTCGCCGCCGCCGTCATCCCGGCCCTCGCCGTGGCCCTCGGCCTGCTCGTCGTCGTCTTCCTCCTGGTGCGCCGCGAACCAGGGGTCAGCCGGGGGACCTTCGACGCCCGGGAGCTGCTGGCTTCGACCCGAGGGGTGCTGCTGCCGGCCCTGACTCCGGTGATCATCCTGGGTGGGATCCTCGGCGGCTGGTTCACCCCCACGGAGGCGGCCTCAGTGGCCGTGGCCTACGTCCTGCTGATCGCCCTGGTCCAACGGTCGCTGTCCTGGTCGGGCTTCCTGACCGCAGTGCGCGAGACGGTGGTGACCACCGCCGGCATCATGCTCATCGTCGCCTCGGCCGCGCTGCTGGGCCACATCCTGGCCAGAGAGCGTCTCCCCCAGCTCATGACGGAGCTGCTGTTCGGCATCACGGAGAACCCCGTCCTGTTCCTGCTGCTCATCGCCGGGCTGATGCTGGTCCTGGGGACGGTCATCGACGCCACGGCCGTCCTGGTGCTGACCGTGCCGGTCCTGCTGCCGATCGCCGTCCAGTACGGCGTCGACCCCATCGTGCTCGGCGTGGTGCTCATCCTGTCTCTGATGATCGGCCTCCTGACGCCGCCGGTCGGCACCGTCCTGTTCGTGACGGCGGCCGTCTCGGAGACACGCGTGGGCGAAGTGTTCCGCGGAGCGCTGCCGTTCATGATCCCGGCCGTGGTCGTCACGGTGCTGGTGATCCTCTTTCCCGAAGCCGTGCTGTTCATCCCGGAGGTGCTGGGCCTGTGACCGAATCCGAAGACCGTGCTGCGGACCGTGCTGCGGACCGTGCTGTGCTGATCGGCCTGATCGGCCATGGTGTGGGACCGTCTCTGACGCCCCGCATGCATGAGCTGGAGGGGGCCCGCCACGGGCTGCGGCACATCTATCGGACCGTGGAGTTCCCCGAGACGCAGGACCCAGCGGCGGCATTGGATCACCTGCTCTCCAGCGCCGAGGCCTTCGGCTTCGACGGGCTCAACCTGACCCACCCGGTCAAACAGACGGTGATCCCGCTGCTGGATGAGCTCTCCGGGCCTGCCCGGCGGGTCGACGCCGTCAACACCGTGGTCTGGCGCGAGGGTCGGCGCGTCGGCCACAACACGGACGTCTCCGGCTTCTCCGCCTCCCTCGAGGACGCGATGGGCCGCACACACCGGGGGCGCGTCGTGCTGCTCGGCGCCGGCGGAGCGGGCTCCGCGGCGGCCCATGCCCTCGCCGCGGCCGGCGTGGAGGACCTGACCGTCGTCGACGTCGATCGCCGCCGGGCCGGCGAGGTCGCGGAGGCGGTGGCCCGGCATCACGAGGTGGCCAGCGTCCCGGCGACTCCTGAGGACCTGCCGGCGCTGCTCGCCGACGCTGACGGATTGGTCAACGCCACGCCGATCGGCATGGCCCACCACCCGGGCACTCCCGTCGACCGGCGCCACCTGCATCCCGGACTCTGGGTGTGCGACGTCATCTACCGGCCCGTGGAGACCCAGCTTCTCCTCGAGGCCCGTGCCCTGGGCTGCCGGACCGTCAGCGGCCTCGGCATGGCGATGCACCAGGCCGCCGAGGCCTTCGAGATCTTCACCGGCGAACCGGCCGACCGGCACGCGATGCTGGCCGATCTCCAGTCTCTGGTCGCCGCCGAACAGAACCTGTCCCCCACTCCCCGTTGAAAGGTCGCATCATGACACGCACGACGAAACTCCCGGTCCTCCTGACGCTGGCGACGGTGCCGGCGCTGGCCCTGGTCGGCTGCGGAGGCGACGGCGGCGACGCCGCCGAGGGCTCAGTCTCTCTGACCCTGGCCCACAGCTACAACGACGACCAGCCGCAGGCCCGCTGCGGAGCCGACCTCATCAAGGAGGAGGTGGAGGCCGCCGACGTCGGACTCGAGATCGAGATCTTCGGGTCCAGCCAACTCGGCGGGGACGCCGACCGGATCGCCTCTGTGGCCTCCGGTGACATCGATCTCGACATCCAGGGAGCCTCCGCGCTGGGGGCGGTGCACGAGCCGATCAGCGTCCTGGACGCCGCCTATGTGTTCGATGACGCCGAGCACCTGACCGCCTTCATGGACAGTCCTGAGGGCCAGGCGGTGGTGGAGGACTTCGCGGACTCCGCAGGCATCCACACCCTCGGCGCCTGGTCCGCCGGGGCCCGTCACTTCACCGCTGACGATCCCATCCGCTCCCCGGAGGACCTCTCCGGTCTGCGGATCCGCTTCCCCGGCTCCCCCCAGTTCCTGATGAACGCCCGCGCCCTGGGCGCCGACGCGACCGAAGTGGCCTACGAGGAGCTGTACCTCTCCCTGCAGCAGGGCGCGGTGGACGGTCAGGAGAACCCGATCACCAACATCGATTCGGAGAACCTGTCCGAGGTGCAGGACTACCTGAGCCTCTCCGCCCACCAGCTCAACACGAACCTGGTCATCATGTCCGACCGCTGGGAGGAGCTCGTCGACGCCCAGCAGGAGGCCCTGACCTCCGCCGTGGAGTCCGCGGTGGCGTCGGTGACCGACTGCGTGGCCGAGGACGAGGAGGCCACCCTCGACGAGTGGCGCGCCGGAGACGACTGGGAGGTCATCGACGACGTCGACGTCGACGCCTTCCAGGACCAGGCGCTCGACTACCTGGATGAGGCGCTGGACGACGAGTCGCACGACGTCTTCGAGGCCATCCGATCCACCAGCGAGTGAGCCGCTTGGCCGCGGGTCTGGTCGAGACCGTCACCGGGGCGGTGCCGGGCGAACAGCTCGGCACCACGCTGGTCCACGAGCATCTCTTCGTGGGTGATCCGCAGCTGGCCCGGGACCTCCCCCACCCCGAATGGGAGGAGTCCACGGCCGTGGACGAGGCCGTCGACCTCCTGACACGCCTCGCGGCCCTGGGGGTCGACAGCATCGTCGACCTCACCGTGCCGGGCCTGGGGCGGGACGTCCGGCTCATCCAGGAGGTCGCCCGCCGAGCTCCGGTGCGCGTGCTGGCCGCCACCGGGTGGTACACGATGGATGCCCTGCCGCCGTTCTTCCATCTCAACGGTCCGGGGAGGACCGTCGATGGACCGGATCCTCTGGTGGAGCTGTTCCGGCGGGATGTCACCGACGGCATCGCCGGCACCGGGGTGCGGGCGGCGATCATCAAGGTGGCCTCCGGCGCACGGGGCCTCACCGAGGATGTGGCGCGGGTGTTCGCCGCCGCCGCCACAGTGCACCGGGCCACCGGCGTGCCCATCAGCACCCACTCTGACCCGGCCACGCGCAGCGGGATCGAACAGCAGCGGCTGCTCCGGGACCTCGGCGTCTCGATGGACAGTGTGGTGATCGGACATGCCGGAGACTGCCCCGACGGCGCACGGCTGCGCCGCCTGGCGCAGGCCGGTTCCTTCCTCGGCTTCGACCGGTTCGGCATGGCGCACACCGGCGACGACGAGGCTCGCCTCCGCAGGCTGCTCGACCTTCTGGAGACGGGCTATGACCGTCAGCTCCTGCTCTCTCAGGACGCCGCAGTGTTCAGCCGAGTCACCCCGCCGTCGTGGCGGCAGGCCCATGCGCCCTCCTGGCGGATGGACCATCTGCATACGGAGATCCTCCCGCGGCTGCGCCGCCTGGGGGTGGACAGCAGACTTGAGCATCAGCTGCTGGTGGAGAACCCCCGCCGTCTGCTCGCCGGCCGGCGAGACAGTTCTGATAATCTCGCGGAGCGAGAGGGGAGGTTCCCGTGAGCGAGACGCACATCCGGCAGCGCGACGCTGTCCGCACCCGTGCCGAGCTTCTCGACGTGGCCACCGAGGTCTTCGCCGACTCCGGCTACTCCGGTGCTCGCATCGATGAGATCGCCCGCCGCACCCGCACGACCAAGCGGATGATCTACTACTACTTCGGCGGCAAGGAGCAGCTGTACTTGGCCGTGCTGGAGAAGGCCTACCGAGGCATCCGAGACAAGGAACAGACCCTCCACGTCCATGACCTGGACCCGGCGGAGTCCCTGCGCCGGCTGGCGGAGCTGACCTATGACCACCATCTCGAGAACACCGAGTTCATCCGGCTGGTGGCCATCGAGAACATCCACCGCGGCCGATTCATCCGGCAGATCGAGTCGCTGCGCGACCTCGGCAAGCCTGCCCTGGGCCTCTTGGAGGACATCCTCGCCCGCGGGCGCGAGGACGGCTCGTTCCGTGACGACGTCGACGCCGTCGACGTGCACCTGCTGATCAGCGCCTACTGCGTGTTCCAGGTGGCCAACCGTTACACCTTCGGGCATCTGTTCGAGCTGGAGCTGGAGGCCGCCGAGAACCGTGACCGGCTGAGGTCCGTGATCGGCGACGTCGTGGTGGCCTGGCTGACGAACCCGGAGGACCGCCCCACGGGCTGATCTCCCCGCCGGAACGACGACGGCGCCGCCCCTGATCTCAGGGCGGCGCCGTCGTCGTGTGTGCG
This sequence comes from Nesterenkonia sp. CL21, assembly GCF_031705515.1. Classification (NCBI taxonomy): domain Bacteria; kingdom Bacillati; phylum Actinomycetota; class Actinomycetes; order Micrococcales; family Micrococcaceae; genus Nesterenkonia; species Nesterenkonia sp. CL21. Next base: position 76,750 of record NZ_JAUTWR010000011.1, read on the forward strand.
GGTGGGCCTCAGGCGTTGCCGTCGAACAGCGAGGTGACCGAGCCGTCGGCGAAGACCTCGTGGATGGCCCGAGCCAGGATCGGGGCGATCGAGAGCTCGGTGAGCTGCTCGAAGCGCTTCTCCGCCGGGATCGGCAGCGTGTTGGTGACCACGACCTCCCGGGCGCCGCAGGCGGCCAGCCGCTCGGCGGCCGGGTCGGAGAACACGGCGTGGGTCGCGGCGATGATGACGTCCTTGGCCCCGGCGTCCTTGAGGACCTTCACGGCACCGGAGATCGTGCCCCCGGTGTCGATCATGTCATCGATGAGCACACAGGTGCGGCCCTCGATCTCGCCGACGACCTGCTTCGAGACGGCCTTGTTCGGCATGGTCAGATCGCGGGACTTGTGCACGAAGGCCAGCGGTGCACCCCCCAGGCGCTCCGCCCACTGCTCGGCCACGCGGACGCGCCCGGTGTCCGGGGAGACGACGGTGATCTCGTCGTCGGCGACCTGCTCGCGGATGTAGTCGGCCAGCAGCGGCACCGCGAAGAGATGGTCCACCGGGCCGTCGAAGAAGCCCTGGATCTGGGCGGTGTGCAGGTCCACGCTCATGATGCGGTCTGCACCGGCGGTCTTGTAGAGGTCGGCCACCAGCCGGGCCGAGATGGGCTCACGGCCGCGTCCCTTCTTGTCCTGGCGTGCGTAAGGGTAGAACGGGGAGACCACGGTGATCCGCTTGGCGGAGGCGCGCTTCATGGAGTCCACCATGATGAGCTGCTCCATGAGCCAGTTGTTCAGCGGCCAGGGGTGGGACTGGAGGAGGAACACGTCCTTGCCCCGCACCGACTCGGAGGAGCGCACGTAGAGCTCGCCGTTGGCGAAGTCGTAGGCGCTCATCGGGAGCAGCTCGGTGCCGAGCTCGGCGGCGATCTCCTCGGCCAGCTCGGGGTGCGCACGCCCCGAGGCGACCACCAGGGTCTTCTCGCCGCTCAGCCTGATCTCATCCATGCTGTAGTTCCTTCTCTCCGGTTCCCTGGGTGTGACTGCTTACTCGGAGTCTGCGGTGCGCTCGGCGGCGGGCGATCCGGCCTGCTGAGCGGCCTGGGCGGCGGCGGACCCGGGTCGCTTCCGCTCCACCCAGCCGTCGGCGTTGCGCTGCGGCGCCACCGAGAGCGCCAGCGCCCCGGCGGGCACGTCCTTGCGCACCACGGCCCCGGCACCGGTGTAGGCGCCGTCGCCGACCTCCACGGGTGCCACGAAGACGGTGTTGGAGCTGGTGCGGACGTGACTGCCGATGACGGTGCGGTGCTTGTTCTCGCCGTCGTAGTTGGCGGTGATGTTTCCGCAGCCGATGTTGGTGTGCTCACCGATGGTGGCATCGCCGGCGTAGCCCAGATGGGAGAGCTTGCTGCCGCGGCCGATGGTCACGTTCTTGGTCTCGTAGAACGCACCGATCTTGCCCTCCGCGCCGAGGTCCGTGCCGGGCCGCAGGTAGGTGAACGGCCCGACCGTCGCGCCTGCACCGATGCGGGCACCGGCACCATGGGTGCGGGTCACCGCGGCGCCCTCCCCCACGACGACGTCGGTCAGTGTGGTGTCCGGACCGACGACGGCGTCGCGGCCGATCTGCGTGGTGCCGTGCAGCTGCGTGCCCGGAAGGACGGTGGTGTCCTCCTCCAGCGTCACGGTCGCGTCGATCCAGGTGGTGGCGGGGTCCACCACGGTCGTGCCGGCGCGCATGGCGGCCTCCACCGTGCGGCGGTTCAGCTCGGCGCCCAGCGCCTGCAGCTGCACGCGATCGTTGGCGCCCTCGACCTGCCAGCGATCCTCGGTGACGACGGCGGCGACGCGCCCTCCCTGGCTCCTCGCCAGGGAGAGGACATCGGTGAGGTACTTCTCGCCCTGCGCATTGTCCGTGGTGACCTGGCCCAACGCCCGGGTGAGCACTTCGGCGTCGAAGGCATAGATCCCGGAGTTGATCTCACGGATCTCCCGCTGCTCCGGAGTCGCGTCCTTGTGCTCCACGATGCCGGTGACCGAGCCGTCCTCGGCCCGGATGATGCGCCCGTAGCCGGCGGCGTCGTCGAGGACCGCGGTGAGCACGGTGACCGCGTTGCCGTCGGCCTCATGGGTTCCGACCAGCTCCGCGAGCATCTCGGTGGTCAGCAGGGGGACGTCCCCGTAGGTGACCACGATGGTCCCGGTCAGCGTCGCGACTCCAGGGCCGGCCAGCGCCTCCAGGCCGCATTCGACGGCGCGACCGGTTCCGGGGATCTCATCCTGGTCGGCGATCACCGCACCTGTCCCCAAGGACCCGATGTGGTCTGCGACCTTGTCCCGCTGGTGGCGCACCACGGCCACGAGGTGCTGGGGCTCCAATCCTGAGGCCGCAGCCAGGGCGTGGCCGATCATCGACCGACCGCCGATGCTGTGCATGATCTTCGGCGTGCGTGACTTCATCCGGGTACCCGCCCCTGCGGCCAGGACGATCACGGCGGTGGGTCGGGTCTCAGGTACAGCCACGGGCAGAAGCTCCTTGAGCGGGAATCGGAGGACCCCTCAATCCTAACGGCGGGGACGCCGTGGGGCCGTTCCGCCCCTAGGACTCGAACCTAGACTGCACAGCTCCAAAGGCTGGCGTGCTGCCATTACACCAGGGCGGAGTGCGGACCGGTGGCCACGCGTGGTTCATCTTCGCATGAGAGGCCCGTGGAGTTCACATCTTGACTTCCCTATCGCAAAGCTATACATTTGCTCACGTGAATACTGGCGAAGATCGCAGGCGATCTCTTCACAGACGGGAAGAATCATGACATCGACGACATTCCCCACGCGCACCACAGGCTTCACCGCGGCCGCCGGCGTCGCCCTGCTGGCCCTGACCGGCTGCGTCAGCCTGTCACCCGGCGAAAGCCAGGTGAACTCGAACTCATCCTCCGCGGAGGCGGAGCGGGCCAACCACGATCAGCCCGGAGCCTCCCTCACCCACCCAGTGGAGGACGGAGAGGTCATCTCCCATATGTTCGACGCACGGGAGACCCTCGAGACGCTGCGCACCGAGATGGTCATGACCTTCGAGCTCGACGCGCTCTGGGCCGCCCAGGATCAGCGCCTGGAGATGACCACCGAGGGCACCGAGGACTTCTCCGAGGCCTTCATCTCCGGCACCGTCGCTGAGGACGGAGAGATGCTGGAGTCCTTCGAGGCCTACGTGCAGGACGGCCAGGCGATCTCGAACACCGACGGAACAGGCTGGGAGCAGGACCTGGACATGGAGCCGGAGGAGAGCGAGGACGACAGCCGATACAGCCGGGTGGTGCAGGGCATCGGCGAGCTGGAGCAGCTTCTGGAGGTCGAGTTCGACGACGCCTACCGCCTCAGCTACCGAGGCAGCGACCGCGAGGTCTTCGACGCCTTCGAGGCCCCGTTCTCCCTGACGCTGGACGGCTACGAGCCGGAGGACACCGAGATGACGGTCGACGTCGCCGTCGACCCGGAGACCTTCTATGTGGAGGAGTTCTCCTTCACGCTCCACACCAAGGACTCCGCAGGCCCGATCAGCCTGGGCATGGAGATCGGCGCGGAGTACTCACAGTTCAACGAGGTGCCGGCGCTCGAGATCCCCGCCGAAGTCCTCGACGAGGCCTACGGACCGCAGGACTGAGCGACGCGGGGACGCCTCGCCGGCACCGGCGCTCCCGGCCACAAGGACCTCTCAGAAGAGGTCCTTGTGGCGCGTGTAGTGCTCCAGCGCGGGCCCGACCGAGCCGAGCCCATAGGTCCGCAGCACCTCGGCCACACCCGGCGCGCTGGACTCCAGCTGGTTGGCGGCATCCTTGATCTGCTGACCGGAGGCGACCGCCCGGAGCAGATGCCGCACTCCGGCGACGACGGCGGCATCGCCACCCTCCGCGGAGACCATGGAGGTGGTCCGCGTGAAGCGCCCGGTCGAGGACCTGATCTCCTCCAGCCGTCCCGGCACCTCCGCCGCCTCGACGGCGCCCTGATCCAGCTGCTCGGCCAGCCCGTCCAACGCCTGCAGCCTCTGCAGCACGGCAGGATTGCCGATCTTCACGCGCTGGGCGCTGTTGAGCTGCGAGAGCATGGGGGCCGACATGCCCAGGACCCCGGCAAGCTCGGACTGGTTCAGACCCAGGGCCTGCTTCACCCGTCCGAAGATCGCGGAGAGCGGCTCACCATAGGCGGCCCGCTGAGCCTCGATGTTCTCCTCCACCGTCATGGACGCCTCATCTCCATCCGTCACTGCTGTTCACTCATGCGAAGTCTACTCCTTCGGGCCGCTCCGGACCGATACGAGCAGTTCAGCACTCTTGCGCACTCACCTGACCGTGAGCCGGACGTCGGCTGACAGATTCCGACACTTCCCCTTGACTTTGCTTTCGCAACTCTCTAGCGTTGCTAGTGCAAAGTTCAGTCGACGGAGGAGCCCACCATGGACACCCGAGCATGGCGCATGACGACCGCACTCGGCCTCGCGGCCGCCCTGACCGGTCTCGCAGCCCCCGCGGCGCAGGCCGACATCGCGCCCTCAGACCCCGACCCGGAGGACGGCGAGCTGCTGCTGGTCCTGGACGCGTCCGGCTCGATGTCGGAGCCGGACGCCGACGGCACCACACGGATCGAGGCGGCCCGCGAGGCCCTCCACACGGTGGTGGACGGCCTCGACGAGGACCAGCAGGTGGGATTCCGGGTCTTCGCCGGCGAGGTCACCGACTACACGGACCCCGCCGCCTGCCAGGACTCGGAGCTGGTGGTCCCGGTCAGCGGCGACAATCGCGCCGAGCTGCGCGACGCGATCGAGGCCTATGACGCCGTCGGCGGCCGGACGCCCCTGGCCCATGCGCTCACCGAGGCGGCCGACGACCTCGGCGACACCGGCCGGCGCACCATCGTGCTGGTCTCCGACGGTGAGGAGAACTGCGTCCCGGACCCCTGCGAGGTCGCGGACACGATCGCCGCTCAGGGAGTCGACATCACCATCCACACCGTGGGCTACCACGTGGAGGAGACGGCCCGGGAGCAGCTCAGATGCATAGCCGCCGCCGGCGGCGGCGAATACTACGACGCCGACGACGTCGACTCGCTGACCCGCACTCTGGAACGAGTCTCCGACCGGACCTCTGAGTCGTTCAGCCTGCTCGGCGAGGAGGTCGCCGGCGGCGAGAACTGGGGGGAGGCGCCGCAGCTGGAGACGGGCGGGCAGTACGTGGACTCGCTGGCCGAGCACACGCTGCACTACCGGATCCCCCGCCAGATGGAGAACTCGTCGGTCCACGTTGGGCTGACCACCCACAGTCCGCACGGCGAGACCGACCGGATCCGCATGGAGCTGGAGACCTGGGACGGCGACCGCTGCGACCGGGAGACGATGTCCGGGTTCCACTTCTCCACACTGAACGTCCTCGGCACCGCGCAGGTCAGCGGCTACCGCGACCCGGGGCGAGTCGCCGGGGAGGACCCGTGCGGCGAGGCGGACGAGCTGATCCTCTCCGTGGAGCGGGTCGGCGACCCGGCGGACGAGGAGGCCGTGGGGCAGGCCTTCGAGCTGGTGATCCATGAGGAGCCCGAGGCGCTGGACGTCGCGGAGCTTCCCGTCGAGGCGGAGCGCGGCGAGGTGGAGTGGACCGACATGGGACGTGATCCCCGCGGCGCCCAGGACGTGGTCGGCGGCACGTCGTTCGGCCACGCGCCGATCCTGGAGCCCGGAACCACCTACGACGGCGACATCGTTCCCGGCGAGGCCCTCGTGTTCCGGGTGCCGGTGGAGTGGGGCGAGTCCCTTCAGGCGGAGGCCTACATGGAGGCTCCGGACATGCAGACCGCGGAGCAGTTCACCTCGCTGCGCACCAGCGTGGGCATCCTCTCCCCGAACCGCGGGATGGTCGACTACGACTCGGGCCACACAGGAGCCCAGCGTTCGGACATCTTCCAGGCCATGACCCAGGAGGTCCGCTGGCACAACCGCGAGTCCTCCGCCTCCGGGATCGCCGCGACGGACACCGCCGGCCACTACTACGTGACGCTGGTGATGGACCACACCGACGACGGCGCCTCCTTCAGCCTGCCCTACCGCCTGACGGTGGACACCTTCGGCGAGGCCGGGCACGGAGCGCCCGACTACGCGGACGACCCCGAGCAGCTGCGCCCGGGGCGGGACGAGCGCGAGCAGGAGTCCCGGGAGGAGCGCGAGCCGGAGAACGCCTGAGCGCACACGACGACGGCCCCGGACCGGGAGGAGGACCTCCTGGTCCGGGAGCGTCGGCAGTAGACTGCACGATGAGGGTTCCTGACCTCCGGTCCCCGAGACCGTGCCGTCGACATGCCGCCAGAGATGCCGACCCCACGATCGAGGGCACCACCCGGGGAGGACGCCATGAAAGGCCGCCACACCGCGACCGGTCACCAGGACCCACCGCACCGCACCGTCGAAGAGGCCCGGGAGATGACCATCAGAGCCCCCTACCGGACCATCGCCGCCCTGGGCGGCGCCCTGCTGGTCATGCTGCTGCCCGGCCCTGAGGCCGCTGCCGCAGACGAGGAGGCTGTGCGGGAACCGGTGCAGGAGCAGGTGCAGGAGCCGGTCCTGCAAGGTGAGGAGATCACCGGCGGATCCAACCCCGGCGACGCCGTCGCGCTCAGCTCCGGCACCCAGTACCTGGACGAGTTCACCACCGGCACGCTCCACTATCGGATCCCCCGAGAGGTGGCGCATTCGACCCTCCACGTGGGGATCACCACGCTGGGTCAGTCCGGCGACGGCGACCAGGTGCGGGTGGAGATGGGCACCTGGGAGGGCGATCTGTGCGCCTCCGACACCATCTCGAGCTCCGCTTCCGGGTTCCTGGACCATCTGCGCACCACCCACGTCGCCGCGGGTCCGCCCTTGGACGGAGGAGCCGACGGGACCTGCGGCTCCTCCGAGGAGATCGTGCTGACCATCGAACTCAACGCCGACCCCGAGGACGCCGTCAGCGTGGGCCAGCCGCTGGAGATCCTCGTCTATGAAGAGCCGCGACCGGTACGCCTGGGGGAACTGCCTCCGCCGGACGAAGGCTTCGACCATGACTGGCGAGACATCGGCCGTGACGTCTCGGGGGCCCTGGAGGTCGAGCCCGGCCGGTCCTTCGGCATGGCACCTGAGCTCGAGCCCGGCAGCACCTATGAAGTGACCATCCGACCCGGCGAGACGCAGATCTTCCGTGTGCCGGTGGACTGGGGCGAACGCCTCCAGGCCGAAGCGTTCTTCCCGGAGCCGGACGAACAGCGCGCCGACCGGCTCGCCGGGATGGGTTCGGTGTCCCTGGCGGTCACCAACCCACTGCGGGCGCTGGTGGACCATGACTCCGGCACGCTGAGCACGTCCTCCGCCACCCAGAACCGGGTCAACCCCGGTCCGGTCCGCTGGTTCAACCGGGAGTTCAGCTACACCATGCTCGCCGGGGACCACTACCTGGTGGTCACCGCAGATGAGCACGACGCCTCCGAGAGCCTCTCCCTGCTCTACCGCCTCACCCTGGACACGTTCGGTGAGGCGGGCGACGGCGCTCCCGCCTACCCTGACGACTACGAGGGCGCGTGGCCGACGTTCTCCGGCGGCGAGGTGACCGCCGACGGGCCCGGCACCGGCGCTCTGACCAGGATCAGCGCGCTGGGCGACAGCACGGCCGTCGTCGCGGTCCTGGCCGTGGTCGGGCTGCTCCTGATCGGCTCCGGATCCATCGTGCTGGTCCGGGTGATCCGGGATCCCCGACCGCTTCCGGACGGAGCAGGGCCCGTCCCCTGGCAAGGACCAGCACCTCAAGGACCAGCACCTCAGGGACCAGCACCTCAGGGACCAGCACCTCAGGGACCAGCGCCTCAGGGACAGCAGGTCTACGGGGCCGGACCGTATGGCCAGCCGCCGTCCTCTCCGAGCCGCTATGGGCAGAGGCCCGACGACCACGGGCCTCCCGCCGGCGGTGCCGCACCCGAGCCGCCTCCGTGGGGGCCGGGTCCTGAACGGCGCTGAGCGGCACTGCCTTGCGCTGACCCGTACCGGCCTGGACCGGGAGTGACGGGTCAGGTCAGCACGATCCAGAAGGTGAAGAGCAGCACCAGCAGGCCCAGCAGGATCAGCCCCAGGGCGATCCCGATGCCACGGAGCCGCGAAGGGCGCTGAGGCGCCCCACCGCGCGCCAGGGGGCTCCCCCCTGTGTGTGCGGACAGGCTCGCCTCCGGCTGTCCGCCGGTGTATTGACCCAGCTCCGGCTGCGGGGATCGCGGAGGCAGGCCGGAGTTCGGGCTGGGGCTCGGACCTGTACCCGCTGTGGGGTTCGGCGTGGGACTGGGTGCGGGGTTGTGTCCAGGGTTCTGGGCGGGGTCCTGTCCGGCTGGCCGGGTCGCCGCAGGCGCTACCGGTCGAGTCGGTGCGGAGCGATGGTCGAGCATCGCCGTCGACGCGTCCTCCGTGGCCGCGTCCTCTGCGCCTGCGGCGGCGCCCTGCGCGGGCTCAGGCTCGCTCGGTGGGGGCCCTGGGACCGCGGCCCCGTGCCCGTCGACCGGGCCGCGAGGCGTCCAGCCGGGCGGCAGCTCGGGGACCTGGTCGAAGACCTCGACCTCCCCGAGGATCCCCTCCAGCGGGACCCGGTCCGTGAACAGCTCCGACTCGGCCAGGGCCTGTCGCGCCGTCGTCGCGTCCTGAGTGCGGGCCGTGATGCTGGGAGCGGCCATGCGGGTGACGGCGTCGACCAGTCTCGGGGGAAGCGGGTACGGCAGGTCCGCGCCAGCGAGCGCCTCGGCGGCCTCGGTGTCCTGGTCGGGACGCAGCCCGATGAGCATCTCGACCGCACACATCCCGGCGGAGTAGAGATCCGCCCGAGGATCGGGGTCCCACCCCAGGCGCAGACATTCCGGCGCCAGATAGCCGGGCGTGCCCAGCGCGTAGGGCCCCTGGGTGAGACGGGGCTCGTCGATGCCCGCGGCGATCCCGAAGTCGCCGAGCCACAGCTGGGGCCGGTCCCGTCCGGTGGCGTCGAGCAGCAGGTTCGCCGGTTTGACGTCCCGGTGGACGAGTCCCTCGGAGTGGATGGCCTCCAACGCAGCGAGCAGCTGGTCCAGGAGCAGGGCCACCAGGCGGGGCGGCAACGGCCCGAAGTCCCCCACCAGTGTGGACACTGAGCCGCCGCGGATGATCGGCATGGTGAACAGGACCTTGTCGTCCTCCCCCGCCCATCCGGTGGGGGCCAGCACATGCGGGTGGTCCAACCGCAGGCTCTGTTCGCGGATGAAGCGCAGCAGGGAGGTGGCATCCACCTGGCGGAGGACCTTCGCGGCGCAGTAGGTCTGCCGTCGGTGATCCCAGGCGCGCCAGACCGTGCCGACGCCGCCTTCGCCCAGCGGGTCGACGAGTTCGTAGCGTCCTGCGAAGACATCCCCCATCGGGGCCAGTCTAACGACGCACCGACCGTGCGGCGGGCAGCATCACCCCGACCATCACCTCGTCAGAGGCCGGGCTCCGATCCGGGCAGCGCCCAACGCAGGGGGTTCGCGTTCCAGGAGTTGCCCACGGAGAGCAGGACGCGTCCAGAGATGTAGCGGTCAGTGGACCATTCCAGCACCCTGCCGGCCGGGTCCCGGGAGACGCGCCGGTGCATCAGCAGCGCCGTGCCGCGGGAGACGCCCAGCATCGCCGCGTCGCGGGCCTTGGCGCCTTCGGCACCGAACATATGCTCCGCGTGGCTGAAGTGCACCCCGTGGTCCTCGGCCAGCACAGCCGTCACCGAGGGAGTGTCCTGGGGGATCCGCTCCACGATCTCACCGAGCCACTCGGGGTAGTGGGTCCGCTCGAGCATCACGATCTCGCCGTCCAGCGAGCGAAGCCGCGTGATCGCCAGAACCCGCTGGCCCGACCGGGCCTGCAGCAGCACCTCGTCCATCTCAGAGGCGATCAGCCACCGACTCTCCATGACCTGTCCTCCGGGCTCACGGCCTTGGCCGCGCGCCCACTGAGCGAAGCTGTGGAACTCGCCGAAGCTGGACGGCTGGCGAGGGATACGCACCACGGTCTTGGGTCTCCCCCGTGTGCCGTCGACGGTGCCCTCGGAGACCAGCTCCTTCAGGGCGACGCGCACAGTTCCGGGTGAGACCCCGAAGCGCTCGCTCAAGACACGTTCCGACGGCAGCGAGTCACCGATGCCGAGCACGCCGGTGCGGATCTCCTCCCGCAGCGCCTCCGCGATGCTGGTGAAGGCGAACCCTGCCATCTTCCACCCCTTCCCTGTGCTGGTCAGTGCCTGTGCTGGTCAGGGCCCTGCGCTGGTCAGTGCCCGTGCTGGTCAGTGTAGGCCCCGCAGGCCCTGGGCGGATTCGTCCGCCGTTGTTCATCCGGCGTGCACCATACCGCTTCCCGCACGCCACTTCCACTAGTGATCTTTGACTTGACTTCGCCGAGTTCACTAGTGAACATGGTGTCGTCGACGCCGACGATGTGCCCCGAGCCACAGGCCGGGCCCGGCGACCCCGTTCACTCGACACCTCCGACGAAGGGCATGGAACTTTTCTGATGCGCACCCGAGACCTCACTCTGCTCAGCACCCTCACCATCACGACGCTCGGCCTCGCGGCCTGCGGAGGGGACGGAGGTGAGTCCGAGTCTTCGGCGACGTGGCGAGACGCCAGCACCGTGGAAGACGGCGGCGGCATGGATCAGCTCATCGAGGACGCCCAGGCCGAAGGCACGTTCAACGCCATGGGCCTCTACGAGGACTGGGCCAACTACGGCGAGCTGCTGGAGGCCTTCTCCGAGAAGTACGACATCGAGATCGTCAACGACACCTCCACCGGCTCCAGCCAGGACCTCATCAATGCGGTCGTCAACCGCCAGGGACAGGACAATTCGCTGGACTACCTGGACACCGGGATGAGCTTCGCCCAGCAGGCCGCTGCGGACGAACTGCTGGCCGGCTACACCCCGCAGACCATCGACGACATCGACGAAGACCTGCGCTCCGGCGACGGCACCTGGATCAACCACCTGGGCGGAACCATCGCGATCGGCTGCGACACCTCCCGCGTGCCCGACTGCCCGGAGGACTTCTCCGACCTGCTCGACCCCAAATACGCCGGCCAGGTCGCCCTGCCCTCCGACCCCACCGCCTCCGAAGGGGCGTTCATGATCGTCCATGCCGCGGCGGCAGCCAACGGCGGCTCCTTCGACGACATCGAGCCCGGGATCGAGTTCTTCGCCGAGCTCTCCGAGAAGGGCAACCTGGTGCCTGTCGAGGCCAACGCGGGCACCATCGAGACCGGCGAGACGCCGATCGTGCTCAACTGGGACTACCTGCTGCAGCCGATCGCCGACGACCTCGCCGAGGAGGCCGACATCGATCTGGAGATCCATCTCCCCTCGGACGGTCAGGTGGCCTCCTTCTACGCCGCCTCCCTCAACGACGACGCCCCGCATCCTGCCGTGGCGCGACTGTTCTTCGAGTTCCTGTTCTCCGACGACGGTCAGAACATCCTCCTGGAGGGCTATGTCACCCCGGTCCGTCTGGACGCCATGATCGAGGCCGGCACCGTGGACCAGGACGCTCTGGACGCTCTGCCCGGCGAGGGCGCCGTGGACGCCCCGCAGCCCACGCTGGAGCAGCGTGAGGCCAATCAGGCGATCGTCGACGAGCACTGGGCAGGTGCCCTCCGGTGACGGCCGGGCTCACACCACAGCGCTCCCCCGGGCCGCCGGCGTCGCCGCGGGCGGGCCGTCGGCGGGGCCGGGAGACGCTGGGGGCCCTGCGTCATCCGGCCACGCTCGCGCTCCTGCCCCTCGGCGTCCTGCTGCTGCTCTTCTTCATCCTGCCGATCGTCGGCATGGCCGTCATCGCCGTCACCGTCACCGCCGAGGACGGCAGCATCGGCGTCGGCGCAGACCACTTCCTGGCGCTGACCTCCGGGTCGCACTCCCAAGCGATCCTCAACTCGCTGCAGGTCTCCGCTGTGGGCTCACTGATCGCGGCGGTGATCGGGACTGTGACGGCCTTCTGCATCAGTCTCATCCGCTCCGCGGCACTGGACTCGATCGTGGCGGTGTTCTCCTCGGTGCTGGCCAACGACGGCGGCGCGCCCCTGGCGTTCGCATTCATCGTCACGCTGGGCAACGCCGGCCTCGTCTTCAGCGCGCTGAACCTGGACGCCACGGGCTTCTCGCTGTACTCCTGGCAGGGACTGGTGGTGATGTACCAGTACTTCCTCATCCCGACCATGGTCATGGTCACGTTGCCCACCTTCATGGGACTGCGCCGCGAGTGGCGGGAGGCCGACGCCGCCCTGGGCGGATCCTCCCGGAACTTCTGGCTCCGTGTGGGCCTACCCATCGCCGCACCGGCGCTGCTGGGCGGCTGGGTCCTGTGCTTCGGAGCGGCCTTCGCCACGCACGCGTCTGCGGCCGTGCTGATCGGTGCCGGCGGGTTCCCGCTGATCCCGTTGAACATCTCCTCCTTGCTGGGGCAGAGCCCCTCCAGCCAGCCCGTGGCCATGGCGCTGGGCATCACGATGGTGGTGATCGCCGTCGTCGTGCTGTTCCTGTTCAACCGGCTGCAGAGGAGGAGCGCACGATGGGTGCAGTGACCACCACGACCTCAGCCGCCCCAAGCGCCCCAGAGACCACAGGGACCGCTCGGACCTCAGGGCGCTCCCCTCGCGATCGGGCGCTGCGCGCCTCACGGTGGGTGCCGGTCGTCGCCGTTGCGCTCTACGTGACGGTCCCGGTGCTGTGCTCTGTGGCCTACGCGGTCCTCCCAGGCGGCAGCTTCTCCCTGGCCGCCTACTCCGTGATCGGCGATGACGCGTCCCTGGCTGCGGCGGCTGGACGCACTCTGGCGATCACTGGTGCGACCATCGTGACGTTGGTGGTCACGCTGGTGCCGGCCGTGGTGGCCGTCCACCTGTGGGCACCGCGGCTGCGCCCGCTGCTGGAGATCCTCTGCACCTTGCCGCTGGTGGTCCCCCCGATCGCCATCGCCGCCGGAGTCGTCGCGCTGCTCAGGGCCGGAGCCCAGCAGGGACGCGGCTCGCTGGGGAACCAGATCAGCCAGTTCCTGCAGAGTCCCGACCTGCCGCTGATCCTGGTGGGGACCTACGTGGTGCTGTGCCTGCCGTTCACGTTCCGCTCCATCGACGCCGGGCTGCGGACCATCCCGCTGAAGGCCATGGTGGAGGGCTCCACGATCCTGGGCTCGAGCATCTGGGGCACGATCTTCCGCGTCGTGATCCCCAACATCCGCGGGTCGATGCTCTTCTCCGTGTTCTTCGCCACCGCCCTGTGCTTCGGCGAGTTCTCCCTGGCGGCGACACTGAGCCAGCAGACCATCCCGGTGTGGCTCTACGACGTCTCCTCCCACGACTTCCGCGCGTCCATCGCCATCGCCGTACTGCTGAACCTGACCACCTGGGCGCTGCTGTTCGTCGCCACGCTCTCCGCCGACCGGTTCTCACCGGCCGCCCGGGCGGCACGGGCCGAGAAGCAGCTCCAGAAGACCACGACGAAAGCCCTCGCCTCATGAATGCCTCCGCGACATCCGCCGAGACCACCACATCGCGCGCCTCACAGGACGCCGGAGCCACCTCCGAGGTGACACCCTCCGGTACGACGACACCCGGCGTGACGACACCCGGTGTGACGACACCCGGTGTGACGGAGCCAGGCGACTCTCCGGCCTCCAACGAGGTGACCCTCACCGGAGTGTCGAAGTCCTTCGGTCCCACACCCGTGCTGCGCGAGCTGGATCTGCGCATCTCCGCCGGTGAGCTCGTGACCGTGCTGGGACCGTCCGGATGCGGCAAGACGACCGCGCTGCGCATCCTCGCCGGCTTCGAAAGGCCGACCTCCGGACGGGTCCTCGTCGGGGGCCGGGACCTGACCGGAGTTCCCCCGAACCGGCGCGGCATCGGCATGGTGTTCCAGGCGTACAGCCTGTTCCCCAACATGACCGTGCAGGACAACGTGGAGTACGGCCTGCGGGTGCGCAAGGTCCGCCGGGAGAGACGTCGGGCGACGGCGGCGGAGATGCTCGAGCTGTGCGGCCTGGGCGAGTTCGCCCTCCGGTATCCGCATCAGCTCTCCGGCGGTCAGCAGCAGCGGGTGGCACTGGCTCGCGCGCTGGCCACCCAGCCGGAGGTGCTGCTGCTCGACGAGCCGCTCTCAGCCCTGGATGCGATCGTGCGTACCCAGATCCGGGAGGAGATCCGGCGACTGCAGCAGCAGCTGGGCATCACCACCATGTTCGTCACCCACGATCAGGAGGAGGCGCTGGCCATCGCCGACCGGGTCGCAGTGCTCAACGCCGGGGTCATCGAGCAGATCGACACGCCCCAGACCGTCTATCGGCGACCGGCCGGAGCGTTTGTGGCCCGATTCGTCGGCACCGTCTCCGAGCTCGGGGCGGAGCCGTCGTTCACCCACGGCGCCCTGCCCGCGCAGGCCCCCGGCCCCGGGCTGGACACCGTGTTCGTCCGCCCGGAGGATCTCACGCTGCTGCCGGAGGAGGAAGGGCGCTGCACCGTGGTCTCCCAGATCTACACCGGAGAGCGCACGGTCGTGCGGGCCGAGACGCCGGACGGAGTCACGGTGACCAGCTCCGTCTCAGCCGCAGAGGCCGCCGGTCTTGTGCCGGGGACTCGCGTCAGTCCGCACCTGCTGTCCGCACCGGCGCTGCGGCTTCCCGCCGGCGCCGGTCAGGCGGCAGCATGACCGGGGGCCGACTGCGGCCGAGGCTGCGCCTCGGCCGCCCACCCCAGACTGAGGTCACCGCCGAGGCCGTCGTCTTCGACTGTGACGGGCTGCTGGTGGACTCTGAGTCCGTGTGGATGGATCTGATCTCCTCCTGGCTGCCTGATCGGGACGGGTCCCCTGAGTCGAAGCTGGAGAGCTTCCGTGGAGTCGGCGTGGACGACGCCGCGGCCCGGCTGGCGGACCTGCGGCACGACGGCGCACGCCCCGAGGACATCCAGGAGCAGCTGGTGGCTCGATACTCCGCCCTGCTGGCGGCCGGAGTCTCCCCCATGCCCGGTGCGCTCGACCTGGTGCGGACGCTCGCCGGGTACGTCCCGCTCGCAGTGGCCAGCAACGGGCTGCGCGCCGATGTCACCGCGATGCTCGCCGACATCGGAATCCTCGATCAGGTCCAGGTGATCCGCACCCTGGACGACGTCACCTCCGGAAAGCCTGCCCCGGACCTGTACCTGGAGGCCGCCTCCGCGCTCGGTGTGGATCCCTCCCGGACCATCGCCTTCGAGGACTCCCCCGCCGGTGCACGGGCAGCCCGCGCGGCCGGGATGACGGTGCTGGGCGTCAATGCCGACCCGGAGGTCACACTGGACTGCGACCTCCGCTTCACCGCGCTGACCGAGCTCACCGTGCGCGTGGATGTCTCCGGGGAGAAGGATGGAGCCTGCGGCCCGGTGACCACCACGTGACCCCCACACGATGACGAAGCCCATCCGTGACCAGGACGATGAGACGACGAGGGAGATCCCTATGACCGAGACGACAGAGCCGGCGTCCGCCCCCGCCCCGCTGACTGCAGAGACCGACCGGCCAACTCTGCGGCTGATCAGCTGGAACCTGTGGTTCGGGGGCGAGAAGGTCCACGACGGCCGACACAAGCAGGTGGACGTGCTCCGCAGCCAGGAGGTGGACCTGCTGTTCCTGCAGGAATGCTGGGGCGACGCCGGAGGACGTCTGGGCCGCACCCTCGGGATGACCGTGGCCCAGCAGTCGTGGGACAACGCGGTCCTGACCACGGGCGCCGCACAGCTGGTGGCCACCGACACCGCCCCGTACGCCACCGCTGCGATCGTCCGGACCCGGCTGGGTGAGGTGCTCGCCTGGTCGGTGCATCTGGCCCCGCAGGACTACGGCCCCTACCGGTCTGCCGAGCTGCCCGAGGGGCAGGACGCGGTCTTCGCCCAGGACGGCGAGGTGGCTCGTGACCAGCAGGCCCAGCGGATCCTCGCCGAGACAGACCGTCTCCTGGCCGAGCACGGCGAGATGCCGGTGATCATCGCGGGAGACTTCAACGTGCCGTCGCCGGTGGACTGGGACGGCGACGAGCGGCCCGACGTCGACTGGCCGGCGACCCGACGTCTCATCGAGTCCGGCTACACGGATGCCTTCCGCGCCGTCCACCCGGATCCTCGACTCGCACCGGGCCGGTCCTGGACACAGATCCACACCTTGGCCGACGAGCCCCGGGATCGGATCGACTTCATCTACGTGCGGGGCCTGTCCGTCCTCGCCGCCGACCACCTCGGAGGGGCGGCCGACGGCGAGGATGCCCCTGACGATCAGGGTTTCGTGGAGTACGGCGGGGTGTGCCGACACATCCCGGACCACGAGGACAACGAGTTCCCCTCCGACCACCTGGCGGTACGCGCCGTGGTGGCCTGACCGGGACGGGCGTCCGGGCCGCTTCGCCTCAGCGGATCCGGCCTGGGATCAACGCGGCACCTCAGTGGGGAGGTTGCGCCGTGACCTGTCCTTCGACAGCAGCACCCCGACCATGGACAGCAAGGCCACGGCGATCAGGAACAGTGCCGGGGAGTAGGGGCTACCGGTGGTCTGGATCAGCCATGTGCCGGTGTAGGGGGCGACACCGCCGAAGAGCGCAGCCCCCAGGTTGAACGGCAGGGCGAAGCCGACGTAACGGGATCTCGTGGACAGCGACTCGGCGAAGAAGGACGGGAAGACGGCGTCGTTCAAGGTGAAGATCGCCAGCGCCGCAACCAGAGCCAGAACGGCCAGCGGCATGCTGCCCAGGGAGAAGATGAACATCATCGGGTAGGCGAACAGCATCAGGCCGACGCAGGCCGCCAGCAACGCCCTCTTGCGGCCGATACGATCCGAGAATCGCGCTGCGAAGGGGATCATCAGCGTGAAGACGACCAGCGAGATGGTGACGACCATGCTGGAGTCGGACTGGCTCATGCCAGCTTCCTCGATCAGGAAGGTCGGGGTGTAGGCCAGCAGCAGGTAGTAGGCGCCGGCGTTCAGCGCCATCACGAGCAGCAGCCGGGTCATACCGGGGGCGTTGGCCCAGAAGCTGCTCCTGGCGCTGGCGCGGTCCTGGCGCGTCTGCGCCTGCTTCTGCGCCTCTTTCTCCGCCTTCGCCTGCTTCGTCACCTGGGCCTCCCGCTCCTCACGGGCGTCCATGACCTCACGGAAGTAGGGCGTCTCCTCCAATCGGTACCGGAGGTACAGGGTGATCATGCCCAGCGGACCCGCAATAAGGAACGGCACGCGCCAGCCCCAGGACTCCATCGCGTCTGACGACAGCGACGAGTACAGGACTGTCGCTGTGAATGAGGCGAGCAGGAAGCCCGCCGACGCGGCCATGGGCACCGCACTGGTCATGAACCCGCGGGACCTGTTGGGGGCGAACTCTGCGATGTAGGTGCCCGCCCCGGCGTATTCACCGGCTGCAGAGAAGCTCTGCACCATGCGGAAGAAGAGCAGCAGCACGGGAGCCGCGACACCGATGACGGCGTAGGGAGGAATCAGCCCGATCGCCACGGTGGCGCCGGACATCACCAGGATGGTCGTCGCCAGGATCCTCTTCCGGCCGAGCCGGTCCCCCAGCATCCCCCAGAAGAGGGCACCGACAGGGCGGACCACGAAGGACACCGCGAAGATTGCGAACGTGCTGAGAAGGGCGACCGCAGGATCACCCTGGGCGAAGAACACCACCGCCAAGGTCGTCGCCACATAGCTGTAGGACGCGTAGTCGAAGTACTCGACGAGGGTGCCCAGGCCGCCGGCCAGTACCACTTTTCGCACCGTCCTCCTGTCTGCCGGCGCGCCGCTCGCTGCTGTCGTGGATTGCATCAGGTCCTCCTCACGGCGGCCCACCGACCCCCGAACGTCCCATGTGATGTATCCCACTGTGAGCTGGACCGGCCGGAAGATCCATGTCCCTGGAGGAGAACGGAGTATATCCTGTTCGACATCACGGACAATCGTGCAACCGGTGTCGGCAGACATCAGCTCGTCCCGCCCTCGTCCATCCCGCGGGCCTTCAAAGCCAGCCACAGCTCCGTCTGAGCATCTGTGGTGTCCAGCGATGAACCCGTCAGCTGCATCACGCGATGGATCCTGTTGCGCACCGTGTGCCGGTGGACCCCCAGTCGTGCGGCGCACGCTTCGAGCGACCTTCCCTCCCGCAGCCAGACATGCAACGTCTCCAGGAGCACCTCCCCCTGAGCCGAGGACTCGATGGGGGCCAGGACCCCGGCAGAGAAGGCCGCCAGATACTCCGGATCAGCCACCTCCATCAGGAACCGGTGGGACGCGCCGTCGACGTAGCTGATCAGCCCGCCGGTCCGGCGACTGGTTTCCATGGCCGCCGCCGCCTGGCGCATGGTGACCGCCGCACGTCCAGGCTCGGCGGCTGTGCCCACTCCGACGGGTCCGTCGAACCCGTAGCCGCGCAGCAGCCGGACGGGGTCCGTCGCGGCCAGACACTCGACGGTCTTCCCCCGGTGACGGAGCAGCGGCGTCGCCAGCACCACTGCGAGATCATCCAGGACCACCTCGGCCTGGGTCTCCGTCGCGGCACCGACCACCACGCCCCAGAGACTCGGGGTGCCGAGACCCAAGCTGCGCAGGAAGCTCCGCGCCCCCGATTCCGTCGTCATCCCTAGCAGACGGCAGACGTTCTGCGCTCTCTGCCGACGCTCCCCCTCGCCGAGGAACCACCGGCGCTCGAACTCCAGCGCGAGAAGTGATGTCAGGGTAGGCAGAGCCAGCTGGGCGACTTGGGTGTGGTGGGCCTCGGTCACCAGGAAACCGCGGATCGTCAGCTCGCCCGCCAGCGGCACGACGCCGTAGCTCTCCCCTTCGAGCCGCACCGTCTCGGTCAGGCCCAGGGGCGGGTGCCGGTCCCGCGCCAGTGACGCCAAGACAGCAGGGTCTCCCGAGACCTGGGGAGTGGTGGCGATGACACGCCCTGTGCGGTCACTGACCACCCCGGTCTCCCCTGTGGAGTCCGCCCACTCGCGGAGCAGCGCATCGACACCGCCTCCCCGGGTGATGATCGCCGTCAGACGCACCTGCAGCGCATAGGACTCCTGGTAGTCGGTGCGCTCTGACTCCAATGCCCGCGCATTGATGGCTCGCATGATGTCCGTGAGCGCCGCCCGATGCCGCGCCACCAGCAGCGGCAGCTCATGCGCCTGGACGATGCTGATGAGGCCGGCAGGCACCTCCTGCAACGGCAGGCTGGGGCCCACCACCAGCAGCAGACCCACGGCCCGCGAAGTGGACACTCCCTGCACGTAGGACGTCCATGCGCCCTCGTCCGTGCCGAGCGCCGCTCCCGTGGTCACCACCAGCTCGCCACCCTCGATCCACCGGGTGGGGTCAGGAATATCGATCGCGCAGGCCAGCCCGACTCTCGCTGAACCATCGGATCCGGCATACAGGATGGATGCTCCGACCTCCGGCAGCTCAGCGAGTTCGGCGATCGTCAGGCCATGGTCACTGGTCATGCCGGTCATGCTAGCGGCGTTCCAGACGGCCTGCGAGGGCCGTCATGCCAGCGGCTGGACTCCCTGACGTATATTCACGTGGATAGCCCTGTACACCACGGCGATGGCTGCGCCGAGGGTGCTCCCGTAGCGTGCGATTGTCAGCATGAAGATCCGAGCATTCGGAAAGGACGATCGATGATTGGCCAGAACGAGTACTACGACGGCCAGGTGCGCAGCCTGGAGTTCGCCAACCAGCAGGGCAAGTTCACCGTGGGCGTCATGGAGCCCGGCGAATGGACCTTCGAAGCCCCGACCCGCGAGTGGATGATCCTGGTCCGCGGAACCTGGGACGTCCGCCTTCCCGGGCGCGACGACTGGGTGACATACACCGAAGGTGAGTCCTTCCAGATCGAAGGCGACGAGTCCTTCACCGTGCGCATCGCGGACACCGTCGCCTACGTCTGCCCCTACACCTGATCGGCACTCTGTGACCGCGCGTCGTTCGGTCGCGGTGGGCGGGCGACACTGAGCTCCCCGCCCCACAAGAGGCACCTCCGACGTTCCTTCGGAACGTCGGAGGTGCCTCTTGGGTCGTGCAGGAGGGAACAGCCAGTGACCCCGAGAAACCGGCTCTGCGGGCTCAGTCGACGACCTCGAACTCCACAGTGTCCGTGAACTCTTCGCCGTGGACGTCGGTGGCAGTCACCTCAGCAGAGTGGGTGCCCGGCGCCAGGTCCTCCGGCAGGTCCAGGCGCCACAGGTGCATGCTCCGGTCCGCGATGCTGCCGCCGTGGACCAGCTGCTGCTGCACCGCCGTCGGGTCGGAGTGCTCGGCACCGACCAGCTGTCCCTCGCCCTGCAGCTGCTGAGTGCGCTCGGCCTCCACCGGCTCGCCCCCGTCGAGGGAGACCTCCACGGTGGATCCTGTGCCGCCCATCCAGAAGTTGGCGGTCAGCCATGCCTCTCCCAGATCCTCCTGCGGGACCTCCAACGGAGACTCGAACTCAGGGGCCTCTCCCGCGTCGTCCTCGTGAGCGGTGAACCAGTCACGGTAGGCCGGGGTATTCAGGCCCAGGCTCATCTGGGTGGAGCCGTCGTCTCCGCGGGCGGTGAACCGCTCGGTGATGTGCTCGCCGCGGGCCTCGAGGGTGATCACCCCGGGCACTCCGCCGTCGCGCTGGATCGCCGTCGGATAGCCTTCGTCGAGCATCTCTCCGGAGAACCAGTCTCCGGAGATGGCCCCGGCGGTCAGGTGGGTGAACGGCAGCTCCTCGACGCCGAAGGTCTCCTCCCACCCGGTGAGGCTGTCCCCGGCGTGCAGGTTCTCGATGCTGTGGGTGTGCCCACCGACGGTGATGACTTCTCGGCCCTCCAGGATCTCGTAGATCTCGGCGACCTCGTCGACCTGGTGGACGTCGCTGCCCTGGTCAGCGAAGTTCAGCAGCGGGATGTGCGTGGCGAGAACGATCGCCCGGTCCTCGGGGACCTCGGCGATGTCCCGGCGCAGCCACTCGAGCTGCCGCTCGCCGAGGGCCCCGTTGTACCCGTCGCCGACCGGGTACTCGATGGAGTTCAGCGCGACGACGTGGAGCTTGCCGACGTCGTAGGAGTAGTACTGCGGCCCCAGCTGGGCGCGGAAGGTGTCCACCGAGTGCTCGCGGGACTCGGCGTCGAAGTCCAGGTCATGATTGCCCGGGAGGAACCGGGCCGGCCCGTTGAGCATTCCGGAGAGCTCCCGGATGCTGTCGTAGAGCGCCAGGTCGTCACCGACGACGTCGCCGATGAACAGGGCGCCGCATGAGCTGTAGTCCTCCCGGGCGGCGAGGTCGGAGAACGCGCCGGCGCGTGCGTACTCGACCTCGTCCTCGTCATAGGTCTGCACGTCCCCGCCGATGACGCAGCTCTGATGTGGGTGCTTGGCGTCCTTGTCCCTCTCCAGCGGGAAGTTCAGGGCCTCCGGAGCCGGGCCTGTGGGCTCGAGGCCGCCGTACTCGAGCTCGGGCGATCCCTGGGGCATGTGGGTGTAGGCGAACTGCGCGACGTTGTCCTCGTCCACCGGCACCTGATACCCGCGCGGCTGGGTGACGAAGACGTCCATGCCGTCCTCCAGCGGCAGCTCGTAGCGCCCGTGGGAGTCCGTGGTGACGACGTCGCGCCCGTTCGAGACCTGGACGCCGGCCACGCCCTTCTCTCCGTCGTCGTGGGTGGAGCTGCGGTCGGCGTCCTCGAAGACCACGCCGGAGACCATATCCGCGGCCTCGTCATCTCCCGGAATCACCTCGACCTCACCCCGGTAGGCATCGTCGTTCCACCCGGAACCGGCCTGTGTGGTGCCAGGCGATGTGCTGTCTGACTGCGTCGTGCTGTCACCCTGTGCGACGGCGGCCGGGCCGGCGAGCAGGGCAGCCGCAGCCAGCACCGCACCCGTCGCGGCGGGTCGTGCGACTCGGACGCGTAAGAGATCCACGATCGTCGTTCCTTTCGTCACTGCTGGTCAGAGTCGCCCCGGGCTGATAGCCCCTGGGGCCTCGACAACTCTGACGTGCGCACGTGAACGACAGGCCAATCCCTGGCCAGACTGATGTGACCAGCGGTGAAGAATGCGTGACCAGGAGCTGAGCACCACCTGGACATGACACGGTGGAGGACCTCACTCCACGAGCTCGCCGGCCTCCAGCCAGGTCTCCTCCAGCTCGGCGAGCTGGGCGTCGACGTCGTCCAGCTCGGCCTGCAGGGCACGCAGCCGGTCCAGGTCCACGGCCTCGGAGGCGGCGGCCATCTCGTCATGCAGCTGCTGCTGGCGCTCCCCCAGCTTCTCCATCTGCTTCTCGATCCGCGCCATCTGCTTCTTGGCCTGCCGCTTCTGGGCCTCGGAGGCGCCCGAGCCGGACGCCTGTGCCCCCGCGGGCGCCGACGAGCTCGCCGCAGCGGCGGACACCCCAGTGCTCGATGCTGCGGTGTTCGTCGTCGCACCGGGCACCGCCGCCGCCTGGGCGGTGGACTGCCCGCGGTAGGTCCGGGTGGCCGCCCCCGGCACCGGTTCCTGTCCGGTCCGGATGCGCAGGTACTGTTCCACCCCGCCGGGCAGAGCCCGCAGGGCACCGTCGCCCAGCAGGGCGACCTGATGGTCGGTCACCCGCTCCAGCAGGTAGCGGTCGTGGCTGACCACCACCAGGGTGCCGGGCCAGCCGTCGAGCAGATCTTCCATGGCGGCGAGAGTGTCGGTGTCGAGGTCGTTGGTGGGCTCGTCGAGCATGAGCACGTTCGGTTCGCCGGTGAGCAGCTTCAGCAGCTGCAGACGCCGCCGCTCGCCGCCGGAGAGGTCCCCGACCGGGGTCCATTGGCGGCTCCGACTGAACCCGAGGGTCTCCAGCAGCTGGCCTCCGGAGAGCTCCTTGCCGCCGACCTCGAAAACCTGCTTCTCCTCGGTCATCACCTCGTGGACCCGCATGTGCGCGCGGTCGCGCAGCTCTTCGACCTCTTGGGAGAGGATTGCGGTGCGCACGGTCTTCCCGCGTTTCACGCGGCCCTCGTCCGGGCGGATCCGATCGTCCAGCAGCTTCAGCAGGGTGGACTTGCCCGCGCCGTTGACGCCGACGACGCCGACCCGCTCCCCCGGGCCCAGCCGGAAGGTGACGTCGTCGAAGAGGACCTTGCGCCCGCCCTCGGCGTCCACGGTCAGCCCCACGTGCTCGAGGTCGAGGACGTCCTTGCCCAGCCGGGCGGTGGCCATCTTCTTCAGGCTCACCGTGTCCCGCGGCTCGGGAACGTCGTTGATCAGGGCGTTGGCGGCGTCGATGCGGAACTTCGGCTTCGACGTCCGGGCCGGGGCGCCGCGGCGCAGCCACGCCAGCTCCTTCTTCACCAGCTGCTGACGCTTCTGCTCCTCGACGGCGGCGGCCCGGTCCCGCTCGGCGCGGGCCAGCGTGTAGGCCGCATAGCCGCCGTCGAAGGACTCCACCGTGGCGTCATGGACCTCCCAGGTCAGCGTGCAGACCTCATCGAGGAACCAGCGATCGTGGGTGACCACCAGGAAGGCACCCTCGTCGGCCTTCCATCGGGTCTTCAGGTGCTGCGCCAACCAGGCGACGCCCTCGACGTCGAGATGGTTGGTGGGCTCGTCGAGCATGAGCACATCGTGGTCACTCATCAGCAGCTTCGCCAGTGCCACTCGGCGCCGCTGCCCGCCGGAGAGCGCGCCGACAGGCTGCTCCCAGTCGAGACCTCCCAGGAGTCCGGAGGCGATGTCCCGCATCTTCGGGTCGGAGGCCCACTGGTGGTCGGCCACGTCCCCCACCACCGCCTGGCGGATGCTGGCCTCCCCGTCGAGGACGTCGGACTGGTCCAGGAAGCCCACGGAGACCCCACCGCGCCAGGTGACCCGGCCGGAGTCGGCCTCAGACTGGCGGGCGAGCAGGCGCATCAGGGTGGACTTCCCGTCCCCGTTGCGGCCCACGATGCCGATCCTGTCCCCGGCGTCGATGCCGAGGGTGATGTCGTCGAGGACGGTGCGAGTGCCGAACGTGATGCTGAGCCCTTCGGCTCCGAGGAGATGCGCCATGCGTTAACACTTACCCCACTGGCCCGGGCTGGACCCAAACGGCAGGAAACGACCGCCTCACCCCCGGCGGCTGCGGTAGGCCGCCGCCGCCAGCCGGTTGCCGCAGGTCACCGAGCAGAATCGGCGGGAGCGGTTCCGCGAGAGGTCCACCAGCACCTGCGCACAGTCCTGCGCCGCGCAGACGCGCAGGCGGTCCAGCTCTTCGGCACGGATCACGTCCACCAGCGCCATGGCGGCCTCCACCGCCATGCGCCTCCACAGCGGCGCCTCGGAGGCGGTGGCGTGCAGGTGCCAACCGAAGTCGTCATGGATGACCAGCTGCGGCAGCGCCTGCGCCTCCGCCAGCCAGGTGTTCACCTGCTCCACCGCCTGCTCGGTGTCCATCGACCAGACCGCATGCAGATCCTCCCGGAACCGGCGGACGCCCTGCAGCTCGTCGGCGTCGTGAGTACGGCTGCCGGTCCACCGCCACTGCTCCACAAACTCATCAAGGGCAGCGACGTTGGGCAGGCCCTCCCGCGGGGCGGCCCCGGCGCGCACCACCTCCGGTGCGGTGTTCACCAGGGCGGCGGCGTTGGCCAGCGCGACATCTACATCATGGGTGAAAGTCATCTTTGTACGTGATCTCCGTGCGGTCTACCATCACTGACGTCCCTACTTCACACTCATGATAGGAGGATTCGTGGCCAACCAGGTCTCCTCACGCCGGCTCGCCGTCGGCCTGCTCATCGCCCTGTTCTCGGCCGTCGCCTTCGGGTCCTCCGGCGGTGTGGCCAAAGGGCTGCTGGACTCCGGCTGGTCCCCCGCCGCGGCGGTGACACTGCGGATCCTCATCGGCGCCCTGGTGCTGCTCCCGCTGGCGGCCGTGGAGATGCGCGGGCACTGGGAGCTGCTTCGCCGCCGTCGCACGTGGGTCCATGTGGCACTCTTCGGAGCCCTGGCGGTCGCCGGCTGTCAGCTGTTCTTCTTCCTGGCCGTCACCCACCTCACCGTCGGCGTCGCGCTCATGCTGGAGTACCTGGGCCCGATCCTGGTGGTGCTGTGGCTCTGGGCGGTCCGCAGCCAGACGCCACGGGCTCTGACCCTGGCCGGCATCGGCCTGGCTCTGACCGGCCTGCTGCTGGTGCTGGACGTCTTCAGCGACGCGCAGATCAGCATGATCGGGGTGCTGTGGGGGCTGCTGGCCGCTGTGGGTCTGGCGGTGTTCTTCCTGGTCGGCGCCGACGAGTCTACGGGCCTGCCGCCCCTGGCGTTCACCTCGCTGGCGATGCTGCTGGGCGCCGCCGCCCTGGCGCTGGCCGGAGCCCTGGGTGCGGTGCCCTTCGAGATGGCCGCTGACGACGTCCCGCTGGCCGGGGCCGTGGTGCCGTGGTGGGTGCCGGTGCTGTGGCTCGGCATCATCGCCGCCGGCGTCGCCTATGCGACCGGGGTCATCGCAGCCCGGCGCCTGCAGGCCAAGCTCGCCTCCTTCGTCGGACTCACGGAGGTGCTCTTCGCTGTGGCGTGGGCCTGGCTGCTGCTCGGCGAACTGCCGGCGATCATTCAGCTCCTCGGCGGGCTGCTCATCCTCGCCGGCGTGGTGTGCATCCGGCTGGACGAACCCTCCCGTCCCCGGGTCCAGCCCGACCTGACCACCCCGGCGGCGGCGCGCACCTGAGCCTTACGACGCCGAGGCCAGCCGGTTGGCTCGCATGGCCACCAGGTGAAGCAGCCCTCCGACGGCGGCACCGAGGATCCAGGCGAAGCCGCTGTAGTCGTCCAGCTGCGGCGTCCACACCAGGATGATCGAGAGCACCGAGGCCACGGAGAAGGCGAAGATGGCCCGGACGTTCCACCCCTTCTGGTACCAGTACAGCCCCTCGGGATCCGAGGAGTACAGCTGCTGGACGTCCATCCTCTGGTGCTTGACCAGGTAGTAGTCGGCCACGATGATCCCGTACAGCGGCGCCAGCAGGGCTCCGAGGGTGTCCACGAACATCGGCAGGCCGAACTCGGAGATCACCGAGACCCACAGGGCCCCGATGAGGAAGCCCGCCGCCGCCGTGATCCACCCCGCCCGGGTGAAGTTGATGTGCCGCGGTGCCAGGTTCGACAGCGAGTAGGCCGGCGGGATGAAGTTCGCCACCACATTGATCCCCAGGGTGGCGACCAGGAAGGTCACCGCGGCCAGGACCGTCAGCGGAGTGTTGTCCACGGCGGCGACGATGTCGGTGGGGTTCGTCATCGGAGTCCCCTGACCCTCCTGGTAGAGGACATACGCTCCGGCGGTGATGAACACCGACAGGAACGTGAACAGCGCCAAGCTGACCGGCAGCCCGAGGAAGTTGCCCATCCGCATGGCCCGGTGGCTGCGCACGTTGCGGGCGAAGTCCCCGTAGTTGATCACCACGGCCGCGAAATAGGCCACCATGGTTCCGGTGACTCCCACGAAGGCGCTGACCGCCGCCCATCCGGTGACCTCGTCCCGGGAGAAGACCCCGGCCACCGCGTGCGGCAGGTCCGCCCCCACCTGGATCCAGATCGCCACCAGAAGGGCGATCATCACCAGATAGACCCCCGGGCCGGCGATATTCAGGAATCGACCGATCCTCTCGATCCCGCCGATGAACAGCGCCACCTGCAGGGCGGAGGCCAGCACATAGGAGGCCCAGGAGACCCCGTCCATGCCCAGGAGCGTGGCACCGCCGGGCGAGCCCAACAGGGCGTTGAGCGCCAGCGCGATCGCTGTGGAGGCGAAGTACGTCTGCGCTCCGTACCAGAAGATGGCCACCACGGCTCGGACCAGCGCAGGGAACTGCGCACCCCGGACGCCCATCGAAGCCCGAGCCAGCACGGGGTACGGGAATCCGTACTTCACGCTCGGCTTGCCGCTGAGGTCCACCAGACCCTGGATGATGAATCCGGCCAGCAGGATCGCGGCGAAGACGTACCATCCGTTGATGCCGGCGGCGATGAACAGGCTGGCAGCCAGCGTATAGCCGGCCAACGACTGGATGTCATTGGACCAGACGTTGAAGATCTCGAATGCGCCCCACCGCCGCTGCGACTGCGACAGGGGCGCCAGGCTCTCATTGCACAGGTCCGGATCCGCCGCCGCGACGTCGAAGGCCTCGGCGCAGTCCACGCCGTCGCCCATGGTCGCCTCGCGCATCGGACCGGCGGTCTGATCCGCACCCCGTCCCCCGGCCGTCCCGCCTGCGCCCTCAGTTCTGCCCCTGGTCATCGCGCCTCCTCGCCGGCCTGCCTCGCTGCTCATGCCGTGTCCCGGCAGAGCCATGACGAGGCTCAGACTGTCACAGGACATGTTTCCGCAATGTGAAAACTAAGGTCCATGATGTGAAGACGAGTGTAATCTGCCTCACACGGGGTGCGTCAAGAGGGCGCGCGGCGTGATCTCAGACGGGCGCCACCGGGCTCATTCACCGGCGCGGTGCGTCAGCAGATGCGCCCCAGGCGCAGGCCCGCTGACCGGGATCGCCCACACCGAGGTGCGCTCCTCCAGCCGGGTGGCCAGCTGCCCGGCGGCTTCGGCGTCGCGGGCCAGGAACAGCACCGACGGCCCGGATCCGGAGACCATCCCCTGCAGGGCCCCTTCCACCAGGCCGACGTCCATCATGTCCTCCAGAGAGCCGATCATGCTCACCGCCGGAGCCTGGAGATCATTGGCCATCAGGGCGGCGACGAGCTCCGCATCGGCGGTGCACACCGCTCGCACCAGGTCCGGATCGAGCGCCGGCTCCTCGGCCTGGACTCCGGCCTCCTCCCGCATCGCGTCCAGCCGGCGATAGACCTCCGGAGTGGACAGGCCCGTGTTGGAGGGCACGATCACCAGATGCAGATCCCCGCGGGTCAGCAGCGGCGAGAGCTCGTCCCCCACCCCCTGCCCGACGGCGGCGCCGCCGAGGATGGCGAAGGGCACGTCCGCACCCAGCGCGGAACCGATCTCCGCGAGCTGCTCCTTGGACAGGCCGGCCTCCCACAGGGCGGAGCAGGCCACCAGGGCCGCCGCCGCATCCGCGGAGCCGCCCCCCATTCCGCCGGCCACCGGCACGTTCTTGGTGATGGTCAGGTCCACTCCCCGACGGTGCCCCAGCCGCTCACGCAGCAACGCCGCCGCCCGGTGCGCCAGATTGGACTCGTCGACGGGGATCGCCGCGGTGACCGTCTCCCCCGTGTCCGGGTCCTGGAGCTGCACGTCGCTGAAGGCGGAGCGCTCCGAGAGGCTGACGGTGATCGCCTCATCCTCCCGGGGGGCTGCCGTGACCTCTTCGGTCAGCCCCACCGCCAGATACAGGGTGGCCACCTCGTGGTATCCGTCGGCGCGGGGAGGGCCCACGCGCAGGCTCATGTTGACCTTGCCCGGGGCCACGGCCGTGACATGCCCGAAGAATTCGCTGTCCTTCATGATGCGTGTTCCATCCTTCGCGTCTCAGCGCCCCTCGGCCCGAGGGCGACCACGTCTCTGGGTGCCTCCGCACTCTACCGTCTGGGCCTGACGCACCCGCAGATCTGCTCCGACCGCCGCCGTCCGGTCAGGCGGTGTCTTCGGGAAGCTGCCGCCGCGCCTCCGCGATGCGGGTGTAGGCACCGACGTCGAGCGTCTCACCGCGGGCCTGCGGATCCACCCCGGCGGTGCGCAGCATCTGCTCCGCCCGGGCGCCGGACCCCGCGAACACCGCCAGCGCGGCGCGCAGCGTCTTGCGCCGCTGGGCAAAGGCGGCATCGATCACGGCGAATACCTCCTGGCGGGTCACGGCCTGCGACACCGGCTCGACCCGGTCGAAGCGCACCAGACCGGAGGAGATCCTCGGCTCGGGCCAGAAGACCTTCTTGCCGACCACCCCGGCCTTCCGCATGCGGGTGTCCCAGGCGGCCTTCACACTGGGGACTCCGTAGATCTTGGAGCCCGGGCCGGCGCACAGCCGATCGGCGACCTCTTCCTGGACCATGACCAGGCCCTTGCGCAATGAGGGCAGCACCTGCAGCAGCTGCAGCACCACCGGCACTGCCACGTTATAGGGCAGATTGGCCACCAGCACTTCGGGCCCGTCGTCCTCCCAGCGCAGCGCTTCGGGCTCCACCCGCAGAGCGTCCTCCGGCACCACGCGCAGCGCCTCGGTGCGCTGCGGCCGCATGAGCGCCACCGTCTCGGGCAGCTGCCCCGCCAGGGCGGGATCGATCTCCACGGCGGTGACCTTCGCGGCCTCGTCCAGCAGTCCCAGGGTCAGCGAGCCCAGCCCGGGCCCGACCTCCAGCACATGCTCATCGCCGCGCAGCTCGGCCAGACCGACGATGCGCCGGATGGTGTTGGGGTCGATGACGAAGTTCTGCCCCCACTGTTTCGTGGGGCGGACGCCGAGTCCCTCAGCGAGGTCCCGGATGTGGGCGGCGGAGAGCAGCTCCGGGCCGCCGCCGCTCACGTCCAGCTCCCATAGACCTGGACGGTGTTGAGCATGACCTGTTGGCACAGCGCGTCCAGCTCCGTCTGCCGCACCTCGGCCATGAGCCGCATGGTCTGCGGGATCAGGTAGGGCGCGTTCGGCCGACCCCGATACGGGTGCGGGGTGAGGAAGGGAGTGTCGGTCTCCACCAGGATCAGGTGGGGGTCGGCCACGTCGAGGGCCTCCCGCAGATGACCGGCATTCTTGAAGGTCACCGTGCCGGCGAAGGACATGTACCAGCCGTTGGCGTTGCAGATCCGGGCCAGCTCGGCGTCCCCGGAGTAGCAGTGGAACACCACCGACCGGGGCAGCGCGGGGGCATCGCGCAGCACCGCGACGACGTCCTCGTGGGCGTCCCGGTCGTGGATCTGCATCGCCAGGCCGCGCTCGACCGCGAGCTCGATGTGCCGGTGGAAGCTCTCCTGCTGGGCGGCCACGCCGTCGGGCCCGGTGCGGAAGTAGTCCAGCCCGGTCTCCCCGACGGCGACGACCTGCTCATCGGCGGCCAGCTCGGCGATGCGGACGAAGGCGTCGTCGAACTCCCCGGCGGCGGTGAGCTCGGGGGCCTCGTTGGGATGCAGCGCGACGGCGGCCTTGGCCCGCGGATCCGCCGCGGCCGCGGTCACGGAGAACTCGGAGGAGGCGAGGTCGTAGCCCACGCAGACAGCGCCGGCCACCCCGACCGCCTCGGCGGCGTCGAGGGCGGCCTCCACGGAGACGGCCACCTGGCCGTCTCGGAAGTCCAGGTGGGCGTGGTTGTCGATCACCGGCACGTCCAGCGGCTCCGGCGCGGGCGGGTACTCCAGGCGACGACGACGACCCGAGCTCTCCTCGGCGGCGTCGCGCACCGGCCGCTCGGCCTCAGGGAGGCGGTCGGCGTCGGGGATGTAGGCCTGCGGGGTCTGCCCCGGGGTCACCGTGGTCTGCTGGCGGGTCTCACTCACAACCCACCAGCTTAGTACCCCGGGCAAGCCAGCACCCCGGGCAAGGGCGGATCAGCGGCGGCTCGGTCGCTGGTCGATCACGCGGCGGAGGCCTGCGGCCACAGCTCCGGTGATCGCGCCCCAGATCAGGTTGACGATCAGCACCGCCGGAATGGCGATCGGGTGGGCGAAGGGCCCCTGCAGCTCGCCGTCCAGCAGCGGAGACAGGACCGCGGAGAGCAGCATGCTCAGCACCGCATACGTCAGACCGGCCAGCACGAGCGTCAGCAGGGGCCGCTGCACGCGCGCCAGCACGACGACGGCGATCCAGATCACCGAGATGACGAGGGTGGCGCTCACGGCGACGGCGCCGGCGGCCACACCGGGGGCGCTGCTCAGTCCGGTGATGTGCAGCAGCGGGCGGACCAGCGCCACGGCGCCGAGTCCGAGGATGAGCAGCCAAGGCAGCGGGGGCCGGTCGGCGGCACCCGGCGTCGAGGAGGTCGAAGGGGTGGAGAAGCTGTGCGTGGTGTTCATGGACTCCACGCTACGGAGCCGGATCCCGCCGACCATCCGTCGCGCGGCGTCTCCTGGGGTCGCTCGCAGGCGACCTCGACGGTGCGCGCGAGTCGCCGTGGAGCGACCTCAGCCGGCGTAGAGCTGCTCGATCTCCTCGGAGAAGTCGGCGATCACCTTGTGCCGCTGCAGCTTCATCGACGGCGTCAGGTGCCCGGAGTCTTCGCTGAGCTCAGCGTCCAGGATGCGCACCTTCCGGATGGACTCGGCCCGGGAAACGGCGGCGTTGGCCTGGTCCACCGCGGTCTGGATCGCCGCGGCCACGCGCTGGTCCGCGGCGGCCTGGGTGAGACTGAGCGCCCCGATGCCCTGTTCCGCGCACCAGGCGGGCAGCGCCTCGGCGTCCAGGGTCACCAGGGCGGAGACGAAGGGGCGGTCATCGCCCACGACGACGGCCTGGCCCACCAGGCGGTGGGCTCGGACGGTCTCCTCCAGCGGGGCAGGGTGCACGTTCTTGCCTCCGGCGGTGACCAGCAGCTCCTTCTTCCGTCCGGTGATGGAGAGGAACCCGTCCGCGTCGAGCGCGCCCAGGTCCCCGGTGCGGAAGAGACCGTCCACGAAGGCCTCGTCGGTGGCGGCGTCGTCGTGGTGGTAGCCGTCGAAGACGACCGGTCCGGCCAGCAGGACCTCCCCGTCGTCGGAGATGCGGACGGTGCAGCCCGGCACCGGCAGGCCCACCGACCCGATCCGGGTCGCCCCAGGGATGTTGAGCGTGATGGGCGCGGTCGTCTCGGTGAGTCCGTAGCCCTCCTTGACCGGCACGCCGATGCCGGTGAAGAAGTGGGCGATCTCGGCGTTCAGCGGGGACGCCCCGGAGATCATGTACTCGGCGCTTCCGCCGAGCCGAGCATGGAGCTTGGAGTACACCAGGCGGGAGAACACCGCGCGGCGGGCCTTCAGCGCGGCTGAGGGTCCGGGTCCGCGCCCGGCGGCGGCGGCGTCGAGGGCCTGAGAGTACTCCACGGCGGTGCGGCGGGCGGCCTCGAAGACGCGGCCCTTCCCGGAGGCCTCAGCGGCGGCTGCCGCCCCGTGGTAGACCTTCTCGAACACGCGGGGCACACCGAGCAGCCATCGGGGCCGGAAGCTGGCCAGGTCCTGCTGCAGTGTGGAGGTGCTGGGGCTGTGGGCCACCTGCACGCCGTGGTGCAGGCAGATCAGCTGCACCGCGCGGGCCAGCACGTGGGCCAGCGGCAGGAAGATCAGGGTCCGGGAGGTGCCCGCTCCAAGGATCTCCCGGGCGAAGGGCACGATGTTAGCCGCTCCCTCGGCCAGGTTGCGGTGGGTGATCCGCACCCCTTTGGGGCGCCCGGTGGTGCCGGAGGTGTAGACCAGCGTGGCGACGTCGTTGAGGCGCGCCGTGGTGCGGGCCCTCTCCAGGGCGACGTCGTCGACGCCTGTGCCGTGGTCGACGATGGCCTCCAGATCCCGGGGGGTACGCATGCCGCGCACCGGAATGCGGGCCGCCGGTCCGTCCTTCTCCTGGGCCGCCAGGTCGACGGCGCGGCGCACGGTGGCGGCGATGTCCTCGCTGCCGGTGAGGGCGAGCACGGCACCCGAGTCGGCGAGCACATCGGCGACCTGACGCGGGGAGCTGGTCTCATAGATCGGCACGGACACCCCTCCGGCGAACCAGATGGCCTGATCCATCACCGCCCAGGAGTAGCAGGTCGGTGACATGACGGCCACCCGCTGGCCGGGCTCCACGCCGAGGCCGATGAGCCCCTTGGCCACCGCCCGGACCTGGGCCACGAAGCTGCGGATGGTGACGTCCACCCACCCGCCGGACCCGTTGGGCACCGCGTAGACCGGGTGCGCCGGCGAGGCCTCGAACAGGGCCAGCACCCCGTGGGTGACGTTGATGCTCGGGTCCAGCTGGACGACGTGTTCAGTGGTGGCCTCGGTGAGGGGTGCGGTGGAAGTCACGGCAGACACTATAGCCCTGCGAGGGTGCCTGGATGTGAGCTGAACGACAAAAGTTACTTCCTGGTAGGACAGCGTGGTCGAGACGGTCAGACCCAGGAGGGAAGCCACATACGCAGCCGCCACTGCTCGTAGTCGATGAGCTCCCCCGTCCAGACTGGCAGGAAGAAGATCGACACCGCCGTCGCCAGCAGCAGGAAGCTCAGGATGACCACCGTGTTGCGCCGCCGGTTGGCCCGGACCTCCTCCGCTGCGAACCGCTGTGGATCGGTGCCCGCACGCAGCACGATGGCCCCGACCGCCACCAGGGAGAGGATGAGGAAGGGGTGGTAGGCGATCGTGTAGAAGAAGAACATGGTGCGGCCCGGGAACAGCAGCCAGACCGCGAAACCGGCCACATAGCCGGAGAGGATCGCCCCGAAACGCCAGTCCCGGCGCCCCAGCCAGAGGGCGATCACCAGCACCAGCGCGATCAGTCCCGCCCACCAGATGACAGGGTTCGCCAGGTCGAGGATCGCCGAGGAGCAGCGCTCCACCTGACAGCCGGCCTCGCCGGGGTCGAAGGACTCATAGTGGAAGGACACCGGCCTGCCCATGAACAGCCAGGTCCAGGGAGTGGAGGCATAGTCATGACCGGCATCCAGCCCCGTATGGAAGTCCGTGGACATCAGATGGTACTGCCACAGCGAGCGCACCGGACCGGGCACCAGCGCGGCCAGCCCCTCGGCAGGATGGCTCTCATGCCAGAGCCTGCCCCACCCGGTGCCCGAACGGAGCCACCCGGCCCAGGAGGCCAGGTAGGTCAGCGCGGCCACCGGCAGCACGGTGACCACGGCCACCCCGGCATCCCTCAGCCCGGCCAGACCCCACCGGCGGGCCCCTCCAGCGCGTCGGGCCTGCAGATCCCACAGCACCACCACGATGCCGAACACCGCCAGGAAGGCGAGCCCGGAGAGCTTCACCGCAGCCGCCGCACCCAGCAGCACCCCGGCGAGCAGCCGCCACGGGCGCCACAGCAGCGGGGCGTCGGGGTCGACGGCGGCGAGCCGTCGTCGGCCCCGATACCGGTCCGCCAGCAGGGCACCGAAGGCCGCCAGCACGAACAGCATGAGGAAGATGTCGAGCAGCGCCACCCGGCTCATCACCAGATGATGGCCGTCCACCGCCGTCAGGACGCCCGCCGCCCCGCCGAGCAGCACGGAGCGGAACATCCGCTGGGCGATCAGGCTGACCAGCAGCACCGACAGAGTCCCGGCCACCGCGGCGGAGATCCGCCAGCCGGCCGCAGTCTCGGCACCGAGGCCCTGCAGGCCCAGGGCGATCAGCCATTTGCCCAGCGGCGGGTGCACCACATAGGCGGCCTCCTCCGTGGGCTGCGGATCCCCGGCCAGCCAGGCGTCGTCCGCGCCCTCGGGCCAGACCAGCTCGTGGCCGGCGATCAGCAGGGCGTAGGCGTCCTTGGCGTAGTAGGTCTCGTCGAAGATGAGCTGGTGAGGATGCCCCAGCCCGGGCAGCCGCAGCGCGGCGGCCAGGAGGGTGACCAGCAGCGGGACCACCCAGCCCAGCAGTCCGGGGCGGAACGGCTCGGCATCGAGACGCGCGGCCTGCGAGGCGGCGCCCGGAGGCACCGAGGAGGTGCCGCGGCTGGTCAGAGTCCCGTCCACTCTGGGTATGCTACGTGACCGGCCCCTGTGGCACGCTGGTGCCCGCCGTCCCCGTCCCCTGCAGAGAGTCGGTCACCATGACCTCCCCCTCCCCCACCCCTGCCCTGCCGGAGGGACTATGGGACGCCCCGGTGGTGCTGGCCGCCACGCCGATCGGCAACCTCTCGGACGCCACCGACCGCCTGCGGGCGCTGCTGGCCAGCGCGGAGATCATCGCCGCCGAGGACACCCGCCGCACCCGCCACCTGTGCCAGGCCCTCGGCGTCTCCCCAGCTGGCCGGATGGTGAGCCTGCACGAGCACAACGAGGCAGCCCGGGCCGCGGAGGTGGTGGCGGCCGCGGCCGAGGGCACCCGGGTGCTGGTGGTCTCCGACGCCGGAATGCCCGGCGTCTCGGATCCCGGCTTCCGCCTGGTGACCGCCGCGATCGCCGCCGACGTGGGCGTCACGGTCGCTCCCGGGGCCTCTGCGGTCACCACGGCGCTGGCACTCTCCGGGCTGCCCACTGACCGGTTCACCTTTGCCGGGTTCCCGGCGCGCAAGGGAGCCGAGAGGCGTCGCCTGGTGCGCCGACTGGTGAATGAGGAGTGGACCACGGTGCTGTTCGAGTCGCCGCACCGCACCGCGGCCACGGTTGCCGAGCTGGCCGAGCAGCTGGGCGCCGGCCGCCACGCCGCCGTCTGTCGCGAACTGACCAAGAAGCATGAGGAGGTGCTGCGCGGCACCCTCGGCGAGCTGACCGAGCAGCTGGCCGAACGGGAGGTGCGCGGTGAGGTGGTGCTGGTGATCGGCGGCGCAGAGGAGCCCGAGGAGGAGGCCACCGCGGAGGAGCTCGCCGCCGAGGTGCTGCGCCGCACCGAGGCCGGTGTGAAGCTGAAGGTCGCCGCCAAAGAGGTGGCCGCCGACCACGGGTTCAGCTCACGGGAGCTCTACGACGCCGCGCTGAGCCTCCGGGGCGCATCGTAGACCCCGCCCTCTCAGAGGTGCGCCCACGCGTCGCGGATGATGTCCTCCAGGCTGTGCTGCGGCGCCCAGCCGAGGTCGTCCCGGGCCTTCTGGCCGGAGGCGACGAGAGTGGCCGGGTCACCGGCGCGGCGGGGATGCTCCTCCACCGGCACGGTGCGCCCGGTCACGCGCTCGACGGCGTCGATCACCTGCCGCACCGAAGACCCCACCCCGGTGCCGAGGTTGAAGATCTCATGGGTGCCGGGCCGAACCCACTCCATGGCCTGCAGGTGGGCGGCGGCCAGATCCAGGATGTGGATGTAGTCCCGGACCGCCGTGCCGTCGGGGGTCGGATAGTCGGTGCCGAAGAGCTTGGCCGTGCCGCCCCGGCCGGCGGCGGCCTTCAGCAGGTTCGGGATGAGGTGGGTCTCCGGGTCGTGCCGTTCGCCGAGCCCGTCGCTGGCGCCGCCGACGTTGAAGTAGCGCAGGCTGACGGCCGCCAGGCCGTGGGCCTTCGCCTCGGCGGTGAGCATATGGTCGATGGCCAGCTTGGAGGCCCCGTACGGATTGATCGGGGCGGCCGGGTGGTCCTCCGCGATGGTCTCGGTGATCGGATTGCCGTAGACGGCGGCGGTGGAGGAGAACACCATGCGCTGCACTCCGGCGTCCCGCATGGCATCGAGCAGGCCCAGGGAGGCGACGATGTTGCCGTGCCAGTAGCGCTCCGGGTGCTCCACGGACTCGCCGACCAGTGACTTCGCGGCCAGGTGGATGACGGCGTCCACGCTGGGGTCCAGCACCTCGGCCGCCTCGGCGAGCCCGCCCTGGTGCCAGGTCGCACCGGGGAGCACGGCGTCGGCGTGCCCCTTGGAGAGGTCGTCCAGGACGATCACCTCATGATCGGCACGCAGCAGCTGCTGGGCCACCACGCTGCCGATGTAGCCGGCGCCGCCGGTCACCAGTACCTTCATGCGCGCTCTCCTCCGGGTCGTCGTCGCCTGCCCGTCACAGGTCCTGGAAGGACTCTACACAAGAGTCTCCGAAATCAACAGAGTCAGACATTTTCACACGTTCTTCACCATTCGGAACCAGTGGCCGACATGCTCGGGCTGACCAGCCGGCCCGCACCCGTCTCATGGACTCCTCATGAGCTTCTCATCTGTCTCTCATGAACACCCCTGAGTCTGGACAGCGATGACGACACCAGCGCCGGACTTGCTGAGAGGCCACCCATGAGCATCACGATCGCCATGTACTCCCATGATTCCGTGGGTCTGGGCCATGCCCGCCGCAATCGGGCGATCGCCCACGCCCTGGCCGCCGACCTGCCACGGCTCACCGGCGAGCCCGTGGGCGGGCTGCTCATCGCCGGCCACCCCGACGCCGCCAGGGACAGCCTGCCGGCCGGGTGGGACTGGCTGGTGCTCCCTGGGTTCGCCCGCACCGCCGACGGGTACGCGGCCCGCCGGATGAACCTGCCGGCCGCTCAGATGTCCGCGCTGCGCGGCTCCGCCGTGGCCGCCGCCGTCGACGCCGTCTCCCCCGATCTGTTCATCGCCGACCGCCACCCCTTCGGCGTGGGCGGCGAACTCACCGAGGCACTGGAGCTGCTGCGCGGCCGCCCGGGCTCCCGCACCGTGCTCGGCATGCGGGACGTGCTCGACACCCCGGAGGTGGCCGCTCGTGAGTGGGAGACCGTCGGCGGCGCCGAACGGGTGGCCGAGGCCTATGACCAGATGTGGATCTACGGGGACGCCGACGTCTACGACCCGCGCCGCACCGGGGAGATCCCCGCCGCCCTGGCGGCGAAGGGTCGCACCACCGGCTACCTCGCCCATGGCAGGCCCGATGACGAAGGCGCCCCGGCCGCGCGACCCTACGTGCTCACCATCGTCGGCGGCGGCTCGGACGGCGCCCACATCGCCGCCGCCGCCGCCCAGGCCCAGCCTCCCCGCGGCCACCGGCACCTGATCGTTGCGGGACCGCAGATGCCGCCCGAGGATGTGGGGCGGCTGCGCGAGCTGACCGCCGACCGACCCGAAGTGGAGCTGCTGCGCAGCGCTGCGCATGTGCCCGCACTGGTCCGGGAGGCCTCCGCCGTGGTCTCCATGGCGGGCTACAACTCAGTGGCCGAGATCATGGCCACCACCACGCCGGCCCTGCTGGTCCCCCGGCATACGCGCCGGGCCGAACAGCCCCGGCGGGCGGCGGCCCTGGCCGACGTCGCCGCCGTCGACACCCTGGACGCCGCTCAGCTGGATCCGGAGGCGCTGAGCCGCTGGTTCGCCCACGCCGCTGGCCGCCGCACCCTGCGCGACCGGATCGATCTGGACGGGCTGACGCGCGTGGGAGACCTCGCGGCCGCGCTGATCTCCGCCAGCCGGACCACCGACACTCGGACCACCCGCACGTCCGCACACCCTCCGGCGGATCTCGTCCCTCTCTCCGGATGCTGACCCCATGATCTGAGCACCGAGACTTGACGCCGAATGTGACACGAGTTACATTTCTACGTAACACGAGTTACAACGGCAATGAGAGGCAGGTGACGACGGCGAGATGGACCACCACCCCAGTGGCAGCAGACGGCCTCGCGCCGCCACCATGACCGACATCGCCGATCGTGCCGGAGTCAGCAGAACCACCGTGTCCTTCGTGCTGAACGACCGGAACCGGCACCACATCTCTGACGAGACGCGCCGCCGAGTGCTGGAGGCCGCGCAGGCGCTGGACTACCGCCCCAACGCCACCGCACGTGCCCTGGTGAGTCAGCGCAGCGGGCTCTATGGCCTCGTGACGGAGATCGTCACCGCGCCCTACGCCGTCGACGTCATCAAGGGCGCCCAGCGCACCAGCTGGGACAGCGGGCGTTTCCTGCTGATCGCTCCCAGCGAGGATGATCCGGCCGAACTGGCCTTCGCCGTGGAACGACTCCTGGAGCAGCGGGTCGAGGGACTCCTCTTCGCGGCGACATGGCACCGCCCCGTCACCATCCCGGATCAGGCGCGCACGCTCCCCTGCGTCCTGGTGAACTGCTTCGACCCGGAGCACGAGGTCATCAGCATCGTCCCCGACGAAGTGGCCGGTGGCCGCAGGGCGGCCCGAGCGCTCCTCGCCCACGGGCACCGCCGGATCGGGCACATCACGCTGGAGCCGGGCATACCCGCCCAGGTGGGCCGCCTCCAGGGGTTCCGGGAGGAACTGGCCGCCGCCGGCGCCCCCTTGGACGACGCCCTCATCGCCACCGGGGATGGAACGGCCGAAGGCGGATACCGAGGAGCCCTGCAGCTCCTCACCGGCGACCGGCCCCCGACCGCCCTGTTCTGCGGCAACGACCGAACCGCCATGGGCGCCTACGACGCCCTCCGCGACCTCGGGCTGGACGTCCCGGGAGACATCTCCATCATCGGCTTCGACGACCAGGAGCTCATCTCCGCGCATCTGCGCCCGGGACTGACCACCGTGGCGCTTCCGTTCACCCAGATGGGAACCGAGGGGGTGAACATCCTCTCCAAGCTCACAGCGGGCAGCCGACTCACTGACCGGCAAGTCCTGGTCGACTGCCCGCTGATCACTCGTTCGTCCGTGGGAGATGCCCCGCGCTGACGAACTGTCTCGTCCACCGTCACTACTTACGGAAGACATCACCCATGGTATACGCCCGCCTTACCTCCGCGCGCCGTCGCGTCGGCGCTGTGGTCCTGCTCGGTACGCTCGGCCTCGTCGGATGCGGCTCATCCACCGCGGACTCCGCGGCCGAAGGACCGCCCCTCACCATCCCCCGCGAAGACATGGGGAACTTCACCCGGAACTTCAACCCGTTCTCGCCGAACTCCGCGCCGATGACGCATGAGGCCATCTACGAAAGCCTGCTGATCTACAACCCGGCGGCCGGGGACACCGTTCCCTGGCTCGCCGAATCGTGGGAAGCCTCCGAGGACGGCCTCACCCTGACCTTCCACCTCCGCGAGGGGGTGACCTGGTCCGACGGCGAGCCGTTGAGCGCCGAGGACGTCGTCACCTCGGTCGAGCTGCAGAAGGAGCTCCTCGGCGGCTTCGAGTACCTGGATTCAGCGACCGCCGACGACGAGTCGACCGTGTCCTTCCACCTGGACCGGCCCTTCTCCCCCGCACTGCATCAGCTGGGCCAGATGAGCATCGTGCCCGCCCACATCTGGAGCGAGCACGATGACCCGGGCGAGGATCTCAACGAGGAGCCCGTCGGCACCGGCCCCTACACGGAGGTCGTGTCCTTCCAGTCGCAGTCCTTCGAACTGGGCCCCAACCCGGAGTATTGGCAGCCGGAGAAGCAGCGCATCCCGGGCATCCGGATGCTGGCCTTCGCCGGCAACGACGGCGCGAACCTGGCCGCCATCAGCGGTGACGTGGACTGGGCTCCCCAGTACATGCCGGACATCGAGACGACGTTCGTCGCACAGGACCCGGAGCATCGACACTACTGGTTCCCACCCACCGGCGCGCAGATCAACTGGCAGCTCAACACCGCCCAGGAGCCCTTCGACGACCCCCAGGTGCGCAAGGCCCTGAGCATGGCCATCGATCGGGAGCACATCGTGGAGGTCGGCATGGCCGGCTATGCCATCCCTGCCGACTGCACCGGCCTCGTCGGCACCTATGAGATGTGGCAGGATCCCGCCCTGGTCGACGACTGTGAGTGGACGGAGCACGATCCCGACGCCGCAGAGGATCTGTTGGACGAACTCGGCTTCACCGCTGGGGCGGACGGGGCGCGCAGCACCCCGGACGGCGACCCCTTCACCTTCGACATCTCGGTGGGCTCGACGTCGTCGGACTGGCTGTCGGTGGCGAACATCATCTCCCAGAACCTCGCCGACATCGGCATCCGCGCGTCGGTGGACTCCCCGGACTGGGCCTCGGTCGTCGCCGCCTATGAGTCCGGCGACTTCGACACCGGCATCGTCTGGAGCGCCAACGAGCCCTCTCCCTACCAGTACTTCCGCACTCTGATGTCGCCGGAGACGGTCACCGACATCGGCGACCAGACCTTTGAGAACTACCACCGCTTCGGCGACGACCGCGCAGGCACGCTCCTCGACGACCTCGCGGCAGCCTCCGAGCCGGAGGAGCAGCACGAGCTCGTCGGTGAGCTGCAGGCCCTGTACGACGAGACCGCTCCGGTGATCCCGCTGTTCCCCGGCCCGGAGTGGGGCGCCTACACGACCGAGAACTTCGTCGGGTGGCCGGATGAGGACGACCCCTACGCCACCCTGAGCACCCGCTCCCCGACGACCGTGCTGGTCCTCACGTCCCTCGAACCTGTCGAGTGACCCCGACATGACCGTCACGCTCGGGCAGGGGCGTCCCCGGACGCCTCTGCCCGAGTCAGACCCGAAAGGTTCGTCATGGGATACATCCTGCGCAGACTCGGCTTCTACGCCCTCGCATTCTGGGCCTCCATCACCCTCAACTTCATGCTGCCCCGGCTGATGCCCGGAGACCCGGTCACCCGCATGCTCTCCCGGTCGCAGCAGCGTCTCGAACCGCATCAGGTGGAGTCCCTGCAGCGGCTCCTCGGCGTCGACACCGGACCGTGGTGGGAGGAGTACCCCGCCTACATCGGCCGCGTGCTCACCGGAGACTTCGGCGTCTCGATCTCCCAGTTCCCGACCCCGGTCAGCGACGTCATCGCGTCCCAGATGCCGTGGACCCTCCTGCTGGGCGGCGTGTCGCTGGTCATCGCCGTGATCCTGGGCAACCTGCTGGGCATCCTGGCCGCGTGGCGACGCGGCAGCGTCCTCGATTCGCTGCTTCCGCCGGTGATGATCTTCATCGGCTCGTTCCCCTACTTCTGGATCGCGATGGGCTCGCTGTACCTGTTCGGCATCGTCCTGGGATGGTCTCCGCTGCGCCATGCTCACTCGGTGGGTATGACGCCGACATGGAGCATCGAATTCGTCCTCGACGTCGCCGCTCACCTCATCCTCCCGGCACTGTCCATCGTGCTGGTGTCACTGGGCGGATGGATGCTGGGCATGCGCAACACGATGATCGCGACCAACGCCGAGGACTACATCCTCATGGCGCAGGCCAAGGGGCTCTCGACGCCCCGGATCATGCTCCGCTACGCGGCGCGAAACGCCCTGCTGCCCTCGGTGACCAACATCGGGCTCAGCATCGGGTTCATCGTCGGGGGCGCGCTGCTCACCGAGGTCGTCTTCGCCTATCCCGGGGTCGGCTACCAGCTGCTCGGCGCCGTCCAAGGCCTCGACTACCCGTTGATGCAGGGGATGTTCCTCACCATCACTGCCGCCGTGCTGCTGGCGAACTTCCTCATCGACATCGTCTACACGCAGCTCGACCCGCGCGTGCGCACGAGCTAAGGAGACCCACCATGACAGCTCCGACCACCTCCCAGGAGCCTGCTGCCCAGTCGGCCCCGGCTCCCACCGGCTCCGGTGCTCCCAGCGCCTCGCCCCGGGCCTCGACCCCCTGGCGTCTGCTGCGCACTCTGGGGCGGAACGGCAAGGCCGTCGTCGGCCTGAGCATCCTCCTGATCTTCCTGGTCCTGGCTCTGCTGGCCCCTGTGCTGTATCCGGACGACCCCTCCCGCATCGTGTCCGGAGGAGCTCAGTCCCCCTCAGCGGAGCACCTGCTCGGGACCACCGCCAAGGGTCAGGACGTCCTGGCGCTGACCCTCTGGGGATCCCGACCCTCCCTGCTCGTCGGGTTCATCGTCGGGACAGCCGCCACGGCGATCGGCATGGTCATCGGCCTGATCAGCGCCTACTTCGGCAGGGTCGTCGACGAGACCCTCTCACTGCTGACGAACATCTTCCTGCTCATCCCAGGACTTCCGCTGCTCGTGGTCCTGGCGGCGTTCCTGCCCCAGGGGCTGGGCACAGTGATCGTGGTGCTGATCATCACCGGCTGGGCCGGCACCGCGCGTGTCCTCCGCTCCCAGGCTCTCTCCATCCGCGGCAAGGACTACATCGACGCCGCCGTCGTCAGCGGAGAGCGGACTACACGCATCGCCGTCCGCGACATGCTGCCCAACATGGCCTCGATCGTCATGACCACGCTGCTGGGAAGCGTCATCGGCGCCATCGGCGCGCAGGCCGGCCTCGAGTTCCTCGGCCTCGGCGACGCCAACACCATCTCCTGGGGGAACAACCTGTACTGGGCGAACACCGACGGCTCGCTGATGCTCGGCCAGTGGTGGATCTTCCTCCCCTCGGGCCTGGCCATCGCGCTCGTCGCCTTCGCCCTGGCCCTGTGCAACTACGCGGTGGACGAGCTGACAAACCCCCGCCTGAGACGAACGCGGTCGGCCGCACGCCGACGGTCTGCCCCGACTGCAGGAGGTCCCCGATGAACACGATCCTGGAGATCGACCGCCTGACGATCGACTATCACGGAGAGGAACGCACCGTGCGCGCCGTGGACGCGGTCAGTCTGCAGATGCAGTCCGGTGAGATCCTCGGCCTGGCCGGCGAATCCGGCTCCGGCAAGTCCACCGTCGCACATGCCGTGATGCGGCTGCTGAGCGATTCTGCGCAGATCGTCGAGGGCTCCATCCGCTTCGCCGGGACCGACGTCGTCTCGCTGGACCGGCGCGAGCTGCGAGCCTGGCGGTGGAACGACGTCGCCATGGTCTTCCAATCGGCGATGAACTCCCTCAACCCGCTGATGCGCGTGGGAGACCAGATCGTCGACGTGCTCAGGGCACACACGGTGATGAGCCGCAGCCAGGCCAGAGCACGCACTGCGGAGCTCCTCGAGGGCGTGCGGATCCCACCGGACAGGATGCGTTCCTACCCGCACCAGCTCTCCGGGGGTCAGCGTCAACGTGTGGTGATCGCCATGGCCTGCGCGCTGGAGCCGCGGCTGCTGATCCTGGATGAGCCGACCACGGCGCTCGACGTGGTCGTCCAGCAGGAGATCCTCGCCCAGATCCGCGAGCTCCAGGAGAGCCTCGGATTCGCGGTCCTCTTCATCACCCACGACATGTCGCTGATGCTGGAACTCTCCGACCGGATCGGCGTCATGTATCGCGGCCGCCTGGTGGAGCTCGCACCGGCGACGGCGATGCGGACAGATTCGCAGCATCCCTACACCCGCGCGCTCATGAACGCGTTCCCCCCGATGACCGGTCCCCGTGTGCCGCTGACCGGGCTGGCCGAAGGGACCCGATTCGTCGACATCGGCGACCTGGAGGCCGTCGCCCCGGGGCATCTCGTGGCACCGAGCCGCACCGTCGACACCGCAGATGAACATTCCGAGAACGAGGTGCCCGCATGACCTCCCCCCAGGATCCTCACTCAGTCTCGCCCGCGCGAGGCGAAGAGTCGCCCGCCATCGAGGCCCAGAACCTGTCGAAGACCTTCACCAGCGGCAGTCTGCTGTCCCGCCGACGGGTCCATGCCCTGCGCGACGTCTCGCTGGCCGTCCGCCCCGGTGAGATCGTCTCCCTGGTCGGAGAGTCCGGCTCCGGAAAGTCCACCCTGGCCCGTTGCCTGGCGCGCCTCGAACAGCCGGACGGCGGAAGGATCCTGCTCCACGGTGAAGACGTCCTCCGGACGGAGCCGCGCCGTGCCTCCAGGAGGTACCGCAGCACCGTCCAGATGGTGTTCCAGGACCCGTTCGGCTCCTTGAACCCGACCCATCGTGTGGAGCATGTCCTGAGCAGGATGCTGCAGCTCCATCAGCCGGACGTGCCCTCACAGGGCGCCGCGCTGAGGGATCTCCTCCACTCTGTGGGGCTCGACCCCGAGGTGCTCTCGGCCTTTCCGCACGAGCTCTCAGGAGGCCAGCGCCAACGCGTCGCC
Source organism: Nesterenkonia sp. CL21 (assembly GCF_031705515.1). NCBI lineage: Bacteria > Bacillati > Actinomycetota > Actinomycetes > Micrococcales > Micrococcaceae > Nesterenkonia > Nesterenkonia sp. CL21. The sequence goes on from NZ_JAUTWR010000011.1 coordinate 121,085, forward strand.
ATCGCTCGAGTCCTCGCCGTGGAGCCGAAGGTCATCCTCGCCGACGAGCCGACGTCGATGCTCGACGTCTCCGTCCGGATCGGGATCCTGAACCTGCTGGCCCAGCTCCGGGACGAACGCGGCATCGCCATCATCTACGTGACGCACGACCTCTCCTCCGCGCGGTACCTCTCCGACCGGACCATCGTCATGAACCAGGGTCGCATGGTCGAGGGCGGCCACACCGAGGACCTTCTGGCGCGCCCGGCTCACCCCTACACGCAGCTCCTCCTGAGCGCCGTCCCGGATCCTTCCCGCAGGACGCCGTTCGACATCGAGGAACGCCGACTCCTGCGAGAAGACGTCCTCCGATGGACCGAGGGAGAGGAGCTCACCGTCTCCTCGGTCGCCACGGACAAGCTGGAGCATTGGATCCTCCATCCCACCGATCGCGCCCTGCCCGCCCCCACGATCTGACACCGCCGCAGACCCAGCCCCGTGAACTCCGAGAGAGGATCCATGACCCAGACGACGCCTGGTTCGCCCATCGAGACCCTGCCCCAGCCCCCGGAGCTGCGGGCCCGAGCAGCCCGAGACCCCCTTCGCCCGACGTACCATTTCACCGCGCCGGCCGGCTGGCTCAACGACCCGAACGGTGTCGCCCAGCACGACGGCATCTACCATCTCTTCTACCAGCACAACCCGGAGTCCGCCGCGCATCACCGGATCCACTGGGGCCACGCCGTCTCCACCGACCTGGTCCGATGGGAGGAGCGCCCGCTGGCCCTCGTCCCCGGGGAAGGAGCTGACGAGGACGGCTGCTGGTCCGGCGTGCTGGTGCATCACGAAGGCACCCCGATGCTCGTCTACTCCGGACGGCGCGGGGAGCGGGAACTCCCCTGCCTCGCCGTCGGATCGGCGGACATGGACCACTGGACACCGCTGCCGGATCCGGTCATCGACCACCCACCGACCGGCACCCCGCTGTCCGGCTTCCGGGACCACTGTGTGTGGCGCGAAGGCGGCCGCTGGCGGCAGCTGATCGGCAGCGGCCGCCGCGGGCTGGGAGGCTGCACGTTCCTCTATGAGTCCGAGGACCTCCGGCACTGGACGCTGCTGGGCTCCCTGGCCGAGGACACGGTCGGCGAGATCGCACTCGACGACCCGGAGTGGACCGGCACGATGTGGGAGTGCATCGACTTCTTCTCGATGGTTCCCGGCGTCGACGGCCGCACGGGTCCACCGGACGGGACCACCGGTCAGCCCCATGTGCTGATCTTCTCGGCGTGGCACGAAGGCGTCACGCTGCATCCGCTGGCCGCGGTGGGCACCTATGACGGCCGTCGCTTCCGCATCGAGCACGTCCAACGGCTTGATCTCGGCGGGCGGCACGCCTACGCCCCGCAGACGTTCGTCGACGAGTCGGGACGCCGCGTGCTTTGGGCGTGGATGCAGGAAGGGCGCAGCGAGCACGCTCAGCGGGAGGCCGGCTGGTCCGGAGCCATGGCTGCCCCTCGTCGGGTCTGGCTCGATGAGAGGCTGCATGTCTGCGTCGAGCCGGTCCAGGAGCTCACCTCCCTCCGGCAGTCTGAGACCGCCCCGCGGCAGGACGGCACGACGACCGTCCTGGCTGACTCGGTGACGGTGGACGCAGAGATCGACGTCACGATCCCGGTCGGTGAATCCGTCGAGCTCCTGCTGTTCACCACGGCAGACGGCCGAGAGCAGACCCGCGTCGTCGTGGACCGCGTCAGGCCCGGCGGGCTGCGCGTCACCATGGATCGCAGGCGCGCGAGCCTGGACCCCACCACTGACCGATCGCCGCACGCCGGCGAGGTCCTCACGGAGACCGACCGGATCCAGGTGAGGCTGCTTCTCGATGCGTCGTCGATCGAGCTGTTCGTCGAGGGGGCCTCGCTCACCAGCAGGGTCTATCCGACCCGAGCCGACGCCTCCCGGCACGAGCTGCGTCTCTCCGCCGGAGCACAGCTGCACAGTGCGCCGAGCTGGACCATGCGCGACCCCTGGACCTCGACTCACTGCCAGGACTGACGCTCTGGTCGGAAGGCCAGCCCTGCGGCACCTGACACCGCCCCACTGCATCCCAGAGGAGACATTCCCATGCGCCACACCGACCCGATGCACCGTTCCCGACGGAACGCCGAGACACGCACTCCCGACCCGACGGCGAGCCGGCCCGATCGCAGATCCGTCCTGCTGGGCGCGGGCGGAGCGCTCGGCACTGCCGCCGGGGTCGCAGGCGGTGTCCTGGGCCTGCCGAGTGCGTCCGCGAGCCCGAGGCGGCCTGACCAGGCGTCAGACCGATCCCGCCAGGCGCGGTGTTCCGACGTGCAGAGCTACCGTCCCGCGTACCACCTCAGCGTTCCTGACAACTGGAAGAACGACCCTCAGCGTCCGATCTTCCTCAACGGGGAGTACCTGTACTACTACCTGTACAACGAGGACTACCTCGAGGGAGGACACGGCACGTCCTGGCGACTGGTGACGACGACTGACCATGTCGCCTTCTCCGACCAGGGCGTCGCCATCCCGAAGTTCTCCAATGACAACGGCGACTGCTGGTCCGGCTCACTGGTCATCGACGCGGACAACACGGCCGGCTACGGCGACGGTGCGGTGATCGCACTCGTCACGCAGGCCCCGGAGGGTGTCCAGGCCCAGTTCCTCTGGTACTCCACCGACGACGGCCGGACGTTCTCCCCTGGGCCGGAGGCGCCTGTGCTGCCCAACCCAGGAGTGGAGGCCTTCCGGGATCCGAAGGTCATCTGGGACGCGGCGCGGTCGCGCTGGTTCATGGCCAACGCGGAGGGTCAGCGGCTCGGCTTCTACGCCTCGGCGGATCTGCATCGCTGGGAGGAGGTGGGTGAGTTCCGCCGTGAGGACATCGGGCTGCTGGAGTGCCCGGACATCTTCGAGATGGAGGCCTCCGACGGCAGCCGGCACTGGGTGCTCGGCACCGGCGCCAACGGAAAGTCCCGCGACCTTCCGGCCACCTACGCCTACTGGGTCGGAGAGTTCGACGGCGCCGCGTTCACCCCGGACCATGATGAGCCGCACTGGCTCGACTGGGGCTTCGACTTCTACGGTGCCGTCACCTATGCCTCCCATACGGACGACGGCGACGAGGATCCTACGCTTCGACGCGCGATCGGATGGGCGAACTTCTGGGACTATCCGCACAACACACCGAGCCTGGTGACCGACGGGTACAACGGCGACGACATGATCGTCCGCGAGATCCGGCTCGCTCCGGATGCGCACGGGGGATATCAGCTCCTCTCCACACCCGCGTCGGGCCTGGAGGACTATACGACGGCCACCCATGCGCTCGGTGATCTCACGGTCTCCGGCCATCAGGACCTCGACGTCGCCGCGCGTGCCTACGAGCTGCGGTGCACCCTGGTCTGGGACCCCGCAGATCCGCCGGCCAACATCGGCTTCGAGCTCTGCCGGGCACCGGGCGGGGGCCGCCACGTGGCCGCCGGTCTCTTCTTCGACGGCGGATTCGCCTACGTCAACCGACGGCCGACGTTCTCTCCCGGCGTCGGCGGCGAGTCACAGACTCCCATCCCCGGGAACTCCGGTGAGATGGACCTCCAGATCCTGGTGGACCACAGCAGTGTGGAGTGCTTCTTCGGTGACGGGGCCGTCGTCCATTCTCACCGGGTCTTCCCGCTCGCAGACGACGACGGGTTGCGGCTGTTCGTACATGGGGGTGAGGCCACAGCACGCGGGCTCACGGTGCGAGAGCTGGCAGTGCCGTGACGTGGCGGCAACATCCGCCCAGGTCCTCTCGGATGCCTGAGGACCTCCGACGATCCAAGGAGAGAGCCCATGACAGGACCCCGTGACCAGAGCCCGCCGCCTCGACACCCCGTGGCCCTGGTGATCGGCGAATCGTTGGTCGACATCGTCACCGACCCCACCGGCCGGCAGGAGACCCACCCGGGCGGCAGTCCCATGAACGTCGCCGTCGGCCTCGCCCGGCTGGAGGTGGACACGACACTGGCGACCCATATCGCCGACGACGGGCCCGGTGAGCTGGTCCGGGCGCATGTGGAGCGCTCCGGCGTCTCGCTGAGCCTGCTCGGTCCGGAGACCGCCAGCACCTCGACGGCCCATGCCGTGCTCGACGACGACGGCGCAGCCGAGTACTCCTTCGACGTCACCTGGGCTCCCGAGTCCTTGGACCTGGGCCGGCCCGACCTGATCCACACCGGGTCGCTCGCCACCAGCCTGGACCCAGGTGCCGACGTCGTGGAGGAGACTCTGCGCGGCACCCCGGAGGGAACGGTGGTCTCCTTCGACCCCAATGTCCGACCGTCTCTGGCACCCGCCCGGGGCGTGCTGCGCGAGCGGGTCGAACGCATCGCCTCACTCGCCCATGTGGTGAAGATGAGCGATGAGGACGCCGCCTGGCTCCACCCTGAGTTGAGCGTCGAGGACCTCGTGGCCCACTACGCCGGCCTCAGCGGCGGAGTCTTCGTCCTGACCCGAGGCGCCGCAGGGTGCACCATCGGGACGCGCCGGTGGCAGGAGACCCTGCCGGCTCCGGCCGTGGACGTGGTGGACACGATCGGCGCCGGAGACGCGTTTATGTCCGGTCTGCTCTACGCCCTGCTCGAGGCTGATCTCACCGGGCCTCTGACACGGGGCGAGCCGGATCAGCAGGGTCTCCGTGCCTGTGCCCGGACTGCCCTGCGCAGCGCCGGCGTCGCGGTGTCTCGCGCGGGAGCCAACCCGCCGGGTCCGCGGGAGCTCCTCCTGACCTGAGACCGGCCTCCGCGGCTCTCATCGTGCTCTCATGTCGCAGGACCACTCTGGAGTCACGACGTCACACCCCGGAGGTTCCCACCCATGTCCGAGTCGATTCCGTCCGCTGACTCCCCCGCCCCGGTGGTCGGCTACGTGCTGAAGATGTATCCGCGCTTCTCGGAGACGTTCGTCGTCTCGGAGATCCTGGCCCGCGAGGCCCAGGGCGAGCAGATCGTGATCTTCTCCCTGCGTCCCACCACGGACAGCCGCTTCCATCCGGAGCTCGCCCGGGTGAAGGCCCCGGTGGTGCACGTGCCGCGCCCCAGCTCGGCCACCCGCCTGTGGGACGCTCTCAGCGCCGGGCCGGCGTCGGGCGTGGCCGAGGCCTGGGAGGAGCTGCGCCGCCACAGCCATGACGACGCCGCCCAGGCCGTCGCCGTCGCACGGCTGGCCCGCGAACACGGGGTCACGCACCTCCACGCCCACTTCGCCTCGGTGGCCACCACGGTGGCGCGGCTGGCCGGGCGCATCGCCGGGCTGCCGTACTCCTTCACCGCCCACGCCAAGGACATCTTCCAGCAGGATGTGGACCCGACGGACCTGAAGGCCAAGCTCGCCGACGCCCACCATGCGATCACCATCAGCGGCTACAACCTGGCCGATCTGCGCCGCCGCTTCCCCGAGGCCACCGACACTCTGCAGCTGGTGCGCAACGGCCTGGAGCTCGAGCGCTTCCCCTTCACTCCGGACCGCGCACGTGGCTCCGACCCGGCGCGGGTGCCCCGGCTGCTGGCCGTGGGCCGGCTGGTGGAGAAGAAAGGCTTCAGCCTGCTGATCGAGGCCGTGGACGTGCTGCGCTCGCGCGGGGTCGACGTCGCCGCCGACATCGCCGGGGACGGGCCGCTGGCCGGGGATCTGACCGCCCAGATCGATCGGCTCGGACTGGACGACCGCGTCCGTCTGCTGGGTCCGCTCACCCAGGCCGAGGTCTCCGCGCGACTCGGCACCGACGACGTGTTCGTCGCCCCCTTCGTGGTCGGCTCCGACGGCAACGCCGACGGACTGCCCACCGTGCTCCTGGAGGCGATGGCGCGCGGCATCCGCTGCGTGGCCGCCGACGTCACCGCCGTCGGTGAGGTGGTCGTCCCCGGCGAGACCGGGTGGCTGGTGCCCAGCGGCGACGTCGGCGCCCTGGCCGACGCCCTGGCCGACGCGGTCCAGGAGGCCGTGGCCGAGTCCCCCGTCCATGACCAGATGGTCCACCGGGCGCGCGCTCTGGTGGAGGAGCACTTCGACTCCCGCCGCCAGGCCGCCGCCCTGCGCGCCCTGGTGCCCGTGGAGCGCACCGCCGCACCCGTCGGAGGTGCCCGATGAGGATCGCCTATCTGCTCGCCGACCCGGGCATCGGTGTCTTCGGCACCAAGGGCGCCTCCGTGCACGTCCAGGAGATGGTCCGCGCCCTGCGAGCGCACGGGCACGAGGTCACCGTCTACGGCACCAAGCGCGGCGACCGCCCGGGCCGGCCGGAGACCGAATCGGTCCCTGAGGACCTGGCGGATCTGCCGGTGGTGGTCGTCCCGGTGCCCGGGGCCAAGGACGCCGCGGCGCGGGAGGCCGGTGTGGCTCAGGTGGCCGCGGAGATGGCCCAGCTGGCCGCCCTCGACGGCGCTGAGGCCGTCTACGAGCGCTACGCGCTGTTCTCCGACGCCGGCGCGCGGCTGGCCGCCCGCACCGGGATCCCCTTCGCGGTGGAGGTCAACGCCCCGCTCATCGCCGAGCAGCAGACTCACCGCAGCCTGCACGACGAGGCCTCCGCCTGGGAGGCCACGCGCCGCACCTTCGCCGCCGCCGACATCGTGGCCTGCGTCTCCGGCCCGGTGGCCGACTGGGTGCGTCAGGTGGAGGGCGACGCCGCGGTCACCGTCATCCCCAACGGGGTCAACACCGACCGCATCCGACCTGGTCTCGGCGCCGATGCCGACACCGATGCCGAGCACCATGCTTCCCTGCGCCCCTTCACCGTGGGCTTCGTCGGCACGCTCAAACCCTGGCACGGCACCGAGATCCTGCTGCAGGCCGTGGCCGCAGCCACCGGCAATGCCGCCGACGCCGGGGGCACGCGCCCCTGGCGGCTGGAGATCTGCGGTGCCGGCCCTCAGCTGGACCCGCTGCGCGACCTGGCCCAGCGGCTGGGGCTGCAGGACAGCATCCACTTCCACGGTGCGGTGGCGCCGGCCCGTGTTCCGGAGATCCTCGGTCGCTTCGACGTCGCGGTCGCGCCCTACCCGATGCCCTCCCCTGGGGCCGAGCACTACTTCTCTCCGCTGAAGGTCTACGAGTACCTCGCCGCCGAGGTCGCCGTGGTCGCCTCCGCCGTCGGGGAGCTGCCGGAGGTCCTGGGCGACGGCGCCCACGGCCTGCTGGTCGCCCCGGGTGACGTCGACGCCCTGGCCAACGCCCTGGATCAGCTGGCCCGGCGTCCTGAACTGCGGGCCCGGCTGGCCGCCTCCGGGCGGGCCGCCGCCGTCGCTGAGCACAGCTGGCAGCACCGCTGCGCACAGCTGCTCGCGCTGCTGCCCACTCCGGAGCACGTCGCATCCGAGCAGGTGAGCCCCCGATGAGCGCCGCCTCCGCCGCCTCCCGCCGCCAGCACCGTCAGGCCGTCTCCCGGACCCTGCGGATGCTGCTGCCGCATCTGGGCGAGCACAAGCTGCTGATCATCCTCGGGCTCATCGCCCTGGCCGGTGATGTCGCGTTCCGCATCCTGGAGCCCTGGCCGGTGAAGTTCGCCGTCGACGCCGTCACCGAGGCGCTCGGCGCCCAGCTGGCCGAGACCACCGGCCTCGCCGGGGACGTCACCACCACAGTGGTGCTGTGGGCGCTGCTGCTGGCCGGAATCGTCGGGGGGCGGGCCGTGTGCAACTACGTCTCCACCATCGCGTTCGCCAAGACCGGGGTGAAGGTGGTCACCCGGCTGCGCACCCGGGTGTTCGACCACATCCAGTCACTGTCCCTGCGCTACCACTCCACCGCCTCGGTGGGTGACACCTCTCAGCGGCTCGTGGGCGACATGGGCCGGCTGCAGGAGGTCGCGGTCACCGCAGGACTGCCGCTGGTGGGCAACGTGCTGACCCTGGTCGCCCTGTTCGTGGTGGTCATCATCATGAACCCCACGCTCTCGCTGGTGGTGCTGGTCACCGCCGGGCTGTACTTCGTGATCTCCCGGTTCTCCTCCCCGAAGATCTCCTCGGCCTCCCGAGCCACCCGCAAGGGCGAGGGCCAGCTGGTGGGGGACGCCGCCGAGGCGCTGGCCGCCATCCGCGTGGTGCAGGCCTACGGCCTCGAGTCTGTGGTGGCCTCCAGCTTCGCTGCAGGCAACGCCACCGCGTTGAAGGCCGGCATCCGAGCCCGTAAGCTCGCCGCCCGTCTGGAGCGCTCCACCGACGTGCTGGTGGGGATCTCCACCGCCGTCGTGCTCGGCTTCGGCGGCTGGCAGGTGCTGCGCGGGGTGATGACCCCCGGGGACATGGTGTTGTTCCTGATGTACCTGAAGATCGCGATGAAGCCGCTGCGGGACATGGCCAAGTACACCGGCCGCATCGCCCGAGCGGCGGCCTCCGGCGAGCGCATCGCCGACCTGCTGGACGAGCCGGTAGAGATCACCGACCCGGACCCCGCCCTGCCGATGGGGCGGGTCTCCGGCGACGTCGCGTTCTACCGCGTCACTGCCCGCGACGGCCACGGCCGGGAGCTCTTCGAGGACCTGAGCCTGCACATCCCGGCCGGTCAGCGTGTCGGCCTGCTGGGACCCTCCGGGTCCGGGAAGTCCACGCTGGCGGGCTACCTCCTGCGGCTGGCCGACCCCGACGACGGCGCAGTGCTGGTGGACGGCTGCGACACCCGGCGGGTGCGGCGGGCAGACCTGCGACGCAACATCTCCATCCTGCTGCAGGAGTCTGTGCTGTTCGCCTCCTCGGTGCGGGAGAACATCCGCTACGGACGGCTCGACGCCACCGACGACCAGGTCGAGGAGGCGGCCCGCCGGGCGGGGGCCCATGAGTTCATCCGCGCCCTGCCGCAGGGCTACGACACCGTGCTCGGCGCCCGCGGGGACACGCTCTCTGGGGGGCAGCGTCAGCGCATCGCCATCGCGCGGGCCCTGGTCCGCGACGCCCCCATCGTGGTGCTCGACGAGGCCACCACGGGCTTGGATCCGGCGTCCCGCGCCCTGGTGGAAGCCTCGCTGCGCGAGCTCACCCGAGGGCGGACCACAGTCGCCATCACGCATGATCTCAGCACCCTCCAAGGTCTGGACCGCATACTCTGGCTTCAGGACGGTCGCATCGTCGAGGACGGCTCACCGGACGAGCTGCTCGCCGACGAGTCCAGCCGGGTCGCTCGCTGGGCGTCGACCCAGCAGGAGACCTCGCCCCGGGAGAGCCCCGAGGCGGCGGCCGTCGACGGGACGGCGGGTGTGCCCGCCGCGCGGCAGCGCGCGGAGGACCCCGCCCTGGACGAGAGGGCGAATGCGTGAGCGCAGCACGAACCACAGCGGAGCCGGCACCCGAGGACGCCGCCCGGCCGCTTCAGGCGGCGCGCGGAGCGGTCTCCCCGGAGGAGCTGGAGACACCCATGGAGTCCCCGGAGATCCCCGCGGGCGCCGCCGATCCGGATGAGCAGCTCGCCCAGGCCACCTACCGCACGATGCCGGTGCCTCCGGTGAAGATCCGCGCTCCGCAGGCGCATGAGGCCGATGTCGCCGTGGCCGAGATCGCCCAGCTGGACCAGGTGGCCCAGCTGCTCGACGACGCCGCCCTGTCCAGCTGGCTGGGAATGCCGGTGCGCGGCCGGCACCTGCGGGTGAAGCCGGAGCGCAGCGTGGTGCTGGCCTGGGAGCGCACCGATGTGGACCTCACCGGCGGGGAGCCGGTGGACGTCGACGCCGAAGGTCCGGCGCACCACGGCTGGACCGTCATCTCCCGCGACCAGGACAAGTACGCCAAGTCTCTGGCCCGCGCCGAGCGGGTGGACCAGCGCCTCACCGTCCACCAGGACGAGCCCGTCTATCGGGTCTCGGGCTCCCTGTGGTCGGACCCGGCCCTGGCCCGGGAGCTGCTGGAGGCCCGTCAGGCTCTGGCCGAGACGGCCGGCGCTGAGGTGCCATGGCGGGTCCTGCGCTACAACCCCCGACGTCGGGTGGTCGCCGTCGTGGAGCTCGACGGCGGCCCCCATGTGGTGCGGGTGACCGCTGAGCCCGCCGCCGCGCAGCTGGAGACCGCCGACCGGTGGCGTCGGCTCGGAGTGCCGTTGGAGCCGGTGCGCCCGCTGGGTGACCGCGGCACCGCCCTGCTGACCCCCTGGTGGGGTCAGGGCGACCTGCTGGAGCACCCCGTGGAGTCCGCGGCGGAGACCGCCGGGACCATCGTGGCGGAGCTCCACGTCCGTTCCGGCGAGCTGGGCGAGGCTCCTGACCGGGTGCTCGACCCGGATGTGGCCGAGGCAGTCCACGCCATCGGACTCATCGCACCCTGGCTGGGCCAGCGGGCCGACATGCTCGCCGAGATGATCTCCCCGCTGGTGGAGGAGGCGGAGTCGGCCGAGCTGGTGGAGCTGCACGGCGACCTCTCCCCCGACCAGGTGCTGGTCTCCGGCGACGACGGCTCCCGGGTGCGGATCATCGATCTGGACCGCGCCGGGCAGGGCCCCGCGATGCGCGACGTCGGCTCCTGGGTGGCGTCCTGCCGCGCGGCCGACCACGTGGAGCTGGCGGAGGCGTTCCTCCGGGGCTACCGGGAGATCACCCCCATAGATGAGGAGTCCCTGGCCGCGTGGGAGGCCTACGCCCATCTTCGCGCCGCCCTGGACCCCTTCCGCCGGCGGGAGGAGAACTGGCCGCAGAAGGCCTCGCGGCGCATCTCCATGGCCGAGCGGTCGATCCACGGATGAGCGCACCCCGCACCGGGTCGGCGCTGTCGCCGCTGCCCCCGGAGCATCTGGACACCGAGGCCGGGCCGGTGACCGTGACGCGCGTGTGGCCGGAGAAGCGGTCGCCGGCCGCATCGAGTCGAACACGACTTGCGGTGGAGGCCCTTGACACCTCCGGAGCGCTGCGCGCCGGGTGGTATCACAGCGGGACCGGAGTTCTGGAGCTCTTCGAAGCGTGGAGCGACCCGCGACTGCCGCAGCTGACGGAGCTGCGTGGCCCCGGCGCCGTCGTCGTCTCTCATCGGCCGGGTCGACGGGCCGTGGTGCGCCGAAGCCCGGACGGCACCACGTCGGGTCACCAGGACGGCTCGGCCGTGGAGTTCCGCAAACTGGTGCGGCCCGGTCGTGCCCAGAGCATCCTCGACGGCGTGGCGCGCGCGGCGACCTTCGACGGCCCCTTCCGCACCCCGCGGGTGCTCGCTCATGACGAGTCCTCGGTGGCCTTCGCCGCCTTGGCCGGCGCAGGACTGCATGAGGTCAGTGAGGACGACGCCGCCGCAGGACCCGGTTGGGCCCGGGCCTGGGGCGAGGTCCTGGAGGCGTGGCGCGAGGCGGTGCTCCGCCCGGCTCCTGCATCCGGGCTGCCGGTGCATGCCCCGGGAGACGAGATCGCTGTGCTGCGCCGCTGGACGGAGCAGGCCATGCCGGTGCTGCGGACGGGCCAGGCGGAGGCGGAGCTGTTCATCGAAGCCGTGGAGTCGACCGCCGTCGCACTGCAAAGGCTGCCGCAGATGACCCCGCGGCCCGCCCACCGGGACCTGCACGACAAGCAGGTGCTCTGGTCCGCCGACCAGGGGCCGGGGCTGCTGGACGTGGACACCGCCTGTCTCGCCGACCCGGCGCTGGACCTGGGGAACCTGCGGGCGCATGCGACCTGGCGGCACCGCCAGCGCGTCTGGAGCGCGGGCCAGGCAGAGGAGGTCCTCCTGGCGGTGGACGGCACGGCCGCGGAGCTGTCCCGGGTGCTGGACTCTCCCGTGGAGGACGCCGTGGCCGTCTATGAGCAGGCCAGCCTGCTGCGGCTGCTGTGCGTCTACGCCTTCCGTCCGCGGTATGCCGCTCTGGCCGACCAGATGCGTGGCGAGCTCCACCCGGCGACCTGAACCTGGGCCGCTGGATCTGTGTCCCTCGTGTCGGGATGCGTCTCCCTGATGAATCGCGGCGGCGGTTTCTATCGGTGGTCGTCCCCGCACCGGGGACAGCGCTCGGCCCGCCGCCGTCTTGTGGTCTGGACCAGGACGTAGGGTGGGCCCATGAGTGAGATCACCGAGGCCAAGAAGGCGGCCCGGGCGCGGATCCGATCAGCCCGCAGCACCCTCGACGTCGCCGAGAGTGCTCGCCGCGCGGAGGCTCTGGGACGGGTGCTCGAGGAGCATGTGCCGGCCCGGGCACGCGTGGCCGCGTATCTTCCGATGGCCCACGAACCCGATGTCCGGCCGTTCCTGACCCGGCATCTGCGCCGCGGAGGCCAGGTGCTGCTCCCCCGCGTCGCGGACGATCCGGTGCCCCGCGTGGAATGGGTCAGCTGGGCCGCGCAGTCCGAGACACGACGCCACCCTGTGCTGCCTCTGGACGAACCGGTCGGCCACGCTCGGACGCTGAGTGACGTCCTGGCCGAGGGCCCGCTGCAGATGCTGCTGCCCGCCCTGGCCGTGGACACCTCCGGGCATCGCCTGGGCCAGGGCGGCGGCTACTACGACCGCATGTTCGCCGAGGTGGAGGCCGCTGACCTGCGTGAGCAGGTGTCCGCCTGGGCGGTGGTGGGACCGGAAGAGGTCCTGCCAGCCGGGTCCTTCCCCGTGGAGCCCCATGACCTCGCGGTCGACGCGGTGGTGACGCCCGAGGGGCTCCGCAGACTCCGCTGACCCGCCGGCGCCTCGCGGCGGTATAGAATCAGTGGTCGGCAGATGTCCATGCGGCGGCACCCGACCGGTGAGCCTGCCGACTGTCCCCTGACTGAGGAATCCGATGCCCACGTACTCCTACGCCTGCAAGGCCTGCGGCCACGCCTTCGACATCGTCCAGTCGTTCAGCGACGACTCGCTGACCGTGTGCCCGGAGTGCTCGGGCACACTGCGCAAGAAGTTCGGCAGCGTGGGGGTGACCTTCAAGGGATCGGGCTTCTACCGCACCGACTCGCGCGGCTCCTCCTCCAGCTCCGAGTCGTCCTCCAGCCCCTCCTCCAGCTCCTCCTCGGCGCCCAAGCCCGCTGCGGCCTCCGCCACGGCCGACTGAGGCACCGGCCCTCGACGTCGGGCCTGCCCTCACCCCACCAGGCTCAGATGCAGACGCCCCTCGTGGGCTGCCTGCGCGATGTCCTGGGCCGTGGACGGATCCACCCCGACGACCAGCACCTGACCGGCGTCGCCGGCCTGCGGAAACCAGTCGTCGCTCTCGCCTGAGGGGACCCACAGCACCAGCGCGGCACGGGCCACAGTCCGCGAGGAGGTGCCGTCCTCCAGCGACTCGGAGGAGAGGATCACGTCCACCCGCTGGCCCGGGCTGAGCATCCCCACCAGCGCCGTGTCCGCCGGGCGCACCGGCACCGCCACATGGTCCTCGGGCTGGCCCGCCAGCAGCCCCGGGCCGACCAGCTGCGACGGCAGGACCATCGCCCCGCGAGGCAGCGGGACGGCTGCCTGGCGGCCCAGCAGATCCTCCACGCGGACCGGCTCCTCGCCCGGTACGGCCTCGGCGTCCACCGAGACCTCCTCCAGCACCGCGGCCGTCAACTCATCCCCGGCCGAGACATCCTGGGTCACCCGCACCGCCGTCGCCGTCTCCCCACGGGACTCCACACCCGAGGCGAGCCCGGCCAGCACCGCACCCAGCGCGCAGAGCAGCGCCAGGGGAACCCGCAGACGCCGCAGCCTGAGGCCCAAGCCTCCTCCGCGCAGCCTGCGCGCCACCCGTGGAGGGCGACGTCGGACGCCTGAACGGGGCGGCGTCGGGGATCCCGGTCTCTGGGCCTGTGCACGACGGCTCCGCCGCGTGATCGTGCCGGCAGCGGTCCCCGCGGATCGTCGGGCAGCGACCGCGCTGCGGGAGTCGGCGGGTCCGGCGGATCCGCCGGGGCGCGGCGGCGGTGGGAGGCGAGCAGGTCCTGCGGTGAGCGTCATGCCCTCCACCCTGCCGCTCACAGACCCACACGACGAGAACGTCGGGCGAGGCTGTGGATCGTCGCGCGTGTCAGCGCCGCACGCGACGGACCTGTGGAGGAACACCCCACCAGCGTCGAGGACTCAGTCCCAGTGGGGTGGGCGCTGCTCCAGGATCCATCGATCCCGCGCGCTCAGGGGCGACTTCCGGTCAGGGTCAGTCCCTCCGGAGCCTGACGCCCCCTTCGAGGCCGGGGCCGCATCGTCCTGCGCAGAGTCTTCCAGCGAGGCGGGGATGAACGCCTGCGACTCGGTCTCCTCCGGCTGCCCGGAGGTGGCGGGCGCGATCACGCGACGCCGTCCCCGGCGTCCCGAGCGCTGCGCCCCCGCCCCGTCCGGATCCGTGCCGTCGGGCGCGTCGGCCGCAGGCGTCATCGCACCCACTTGCCGCGCTCCCGCGGCGGGGCCCAGGTGGTGGCACGCCGATGCGAATCTTCGTCCTCCGCGTCGGCGGCTCCGCCGAAGCGAACCCGCGCCCCGGCACCGTCGCGCGGCAGCCGCTCCGCCAGCGCTCCGGTGGTGTTCAGCGCGATCCGTCCATGCTCGGCGAACTCGGGACCGGCGGCCAGGCCCACCTTCTCCGCGACCACCTCGGTGCAGCGGATCGGATCGGAGAACACCTCGATGGTCCACAGCACCAGATAGTGCCAGCCCAGCGCCTCGAAGGCAGCAGGCCGCTGCCGGGAACGTTCACGCACACTCATCGCCGCGTAGGTGTCCGTGCCGTCGGAGACCATCGCCAGCGGCACCACCGGTGACTGCGGGCTGATCTTCCGCGGGCAGGCCGCCAGATCCAGCGTGCCGCGGAATCCGTCCTCCACACGACCCCCGCGAGCACGGATCCGGTCCACCAGGTCCAGCACCAGCGGGTCCTTCAGGGAACCAGAGCCGGAGGGGTTGTCCTCTGCACGCAGACCCAGCTCGATCAGGCGCCGCATCAGAGCGGCTCCGGACTCCAGCCCGGCAGGGTCCAGGTCCTCGGGCGCCAGAGACGTCACCACGGTCAGCTCGCCGCGCGCCCGCGTCGTCGCCACGGCGAACAGCTCTTCGCCGCGCGGCTCGGAGAGCTCTCCGAAGTGATGCACCGGTTCGCCCTTGATGCTGCGCCCATAGCCGAGCGAGAAGATCACTCGGTCCCGCACCAGATGGTGAGCACGTTCCACCGGGGCGACGACGAAGCTCTCCCCCTCGTCAGAGTCGAAGAAGGGCCGCGCCCAGCTGTGATTGGCCAGGTTCACCCGGATCGCATCCGCCACGCGCCGAGCATGCCACTCGGAGCCGGTGACCACCGCCAGCGACCGGTCCTTGCTGGTGCGCACGTGGTCGAAGACCATGTCCACCACCCGGTTGACCTCCACGGTCGGAGACTCCACCGAGTCGCGTGCGCCCGGTCGGCCCAGGGCGTCACCGAGGTGCTCCACCACCAGACGGCGGCCCTGCCCGGTCAGCTGGGCGGCATCGGGCAGACGCTCCAGATCCCCCTCGTAGAGCGCTTCGGAGAGCAGCTCGGTCAGCTCCTGGTCCACACCCCTGTGCACCCGGCGCAGCCGGTGCTGCGGGAGCACCTCGGCCAGCTCCGCGAAGATCGACGTCGGCACCTGCTGCCCCGCCTCGCGGGCCGCGGGATCCGCCGACACGTGGAAGGGCTTCGGGGTGCCGGAGACGGGGTCGCCGAAGGCGATGACCTGCTCGGCCCGGGAGATCGGGCCCAGCGCGGCCGGCACCGACAGCGTCTCCGCGTCCAGCAGGATGACCGTGTCGAAGCGGGCCTGGGCCGGGAACTGCTCGGCCACACCCAACGGAGAGCTGGTCCATACCGGCACCAGGGGCTGGGTGAGCGCGCTGTCGACGGCGTCCAGCCCGGTCACGGTGGGCTCACCGTCGCGCAGCAGCTCCTTGAGCCGGGCCGCAGCCTCCGGGTGGGACTCGACGGCGGACTTCCAGCGCACCGCCAGCGCGTGGGTCAGCCGCTGCGCGCCGGTCTCCACATGGGCGGCGTCGGCGGCCCGGAACTCGGCCTCGATGCTGCGGAGATTCTCCCCGGTGGTCATGGCCAGGTAGTCGTCGCCCGAGATCATCGCCTCCAGCGCGGACTGCCACCAGGCCAGCTCCAGCTCGTCGGCGACACGCTCGGCGGGGACCTCGCGGGCGGAGAAGTCGTCCATCAGCTCACGGAAGCCCTGCTCACGCAGCTGCTCCGTGACCAGGGTGCGCTCCGGCAGCGTCTCCAAGGGCTTCTCATCCTCGGCGAGAGTCTCCACCGTGGAGATCATCTCCTCGGCCGGCATGTCCAGCAGATCCCGGTCGGCGTCGTCCTCAGGATCCACCGGCCGCAGCACGCCCACCAGCTTCTCCAGCCGAGTCTGCACATGCCCGATCATGTCGGCCAGCCGGTCCAGGCTCTTGGGCACCTTCGGCTGGGAGTCCTCCACGGCGTGCCGGGACCACTCCTCCCGCTCGGTCTGCACCTCGATCAGCGAGGAGTGCAGATCGTTGATCGACACCCCGGGGCGGACATACTCCTTGGCGACCCGACGCAGCCGGGAGCGTGCCATGGAGCTCATCTCGATCTCGTGCTGGCGGCGCCACCAGCCGGGTGCGGTGGCGGCGATCAGGTCGTCGACCGGCTTGGCATAGACGTCATGGCTGAACCGGCCCAGCGACTCCTGGACCCGCTGGAACAGCAGCACCTGGGCGTGCCAGTCGGTGAAGCTCTCCCCCATCCTCAGGCCGGTCACCGCGGTGGCGACCTCCATCTGCGCCTTCAGCTTGGGGAGCTCCTCGCGGAGATCCTTCACCAGGGCCATCGCGTCCTCGGTCTCCTGGCGATTCCGCAGCCGGGCGTTGTACCAAGGGCTGGTCCGGGTCTCCGAATCGAAGGCGCCCAGCTCCGCGGCGCGACGCAGCTTCACCGTCACCTGGCTGCGGTCCACCGTGTTGTCCAGCACCGAGCGCTTCAGCCGCACGGCGGTCGACGGCGCCGGGTTCAGCGAGGTCAGTGCGGCCAGGGCCTGCATGGCCTGGTAGGGCGAGCAGTTCCAGCGGGAGCGCACATTGTGCAGGGACTTCACGTGGTCCAGCAGCTGATGCCGCCGGTCCACGAGACGCTGATGCAGGGCGGCCAGGCGCGGGGGCTCCGCCCGTTCGGCACGTTTGATGGCCCGCACCATCTGCTCCCGCAGGTCCTCGCCCGTGGTGGAGGCCGGCACGTGCAGCGCCAGCGTCCCCAGCCGGGCGTCCTTCAGACGACGGCGGAGCTCCTCCAGAGTGGAGGTGCGCTCAGCGACCACCAGCGTGCGGCGGCCGGTCCAGGCCAGAGCCGCCACCGCGTTGATCGCCGTCTGGGTCTGGCCGCTCCCTGGAGGGGCCGAGACCACCATCGAGGCTCCGGCCTCGACGGCGTCCAGCACGGCCTGCTGATCCGGGTCGGCGTCGAGGACAAGCTTCTCCTCCCGGGGGTCCCGCTCGTCCACCGGAGGGGCCTGAACCTCGGGTCCGGCCAGGCGGTCGGAGGTCGCCAGCGCACGCAGCACCGGGTGCTCGCGGTCGAGGGCCTCCGGGTTTCCCAGGTCGGCGAGGTCCGCGAAGGTGGAGATGTAGGTCTGTCGCCACACCTGCAGGGCATCCACGGAGTCGGCCACCAGGCGGCTGAGCAGCTCAGCGGTCCGGACAGGGTCGAAGCGGGCTGTGGCGTAGCCTGCGGCGTGGAACTCCTCCGCGTCCAGCGTGATGCCGTGCCGGCGGTCCATGTGGCGAGCCAGGGCGGGATTCAGCCGGGCGGGCGCGGAGAACTGGATCTCGTAGTCGTCGTTGTCCGGGCGGGGCCTCAGCGTGATCGGCACCAGCATCACCGGAGCGGTGAACTGCTCGGCGCCGGCGTCGGTGGTCTCGGTCCAGGAGGCGATGCCCGCAGCGAGGAAGCCGACGTCGATGCCACGCTCCTCGGCCATCTCCCGCACCTTGGCGCGGATGCCTCGAGCGGCCTCGCGTCCGGCGGCGAACGCGCCGGATTCGTTGAGCAGAGTGGACAGCCGCGTCCGTCGGCCGGCCAGCAGCTGCATGAGCCCGGAGGAGTTCGACTCGGTGAGGTCGACGGCATTGTGCTGGGAGGGGGTGAACCGCAGCATCGTGTCGTTCTCCGTGCCGGAGTGCAGCGCCTCCACCCAGGCCGTCACCGGGTCGTCGGCCTGCGAGGTGCGGATCTCCGCGAGCTCGCTCTGCGTGAACTCGGAGGTGTCAGCCGGCTGGAAGTCATCGGATGACGCCTCGGCCGACTCCTCGGCCTCGGCCGCGGCTTCGATCTCCTCCGCGGACAGCTGGGTCCTCTCCTCAGACGTGGACTCGTCTCTGCTCACTTCTGACCTTCCGGCAGGATCACCTTCACATGGACGTGTGATGCTAGATCATTCCCATTCGATAGTCCCCGGGGGCTTCGAGGTCACATCGAGAGTTACCCGGTTGATCTCCTGGACCTCATTGGTGATGCGGTTGGAGATGCGGGCCAGCAGGTCGAAGGGCAGGCGCGACCAGTCAGCGGTCATCGCATCCTCGGAGCTGACCGGTCGCAGCACGACCGGGTGCCCATAGGTGCGACCGTCACCCTGGACGCCCACTGAGCGAACATCGGCGAGAAGCACCACGGGCATCTGCCAGACCTCGCCGTCCAGGCCCGCGGCGGTGAGCTCCTCACGGGCGATGGCGTCGGCGCGGCGCAGGATGTCCAGACGCTCGGCGGTGACCTCTCCGATGATACGGATGCCCAGCCCCGGCCCCGGGAACGGCTGGCGCTGGACGATCTCCGCGGGCAGCCCCAGCTCGGCGCCCACGGCACGCACCTCGTCCTTGAAGAGGCTGCGCAGCGGCTCGACGAGTTTGAACTGCATGTCCTCGGGCAGCCCGCCCACATTGTGGTGAGACTTGATGTTGGCCGCACCCTCGCCGCCGCCGGACTCGACGACGTCGGGGTAGAGGGTGCCCTGGACGAGGAACTCCACGCGAGCACCCTCGGCGGCGGCCTCCTGCAGCACGGCGGCCTCCGCGGCCTCGAAGGCGCGGATGAACTCGCGGCCGATGATCTTGCGCTTCTGCTCCGGATCCGTCACCCCGGCCAGAGCGCCGAGGAAGCGGTCACGCTCGTCGGCCACATGCAGCTTCGCCCCGGTGGCGGCGACGAAGTCCCGCTCCACCTGATCGGCCTCGCCCTCGCGCAGCAGTCCGTGATCGATGAACACACAGGTCAGCTGCTCGCCGACGGCCTTCTGGACCAGGGCGGCGGCGACGGCGGAGTCGACGCCGCCGGAGAGCCCACAGATGACCCGGGCGTCGCCGACCTGCTCGCGGATCGCCGCGACCTGCTCCTCGACGATGTTGCCGGTGGTCCACTCCGGGGTCAGGCCTGCGCCGTCGTAGAGGAAGTTCTCCAGCACCCGCTGGCCCTGCGGGGAGTGCTTGACCTCCGGGTGCCACTGGACGCCGTAGAGCCGACGCGCCTCGTCGGCGAAGGCCGCCACAGGGGCGCCGTCGGAGCAGGCCAGGACCTCGAAGCCCTCCGGTGCACGCTGCACCGAGTCCGAATGGGACATCCAGGTGGTCTGCACCGTGTCGGTGCCGTCCAGCAGCGAGTGCGGCGCCGTGGCGGAGCGCACCTCCGTCTTGCCGTACTCACGGTCGCCGGTGCGGGCGACCTCCCCGCCCAGGGCGTGGGCCATGGCCTGGAATCCGTAGCAGATCCCGAGCACCGGGATGCCGGCCTCGAAGAGCGCGGACTCCACCGCCGGGGCGCCCTCTGCGTACACGCTGGAGGGGCCGCCGGAGAGGATGACCGCCGAGGGGCGACGGTCGATGATCTCCTGGGCCGAGAGCGTGTGCGGGACGACCTCGGAGTAGACGCGCGCCTCACGGACGCGGCGGGCGATCAGCTGGGCGTACTGGGCGCCGTAGTCGACCACCAGCACGGTCTGCGCGCTGTGGGCCGGGCGTTCGGCGGCGGGGGCGGGGCTCTCAGATGTCACCCGACCATCCTACCGGTGACTCCCCACCCCTGCTGGGCACTCCCTGCTGGGCACTGACCGCGGGGCGCCGTCGGGCGTCCTCACTGTTTGACGGAGCCCAGCATGATCCCCCGCACGAAGTACTTCTGCAA
>NZ_JAUTWR010000012.1:0-116161 GCF_031705515.1 Nesterenkonia sp. CL21
CCGGTTGGCTGGGGAGATCTTCCCGGCCGGGGTGGTCAATGTGGTCCTCGGTGATGGTTCGACCGGGCGGCTGCTCACGGAGCATCGGGCTGCGGCGATGGTCTCGTTGACCGGGTCGGTGCGGGCCGGGGAGGCGGTGGCCGCCTCGGCGGGGTTGAAGCGCACGCATCTGGAGCTGGGTGGGAAGGCTCCGGCGGTGGTCTTCGCGGATGCGGACCTGGCTGCGGTGGCGAAGGCTGTGGTGGAGTCAGGCACCTTCAATGCGGGGCAGGACTGTACGGCGGTGACTCGGGTGCTGGTCGAAGAGGCGGCTCATGATGAGTTGGTGGAGCATCTGGTGGCTGCGGCGGAAGCGACCCGCACGGGGAACGTGGATGATGGGCTCAATGATTATGGGCCGTTGAACAATGCGCGGCATTTCGCGGCGGTGCAGGCCAAGATCGAGGGGTTGCCGGGGCATGCGCGGATCCTCACTGGGGGTGGCCCGGTGGAGGGCAGTCCGGGGTTCTTCTTTGAGCCCACGATCATCACGGGGGTTGAGCAGTCGGATGCGATTGTGCAGGAGGAGGTCTTCGGGCCGGTGCTCACGGTGCAGTCGTTTGCCTCGGAGCAGGAGGCGTTGGAGCTGGCCAATGGGGTGGAGTATGCGTTGGCTTCGAGTGTGTGGACGGCTGATGGGGCGCGGGCGATGCGGTTCACGCGGGATTTGGACTTCGGGTGTGTGTGGGTCAATACGCATCTGTTGTTGGTCGCGGAGATGCCTCATGGGGGGTTCAAGGCTTCTGGGCATGGGAAGGATCTCTCCGGGTATGCGGTGGAGGAATACACCCGGGTCAAGCACGTCATGCACGCGATCGAGGTCTGAGCGGCCGCTCCTGAGCATCCGCCCGAGGGGCTCATGCCCGCGCCTCCCCAGAGGTCGCGCGACGCTCACTCGGTGGCCACGCGGCGGCGCAGTCCGTCGATCAGAGAGTCCAAGGTGAACAGGAAGGCGCGGTCCGCCGCGGCGCGGGCGTCCTCGTCCCGCGCCGCAGCGGCCCGGCCGAAGCGCGGGGCCAGGTCTGCCCGGCGCCCGGGGTCGAAGATGTCGGCCGGTGCCGAGGCGTCGTAGGCGGCGCCGAAGACGAGGGCCTCGACGCCGACGATCACGTCCACGGCGTCCGGCCCGGGGATGCCGGCGTCCTCCAGTGCGGCGGTGACACGTTCGTACATCACCAGCGTCTGGGGCGCGTCGGCCACCGGGAGGACAGCCATGATCGGGATCAGCTCGGTGTGCCGGATGTAGCAGTCCCGGTAGGAGATCGCCCACCGGCGCAGCGCCTGGTCCCAGGGCAGGGACTGGAAGCCGGTGGTGTCGATCTGTTCGTTGAGCCGATCCTGCAGGAGCAGCATCACATCTCGCTTGGAGGAGACGTGGTTGTACAGCGCCGAGGTGGAGACGCCGAGCTCGCGGGCGAGGGACGCCATCGTCAGGTCCCTGTAGCCACGGGTACTCACGATCCGGATCGCCGCGGTGGTGATGCCCTCGCGGGAGAGTACGGGGGAGGACGGTCGGCCGCGTCGTCGGGGTCGGGTCTGCTCCGGGCTCACGGTGGTCCTTCGGGTCGAGGTCAGCTGGCGCCCTCAGTGTAGGCGGCGCCTGGGTGAGAACCACGACGACGGCCCGCAGGGCGGGGGAAGTCATCGCAGGGCTTGACAAGGTGGGTGTCCATGCCCGTTAATGAATATAGTTCATTTAATTGTGAAGGAGAGCACAGTGACAGGGATCCGCTCCGTGGGAAGCATCGAGGCACTCGACCGTGACGTCGTCGTGGTGGGGGCCGGACCGGCCGGGCTGCGCGCCGCCCGCGCCCTGCAGCAGCAGGGCCGCAGCGTCGCCGTCCTGGAGGCTCGCGACCGCGTGGGAGGCCGCACCTGGTCGCAGGAGATCGACGGCGCCTTCCTGGAGGTCGGGGGCCAGTGGGTCTCGCCGGACCAGACCGAGCTGCTGGGTCTCCTCGACGAGCTTGGGCTGGAGACCTTCCAGCGCCACCGCGACGGGGCCAACGTCTACCTGGCCACCGACGGCACCCGCCACGAGTTCACCGGTGAGATGTTCCCCGTCGGGGAGCACACCGAGGCCGAGATGGAGCGCGTCATCGAGATCCTCGATCGGCTGGCCGCCGAGATCGGGGCCCAGGAGCCGTGGGCGCACCCGCAGGCCCGGGAGCTGGACTCGGTCACGTTCGCCGAGTGGCTGCGGCAGCAGACCGACGACGCCCCGGCCCGCGAGAACCTCGCGATCTTCCTGGCCGGCGGCATGCTGACCAAGCCGGACCACGCCTTCTCCGCGCTGCAGGCGGTGCTGATGGCCGCCTCCGCAGGCTCCTTCAGCCACCTGGTCGATGAGGACTTCATCCTGGACCGTCGCGTGGTCGGCGGCATGCAGAGCGTCTCCGAGACGATGGCCGCTCAGCTCGAGCCGGGCACCGTGCACCTGGAGACCCCGGTGCGCACCATCGCCTGGGAGGAGCCGCACGGGGTCACCGTGTGGTCGGACCGGGTCACCGTCCGCGCGCAGCAGGTGATCGTGGCCGTCCCGCCGAACCTGTACTCCCGCATCAGCTTCGAACCGGCTCTGCCGAGGCTGCAGCACCAGATGCATCAGCACCAGTCCATGGGCCTGGTCATCAAGGTCCACGCCGTCTATGACCGCCCCTTCTGGCGCGAGGCAGGCCTCTCCGGCACCGGTTTCGGGGCCGCGGAGATCTGCCAGGAGGTCTACGACAACACCAACCACGGGGACTCCCGCGGAACCCTCGTCGCCTTCGTCTCCGACGAGAAGGCCGACGAGATGTTCGCCCTCCCGGAGGAGGAGCGTCGTCGGCGGATCCTGGAGTCGCTCGCGCACTACCTGGGTGAGCAGGCGCTGAGCCCAGAGGTCTACTACGAGTCCGACTTCGGCTCGGAGGAGTGGACCCGCGGAGCCTACGCCGCCAGCTTCGACCTCGGCGGACTGAGCCGCTACGGCGCCCATCAGCGGGAGGCCGTCGGTCCGATCCACTGGGCCTGCTCGGACCTGGCCGCCGAGGGCTATCAGCACGTCGACGGCGCCCTGCGCCAGGGCCGCCGAGCCGCCGAGGACGTCCTGGCCGAGCTGCCGACGTCAGCCGCCACGGTGTGAGCGACGAGCCTGCGAGAGGAGACCCCCCGATGAGCCCCCACACAGACACCGGAACAGACACCGCAACCGGCACTGAGGCCGTCACCGTCACGGAGACGGAGACCCCGCCCGCGGTGACGGCCCCCGCCCTGCGACGCATCCTGGTCGGATACGGCGGTGACGAGCGCAGCCGCGATGCGGTGCGACTCGGCGTCGCCCTCGCCCGGGCCGCCGACGCACACCTGCACCTGCAGCTGATCCTGCGGCAGGACTCCGCCTTCACCCCGGCGTACCCGCCGGTGGGCGACGTCGGCGGGATCATCGCCGACCAGGCACGCGGCTGGCTCGCCGAGGCGCAGCAGATGATCCCCGACGACGTCGCGCACAGCAGCGCGATCAGCCCCGCCCCCTCGGTGGCCGAAGGTCTGATCGCCGCCGCCGAGGAGCACGGAGCCGACCTGCTGGTCACCGGCTCCGGAGTGGGCGCCCGTCGGCTCACCACCCATCCGGCGGTGGATGCTCTGCTGCACAGCTCACCGGTTCCGCTGGCGCTGGCGCCGGCCGGTCACTGCGGCGAGACACCGGTCGGCCACGTGCTGGCCGCCGTCTCCCCGGGCGGTGGCGTGCACCAGGTCGCCGACGACGCCGCCGCCTGGGCGGCCCAGCTCCAGGTGCCGGTGACCCAGGTGACCTTCCCCCAGGGCGGGGACCCCGCCCGCGCCGTCGCCGCGCACGACTGGCCCGAAGGCGGGCTGCTGATGATGGGCTCCTCCCGCCTGGCCGGCCGACGTCGGCTCTTCCTGGGTGACACGGCCGCCCGCATCCTCACGCAGCTGCCGATCCCGCTGATCGTCATGCCGCGACACGACACCCCTGACCACCGGAACGACCACCCGAACCCCGCGGATTCCGTCCGTTGAGGGAGGACACCACCATGACCCAGATCGGCAGCGGCGCCGCCACCGGCGCCCCCGGATCCGCACCCGCAGGGACGGACCACAGGAAAGGCCTGAGTGCCGGAGCGATCGGCACACTCGGCGCCGTCGTCATCGGCGTCTCCACGATCGCCCCGGCCTACACGCTCTCCGGCGCGGTCGGACCCACCGCCTCGGCCGTGGGTGAGCACCTGCCGGCGGTGCTGATCGTCGGGTTCATCCCGATGCTGCTGGTGGCCCTGGGCTACCGCCAGCTCAACCGGGCCATGCCCGACTCCGGCACCACCTTCACCTGGGCCTCCCGGGCCTTCGGCCCATGGATCGGGTGGATGGGCAGCTGGTGCCTGCTGGCCTCCACGATCCTGGTGCTGTCCAACCTGGCCGGCATCGCCGTGGACTTCTTCTACCTGGCGATCAGCCAGCTCACCGGCCTGGACTGGATCGCGGACCTGACACGCAACGTGCCGGTCAACATCCTCACCTGCCTGGCCTTCATGGCCGTGGCCGCCTACATCTCCTACCGCGGACTGGAGGCCACCAAGGCGTTCCAGTACCTGCTGGTGTCCTTCCAGATGGTCGTGCTGGTCTGGTTCTCCGTGGTGGCCTTCCGCCACGTGGGCAGCGGCACCGCCTTCGACGCGACCCACTTCAGCTGGGACTGGTTCAACCCGTTCGGTGTGGAGACCTTCTCCGCCTTCGCCGCCGGCATCGCCCTGTCGGTGTTCATCTACTGGGGCTGGGACGTCGTACTGACGATGAACGAGGAGTCCAAGGGCACCACCACCACGCCCGGCAAGGCGGCCGTGCTGACCATCCTGGTCGTCGTCGGGCTCTACACCCTGGTGACGCTGGCGACCCTGTCCTACGCGGGCGTCTCCACCGGGGACTTCGGCCTGGGCAACCCGGACATCCAGGAGAACGTCTTCGCCGCGCTGGCCGGCCCGGTGATGGGGCCCTTCGCGATCCTCATCTCCCTGGCGGTCCTGTCCTCCTCCGCCTCCTCGCTGCAGTCCACCATGATCTCCCCGGCGCGGACCATGCTCGCCATGGGCCACTACGGAGCGCTGAGCCCCAAGTACGCGAAGGTCAGCCCCAAGCACCAGACGCCGGCCTACGCGACGATCGTCTCGGTGGTCATCGCCGCGGTCTTCTACGCGGTGATGCGCGTGATCTCGGAGAACGTCCTGTGGGACACCATCACCACTCTGGGCATGATGGTCTGCTTCTACTACGGCGTCACGGCGCTGGCCTGCGTGTGGTACTTCCGTGCCGAGGCCACCGCCTCCGTGGGATCCTTCATCAACAAGCTGCTGGCCCCGCTGCTGGGCGGCATCCTGCTGCTGATCTTCTTCTTCCAGACCGCCTGGGACTCGATGGACCCGGCCTACGGCTCCGGCTCCGAGATCGGCGGCGTCGGCCTGGTGTTCATCCTGGGGGTGCTGATCTTCGTGCTCGGCGTGGCCGCGATGCTCTACCAGCACCGCCGCAACCCGGAGTTCTTCCGCCGTCGCTTCGAGACCACCGAGTACCCCACCGAGCACCCGACCGCCTGACCGCCCCGCGGAGGACCCTGAGGAGAGACATGGACACCCCCATCTCACAGCCGACGACGGCGCAGCCGGTCGGCGCCACGACGGAGACGACCGTGATGCCGCCCGAGTGGGCGCCGCATGAGCGCACCTGGATGGCCTTCCCCCCGGCCAACGAGACCTTCGGTCCGCACGGCTCGCAGTCGCTGGCACGCGCCCGGCGGGCCTGGTCCCAGGTGGCGCGTACCATCGCCGCCGTCGAACCGGTCACCGTGGTGGCCGACCCGGCGGACGAGCAGGCCGCCCGGGAAGCGCTCGGCGAGGTCGCCGAGATCGTCACCATCGCCCTCGACGACGCCTGGATGCGTGACATCGGGCTGACCTTCGTCCACACCGCCTCGGGCGCCGTCGCCGGAGTGGACTGGATCTTCAACGGCTGGGGCGACCAGCCCTGGGCCCCCCATGAGCGGGACGCCAAGGTCGGAGTGGAGATGGCCGGTCCCGCCGGCGTCGAACGGATCGGCAGCCCGCTGGTCAACGAAGGCGGGGCCTTCCACGTGGACGGCCGCGGCACCGTGCTGCTCACCGAGACCGTCCAGCAGGATCCGGGGCGGAACCCCGGGCTGAGCAGGGAGCAGATCGAGGCGGAGCTGCACGCGAAGCTGGGCACCCGCCACGCCGTCTGGTTCCCCCGTGGTCTCACCCGGGACTACGAGGAGTTCGGCACCCGCGGTCATGTGGACATGTTCGCCTGCTTCACCCCGTCCGGCAGCGTGCTGCTGCACCGGCAGGACGACCCCCGGCACCCGGACCACGAGGTCACCCGCCGGCTGCGCGAGGTCCTGGAGGCGGCGCGCGACGCGGAGGGGGACCCGTTCGAGATCATCGACGTCCCGGCCCCGCGCACCATCGTGGACGCCGACGAAGAGTTTGTGGACTGGACCTACATCAACCACTACGTGGCCGACGGCCTGGTGGTGCTGTGCGGCTACGACGACCCCCACGACGCGCAGGCCGCCGAGATCCTGGCCCGGGCCTACCCGGACCACCGGATCCAGCTGGTGGACGCCCGGGACATCCTCTGCTTCGGGGGCGGCATCCACTGCATCACCCAGCAGCAGCCGCGGCCGCGCCTCCGCCCGGAAGCACCCGGCCGGGAGCAGGCGACCCCTCACGCGTGAAAGGAACAGATCAGCGATGACGGCAGCATTCGACGTCGTGGAGGCCACGATCCCGCAGATGCGCGCGGCTCTGGAGCGCGGCGAGACCACCAGTGAGGAGCTGGTGGGCGCCCACCTGGCGCGCATCGAGGCCTACGACCAACAGGGGCCGCGGCTCAACGCCGTGGTGGTGCGCAACGAGCAGGCCCTCGCCGAGGCCCGCGCCTCGGACGCCCGCCGTGCCCGCGGCGAGCTCCTGGGTCCGCTCGACGGCCTCCCCTACACCGCCAAGGAGAGCTACCAGGCCGCCGGGCTGACCGTCTCGGCCGGCTCGCCGGCCTTCGCCGAGCTCGTCGCCCAGCGGGACTCCTTCACCGTGGAGCGGCTGCGAGCCTCAGGGGCGGTCCTGCTGGGCCTGACCACCATGCCTCCGATGGCCAACGGCGGCATGCAGCGAGGTCTGCGCGGCCGGGCCGAGAGCCCGTACAGCGCCGAGCACCTCACCTCCGCCTTCGCCTCCGGCTCCTCCAACGGATCCGGCACGGCGACGGCGGCCAGCTTCGCGGCCTTCGGCCTGGCGGAGGAGACCTGGTCCTCCGGGCGCGCGCCGGCGTCGAACAACGCCCTGTGCGCCTACACCCCGTCCTGGGGGATGATCTCGATCCGGGGGAACTGGCCGCTGGTGCCCACCATGGACGTGGTGGTGCCGCACACCCGCAGCATGGAGGACATGCTGGAGGTGCTCGACGTCATCATGGTCGACGACGCCGAGACCCGGGGCGACTTCTGGCGGGTGCAGCCGTGGGTGGAGATCCCGAAGACCTCTGCTGTGCGTCCGGAGAGCTTCACAGACCTGTGTCCGGCCGATCCCGCGGAGGCCGCGCGGCTGCTCGCGGGGCTGCGGATCGGGGCGCCCGCCCTGTACTTGGGCCTGGACGCCTCGGCCGGGACCGCTGAGCCGTCCCCCGAAGGGGTCACGGGCATCGGCGGCTCCACCGGGCGGCCGATCACCCCGCGGCCCAGTGTGCTCGACCTCTGGGAGCAGGCGCGCGCGGACATGGAGCGCCACGGGGCCGACGTACGCATCACGGACCTGCCGGTGGTCACCAACTACGAGGGAGACCGCCCAGGGGCCCCGACGATCCGCACCCGAGGGCTGGTCAGCTCCGAGTATCTGGACCGAGAGATCCTCGACCTCTCCGCCTGGGGGTGGGAGGACTTCCTGAACGCCAACGGGGACCCCGGGCTGTCCAGCCTCGCGGCGGTGGACGGGACGCAGATCTTCCCGCACCCGGAGGGCGCCCTGGAGGACCGGTACCACGGCTTCGACGACGACATCGCCGCCTACCCGCAGTTCATCCGGGACAACCCCGAGCTGTCGATGCATCAGATCCCGCACCTTCAGGAGGGCCTGCGCGGTCTGGTGCGCACCCGGGAGGTCGATCTGGAGGCCTGGATGGACCGGCTGGGCCTGGACGTCATCGCTTTCCCCGCGGTGGCCGACGTCGGACCTGCGGATGCGGACGTCAACCCAGACTCGGCGGAGCTCGCGTGGCGCAACGGCGTCTGGGTGGCCAACGGGAACCTGGTCTGGCGGCACCTGGGGGTGCCGACCGTCACCGTGCCGATGGGCACCATGGCCGACACCGGGATGCCGGTGGGGCTGACCTTCGCCGGGCGCGCCCACGACGACGTCAGGCTGCTGCAGATCGCCGCGGCCTTCGAGGCCACCGGGCGCCGCCGCACCGAGCCGCCGCGGACGCCGCGGCTGGATGCTTCGTAGGATGGAGGCGCGGCGGGTCAGCGGGAGCCGGCCCGCCGCGAGTCGGGGCTGACCTGCTCCGGCCCGCCAGACGCCCCGTCCTTGCGAGGAGAGACATGACCGAGCTTCCTGAGACCACCGTCGGCGCCGAGGAGACCCGGCGCACCACCTGGATGCGCCGCTACAGGCTGGACCCGGAGCTGGCGCAGGAGTTCGTCGCGTTCCTGCGCGACGAGGTCTTCCCCGCCCGGGAGGAGCGCGGCTTCACCGTCGAGTCGGTGTGGCTCGCCGCGGACAGCACCGAGCTGACCTGGTATGTCAGCCGCTTCGGCACTGCCGAGGAGTTCGCGGCCGCCGAGAAGGAGTGGGAGGAGTCCGAGGAACGGGCTCGGATCTTCTCCGGCCGGCCGAAGTACGTGCTCGACAAGGACCTCACCCAGGTCACGCGCCTGCGCTGACCGGGCCCCTCACGAGGCGGCCGCCGGGGCCCGTCGCGCCCGGCGGGCCGCCAGCACTGCGGCGAGCACGGCGCTGAGCATGCATGCGGCGATCGCCAGGGAGGCCACCAGCACGGCGGCATGGTGGTCCACGGCTGCCGCGATGCTGAAGTAGACCCCGGTGACCAGAGCGATGCCGACCGCCGTGAACAGCCTCTGGGAGGTCTGCGCGACGCCGCCGGCCGCGCCTGCCATGCGCGCCGGCACATCCTGCATGGACAGGGTCTGCGCGCTGGGGATGATCAGCGCCTGGGAGAGCCCGTTGAGCGCCAGGGCGGCTCCCACCAGCCACAGGGACCCGGAGCCGGCGCCCATCAATGCGGTGGCCCCGGCCAGGGCGAGCATGGAGAGCACGGCGATCACCGTGCCGACCACCAGCATCCGAGGGCCCGAGGTCTCCACGCGGCGCCCCACCGCGGTGGAGAGCAGCATGACCATCACCGCCGAGGGCAGGGTCACGACGCCGGCCACCAGCGCCCCATGGCCCAGCCCCTGCTGCACATAGACCGCGACGACCGCCCACACAGCCGGCATTCCGAGGAAGTACAGGGACAGCACCAGGGTGTTGAGGGTGTAGCTGGGACGGGTGAACAGGGCCAGGTTCACCATGGGCGCCTCGGCGTCGAGCCGTCCCAGGCGGCGCTCCCAGAACGCCCAGACGGTCATCAGCGCCAGACCAGCGGCGCCGAGGAACGCTCCGGTTCCGGAGCGGAACTGGATGAACGGCAGCATGACCAGCACCACGGCCGCGGAGAGCAGCGCCACGCCCAGCGGATCCAGCGCGGCCAGGCCTCGGCGGCCGCCGCTGCCGGTGCGGGTGCCGGTGCTGCTGGAGGTGCCGGTGACGGCCCCTCCACGGGTGCGCGGGAGCCACAGGAAGGCGAGCACGAAGGCCAGCAGGGTCAGCGGCACATTGATCAGGAACGTCGTCCGCCAGCCCAGGTCGTCACCGACGACGTCGATGATCAGCCCGCCGATCGCCGGTCCGGCCGCCACGGCCACGCCGATGACGGTGCTCATCAGCCCGTAGGCCCGGCCGCGGGCCGACCCACGGAACAGCTGCTGGATCATGCCGATGATCTGTGGGGTCAGCAGCCCCGCCCCGACTCCCATGAGCACGCGGGCGATGTTGAGCACCATCGGGGTGGGCGCCAGGGCGGACATCAGGGAGGCCAGCCCGAACACCGCCACGCCCAGCAGGAAGAAGCGGCGGCGGCCCCACAGGTCGCCGGCCCGGCCCGCAGGAACCAGCACCACCCCGAAGGCCAGGGCGTAGCCGGACAGGACCCACTGCAGATCCGAGGACCCGGCGCCCAGCCCTGATTCGATCGCCGGCAGCGCCACGTTGACGATGCTGATGCTCATCAGCGCGGCGAACAGCGGAGTCAGCAGCGCCACCATCACCCGGCGGGCCGGGGGATCAGGCGGCGCGCCGTCCGGGGCGGCTGAGCCGGCGTCGTCGGGTGTGGGGGAGGCTGAGGTCACACTCTGCCCAACCGTGCTGACCCGGGAGATCTTCCCCCGGGTGTGACCCCGGGCCTACACTCACCGGCACAGCCGTCGCCGGTGAAGAAACAGGGGTGAGGGAGATGCTGAGAGCCACGTTGATCCTGGAGGTCCCACGCGGGCTGCTGATCAAACAGGAGGAGCACCACGACAACGACGTCGAGGGCTACACCGGGCAGCACCTGATCCGCGGGGAGGAGGGGTTCACCTTCACAGTGGACCAGTACACCTACTCGCAGCATGAGGAGCACGTCGACATCAGGCTCTCTGAGCCGGTGGACGACGAGGGTCTCCACCGCGATCCCATGCAGGCGCTCCCGAGGCACGGCTGGGAGCACCATCTGACCTGGCCGACCCGCTGACGCGATTCGCCGTCCCACCCCGGTCTCGGAGATAATCGGGACCATGAGTTCGCAGCCTCCTCTCGAATCCGGGTCCACGGGCCGTCGTGCCGACGACGCCCTCCGCAGCTTCGGGCGCCGATCCTCCGGCATCACCTTCGCCGTGATGATCACGGTGCTGCTGGTGGCGCTGGTGTTCGCCGCCAACCAGAACGACGTGATCGGGTGGATCATCGTCGCCATCTCCACCGGCTGGCTGATCCTCGCCGCGATCCTGGTGACCTCGGTGCGCCGAGGGGCGCAGAAGATGAGCCAGACGCTCGACTCGGCGCGGGCCGACGCCGCCGCGCGCCACAGCCAGGACGCAGGCGGAACCGCCGTCGTGGACGAGGACGCCCACACCCGCAATATGAAGCTGGACCACTCCTTCAAGATCGTGCAGGTCCAGCGCAGGGTCATCGGACAGGAGCTCGCCAAGGGCGAGGAGGCCGACCTGGAGATGGTCGAGCGTGCCCTGGACACCATCGAGATGACCGCGACCAACGGTCGTGACATGCTCGCCGAGCACGTCGGCCGCGGCGGTGAGGAGCAGCGCCGCGGGCGGGAGCAGCGTGACGACCGCCCGCGCGATGACGATCGGCCCATCAGCGGCGAAGTCGTCGACTGAGCCGCACCGGCCGGAGCCGGCGTCGCGGGCCGCGGCGCCGGTGCACACCAGACTGAGCTGACAGACGAGAGGATCCTCCGTGCCTGACGAGACCACCCCCTTCGGCGAGTTCCCGCATCGCGTCGTCGACCCCAAGCCCGAGGGCCTGACCCGCGTGGCGTCGGTGAACGTCAACGGCATCCGCGCCGCCCACCGCAAGGGGATGGGGGAGTGGCTGGCCTCCCGCGACGTCGACATCCTCGCCCTGCAGGAGGTCCGTGCCGACGAGTCCATCGTCACCAAGCTCATCGGAGAGATGACCGAGCCCACAGGCGTGGCATGGCACATCCACGAGGAGGAGGCCGCACAGAAGGGGCGGGCCGGCGTCGCCATCGTCTCCCGCACCGAGCCCACCGAGGTCCGCAGCGGTATCGGCGACGGCCACCCGGAGGACCAGGGCCGGTGGGTGGAGGCGGACTTCACCCTCGGAGACGGCAGCACGCTGACCGTGGTCAGCGTCTACGTGCATTCGGGCGAGGTCGGCTCCGTGAAGCAGGAGCACAAGATGCGGTTCCTGGAGTACATGCGTCACCACCTGCCGCAACTCGCCCGCACCAAGGACCACGTGCTGGTGGTCGGGGACCTCAACGTCGGGCACACCGAGCTCGACATCAAGAACTGGAAGGGCAACGTGAAGAACTCGGGCTTCCTGCCGGAGGAACGGGCGTACTTCGACGGCTACTTCGGCGACGAGGGCGGATACGTCGACGTCGCCCGCACCCTGGCCGGTCCCGTGGAAGGGCCCTACACCTGGTGGTCCTACCGCGGGAAGGCCTTCGACAACGACACCGGCTGGCGCATCGACTACCAGATGGCGACCCCCGCACTCGCGGAGACGGCCGAGAAGTCCGCCGTGGACCGGGCGCTGGACTATTCGCTGCGCTGGTCCGACCATGCGCCCCTCGTGGTGGACTACCGCCTCCCGTAGGCTGAGCGGGCCACCCCACTGATCACGAGAACTCGATGAGGAGCATGCGATGGTCACTGCCTTCGTGATGATCAAGACCGACCCCCAGGGCATCCCGGAGGCCGGCCAGCAGATCGCCGACATCGACGGCGTCCAGGCCGTCTATTCGGTCACCGGACCCTGGGACCTGGTCGCGATGGTCAAGGGCCCCAGCTTCGACGAGCTCGCCGAACTGATCCCGGACCGCATCTCCAAGGTCTCCGGGATCCGGGACACCGAGACCCTGCTGGCGTTCCGCACCTACTCCGACCAGGACCTCGAGGCCGGATTCGCCCTCGGGCTGGACGACTGAGTCCCGGTCCGGGGCAGAGAGGCGCCATGACAGAGTCGTCGACGGCCCGACCCAGCGAGACGGCCGAGCACAACGAACGTGAGCTTGAGGCCGGGATCCACACCGACCTGCGGGACCGCATGACCTACGGGTCCTATCTGGGGCTGGAGCGGCTGCTCTCCGCCCA
This sequence comes from Nesterenkonia sp. CL21, assembly GCF_031705515.1. Lineage (NCBI taxonomy): Bacteria > Bacillati > Actinomycetota > Actinomycetes > Micrococcales > Micrococcaceae > Nesterenkonia > Nesterenkonia sp. CL21. The sequence goes on from NZ_JAUTWR010000012.1 coordinate 13,004, forward strand.
GCATCCGGTCAGCGAGCCCGAGCACCATGACGAGCTGCTGTTCATCATCCAGCACCAGACCACCGAGCTGTGGCTGAAGCTGGTCATCCATGAGCTGCGCGCCGCCCGGGACCTGATCGCGGCAGATCAGCTGCAGCCCGCGCTGAAGTGCATCGCCCGGGTCAAGCACATCCAGCGGACGCTGACCGAGCAGTGGTCGGTGCTGGCCACACTCACTCCCAGCGAGTACGCGGAGTTCCGCGACTTCCTGGGCAGCTCCTCGGGATTTCAGTCCTGGCAGTACCGGGCCGTGGAGTTCCTGCTCGGCAACAAGAACGCCGGCATGCTGAAGGTCTTCGACGCCGAGCCCGAGGCACAGCGTCAGCTGGCCGACCTGTTGGAGCAGCCCAGCATCTATGACGAGTTCATCCGCCATCTGGCCCGCCTGGGGCACCCGGTGCCCCAGGAGCTGCTGGACCGGGACGTCTCACGGGCCCACACCGCCCACGACGGCCTCACGGAGCTCTTCCGCGGCATCTACGAGGATCGCGAGCAGCACTGGCTGATCTATGAGAGCTGCGAGGAGCTGGTGGACCTGGAGGAGAACTTCCAGACCTGGCGGTTCCGCCACCTGCGCACCGTGATGCGGATCATCGGCGGAAAACCCGGCACCGGCGGCTCCAGCGGGGTCGCGTTCCTGCAGAAGGCACTGGAGCTGACCTTCTTCCCTGAGCTGTTCGCCGTCCGCTCCGAGATCGGACGCTGAGGTCACCGAGGAGATGCCCATGGACCCCCAGCAGCCTGCCCAGCACCACGCCCGGCAGCACGCACCAGCCGCAGCGCCGGCCGCCGTCGACCGCGCCGCCGTCGACCGTGCCCTCGTCGACCGTGCCGCCGCGCTCGACGCCGCCGATCCGTTGGCCCACCTCCGGGACGAGTTCGTCCTGGACGAGCAGGTCCGCTCCTACCTGGACGGCAACTCCCTCGGGCGGCCCACCAGGACGGCGGCCGAGCGACTGGGCCGCTTCGCCGTCGAGGAATGGGGCGCTCGGCTGATCCGCGCCTGGGACGAGTCCTGGATGGAGCTGCCGCTGCGCCTCGGGGACCGGATCGCCCGGCTCACCCTGGGAGCCGCCGAGGGGCAGACCTTCGTCGGGGACTCCACCACCGTCATCCTGTACAAGCTGCTGCGCGCCGCCGTCGAAGCCCAGGCCGCGGCCGGCCGCCATGAGATCATCCTGGACACCGGTAACTTCCCCACCGACCGGTATCTGCTGGAGGGCATCGCGGCCGAACGCGGCATGACGCTGCGCTGGATCGACACCGACCCGGTGGAGGGCGTGGCCCTGGCAGACGTCGAGGCGCTGCTGGGGGAGCGGACCGCCGTCGTCGTGCTCAGCCACGTGGAGTACCGCTCCGGGCATCTGGCGGATCTTCCGGGCATCACCGCCGCGGCGCACCGGCACGGCGCGGTGGTGCTGTGGGACCTGTGCCATTCGGTCGGGTCGGTGCCGATCACCTTGGACGCCCATGAGGTGGACCTGGCGGTGGGCTGCACCTATAAGTACCTCAACGGCGGCCCGGGCTCCCCGGCCTTCGGCTATGTGGCTCGCCGTCACCTGGGCCGCCTGCGGCAGCCGGTCCAGGGCTGGATGGGCGCGGCAGACCCGTTCGCCATGGGGCCGGAGTATGCCCCGCACCCGGGCATCCGGGGGTTCATCAGCGGCACCCCGCCGGTGACCGGCATGCTCGCCATGGAGGGGATGCTGGACCTCATCGAGCAGGCCGGGATGGAGGCGGTGCGGGAGAAGTCGGTGGCGCTGACGGGCTTCGCCGAGGAGCTGGTGGACGAGCTGCTGACACCGCTGGGCGTGCGTCTCTCCTCCCCACGGGATCCGCACCGGCGCGGGTCCCACGTCACCGTGGACCACGAGGACTTCGCCGCCGTGCTGCCGCGGCTCTGGTCCCAGGGCGTGATCCCCGACTTCCGGCCTCCGCACGGGCTCCGGCTGGGCCTGTCCCCGCTGTCCACCAGCTTCGCGGAGGTGGAGGTCGGCATCCGCGCCATCCGGGACAGCCTGGTGGAGGTTCGCGACGGCGCAGGGTCGGCATGAGCCGCGCCGGCACGCGCAGGGTCGGCGCGGGACATGACGGTACGACGCCGGCGCAGCGGGAGTCCGCCCAGCTGGCCTCCCTGCTGGCCCGCGGGACCGCCGCCGGGACGCGCCACACCTACGGGGACCGGCCCGATCAGCACCTGGAGCTCTACGGCGACCCGGCCACCGCCGAGCAGGGGATCATCCTGATCCACGGCGGGTACTTCCGTCAGCGCGTCGACCTCACCCACGCGCGCCCTCTGGCCGCCGAGCTCGCCGGGGGAGACGCGTCCGGGCGAGGGGGCGCCGTCGTGGCCCTGCTGGAGTACCGGCGGGCCGGCGGAGACGGCGGGCATCCGCGCACGCTGGAGGACGTCAGCACTGCGGTGGCGCACTGTGTCCGGCTGTGGCAGGAGCTCGGGATGCGTCCCGAGGGGGCCGCCGCCCCGCTGATCGCCGGGCATTCGGCCGGAGGCTGTCTGGCCCTGGCCTGGGCCACCCACCACGGGGCGGACCTGCCGCAGGCCCGGGTCCGGGCGCTGGCGCCCATCACCGACCTCATCCGTGAGGCGCGCGGTGGGCTCGCCGAGGGCGCGGTGCTCGACTACATGGGTGCGCTCCCGGACGAGGCACCGGAGGCGTACCGCTGGGAGGATCCGCGCTCGCGGGCCGCGCTGCTGCCGGACGGATTCGACGCGCGGATCATCCATGGCACCGATGACGCCACCGTGGACATCGGATTCTCCCGAGACATGCCGCTGCCGCGCACCGAGCTCGACGGCGCCTGCCACTTCGACGTCATCGACCCGGCGTCGCCGTACTTCGCCGGCGTGCGGGACTGGCTGGCGGGCTGAGGCGCGGTCCGCCCTCGCGGCACCCGACGCGCTGGTAATCTGACGGAGGCAGCGACACACCACGCCAGGGACTCCTGGCACGATCGATGAGGGAGAACATGGCCGAGCAGAGTGCGCAGCTGGTGGGCATCTCCGACGAGCACCGGGTGCTCTCCGGGATGCAGCCCTCCGGAGACTCCCTGCACCTGGGGAACTACGTGGGCGCACTGGTCAACTGGGTGACGATGCAGGAAGACTATGACGCCTTCTTCTTCATCCCGGATCTGCACGGCATCACCGTCCCCCACGACCCGGCGGAGCTGCGGCATCGCACCCGAATGACCGCCGCCCAGTTCCTGGCAGGCGGGATCGACGTCGAGCGCTCCACCCTGTTCGTGCAGTCCCATATGCCGGAGCATGCCCAGCTGGCGTGGGTGCTGACCTGCCTCACCGGTATGGGCGAAGCCTCCCGGATGACCCAGTTCAAGGACAAGTCCGCCAAACAGGGCGCGGACTCCGCCGGAGTGGGTCTGCTGACCTACCCGATGCTCATGGCCGCCGATATCCTGCTCTACCAGCCCGACGGCGTGCCGGTGGGCGATGACCAGAAGCAGCACGTGGAGCTGGCCCGGAACCTGGCCCAGCGGTTCAACCACCGGTTCGGAGAGACCTTCCGGGTCCCGGAGCCCTTCATCCCTCAGGTCGGAGCCCGCATCTATGATCTGCAGGACCCCACCACCAAGATGAGCAAGTCCGCCTCCTCACCGAACGGGCTGCTCAACATCATGGACACGGATAAGAAGATCGCCAAGAAGATCAAGTCCGCGGTCACCGACGACGGCACCGAGATCCGCTTCGACCGGGAGTCCAAGCCGGGGGTGTCGAACCTGCTCAGCATCTATTCGGCGGTCTCCGGAAAGAGCATCGACGAGCTGGTCGAGGAGTACCAGGGGAAGATGTACGGGCACCTCAAGGTGGACCTGGCCGACGCCGTGGTGGCCACGCTGGGACCCATCCGCGACCGTACCCTGGAGCTGCTGGAGGACCCCGCGGAGCTCGACGCGCTGCTCGCCCGCGGTGCGGAGAAGGCACGCGGCATCGCCGGACCGCTGCTGGCCGACGTCTATGAGAAGGTCGGCTTCCTGCCCGCTGCGGGCTCCTGAGGCGGGCGGGCGGCGAGGACCGGAGGTGAGGAGCAGGTGACCACGAACCCTTCCCGCCTCCGGCCGCGGAACTCCCACCACAACGCGCTGCTGCAGTCGGCCCGCACCCGGATCGAGAAGATCGACGACCGCACCGAGGTGCACGCCCGCCCGGACCCGATCGACGCCGCCGCCCTGAAGCAGGAGGAGCTGCGCGCCCGGATGGCGTTCGGCCGTGCCCGCCGCGACGCCCGGGGCCCCATGGCTGTGGGGATGGCCCTGGTGGAGTGGGGGCTGGCCCGCTGGGCACGGTTCCGCCCGGTCCGCGCGCTCAACCTGTTCTTCTTCCACTACGGCACGGTCATGGCCGCCGGTGCCGCGTACATGATGTTCTTCTCCGTGGCTGCCATGCTGGTGGCGGTCTTCTCCGTGGCCGGTCTGGTGATCGGCGGGGACGAGGAGATGCAGGACTTCATCGTGGAGGCCGTCGAGACGGCGGTGCCCGGGGTGATCGACACCGGCGACGGTGGACTGGCCCGGCCGGAGACCCTCTTCGACACCGCCGGGTTCAATGCTGCCCTGGTGGTCTCGCTGATCGTCATGGTGGTCGCCTCGCTGAGCTGGATCCACGGCCTGCGCTCGGGCATCCGCAGCATCTTCGACCGGCCGCTGATGGCCGAGTACATCTGGGTGGTGAAGTCCCGGGACTTCCTGATCATGCTGGTGCTCGGTGCGGTGCTGGCCACCACGACGGCGGCGAACCTGCTGACCACGGTGTTCTTGGACGCCACTCTGGGCTTCTTGGGCTGGGAGGTGCTGGACGGGCCGCTGACGCGGCTGACCACCATCGGAGTGTCCTTCGTGCTGGACGTCCTGGTGGCGGTGCTGCTGATGCGGGTGGCCTCGCGCATCGTCATTCCCGTCTCGGCGCTGTGGCAGGCCGCGATCATCGCCGGGCTGGGGTCCTCGCTGCTGCGACAGCTCTCCACCCAGCTGATCTCCGGGGCCACCGCCAACGAGCTGCTGCTGCCGTTCGCCACGGTGTTGGGGCTCTTCTTCTACTTCTACGTGTTCAGCCTGGTGTACCTGCTGGCCGCCGCCTGGGGCGCCGTCGTCGCGGCTGACCGCTCCTCGACGGCCTGAGCCGCCTCCCCCGACTCGCCCGTCGTGCGCCGTCCAGCACGACACCGAGCGAAAGATCGTCCCTCTATGAGAGATCGTGCCTGTATGGACGGGCGATTTCTCATAGAGAGACGATCTGTGAGGACGGCAGCCGCGGGACGCCGGCGGCACACAGACGCGTGCCGAGTGTGGTGGGGCGTCGCAGGTCCTCCCATCCCCATCGCACCACCGTGCGGCCGGTGCGGCGGATCCCGTCCTCGCGGATCTTCTCTTCATGGACGGCCAGGGCCGCGCTCCGTCCCGTCTGATCCTGCTGGCTGAGGTACTTGATCCGGCCGTCGAACTCTCCGACGACGCCGGCGTCACGCCATTCGAAGTCCAGTCGGGCGTGTCCCGTCTCCAGTGCCACTCGGGTCTGAAGCTCCGGCGTGACGAACCCCAGCTCATGAATCCTCACGCGCGACCATGATTCTCCCGGAGATTCGGCCCGCGGGTCGGCGAATGCGAGACGCCTCTGCAGCAGAGCGCGCCGGCGTCGTGAGCTGACGTGGTCCTTCCACGCGAGAAGCAGACGCCGCGCCTCATCTTCCTCCGTACCTTGCGCCATGAGCCGGGCGAGCACGGCATCGAGGATGACGACGGCGTCCGCGGCGGGCAAGCGGGTCGCTGTGTCCACCGCGGCGAGTTCCAGAGGCTCAGCTCGGTACCCGACGGCAGGGCCCTGGCAGATTCTCAGCGCCGTGGGCGGGAGCATCTGCTGGGGGAGGAGCAGCTCTTCGGCAGATCGCCTGTCCTGCTGGGCCTGAGACCGCATGGCAGAGCGGTGCTGGTCAGGTGGAATCATCGGCTCATGGCGCTGTGTGGGCATGCCCTGCAGAATCGCTGCCCGTGCCGGAGGACGGCGGTGCTTGGCCAGAACGGCGTCAGCGGAGAGCCGGCCCGTCATCGGCGTCTGCCGTGTGATGCGCACGGAACTCCTGCGCATCGTCCGCACGTGGATGCGCTGAGGAGGATGCAGCAGCGGGATGCCGTGCAGAAGCAGGGCGCTGGTGCGGCAGAAGACCGTCTCAGGGTCGGCCAGGGCCGTGGCTGCGATCATCAGGACGGGTCTTTCCCACGGTGCGGCGTCGAGCCATTCCTGCGCGGGGACGTAGACGCCGCGTCGCAGCCTGAGCATGTCGCCCGTCCGCACTCCGTAGCTGAGGTCGGTGCCGGTGTGCAGACCGTCAGGGGTGGGCCGGGCGAGGTGCAGGGGGATCTGGGGCCGGGAGGGGATCTCCATGGAAACACTCTGCCGCACATCGGCCTGATGCCGCCCACGTTATCCACAGGTCCGGGGGCACTGTCCGCAGGAGGGGGGGCGGCGAAGGAGCAGACGCAGAGGGTGCAGACGCAGAGGGTGCAGACGTAGAAAGTGCAGACGCCAGGAGGGGCCCGCCGCATCATGCGGCGAGCCCCTCCTGGTGCCTGGGAACGTAGGTCAGCCGGTCACATGGCCCGGGTCAGGATGGCCGTCTTGACCTCCTGGATGGCCTTGGTGACCTCGATCCCGCGCGGGCAGGCGTCCGAGCAGTTGAAGGTGGTGCGGCAGCGCCACACGCCCTCCTTGTCGTTGAGGACCTCCAGGCGCATGTCGCCGGCGTCGTCGCGGGAGTCGAAGATGAAGCGGTGGGCGTTCACGATCGCCGCGGGGCCGAAGTACTGGCCGTCGGTCCAGAACACCGGGCAGGAGGACGTGCAGGCCGCGCACAGGATGCACTTGGTGGTGTCGTCGAACCGCTCGCGGTCCTCCGGGGACTGCAGCCGTTCCGCCGTCGGGGCGGGGGAGTTGTTGACCAGGAACGGCATGATCTCCCGGTAGGACTGGAAGAACGGCTCCATGTCCACGATCAGGTCCTTCTCCACCGGGAGGCCCTTGATCGGCTCCACCGTGATCGGCTTGGAGGTGTCGAGGTCCTTCAGCAGGGTCTTGCAGGCCAGGCGGTTGCGGCCGTTGATGCGCATGGCGTCGGAGCCGCAGATGCCGTGGGCGCAGGAACGACGGAACGTCAGCGAGCCGTCGATCTCCCACTTGACCTTGTGCAGGGCGTCCAGCACACGGTCCGTGCCGTACATGGTCAGGGTCCACTCGTCCCAACGGGCCTCATCCGAGAACTCGGGATCGTAGCGGCGCACCTTCAGCGTGATGTCGAAGCTGGGGATCTCCCCGCCTCCGCCCGAGCTCTGGGCGAGATCGACCTTGGAGGCAGGCTCTGCGACGTCTTGGGTGGGGGTGCTCATCAGTACTTACGCTCCATCGGCTCGTAGCGGGTGAAGACGACCGGCTTGGTCTCGAAGCGGATGCCCTTCGTGCCCTCGGTCTCCGCCTCGGGGTCCTGGTAGAGCATCGAGTGCAGCATGAAGTTCTCGTCGTCGCGGTCGGGGAAGTCCTCGCGGTAGTGACCTCCGCGGGACTCCTGCCGGTGCAGCGCGGCCACGGTCATGACCTCGGCCATGTCCAGCAGGAAGCCGAGCTCCACGGCCTCGAGCAGGTCGAGGTTGAACCGGCGGCCCTTGTCCTGGATCTGCACCTGCTGGTAACGCTCCCGCAGGTTCTCGATGACGCCGAGGGCCTCCTTGATGGTCTCCTCGGAACGGAACACCTGCATGTTGGCGTCCATGGTCTCCTGGAGCTCGGCACGGATGGCGGCCACCCGCTCTCCGCCGTTGCCGTTGCGGACCGTGGCGAGCATCTCCTCGGTGCGGGCGGTCGGGTTCTCCGGCAGCTCCACGAACTCGGCGGTGGAGGCGTACTCGGCGGCGGCGATGCCGGCGCGCTTGCCGAACACGTTGATGTCCAGCAGGGAGTTGGTGCCCAGACGGTTGGACCCGTGGACGGAGACGCAGGCGACCTCGCCGGCGGCGTAGAGGCCGGGGACGGTGGTGTCGTTGTCCTGCAGCACCTCGGAGGTCACCGTGGTGGGCACGCCGCCCATGGCGTAGTGGCAGGTGGGGAACACCGGAACCGGCTCCGTGTACGGCTCCACACCGAGGTAGGTGCGGGCGAACTCGGTGATGTCCGGCAGCTTGGCGTCGATGTGCGCCGGCTCCAGGTGGGTCAGGTCCAGCAGCACGTAGTCCTTGTTCGGGCCGCAGCCGCGCCCCTCCCGCACCTCGTTGGCCATGGACCGGGCGACGATGTCACGCGGGGCCAGGTCCTTGATGGTGGGGGCGTAGCGCTCCATGAAGCGTTCACCCTCGGAGTTGCGCAGGATGCCGCCCTCACCGCGGGCCGCCTCGGAGAGCAGAATGCCCAGCCCGGCCAGTCCGGTCGGGTGGAACTGCACGAACTCCATGTCCTCCAGCGGGATGCCGGCGCGGTAGGCGATGGCCATGCCGTCCCCGGTCAGCGTGTGCGCGTTGGAGGTGGTCTTGAAGATCTTGCCCAGCCCGCCGGTGGCGAACACCACGGACTTGGCCTGGAAGACGTGGATCTCACCGTTGGCGAGGTCGTAGGAGACGACGCCGGCGACGCGCTTCTGCTTGTAGGGGGTGCCGTCCTCGCGGGTGGCGTCCTCCTCCACGGTGAGCAGGTCCAGCACGTAGTACTCGTTGTGGAACTCCACGTTGTGCTTGACGCAGTTCTGGTAGAGCGTCTGCAGGATCATGTGGCCGGTGCGGTCGGCCGCATAGCAGGCGCGGCGCACGGCGGCCTTGCCGTGGTCGCGCGTGTGGCCGCCGAAGCGACGCTGGTCGATCTTGCCCTCGGGGGTGCGGTTGAAGGGCAGCCCCATCTTCTCCAGGTCGAGGACGGCGTCGATGGCCTCCTTGGCCATGACCTCGGCCGCGTCCTGGTCGACCAGGTAGTCACCGCCCTTGACGGTGTCGAAGGTGTGCCACTCCCAGTTGTCCTCCTCGACGTTCGCGAGGGCGGCGCACATGCCGCCCTGGGCGGCGCCGGTGTGGGAGCGGGTCGGATAGAGCTTCGTCAGCACGGCGGTGTGGGCGCGCTGGCCGGATTCGATGGCGGCGCGCATCCCCGCGCCGCCGGCGCCGACGATGACGACGTCATACTTGTGAACCTGCATCAGCTTGGGTGTCTCTCTTCGGTCGGAAGTGGTGGAGGCGTCTCGGACGGGGCCCGCGCTCCCCGCCGTCGTCGTGCCCTGGGCGGAGCCCGGGGTCAGCCCGGCGGGGAGGGGCGCTCGTCGATCAGTTCGGGCAGACCGCCCGCGGCAGCGGCTCGCCGGTGGTGCTGTCCAGCAGGCACGGCTCGAAGGTGAAGATCACCATGGTGCCCAGGATGATGATCACCGTGCTGCCGATGTAGAGGATCGACTTCAGCCACAGACGGGTCGAGTCCTTCTCGGCGTAGTCGTTGATGATGGTGCGCATGCCGTTGGTGCCGTGCAGCATGGCCAGCCAGAGCATGGTCAGGTCCCAGAACTGCCAGACCGGGTTGGCCCACTTGCCGGCGACGAAGCCGAAGTCGACCTGGTGGATGCCGTCACCCACCATGAGGTTCACCCACAGGTGCACGAAGATGAGCACCACCAGGGCGATGCCGGAGACGCGCATGAAGACCCAGGCGGCCATCTCGAAGCTGCCGGAGGTCGTCTTGCTGCGCAGGTACTTGGGGTCCACTCGTCCCGAGCGGGGGGCCTCGATGCCCTGTGCCGGGAGGACTGCTTCAGAGTTGGTGGCGGTCATCGATCAGTTCCACCCTTCCAGGAAGAGCATCAGGTGACGGGCGCTGAAGGCGACCATCGTCACGATCCAGAGGGCGAGCACGCCCCAGAGCATCTGCTTGTGGTAGCGCGTGCCCTTCTTCCAGAAGTCCACCAGGATGATCCGCAGACCGTTGAAGGCGTGGAAGACGATCGCGCCGACCAGGCCGATCTCGCCCATGATCATGATGGGGTTCTTATAGGCGCCGATGACGGCATCGTAGGCCTCTGGAGACACGCGCACGAGCGAAGTGTCGAGCACGTGGACCAAGAGGAAGAAGAAGATGCCGACGCCGGTGATCCTGTGGCCGACCCAGGACCACATGCCTTCTCGGCCCCTGTACAGGGTGCCTTTGGATTGCGTCACGTGTGTAAACCTCCCTGCATCGTCGCATGGCGTTCCGCCCGCCCTTCCTTGGGTGCGCATCTGATCGCAGTTGGCGGAGCGGATGTGTGTGACGCCTGTGCGAGTGCGATCTACGTACCAGGGTAAGCCACCGTCGCCGGTGACGCGGGCGTCGGCACATTCCTGGACGCAATGTTGCGCGGATCATCGTAGACCTTCCGCCCGGGAGGAGATGAATCATGACCTTCGCCACAGGACGGACCGCCAATATTTCTACGTGACGTAGAAATTCGACTTTCCCGGGGGCGCGAGAGCGGCCACAGGAAGGGATGCGGGCCCGAGAGGGAGGCTCACGTCGCTCCGGGCGGGAGAGGACCCGCAGCGCCGGAACGGGCCGATGTCGCCGGACACGTCTACCCTGGGGGAGTGACTTTCGCACATGATGCCTCTCTGGCCGGGGCCGAGGCCCGGCACGCCGGGGACCACGACGCCGTCGCGGCCTCTGCTGCGCCCCCCGTCAGCTTCGAGCGCTTCTACACCGTGATCCCCGCCGGAGGCGTGGGCACCCGGCTGTGGCCGCTCTCGCGCGCGAACGCGCCGAAGTTCCTGCATGACCTTACGGGCTCCGGCACCACCCTGATCCGGGGCACCTACGAGCGGCTGGCTCCGCTGACCGGGGAACGCGTGGTGGTGGTCACCGGTGAGCAGCACCGGGACGCGGTGCGCGCCCAGCTGCCCGAGGTGGACGAGGACGATCTGGTCCTCGAGCCCTCGCCGAAGGACTCTGCGGCCGCAATCGGACTGGCCGCGGCGATCCTGCACCGGCGCAGTCCGGACATCATCATGGGGTCCTTTGCCGCCGACCAGGTCATCGCCCCGGTGGACGCCTTCCAGGCGGCCGTCCGGGAGGCAGTCGCCACGGCGGCCACCGGCAAGATCGTGACCATCGGGATCACCCCCACCCATCCCTCCACCGCCTTCGGCTACATCCGCCGCGGGGAGCGGCTCGAGGTGGACCACGCGCCGAGCGCTCGTCAGGTGGCCGAGTTCGTGGAGAAGCCGGGGGAGGCGCGGGCCGCCCAGTACGTGGCCGACGGCGACTACCTGTGGAACGCGGGAATGTTCGTGGCCCCGGTGGGGCTGCTGCTGCAGCATCTGCGGGCCGCCGAGCCGCAGCTGCACGCCGGTCTGGTGGAGATCGCCGAGGCCTGGGGCACATCGCGGCAGGATGAGGTCATGCAGCGGATCTGGCCGTCGTTGCCGAAGACCGCCATCGACTATGCCGTGGCGGAGCCGGCCGCCGACGCCGGGGACGTGGCCGTCATCCCCGGGGAATTCACCTGGGACGACGTCGGCGACTTCGCCGCCATCGCCCGACTGAACCCCGCGCATGAGCAGGATGAGATGACCGTGCTGGGAGAGAAAGCACGCGTCTATTCGGACCAGTCCAGCGGCGTGGTGGTCTCCGACACCCAGCGGGTCGTCGCGCTCATCGGCGTCCAGGACATCGTGGTGGTGGACACCGAGGACGCCCTGCTGGTGACCACCACCGATCACGCCCAGTCCGTCAAGCAGGCGGTGGAGGCGCTGCGTGAGAAGGGAGACTCCGATGTCCTCTAGCCCTGTCACCACCGATGAGGCGCTCCACGGGGCGGCCGCCGTCGTCGAGGACCTGGAGCCCCGGCTGCTGGCCATGCGCCGGGAGATCCACTCCCATCCGGAGCTCTCCTGGCAGGAGGTGGAGACCACGAACCGGATCGCCGCCTGGCTGCGGGAGGTCGGACTGGAGCCGCAGATGCTGCCGGAGACCACCGGGCTGTTCGTCGACGTCGGCGACGGGCCGCTGGTCGCCGGATTCCGCGGGGACATCGACGCGCTGCCGGTCACCGAGCTGACGGACCTGGACTACGCCTCGCAGCACCCCGACGTCGCCCACGCCTGCGGCCATGACATCCACACCACCGTCATGCTGGGGCTGGCACTGAGCCTGCAGCGGCTGCACGACGAGCGGCCCCATGGGTTGGGCGGCAGCGTGCGGATCATCTTCCAACCGGCGGAGGAGACCATGCCCGGCGGCGCGCTGGAGGTGATCCGTCGCGGCGTGCTGGAGCCGGTGCCGCGGGTCTTCGCGCTGCACGCGGACCCGCGCATCGACGTGGAGACCATCGGCACCCGCATCGGTGCGATCACGTCGGCGGCCGACGTGGTGCGCATCGAGGTCACCGGCCGCGGCGGACACACCTCCCGGCCACACCTGACCGAGGACGTGGTCTCCGCCCTGGCGCACATCGCCACCACCGCCCCCAGCGTGCTGTCCCGCCGGGTGGACGTCCGCTCAGCGGTCTCCCTGGTGTGGGGCCAGATCCAGGCCGGCAGCGCGCACAACGCCATCCCGTCGACCGGCACGCTGGTGGGCACCATGCGAGTCCTCGACGCCGAGGCCTGGCGCGGTGCCGGAGAGCTGCTGGAGGAGATCATCGGCCAATGCGCGGCACCCTTCGGCGTGGACGTCGCCCTGGAGCATGTCCGGGGCGTGCCGCCGGTGAACAACGCCGAGGCGGAGACCATGCTGCTGGAGGAGTGCGGACGGGCCATGCTGGGCGCCGACGCCGTCGAACTGGCCCCGCAGTCCATGGGCGGAGAGGACTTCGCCTGGATGACCCAGGAACGGCCCGGAGCGATGTTCCGGCTGGGAACCCGCACCCCCGGCGGGGAGGACTTCGACCTCCACCGCGGAGACTACGCCCCGGACGAGCGGGCGCTGGCGGTCGGCACCAAGGTCATGGTCGCCGCGGCGCTGCGCTGCCTGGCCGCCGGGCCGTCCGGAGCCTTCGGCAGGACCTCATGACGCCACCCGCCCCGGTCCACTCCCTGTCCGTACCACCCGTAGGATGACCCCATGAACGTCGATCACCCCCGCGACTCCGCCGAGCGCTCGACAGATCCGGCCGGCGGCCCTTCCGCGGAGCATGAGGATCTGGACTTCACCGGCAGCCTCCGGCTGGCCCCCGGCGGGGGCTCCGTGGACTGGGATGCATTGCACACCCAGGCGCGGATCGCCATGACCAAGGCCTATGTGCCGTACTCGAAGTACCCGGTGGGAGCGGCGGGGCTGCTGGACACCGGCAGCATCGTCTCCGGCTGCAATGTGGAGAACGCCTCCTACGGGCTGACGCTGTGTGCGGAATGCACCATGGTGGGCCAGCTGCAGATGTCCGGAGGCGGCCGTCTGGTGGCGTTCACTTGCGTCAATGGCGACGGCGAGCCGATCACCCCGTGCGGCAGGTGCCGTCAGCTGCTCCATGAGTTCGCCGCCGAGACGCTGTTCATCCGGACCGCGGACGGCGTGACCACGCTGCAGGACCTTCTGCCGCAGGCCTTCGGCCCGCGGGACCTCGAGGACTGAGCCCTCCCGCGCCGCCCTGTCCGATCCACGACACCGTCCACTCGAGAGGACACCTCCCCATGACCTCTGACGTCACCTCCGCACCGACCGGCTTCGACCCGCAGGCCTTCGACGTCGTCGACCTGATCCGCACCAAGCGCGACGGCGGGGTGCTCTCCTCGGCGGAGATCGACTGGGTGATCGCCGCCTACACCGCCGGCCGGGTGGCCGATGAGCAGATGTCGGCCATGGCCATGGCGATCCTGCTGCGCGGCATGGGCCGGGACGAGATCTCCTCGTGGACCCGGGCGATGATCGCCTCGGGGGAGCGGATGGACTTCTCCTCGCTGACCACTGCCGACGGCGCCCGCCGCCGCACGGCGGACAAGCACTCCACCGGCGGGGTAGGGGACAAGATCACCCTGCCGCTGGCTCCGCTGGTAGCGAGCTTCGGGGTGCCGGTGCCGCAGCTCTCCGGCCGCGGCCTGGGCCACACCGGCGGCACGCTGGACAAGCTGGAGGCCATCCCCGGCTGGCGGGCGTCGCTGAGCAATGAGGAGATGCTCGCCCAGCTGGACGACGTCGGCGCGGTGATCTGCGCGGCCGGAGCCGGGCTGGCACCGGCGGACAAGAAGCTCTATGCCCTGCGGGACGTCACCGGCACCGTGGAGGCGATCCCGCTGATCGCCAGTTCCATCATGTCCAAGAAGATCGCCGAGGGCACCGATGCGCTCGTGCTGGACGTGAAGGTCGGCTCCGGTGCCTTCATGAAGTCCCGCGAGGACGCCGAGGAACTGGCCCGCACCATGGTCGCCCTGGGCACCGACGCCGGAGTGGCGACCACCGCCCTGATCACGGCCATGGAGACCCCTCTGGGACTGACTGCCGGCAATGCCATCGAAGTTCAGGAGTCGGTGGAGGTGCTCGCCGGGGGCGGACCGTCCGACGTCGTGGAGCTGACCGTGGCGCTGGCGCAGGAGATGCTCACCGCCGCCGGGGTTCCGGATGCGGACCCTGCGGAGGCGCTGAAGGACGGACGGGCCATGGACACCTGGCGGCGGATGATCGCCGCCCAGGGCGGGGATCCGGACGCGGACCTGCCGACCGCGACGCATCAGCACACGGTGACCGCAGGGGTCTCCGGGACGGTGACCCGGATGGATGCGATGGCGGTGGGCCTGGCCGCCTGGCGTCTGGGGGCGGGGCGCGCCCGCAAGGAGGACGCCGTGCAGGCCGGAGCTGGGGTGCGTATGCACGTCAAGCCCGGTGAGGTGGTCCAGGAGGGCCAGCCGCTGTTCACGCTGCTCACCGATGAGGAATCGCGGATGGCCCGTGCCGAGGAGGCGCTGCAGGGAGCGGTCGACGTCGATGCGGAGGGTGGTCCGGTGGAGCTCGGGGACCTGGTGCTGGACCGCATCAGCGCCGAGGACCTCTAAGCGGCACCGGCCGCGGCGCTGCTGAGGGGACCCCGATGACGCGTTTCCAGGAGTGGAGCGAGTTCTTCAACGCGCTGGTCATCGAGGTGGCCTCCGGCTGGTGGACCCTTCTGGGCCTCGGGGGCTTCGTCTTCATCAATGGGGTCTTCCCGCCGCTGCCGTCGGATTCGCTGATCATCACACTCGGCTCGGTCCAGGACCAGCCGGGGACGCCCTGGTGGCTGTGGGTGATCCTGGTGGCAGCAGGCGCCGCCGTGCTGGGTGACTTCGTGGCCTACCTGTTGGGCCGACGGATCGGCACCGATCGGTGGGCATGGCTGCGTCGCCCGGCGATGCAGCGGACCCTGACCTGGTCCCGCCATGAGCTGGACAAACGGGGAGTGCTGCTGATCTTCGTGGGTCGCTTCATCCCGGGCGCGCGGGTGGCGATCAATTTCGTGGCCGGGTCCACTCGGTACTCCAAGCGACGGTTCCTGCTGATCGACGCGGTCGCCTCCCTCGTCTGGGCGAGTTGGCTCATCGTGCTGGGTGCAGTGGGCACCGAGCTGCTGGGCAGCCAGCTGCTGGCGATGCTGGTGGGCATCGGGGTGGCGGTGCTGCTGGGTCTGCTCTGCGACCGTCTCTTCCGCCTGCTGTCCGTCTGGCTCGATCGCAAGGGTGTGCACATCGACCCGGAGGGCTATCAGGACACCGGTGTCATCGAGGTGGAGCGGCCGATCCGGCTGCGGCGGCACCATCGGGAGCACGACGACGAGGGGTGACGGGGCTCTCCGAGCGCTGACGGTGAGTCGGTTTGACGGACACGGTCATGTCGGTGTGAGCTGTGCGGGGTGAGCAGCAGGCCAGGGGGACTGGTCGGCTCACGTACGGGTCGAGTCCTGAACGGGAGGGAACGGACGTTGGTCTTCTACGACGTCAACGTGTCGCAGTGCATCACGATCTTCGGTGCGGCAGAGGATGAACCGCCCTGGGTTCTGTTCCGGTCTTTATGCGGGTGCCCGGGCGGGCTCGTGTGATTGATAGTAGGCGGCCTCGGCCTCTGCTGGGGTGCGATAGTCGAGCGCTTCGTGCAGGCGCTGCGTGTTCCACCAGTTGACCCAGTTCATGGTCTGGAACTCGACCTCGGTCGTCGAAGGCCAAGCGGGTCGAGCGTGGATGAGTTCGGCCTTGTAGAGGCCGTTCACGGCCTCAGCGAGGGCGTTGTCATAGCTGTCTCCGACGGTGCCGACCGAACCGGTGATCCCGACCTCGGCGAGGCGTTCGGAGTAGCGGATGGACACGTACTGACTCCCGCGATCGGAATGATGCACGAGCCCATCTAGGGCTCGGTCCTTCGCGGATACGAGGGCGTGCTCGAGGGCTTCCAATGGGAGATCCTCGGTGCGCATCGTGGAGCGAGTAGCCCAGCCGACGATCTTCCGATCGAACACGTCGGTGACGAACGCGGTGTAGCAGAACCCGCAACTGGTGCGGACGTAGGTGATGTCCGCGACCCAGAGTCGGTTCGGCCGGTCCGCGGTGGAGCGCCGTTCCACAAGGTCCGGACGTTCATCGGCTTCCCGTGCGGGGACGGTCGTGCGGGGCTTCCGGCCCCGGACCACGCCGGACAATCCCGCAGCACGCATGAGCCTGGCGACCTGATCGCGGCCGATGTCCCAGCCCTCGCGGCGCATCGCGTGCCAGATCTTCCGGGCCCCGTAGACGCCCTAGTTGTCGGCATGGATCCGTTCGATCACCGGAACCAGCTCTGCGTCACGCAACTGCCGGTCGCTCGCGGGGCGGACCTTCGCGGCCCGATAGCCGCGAGAAGTGAGGAACCCACCGTCTGTCGCACCGAGCGTGCGGCAGATGAGCTCGACCCCGAACAGGTCGCGATACATGTCGACATACGCGATCATCTCGGCGTGGGCCGGTCGAGCTCCGCGGCGAAAAACGCCGACGCGGTCTTCAGGATCTCATTCGCGCGCCGCAGCTCAGCGTTCTCGCGTTTGAGACGTCTGATCTCAGCCTGCGCGTCGGTGGTCGCACCCGGCTTCTTCCCGGCATCGACCTCGGCCTGCTCGACCCAGCGACGCAGTCCCTCGATCGAGACGTTCAGCTTCGGTGCGGTCTCCTTGATCACCTGATACCGCGACAGGCCCGCCTCGTCGGCCTCGAGCCGGTCCTGCACCATGCGCACGGCACGATCCTTGAACGCTTGCGGGTACTTCGATGGCATATCCCAATCCTCTCGAAAACGGATCGGAACGAAACCCAGGGCGGTTCATAGTCCGCACAGTGCGCCGGCGGCGGCAGACAGGCCGGGCCGCAGCCCGCGGGCGCTGGAACGCAGGATCACCACAGTGTCAGGGCCGGGAGAGATGTAGCTCACCAGGACGAGGGAGAGGAAGACGGGCCAGTGGACGTCCATCGGCGTTCAGTCTCCGTTCGGTGCGTCGATTCCCGGCCCATCCTATGGCCGATAGGCTGGTGCCATGACTGCGACTTCCTCGCCTGAGACCACCGGTCCCTCTGACGCCTTCGTCGAGCAGATCCGCTCGCTGCCCAAGGTCAGCCTCCATGATCACCTCGACGGCGGTCTGCGTCCGGCCACGCTCATCGAGCTCGCCCGCGAGGCCGGCGTCGAGCTGCCCACCGAGGACCCCGAGGCGCTGGCCCGCCGGTTCCGGGAGAACGCCGACTCCGGGTCCCTGGAGCGCTACCTGGAGGCCTTCGGGCTCACCACGGCGGTCATGCAGACCGCGCAGAACCTGCGCCGCGTGGCCCGCGAATATGTTGAGGACCTCGCAGCGGACGGTGTGGTCTACGCCGAGGTCCGCTGGGCCCCGGAGCAGCACCAGCAGCAGGGGCTGAGTCTGGATGAGGCCGTCGAGGCCGTCCAGGCGGGGCTCGAGGAAGGCATGGCCGCCCTCGAGGATGAGGACCGGATCGTGGTGGTCGGCCAGCTGATCTCTGCGATGCGTCAGTCCGACCGCGCCGACGAAGCCGTGGAACTGGCCAAGCGCCACCGTGACCGCGGTGTGGTCGGCTTCGACATCGCTGGGCCCGAGCACGGCTTCCCGCCGTCCCGGTTCGCTCCGGCGTTCACCGTGCTGGCCGAGGCGATGATCCCCGCCACCGTCCACGCCGGGGAGGCCGACGGCGTCGAGTCCATCCGTGACGCGCTCGTCTCCGGGCGCGCCCAGCGTCTGGGCCACGGGGTGCGGATCGCCCAGGACGTCTCGATCTCTGAGGAGCCGGTGACCTCCGACGACGGCGGCGACGCCTACGAGGTCATCCTCGGCGACGTCGCCCGCTGGGTCCGCGACCGGCAGGTGCACCTGGAGGTCAGTCCCACCTCCAACCTGCAGACCGGCGCCATCGCCCCCTTCGCCTCGGACGGGATCGCGACGATCACCGACCACCCGTTCGACATGCTCTACCAGCTGGGCTTCAACGTCGGGGTCAACACGGACAACCGCCTGGTCTCCGGGGTGACCCTCTCTGGGGAGCTGGCTCTGCTGGCCGAAGCCTTCGGCTACGAGCTCGCCGAACTCGCCGACTTCCAGATCAACGCCCTGGAGTCCTCCTTCCTCGGACAGGAGGAGCGGGAGGCGCTCTCGGCGCTGATCCTCGAGGCCTGGCAGTGACCACGGCCCACCAGCCGTCCGCCCAGCCGCCGTCGGACCCCGTGCGGCGGCTGGAGTGGGTGGTGGCCCAGCTGCGCCTCCACTGTCCGTGGACGCAGCGGCTGAGCCATGGCTCCCTCGTGGAGTACCTGGTGGAGGAGGCCTACGAGACGGTCGAGGAGATCGAGGCCGGAGGCGTGGACGAATCCCTGCGTCAGGAGCTGGGCGACCTGCTCTTCCAGATCGTGCTGCACGCCCAGCTGGCGGCCGAGCGCTCCAGCTTCGACCTCGACGGCGTGGCCGAGGCCATCACCGCCAAACTGGTGCGCCGCAGTCCGCATGTCTTCACCTCTGACGGGCAGCTCGACGTCGACCCCCAGGCCTCCCTGGACCAGATCGAACGCGCCTGGACCCGCATCAAGGCGGAGGAGAAGGCCGAGGAGAAGGCTGTCGAGGAGGTGACGGCCGGGCAGAACGGAGCCGACGGTGACGCCGAGCTCGCCGCCGTCGTCGGCTCCCTGCCGGCCCACCTTCCCGCCCTCGCCCGGGCCGCCAAGCTCATCGACCGGCTGGACCGCACCGTCTCGGCCGACCCCGAGGCAGGCGACGACGTCGGCGCCGGACCCGCCTCCTCAGCCCAGGATCCGCTCGCCGCGGCTGACGAGGACGCCTTAGGTGAACTACTCTTCTCGGTGGTGGAGAGAGCACGTTCTCGGGGTCAGGACCCCGAACGCGCGTTGCGTCGCCACCTCAGCACGCTGGCGCAAGGGCGCGTCGGCCCCGGACTGTCCAGATAACCGAAAAGGAGCCGACTACCCATGTCACTCATCGCCAGTGTGTACGGCCGCGAGATCCTCGACTCACGCGGAAACCCGACCGTCGAGGTCGACGTGCTTCTCGACGACGGCAGCTTCGGCCAGGCCGCCGTCCCCTCCGGCGCCTCCACCGGAGCTTTCGAAGCCGTGGAGCGCCGTGACGGCGACAAGGGCCGGTACCTGGGCAAGGGCGTCTCCGGCGCCGTGTCCGCGGTCAACGACGTCATCGCCCCCGCCCTGGAGGGCCAGGACGCCACCGAGCAGCGCCTGATCGACCAGATCCTGCTGGACCTCGACGGCACCGACAACAAGAACAGCCTCGGCGCCAACGCGATCCTCGGCGTCTCCCTGGCCGTGGCCAAGGCCGCCGCCGACGCCTCAGACCTGCCCCTGTACAAGTACCTCGGCGGGCCGAACGCCCACCTGCTGCCGGTGCCGATGATGAACATCCTCAACGGCGGCTCCCACGCGGACTCCAACGTGGACATCCAGGAGTTCATGATCGCTCCCATCGGTGCGGCCACCTTCTCCGAGGCGCTGCGCTCCGGCGTCGAGGTCTACCACGCGCTGAAGGGCCTGCTGAAGGAGAAGGGCCTGAACACCGGCCTGGGTGACGAGGGCGGCTTCGCCCCGGACCTGCCGTCGAACCGCGACGCGCTGGACCTGATCACCGAGGCCATCAAGCGCGCCGGCTACACCCCGGGCACGGATGTGGCGCTGGCCCTCGACGTCGCCGCCACCGAGTTCTACTCCGAGGGCGCCTACACCTTCGAGGGCGAGCAGAAGACCCCCGAGCAGATGAGCGCCTACTACTCCGAGCTGGTGGACGCCTACCCGCTGGTCTCCATCGAGGACCCGCTGGACGAGGACGACTGGGCCGGTTGGAAGACCCTGACCGAGACCATCGGCGACAAGGTCCAGCTGGTGGGCGACGACCTCTTCGTCACCAACCCGGACCGCCTGGCCAAGGGCATCGACGCCGACACCGCCAACTCGCTGCTGGTGAAGGTCAACCAGATCGGCTCGCTGACCGAGACCCTGGACGCCATCTCCCTGGCGCAGCGCAGCCGCTACACCACGATGGTCTCCCACCGCTCCGGCGAGACCGAGGACACCACCATCGCGGACATCGCCGTGGCCACCAACGCCGGCCAGATCAAGACCGGCGCCCCGGCCCGCTCCGAGCGTGTGGCGAAGTACAACCAGCTGCTGCGCATCGAGGAGGAGCTCGGCGACGCCGCCGCCTACGCCGGCGCGAGCGCCTTCCCGCGTTTCCGCGGCTGACTCTGGTCGGCCCATCCTGATCAGCGCGACCTGAGCATCGTCTGAGGGGCCGCACCCGGAGCATCGTCCCGATGCCCCGGGTGCGGCCCCTCTGCGTGTCCGCCGCCGTCGACGAGGCATCGGCGACTACCCTGGGACTTCGACGGCGCGCAGGGCGTCGCCCCAGCTGAGACACCGGTGGCACACGGAAGGCGGTGACCATGGCCAGGCATGCCAGACGCAGCGACTCCGACGCCGGCCGCAGCGCCCGCGTCGCTTCCGCCGAAGCCCGCCGGCTCGCCGAGCGCGAGCAGGTCTCCGGAGAGATCCGGATGCCGGCCGACCTCGCCGCCCGCCGTGCGCGCCGAGTGAGCCCGCCGAAGCAGCGCCGCCCCTCCGGGGAGCGCACGGCCGTCAGCGCCCGCTCGATGGTCCCGGAACGGACCCTCTCCGGGCGGCTGATCGTGATGACCCTGGTCGCCCTGGTGGTGGTCTCCTTCCTGGTGCCCACTGTGCGCACCTATCTCCAGCAGCGGTCCGAGCTGGCCGACCTGGAGGCCGGCATCGCCGAGGAGCAGCAGCGTCAGGACGAGCTCGAATCCGAGGTCAGCCGCTGGGACGACCCCGAGTACGTGCGTCAGCAGGCGCGCGAACGCATCAACCTGGCGATGCCGGGGGAGCGGCAGTACCACGTGATCGGCGACCTCACCGGAGAGGACGACACCCCGGAGAACCAGGAGGACAGCGAGGTCCGTACCGACCTCCCCTGGGCTGAGGCGCTGTGGGATTCTCTGGTCCGGTCTGCCGTAGATTAGTCTCGACGGTGGAGGTCCGTTCCTGCCGAGGACCCGCCCATGAGCACCAGGAGAGCCCGCGAGACGATGACCCAGCCCCGTAGCGCCACCCCCACCCAGGACGACCTGGACACGCTCAGCCTGCAGCTGGGCAGGCCGGTGCGCGACGTCGTCGAGATCCCGGCACGCTGCCGCTGCGGCAACCCGCTGGTGGCCGCCACCGCGCCGCGCCTCTCCAACGGGATCCCCTTCCCGACGACGTTCTATCTCACGCACCCCACCCTCACCCAGGCCGTGTCCCGGCTGGAGGCTGCCGGCGTGATGGCGGAGATGACTGAGCGGCTGGGCCACGACGAGGAGCTTGCCGCCGCCCACCGGGCCGCCCATGAGAACTACCTGGCCGAGCGTGAACGCATCCGGCTGGCCGCCGGCGTGGATCCCGTCTGGGAGATCGACGGGATCACCGCCGGGGGCATGCCCGACCGCGTGAAGTGCCTGCATGTGCTCGTCGGCCACGCGCTGGCCGTGGGTCCCGGCATCACCCCGCTGGGCGACGAGACCCTGGACCGCATCGCCGAGGACTGGCCGCCGGAGGTCTGCACCTGTGCCGCCGCATGGGACCACGACGCCGAGATCCCCACCCGTGACCTCAGCCGACACGTGCGGCGACTGAAGGAGGAGCAGCAATGAGAGTGGCCGCCATCGACTGCGGGACCAATTCGATCCGCCTGCTGATCGCCGATGTGGAGAGCGCGGGGGAGCCGCGCGGACCCCAAAGCGTCCCGGAGGGGCAAGAGCCGTGGGGGACCGAGACCGGTGAGCACAGCGCGGTCGCCCAGATGCATCGTTCGCGGCTCACCGATGTCGTCCGGCAGATGACCGTGGTCCGTCTGGGCGAGGGCGTGGACGAGACCGGAGAGTTCTCCCCGGCCGCGCTGGAGCGCACGTTCGCCGCGGTGGACAGCTACGCGGCCCTGATCCGTCGGCACAAGGTGGAGGCGGTCCGCTTCGTGGCCACCTCCGCGACCCGAGACGTGGCGAACCGCGACGCGTTCATCGCAGGCATCAAGGACCGCCTCGGCGTGGAGCCGGAGGTCATCCGCGGCAGCGAGGAGGCCGGGCTCTCCTTCGTGGGTGCGGCCTCCCTGCTGGACTGGGACCCCGAGCGGAAGGTCCTCGTGGTGGACCTCGGCGGAGGATCCACCGAGTTCGTCCTGGGCACCTCGAAGGGCATGGAGCACGCCATCTCCACGGACATGGGGTGCGTCCGATTCACCGAGCGGCATATGCGCACCGACCCGCCGGCAGAGACCGAGACCTCCATGGCGAGCTTCGAGACGCTCTCCTTCCTGGAGGACGTCAGCCAGGTCATGCCGCTGCACGAGACCGACGTCGTCATCGGCGTCGCCGGCACGGTGACCACGGTGACCGCCCACGCCCTGGACCTCGAGGACTATGATCCGGATCTCATCCACGGCGCCGAGGTGGGGTTGGACCGCATCCACCAGTCGGTGGACCAGCTGGTGCACGCGCCCCGGGACCAGCGGGCCCACATGCCGTTCATGCACCCCGGCCGGGTGGACGTCATCGGCGCCGGTGCGCTGATCTGGGGCACCATCCTGGACTACATCAATAAGGTCACGAAGGGGCGGGTGACTACCGCCGTCGCGTCGGAGCATGACATTCTGGACGGCATCGCCCTGTCGCTCGCCACCGGCGCCGCGCAGGAGGCGACCGGCCGGGGCTGAGCCCTGCCCGCATGAGTACGCATCACGAGCGCCCCCAGCATCACGAGCACCCCAGCAGGGAACGGAACCGAAGGAAGACCATGACTGACGCTGCCCCGGAGACGAGGGACGCGGCCCGGCAGGGCTCGCCCCACGGAGGACGGCGTGGCCGTTACGGGCGGCGTCGTGCGGCCGGGCCGGGAATGCTGGCCGCCGCCGCGCTGTTGCTGGCCCCCGCTGTCACCGTCGGCGGGGTGGTCACGGCTCCTGCCGCCCATGCTGATGCCTGGCGGGACGCGCAGTTCTGGCTCGAGGACTATGGCGTCACCGAGGCCTGGGAGACCGCTCGAGGCGAGGGCGTGACCATCGCGATCCTCGACACCGGCGTCGACGCCGACCACCCCACCTTGGAGGGCGCCGTCGTCGACGGCACCGACGTCTCCGGAGGTGGTGACGGCTCTGGGGGGCCGGTGGAGCAGTTCTCCACCGAACACGGCACCATGGTGGCCTCCCTGGCGGCCGGGCGTGGCTACGAGCCCACCGGAGACGAGCTCGACGAGCTCCCTGAGCCGGAGGACTACGAGGAGTTCACCGACGAGGACTGGGAGCAGTTCTGGGACGACCTCCTCGACGAGCTCGAGGGTGCGGAGAACCGAGGTCTCTCGCAGGGTGCCGGAGTGCTGAGCCCTGACGTCCTTCTGACGGGCGAGGGCCGTGAGCCGCTGGACCTCACCGCCTCGGCGATCCTGCCCGCCTCGACCACCGAGGACGACGAGGACGAAGACGACGACGAGGACGCCGACGAGGACGAGGACGACGACGAGGACGCCGACGAGGACGACGACGAGGACGACGCTGGCGACGCTGACGAAGACGCCGAGGAGGACGCGGCCGGCGTGATCGGCGTCGCCCCCGAGGCGGACGTGCTGAGCGTGTCCATGGCGTTGGAGATGCCGAACTCCTACGGCCCGGACCTGGAGGACCAGGTGGTCGAGGCCGTGGACTGGGCCGTGGACAACGGGGCGGACATCATCAACATGTCCTTCGGCCTGCCTAACGAGCAGGAGTGGCCCGAGTCCTGGGACGAGGCCTTCCTGAAGGCTGCGGAGAACGACGTGCTGGTCGTCGCCGCGGCGGGCAACCGAGTCTCCGGCAGCTGGAGCGTCGGCGCCCCGGCGACGATCCCCGGCGTGCTGACCGTCGCAGGCGTCAACGAGGATCGGGAGATCAGCGAGGACGCCTCCGCCCAGGGCATCGCGGTGGACATCGCCGCCCCTTCGGAACCGCTGGTCGGGGCGGTCCCGGACGGGCTCAACACCCAGTGGATGGGCACCTCCGGCGCGGCGCCGATCGTCGCGGGAGCGGCGGCACTGGTGTGGTCCGCGCATCCTGACCTCTCCGCCGAGGAGGTCAAACACCGGCTGCTGAGCACCGCCGACGGAGTCGGCGACGGCAACGGTGTGGATCCCGAGTTCGGACAGGGCATCCTCAACGTGGCGCAGGCCGTGGCCGGCGATGACGTCCCGGAGTTCGACCCGTCGGCCTACGAGACCCTCGAGGAGTGGATCCGTGTCCATCGCCGCGGAGAGTCCGACAACACCGAGCACGCCGACATCCCCAGCGACGCCGGCGTCTCACCCGGCCCCGAGGGCGACCCCCGGGACCGGCCGCAGGCCTCCGACGCCAGGGGCACCCAGGACTGGGCGGGACCGGTGGTGGTCGGGGTCGCCGCGCTGCTGGTGATCTCGGTGGTCAGCGTGGCAGCAGTGCACCTGACGTCCCGGCGTCGGCGCTCCTGAGTCGATCTGCCGGGGAACGCACGGTGAGGGGAACAGGCGTCCGGCGTCATACCCGCGCCCCTCACCGTGCCTGGCAGTAGACTGCACTGAAGGAAGGACACGCAGCGTGGCGGTGGTCCGCACCGGAGACCGGTGAGGGGCCGCCGCTGTTGCTGTGTGCAGTTCACGTACCCCTCAGCACCAGCGCTAGGATGGCATCCATGGCAATCTCGCAGAAGCTCTCAGAGAAACCGCGCATTCTGATCGTCGGCGGTGGATATGTCGGCCTCACCGTCGCCCAGAAGCTCCAGAAGAAGGTCAAGGCCGAGGGCGGCGTCGTCACCCTGGTCGACCCCCTTCCCTACATGACCTATCAGCCGTTCCTCCCTGAGGTGGTCGGCGGGCACATCGAGGCTCGGCACGCGATCGTCTCCCACCGCAGCCACCTGCGGGACACGGAGGTCATCACCGGCAAGGTCACGGAGGTGGACCACGCGGAGCGCACCGCCAGCGTGGAGCTGGAGGACGGGGAGAGCGTCGAGATCCCGTACCAGGACATCATCATGGCGGCGGGCGCGACCACTCGCACCTTCCCGATCGAGGGTCTGGCCGAGCAGGGCATCGGTCTGAAGACCATCGAGGAGGCCCTGACGCTGCGCAACCAGATCCTGGAGCGCATCGAGGCCGCCTCCACCATGACCGATGAGAAGGCCAAGTCCCGGGCGCTGACCTTCACCGTGGTCGGCGGCGGCTTCGCCGGCATCGAGTGCATCGCGGAGATGGAGGACATCATCCGCGCCGCCGTCTCGGCCAACCCGCGCCTGAGTCAGTCCGACGTGCGCATCGTGCTCGTCGAGGCCATGGGCCGCATCATGCCGGAGGTCTCCGAGGACCAGGCCGTCGGCGTGGTCGAGCACCTGCGCGGCCGCGGCATCGAGGTGCTGCTGAACACCTCGCTGGGCTCCGCCGTCGACGGCGAGCTGCAGCTGATCAACATGGCCGACAAGTCCGAGGCCGACCGCTTCGAGGCCGACACCCTGGTCTGGACCGCCGGTGTGGCCGCCAACGCAGTCGCGCGCCGCTCCAGCTTCCCGATCGACGAGCGCGGCCGCATCACCGCCTCTGCCACGCTGCAGATCGTCGACGAGGAGGGCAGCCCGATCGAGGGTGCCTGGACCGCCGGCGACGTCGCCGCCGTGCCGGACCTCACCGGCGCCGGGCCGGGCGGCTTCTGCGTCCCCAACGCTCAGCACGCGCTGCGCCAGTCCAAGCAGCTGGTCAAGAACCTCGTGGCCGCCCGCTTCGGGGAGGGGAAGGTCAGCGAGTACAAGCATGACTCCCTCGGCGCTGTGGCCGGACTGGGCCTGTTCAAGGGTGTGGGCAACCCGATGGGAGTCAAGCTCAAGGGCTTCCCGGCCTGGCTGGCCCACCGCGGCTACCACGGCATGGCGATCCCCACCGTGGAGCGCAAGGTGCGCGTGGCCAGCAACTGGCTCAACGAGTTCGTCTTCGGTCGGGACATCACCCCGCTGCGCGACCTGGAGACCCCGCGCCGCCAGTTCGAGGAGGCCGCGACCCCGGCCAAGAAGAAGGCCGACGCCTGATCCTCGACTTCTGATCGGACTGAGTCCGATCCCGAGATTCCCAGAGACGACGGCGAGCCTCTGCCGGAGACCTAAGATGGTCCTGGCGGCGGGCTCGCCGTCGTCGTGTCTGCGCCCCCATAGCCCAATCGGCAGAGGCAGCTGACTTAAAATCAGCACAGTCTGGGTTCGAGTCCCAGTGGGGGCACCGAAGATCGCTGAACGCGTGTGCGGTCCTCGACGGAGGATCCGCACCCTCGACGCGGTACTACGAATGTAGTAGCTTCGTGGCATGGTGGGGCGTGCGGTCGTCGTCGGAGCAGGCATCTCGGGCTTGGCCGTGGGCAGAGCTCTCCTCGCTGCGGGATGGGAAGTGGAGCTTCGCGAGCGGGCGCACGGCTTGCCCGAAGCCGGCACTGCGCTGGGGATGTGGCCCGAGGCTCTGGCCGCTCTGGATGCCTTGGGAGTGGGTGACCGTGTGCGTCATGCAGGAGCCGTGCAGCATGGGGCGGCGTTCCTCCGCCCCGACGGGACCGAGATTGCCGCCGTCAGAACCCCGGCACCGGCTGTCCTCCTCTCACGCCCAGCTCTGCATCGGTTCCTGTGGGAGGGGAAGCTCGAGGATGCCGTTCGCTGGGGAGACCCGCTGGAGGACCTGGCAGAGCTGACTGGGCCTGACATGTCCGATGCGGACCTCGTGGTCGGCGCTGACGGCATCCACAGCCGGCTGCGGTCTGTGGTCGCGGGCCAGGAGGTCCGCCCTCGAGAGCTGCGCGTCACCGCGTTCAGAGGGACGGTCCCTGGCCCCGTGGAGACTACCTGCGAGACCTGGGGGCCGGGGCGTCTCTTCGGGGTCACCCCGCAGGAGTCAGGCATGGCCAACTGGTTCGCCGCGGTTCGGGATGACCTCCTGGATGAGTGCTCAGGACTCCCCGACGACGAGCTGTTGAGCACGCTGTTCGGAGACTGGCACCCCGGGGTGCGGGATGTCGTGGCGCTCGCCGGATCTGTCGGAATCGACCGGCGCCGGATCTTCGATCTGCCGCCGCTGCGCAGCTGGCACCGCGGCAGGGTCGTCATCCTCGGGGATGCGGCACATGCGATGGCTCCGAACATCGGCCGAGGCGCCTGCGAGGCGATCATCGACGCCGTCGTGCTGGCTGAGGCGCTGAGTGTCTCGGCGACGGTCGAGGCAGGGCTGCGGGTGTTCGACAGGCGGCGACGACGAGCGGCACAGCGAG
Organism: Nesterenkonia sp. CL21; assembly: GCF_031705515.1. Classification (NCBI taxonomy): domain Bacteria; kingdom Bacillati; phylum Actinomycetota; class Actinomycetes; order Micrococcales; family Micrococcaceae; genus Nesterenkonia; species Nesterenkonia sp. CL21. The sequence continues at coordinate 40,858 of NZ_JAUTWR010000012.1, forward strand.
TCGTCCGTGCCTCCCGGCTGCTCAGCCGAGTGTCGACGGCGCGGCGCCTGCCCGAGACCCGGCGCCGGGCACTGCGAGTCGTGGCGGGCCTCGTCTCCTCCTCGCTCCGTAGAGAGGGGGAGCGCAGTGGGCACCCGTGATCGAGCCATGGATGCAGCCGTGGAGCTGTTGGGGTCTCACGGGTTGCGGGCCCTGACCCATCGGCGGATCGATGTCGCCGCAGGTCTGCCGCAGGGCTCCACCTCGAACCACTTCAGGACCCGGGCGCAGCTCCTCCAGGGCGTGGTGGAGCATCTGGTGGCCATGGAGCAGACGGTCTTCGATGCGGAGGAGCGCCCCCAGAGCATCGACGGGCTCGTCGACGCTCTCTGCGCATTCATCGACCTCGCGACAGGCGCTCAGCGGACCGTGACGGCGGCACGGCTCGCCCTCTTCGTCGAGGCCATCCACGATCACCAGGTGCGAGAGGTTCTTGCGCGGGGACGGGAGCACATGGAGGAGTGGGCGGCGGAGACAGTGCAGAGCGTCGGCCTGCCTGAGCCCGTGATCACGGCCCGGCGGGTCATGTGGCAGGTCGAGGGGATCATCCTTCACCGCCTGGCCCTGGGAGGGGAGCACCTGTCTGCGGAGGCGGAGGCCTCCTTGCGCGCCTGCCTGGGCTCCGATGACTGAATCTCCGTTCCTCAGTCGGTCGTCGCGCTCGGCGCAGGCCCGGTGGACTCGCGCAGCACCACATGGTTCGGCACCGGTGCATCGGCGGGAGGCTCCTCCCCGCGGACCAGGGCGATGAGCCGTTGCATGGCCAGACGGCCCCGCCCGTCGCGGTCCACCGCCACGGTGGACAACGACGGCGTCGAGTAGCGTCCCAGGTCGATGTCGTCCCAGCCGATGATGCTGAGGTCCTCTGGGACCCGCCAGCCACGCTCGTGCGCGGCGCGGAGGGCGCCGAGGGCCAGGAAGTCGTTGGCCGCGATCACTGCCGTCACGCCGCTGTCGGCCTCCAAAGACTGCAGGGCCTGGTAGCCGGTGTGTGCGGACCAGTCGCCGCCGGTGACGCCGTGGGACTCGAGCCCGCGTTCGGCGAGGGTCTCCTCGTAGACCTGGCGGCGGGCACGGGCGGAGGCCCATTCCTCGGGGCCCTGGATGTGGAGGAAGCGTCGGTGGCCCTGATCGGCGAGGGTGGCGATGATCTCGCGCAGCGCACCGGCGTCGGCCAAGGTGCCCAGTCCGCGGAGCTTGTCGTCGAACTGCTCCACGATGGTCAGCGCTCCGGAGGCGGCGGTCTTCCCCTGCTCCTGCAGCTCCGGCAGTCCGGCCAAGGAGAGCACGCCCTCTACCCGTCCGGAGCCCATCAGCTCGCGGGCCCGGCGGCTGCGTTCCTCCGCCGGGCCTTCCACCACCGCGATCTCCATGAAGTACCCGGCCTCGTGGGCCGCCTCGGCGGCGGCGGCGAGCATGGGCGTGGGCATCTGGGTCACCGGAGCGGGCAACAGGGCGGTGAGGACCCCGGTCTGCCGGGTCCGCATGGACCGGGCGATCATATTGGGCCGGTAGTCCAGCTCCTTGATGGCGGCCTCGACCCGCGCGATGGTGTCGGCACGGAAGGGGCCCATGTCGCGCAGATAACGGGAGACGGTCTGGTGGGAGACGCCGGCCCGGCGGGCGACCTCGTGGATGGTCGCGGCGCGGGCGGGCCGCGCCTCGGGGGTGGTCTCTGACGCCACGTGGTCACCTCTCCTGTGCTGGCTGTCCGTCGCGGGCCGGACGGACTGCTAGGCCATGGGGCCATGGGGCCATCGGATGACGCATCCGGTCCGCTGCTCCATCCTGCCATCGCCCTGCGGCGGCGGCCAGCGGACTGAGCGCGCGGCACCTGCTCCGCAGGCGTGTGACATGGATGACAATTCGGTGTTGACAGCCTAACCTCGCACTCCCTACTCTTGTGGTCAACGTCATAAAGTGATCGATCACAGTAACGGGTCGGCACCACCGTCACAGGTCGACGTGACCGTGAACCATCCCCATCCCGCGAGGAGCACATCCATGACCGCCGCATCCCCCCGCGTCCGCGCCGCCGTCGTCGGCGCCGGAGGCATCGCCACCGTGGCGCACCTGCCCACACTGAAGGCCCATGAGGACCGTGTGGAGGTGGTGGCCATCGCCGACGTCGACGCCGACCGTCTCAGCGCTGTGGCCGAGGAGTGGGACATCCCGGGCCGCTACAGCGACGTCGACACCATGCTCGCCGCGGAACGTCCCGACCTGCTGGTGCTGTGCACCCCGCCGGTGGCGCACAAGGACGGCGTCATCAAGGGCTTGAAGGCGGGCGCGTGGGTGTGGTGCGAGAAGCCCCCGGTGCTCACCCTGGCCGAATATGACGAGGTGGCGGCCCACGAGGGCGAGAGTGGGCCCTTCGCCTCCTACGTCTTTCAGCACCGCTTCGGCTCCGGAGCCCAGCAGCTCAAACAGCAGGTCCGGGACCACACTCTCGGGCGCCCGCTGGTCGCGGTCTGCCACACCCTCTGGTACCGCACTCACGGCTACTACGAGGTGCCGTGGCGCGGCAAGTGGGCCACCGAGGGTGGCGGTCCGGCCATGGGACACGGCATCCACCAGATGGACCTGCTCTTCGAGATCCTCGGCGACTGGACCGAGGTCACGGCCGTCGCGGACGCGTTGGACCGGGACGTCGAGACCGAGGACGTCTCCCTGGCAACAGTGCGCTTCGCCAACGGTGCCATGGCCTCCGTGGTGAACTCCGTGCTCTCCCCCCGGGAGGTCTCCTACCTGCGCTTCGACTTCCAGGACGCCACCGTGGAGGTGGAGCACCTCTACGGGTATGACAACAGCTCCTGGACCTGGACCCCGGCGCCCCACCGTGCCGAGGACGGCTCGGCGGCCGGTTGGACGCCGCAGGAGAACGTCCCCTCCTCGCACAAGCAGCAGCTCTCCGAGCTGCTGGACGCAATGGCCGCGGGGGTGCGTCCCCGCGCCTCGGGCGACGACGGACGCCGAGTCCTGGAGTTCATCGCCGCGCTCTACGAATCCGCGGAGACGGGCCGCACCGTCCGGCGGGCGGAGATGAAGCCCGAGGGCACCTACTACTCCGCCATGCATGACCCCTCGTTCGTCTACGGCAGCGCGGAGAACACCGCTGTCAGCAAGGAGACCGTCCAGTGACCAGCACTGCCGTGACCACAGGCTTCGACGTCCGCGCCGAGCAGGACGCCATCGCCGTCGACGCCGCGGGCACCGAGATCCTGCGCTACGTCATCCACCCGGACTCGCCGAAGGAGGAGGCCCCGAAGCCGTACCTGTTCCCCCTGCGCTTCACCGACGGTGGCGAGGCCGCGGTGCGCCGCCCCTGGGACCACCGCTGGCACACCGGCCTGCAGTTCACCTGGTCGCATGTGGCGGACCAGAACTTCTGGGGTGGCCCCACCTTCGCCGCAGAGACCGGCTATCAGATGCGCGACAACCTCGGCACCATGAAGCACACCGGTTTCGCCGTGGAGCCGACGGCCGGTGAGGACGTCGTCTTCGACGAGACGCTGGAGTGGATCACCTCCCGCGGGGAGCACTGGTTCGACGAACACCGCATCCAGCGGGTCCACTCGCTGGACGTCGACCGCTTCGGCCCCGGTCGGGGCGTGTGGGCCATCGACCTCACCACCGAGCTGACCAACGTCAGCGGCCGCACGCTGCCGATGGGCAGCCCGACGACGGCGGGCCGGCCCAGTGCCGGCTACACCGGCTGGTTCTGGCGCGGGCCGCGCTCCTGGACCGGCTGCGACGTCGTCAACTCCGCCGGCGCCGCGGGCGAGGAGAACACGATGGGAGCCCCGGCGGGCTGGGTCGCCTTCTCCTCCGAACATGACGAGCTCGACGGGGGCGGCACGGTGATGGCCTTCGCCGGGTCCTCTGAGTCCCAGGATGCGGAGGTTCCGCCGATCAAGTGGTTCACCCGCACGGGCATCTTCACGGTCACCAGCCCGTCGCCGGCCTTCGACCAGGAGATCCATCTGCCCGCCGAGGGGCGGCTGCGCCTGCATCATCGCTTCGTGTTCATCGCGAAGGTGTGCAGCGGGGAGGAGCTGACGGCGCTGGGGGAGGAGTTCGCCCTGTGAGCGCCCCCCAGGAGAACTCCGCCCGTCCTTCACGTTCCCTGCCGCGGTTCCCCGGGGGGACCTCAGTGAGCGATCTGTGCGTGTATGACTGGGACACTCCGGACGGCCTCCACGGCGGGACCCCGCACTTACACACGCTGTCCACCGAGGCCTATGTGGTCACGGCCGGCCGTGGTGAGGTGCACACCCTCAGCGCGGACGGCGCGGCGCAGGATCCTCTGGAGAAGGGGTCCCTGCTGTGGTTCACCCCCGGCACCGTGCACCGGCTGGTCAATCACGCAGGACTCGAGCTGGCGGTCATCATGCAGAACGCCGGGCTGCCGGAGGCGGGAGATGCGGTGATGACCTTCCCGGATGAGGTCCTGGCCGATCCCGAGCGCTACCACCAGGCGGTGGCGCTGCCCACCGACGGAGACGAGCAGGCCCGTGCCGAGGCGGCCCGGGCACGCCGGGACCTGGCCATCGAGGGCCACCGGCAGCTGCTCGCCGCCGTCGAGCAGGACGGGCCTGCGGCCATGCGGCGCCTCCATGAGCGCGCGGCGGCCCTGGTGCGTCCCCGCATCGAGCAGTGGCGCGAGATCTGGGCCGCGAACGTGGAGGCCGAGACCGAGCGCACCCGAGCCCAGTTGGAGGCGCTCGCCGACGGCGACGCCTCCCACCTGCAGGAAGCTTCCGTGATCCGGGGTGAGCCCAGGCCCGGCCCCCGACTGTTCGGCATGTGTGGCCGCCTGAAGACCTGGAGGGCCCCGGACATCACGGACTGAAGCCCCTCTTCTGGTGCGAAGAGTGGATCCGGTGCGACAACTGAATACGCAGGGGCTCCGAGGCATCAGGCCACACCGATGGCAGGCCTCGGGGCCCCTGTGCTCCCTCCAGCCCCAGCCCATCGACAGACCTCAGCCCATCAGCAAGACCCAGCCCATTCCCCGAGATGAGGAGTCCCCATGACACCCAGGATGCGTCCATCACTGCCCGACGCTGCGCCGCCCCGTCCCAGTCGGCGGCGCCGACGCTGGCCCCGGCCGCTCGGCGCTCTGCTGGTGGCTGGGCTCGCCGCGACCGCCTGCGGCGACGGCAGCGACGACGGCGACGTCACGCTGACCTTCAGCTGGTGGGGCGGAGACGTCAGGCACCAGTACACCCAGGAGATCATCGCGCTCTTCGAGGAGGAGCATCCGCACATCACCGTGGAGCCCCGCTATGGCGAGTGGGACGGCTACTGGGACCAGCTGGCCACCCAGACCGCGGCCGGAGACACCCCGGACATCATCCAGATGGACCTGGTCTACCTCCGCGAGTACATCGAGTCCGGCGTCCTGCTGCCGCTGGACCAGATCGACACCGGCGAGTTCACCCAGGAGCTGCTGGACACCGGCACGCTCGACGGCGAGCTCTACGCCATGCCCGTGGGGCAGACGGCGCTGACCTATGCGGTCAATCCGAGCCTGATCGAGGAGGCCGGGGAGGAGATGCCCGACGGTGCCACCTGGACCTGGGACGACCTGAAGGACCTGACCACCGCGATCTCCGAGGAGACGGACAGCTATGGGCTGGCCACCTTCTTCGACTCCGGAGGCCTGGAGCTGTGGCTGCGTCAGACCCATGGCGTGAGCATGATCGGCGACGACGGCGAGCTCGCCTGGGAGCCGGAGCAGGCCGTCGAGTACTTCGAGATGCTCGGCGAGTTCCAGGAAGACGGCGCACTGCCGTCGGCCGCAGAGATGTCCGAGCAGCACGGCATCGCTCGGGAACAGACCCTCATCGCCACGGGCGAGGCCGCCGCGGCGCCGGTCTGGGACGCGATGCTGGTGGCACTGTCCGGAGATGCCTCCGCGGATCTGGAGCCGCTCATGGTGCCCAGCCGCGCCGGGGACGCCTCGGAGGCGGGCATGTACTACAAGGCCTCCATGTTCTACTCGGTGGCGACGGGCACCGACCACCCGGAGGAGGCCCAGCTCTTCGTGGACTTCCTGGTCAATGACGAGCGTGCCGGCGAGCTGCAGCAGATCGAACGGGGCATCCCCGGCAACGAGACCATCCGTGACCAGATCCGCGAGGACCTCGGCGAGGTGGAGACCCAGGTGGTCGAGTACTCCGAGAGCCTCGAGGACGTGGTGGCCGACGCCCCACCGATGCCGCCGGAGGGCTACGGCGCAGTCCAGGACATCATCATCCGCTACATGGACGAGTTCTTCTTCGGCAGGCTCAGCGCCGAGGATGCCGCCGAGGCCATGCACGGCGAGATCGAGGACGCGCTGCGCTGATCGGGCGGCTGATCCGGAGCAGCTCGCTCAGAAGGCCAGGCCCGTGCTCGACTCGGACCCGCGCAGCACCAGGCGGGTGGGCAGCTCGATGACCTCGGGGACGGTGGTGGGGCGCGCGATGCGCTCCACCGCCAGGGCCGCGGCACGGCGGCCCATCTCGAGGGGGTCGTGGCTGACCACGCTGATGCCGAGCACGTCGGCGGTGTCGAAGTCGTCGAAACCGACGAGCGCGGGCCGCGTCTCCAGCGCGCGGGCTGCGCGCAGCACAGCCACGCTCATCCTGTTGTTGCCGGCCACCACGGCGGTCGGAGGCTCGGCGGTGTCCAGGGCCGCCCGGGCGACGGCGTCCTCGACGACGTCGTCGCTGAGGTGTTCCAGCGCCGCAGTGTCGCCCAGCCCCGCGGCGGCCATCGCCTCCCGGTAGCCGGCCAGTCGTTCATGCTGGGTGTGGATGTCTGCCGGGGAGGCCAGGTAGGCGATCCGGCGGTGTCCCGCGTTCAGCAGCGCCTCGGCGGCCTGTCGGGCCCCGGCGCGGTTCTGCAGCAGCACGGCGTCGGCCAGCAGGTTCCGGGCGGGGCGGTCCACGGCGATCACCGGGGTGCCCAGCTGACGCTCGCCGTCCAGATAGGACTGGTCGGCCGCTGAGGGGATCATCAGCAGCGCGGCCACCCGCTGGGAGAGCAGCGCGTCGGCGACCCGCTCCTCACCCTCCTCCGTGTCGTCGCTGGAGCCCATCACCAGGGTCAGTCCGGAGGCTGAGAGTTCATGCTCGATGCCCGCGGCGACCGCATGATAGAAGGGGTTGCTCATCTCACCGATGAGCAGCCCCACGGTGGAGGTGGTGCCTCCTCGGCGCAGGGTCCGGGCCAGCGTGTTGGGGCGGAACCGCAGCCGACGCGCGGCGGCCAGGACCTGCTCGCGCGTCGCGGCGGCGACCTTCTCGGGTTCGCTGTAGACGCGCGAGGCGGTCTTGCGGCTCACTCCGGCCAGGCGGGCGACGTCGTCGAGGGTGGCGCGCTGCGGCAAGGCCATGCGTGGTCTCCTGAAGGCGGGGGCGTCCGTTGCATGACATCGTAGGACATTCTGTCTGCCGGATGCGATGCCGCGGAGCGGCGGCGCTCAGCGTACGCCGCGGGCCGCCAGGGCCTCAGCGGTCTCCTCGGCATGGCGCAGCGACATCACCAGCAGCGGCATGATGAGCGCCTTCGGGGTGACGCGTCGGCCGCGGGCCCGCAGCGCCTCGCGGATCTGACCGGAGAACGCCAGGATCACGGGCACGGAGCGGATCGTCAGGGACAGGGCCAGGGAGATCCGGGAGGTGTCGACGCCGAGCTTCGCCAGAGGCGCCAGGGCGCGGTCGAATCCCTCCAGGATGTCTGAGGTGCGGGTGGTGAGCGTGAACAGCCCGGCCACCATGATCACCGCGACCACGCGGGAGACGTTGAGCAGGGCGACCTGCGGCTCGAGGAAGATCAGCTGGGGGACGGTGAGGATGAGCAGGATCCAGCGCAGACCCCACAGGCGCCGCAGCAGCCCGGAGACCCCGGTTCCGGCGAGCAGATGTCCGAGGACCACCAGGGCCCAGGCACCCAGGATCGCCCACGGGTTCTCCCGCTGCAGGGAGACCCCCAGGGCCAGCAGGAAGACCAGCAGGAACTTGACGCCGACCCCCGTGCGGTGCAGCACCGAGGTGCCCGGCTGATGCAGCGGCATGACCGCGGAGGCCGCGCCTCCGCCCGCAGGTCCCGCCGAGGTCGCCCGGGGTGCGCGGCGTCGCACGGACCCCGATGCCGGCCGTGCGGTCGTCATCGCGCGGGGGCCCCGCGGCGGCGCGCCCAGCTGAAGGGTGCGGGATAGGCCTTCACCAACGCGTGGGTGATGAGCACGGCGATCACCGCCTTGGCGAGGTCGCCCGGGAGGAATGCGGCGGTGGCGGCGGTCGCCTGGGGGAGCGTGAGGCCCAGCTGGTAGGCCATCACCGGAATGCCGCAGGCATAGATCACCCCGATCCCGCCCAGGGCGACGCTAAGAGCGGTCCGCCACCAGGCCAGCGGCCAGCGCCACTGAGTGAGAGCCCCGACGACGAGCGCGGCGGGGATCCAGCCCAGCGCGAACCCGGCGGTGGGGCCCGCGTAGACGCCGAGCCCTCCGGAGCCCTGCGCCAGCAGAGGCAGGCCGGCGACGACGAGGGCGTGCAGCAGTACCATGGCACCGGCCCCTCGCCAGGGGCCCAGGATCGCGCCGGCCAGCATCACCCCGAGGGTCTGCAGGGTGATCGGCACTCCGGCCACCACGGGGATGGCGAAGGGCTGGCCCAGCACCGCGACGAGCGCGGCGAACATGGCCATCTGGGCGATCCCGCGCACGGCGGCGGTGGCCGGGCCGGCGACGAGGGTCTCGGACGGGGGCATCGGGGCTCCAGGAGTGGGGCGTCCTGGCGCCGGCGAGTCGCGTCGCCGACGGTTTGAACGCTGTTCAATACGGTCTGCGGCCCCACTGTAGGCCGTGGAGACCGTCTCTCGCCACTGCGCCCCGGTCAGCTCTGCGCGGACAGCGGCGCTGATGCGGTCTCACCAGGGGACATGCGGCGCACATCACGCCGTGTTCCCGGTAGACTGTCTACACGGTGCGTCAGCGTTGCACCCCTGCGACGGCGGGTGAGAGCCCGTCGCCGAGTCGCTCGCTCGCCGAGCGCAGGTGCTGCGCACTCGACAGAGCCACGAGCCCCGATAAGGAGTGCGGCCCACGACATGTCCAACCCGATCTTCAACTCGCAGGCGTTCCCCTCGCAGTTCAAGGAGCGCGAGCGCCGTCGTTTCTACATGAGCGACCAGGGCACCGTGACCGAGCAGCCCCGGGCACAGCACCCCGGAGCCGGTCCGAGCTACGCCCAGCAGCACGGCATGCCCGGCCAGCAGGCCCCGGGTGCCGACCAGCTGCACCAGATGTACGGCCAGCCCTCGCCCACAGGCCAGGACCTCGGCCGGATGACCTATGACGAGGTCATCCGCAAGACCCTGATCAGCTTCGTCGTGGTGCTCGTCGGAGCGGGCATCTCCGTGACCGCCGGGGCGATGAGCTTCGGCCTGGCCAGCGGACTGATGCTGCTCGGCGTCCTCGGCGGCTTTGCCCTGGGCATGGTCAACGCGTTCAAGCGCGAGCCGAACCCGGCGCTGATCCTCGCCTACAGCGCCTTCCAGGGACTGTTCCTGGGCGGCATCTCGATGTTCCTGGAGTACCAGTTCCCGGGCATCGTGCTGCAGGCCGTCCTCGGCACCGCCATCGTCTTCGCCTCGGTGCTGGTGCTCTTCCGCTCCGGGAAGGTCCGCGCCACGCCCAAGCTGAACAAGATGTTCATGGTGGCCGGCCTGGCCTACCTGGTGTTCTGCCTGGTCAACTTCGGCCTGATGATGTTCGGCGGCACCAGCTCCATGTTCGGTCTGCGCACCGAGTTCAGCCCGTGGATCGGCCTGGCCATCGGCGCGCTGGCCATCCTGCTGGCCACCTACTCGCTGGTGCTGGACTTCACCAACATCCAGGAAGGCGTGGAGGCCGGCGTGGCGTCCAAGTACTCCTGGGCCGCGGCCTTCGGCCTGACCGTGAGCCTGGTGTGGCTCTACATCGAGATCCTGCGCATCATCGCCATCATCCGGTCCATGGCGGAATGACGCCGCAGTTTCGCTCCGGCTGCTGCCTGCGGCCGGCATGACATCGCGACGGGTCCGCCGCGCACCGCTTCCGGTGCGCTGCGGGCCCGTCGTCGTCCGGGGCGTCTCAGTCCCTGAACCTTCACACACTGATCCTTCGAGTCCAGGAGTGCTGTGCCACCATGGAGCGCATGAACGCTGAGGAAGCCCGCGGTGACGGCCGGAAGCCGCCGGCCGCCGTGCCGGTGGGCGCCCACGCCGCGGTTGCGAGCGACGCCGCGTCTGAGTCCGGCGTGTCCGGATCCGGCGCCGCCGCCGCTTCGAGCCCTGCGGGGGCGGACCCGGTGACCTCCGGGAAGCTCGAGCACGAGCGACTGGCCGGGCTCAGCGACGCCGAGCGGATCCAGGAGGACATCCCCTGGGGCGTGCGGATCGCCGCCGCCTGGTCCTGGCGCGTGCTGCTGATCCTGGCGTTCACCGGAGTGCTGCTGTGGCTGCTGAGCTACGTCTCGCTGCTGATCATCCCGCTGCTGGTGGCCGCGCTGCTGGCCACGCTGCTGCGCCCGGTCCACAACTTCTTCCGCACGCTGCGCTTCCCGCGGATCCTGGCGGCGATCACCACGATCCTGCTGCTGATCGGATTCGTCGTCGGCCTGCTGTACCTCGTGGGCCAGGAAATCATCACCGGCTTCGCGGAGATGGCCGACCAGGTGCGCGTCGGCGTGATGGAGCTGGTGGCCATGGCCGAGGAGATCGGCCGGGATCTCGGCATCTCCATCTCCGCCGAGGAGTTCAACCAGTGGATGGCCGAGGCCACCCAGTGGGTGCAGGACAACGCGGAGTCCATCCTGGGCGGAGCGATGTCCATCGGCTCCACGGCTGGAAACTTGATGGTCGGGCTGATCCTCGCGCTGTTCACTCTGATCTTCTTCCTCTCCGACGGCCACCGCATCTGGGACTTCTCCGTGAACTTCGTCCCGCGGAAGTTCCGTCCCGCCATCCACGGGGCGGGCCGGCGGGGCTGGTCGGCGTTGGGCTCCTATGTTCGCGTCCAGGTCTTCGTGGCCGCCGTCGACGCCGTCGGCATCGGCATCGGCGCCGCCCTGCTGGGAGTGCCCCTGGCGCTGCCCGTGGCCGTGCTGGTCTTCCTGGGTTCCTTCATCCCGATCATCGGTGCGGTGGTGACGGGCGCGATCGCCGTGCTGCTGGCGCTGGTGGCCAACGGGCTGGTCAATGCTCTGCTGATGCTCGGCGTGGTGCTGCTGGTCCAGCAGATCGAGTCCAACGTGCTGCAGCCCATCGTGATGGGCAAGGCCGTGAAGCTCCACCCGCTGGCCGTGGTGCTCGCGGTGACCGCCGGAACGACTCTGCTGGGCATCGTCGGGGCGCTCTTCGCTGTGCCGGTGCTGGCCTTCATCAACCGCTCGGTGCGCTACATCGTGAAGGAAGAGTGGCGGCACGACGACGAAGCCATCGCCATGGAACGAGAACAGCAGGAGGAGGAGCTGCGCCGGGTCGCCGCCCGCCGCGAGATCGAGGCCCAGGAGCAGGAGACCCTGGCCGGGATCAAGCGACGCTTCCTGGAGACCATGCCGGGACTGGACCCGGACAAGCCGGCCTTCGCCCGGCGTGGGGGCCGCGGCGGCAAGCAGGGCGACGGCGCCGGGGAGGAGGCCGAGGGCCCCGCTGCCGACTCGACTGCACATGACGCTGGCGTCTCCCGAGGCGACCGTGCCTCCGAGAAGGACTGACCTCTGAGAAGGACTGACACAGGACCACGATGACCCAGACCGACCAGATCGAGCGCGAGACCATGACATCCACTCCGAGCCCGCAGGGCTCCTCGGCCTCAGGAGACGCCATCACGGAGCATCAGGCGGAGCACCGGATCCCCGGACGGCACCTGAGCGTGCAGCTGGAGGATGTTCAGGCGGCCCGCGAGCTGCTGGACGGCGTCATCGTGCCGACCGCCATGGAGCACTCCCGTGCTCTGGGGCGCATGATGGACGCCACCGTGCATCTGAAGTGCGAGAACCTGCAGCGTGCCGGCTCCTTCAAGGTCAGGGGCGCGTATGTGCGCATGGCCCGGCTCTCCGCCGAGGAGAAGGAGCGCGGCGTCGTCGCGGCCTCGGCCGGCAACCACGCCCAGGGCGTGGCGCTGGCGGCCAAGAAGCTCGGCATCCGGGCGAAGATCTACATGCCGCGCGGAGTGGCGCTGCCCAAGCTGGCCGCCACGCGTGACCACGGGGCCGAGGTGATCCTGCACGGCTCCAATGTGGACGAGGCTCTCACGGAGGCCCAGAACTACGCCTCCGAGTCGGGTGCGGTGTTCATCCACCCGTTCAACAACACCGACGTGGTGGCCGGCCAGGGCACCATCGGCCTGGAGATCCTGGAGCAGGTCCCCGACGTCGACACCGTCATCATGGGCATCGGCGGCGGCGGACTGCTGGCCGGCAATGCGGTGGCCATCAAGCAGGAGGCGGCGCGACAGGGCCGCGAAGTGCGCATCATCGGGGTGCAGGCGGAGAATGCGGCTGCCTATCCGCCGTCGTTGGCCGCGGACGCGCTGGTGCCCATCAAGGGGGTCCGCACCATCGCGGACGGGATCGCCGTGGGGCGGCCCGGGAACATCCCTTTCGAGATCATCAAGGACCTCGTCGACGACGTCGTCACCGTCAGCGAGGACGCGATCGCCCAGGCGCTGATCTTCCTCATGGAGCGCTCGAAGATGGTGGTGGAGCCGGCCGGCGCAGTCGGCGTCGCCGCGCTGCTGGAAGGGAAGCTCGCCGGACTCGGCATCGAACCGAAGTCCATCGTGGCGCTGCTCTCCGGCGGGAACATCGACCCGATGCTCATGCTCAAGGTCATCCAGCGCGGCCTCTCCGCGGCGAACCGCTTCCTGACGGTGAAGCTGATGCTCAAGGACCGGCCCGGGGAGCTGGCGATGATCTCGCGTATCATCGCCGACACTGACGCGAATGTCACCGGGGTGGACCACACCCGCATCGGCGGGGCCCTGTCCATGGGCGACGTCTCCATCGTGATCAACATGGAGACCAAGGGGGAGGAGCACTCCGCCTTGGTGCTCAACAGTCTCCGCGCCGAAGGCTACGAACCGATCGTGATGAACTGATGCCCGTCTCGATGATGAAGTTCTCCGTCAGCGCCGGCGTGGGTCTCAGCGCCGGCGTCGGTGGCGAGGTCACCGAGGGCGGTGGACCTGACGGGGCCTGGGCGGATCTGATCGGCCTGGCGCTGATCGGTCTGATGTGGGCGCTGAGCCTGGCGGCGCTGGCCGGACTGGCGTGGTGGCTGGGTCGCTGGATGCGTCGCCGTGAGGAGAGACGGAAGAACCCCGCCGCCGAGGGCGACGGGGTGTCGTCTCGTGCTGCGGGGCGCTCTCGACGCCAGCAGCGTCGTCTGCGGCGCAGCGTCCGCCGAGGCCGCCGGCGTCAGAACAACGCCAGCGACCTCGACGGCTGGGTCTGATCAGCCGGTGAACGGCTCGGCGGAGACGATCTCCACCGGGATCTCCTTGCCGTTGGGCGCGGCATAGGACAGCGAGTCGCCGGCCTTGGCGCCGCTGATGGCCGCTCCGATCGGGGAGCTGGCGGAGTAGACGTCCAGGTCGGAGTCGCCGGCGATCTCGCGGTTGCCGAACAGGAACCGCATCTCATTGCCGGCGATCTTCGCCGTGACGACCATGCCGGGCACGACGGTCCCGTCGCCGGCGGGGGCGTCACCGACGTAGGCGTTCTCGAGCAGGTCGGTGAGGTAGCGGATGCGCGCCTCGGCCTTGCCCTGCTCCTCCTTGGCCGCGTGGTAGCCGCCGTTCTCCTTCAGGTCGCCCTCTTCGCGGGCGGACTCGATCCGGTCGACGATCTCCTGTCGACCGGGGCCGCTGAGGTGTTCCAACTCAGCCTTGAGGCGGTCATACGCCTCCTGGGTCAGCCACTGGGCGTTCTCATCGGTCTCGTGAGCGTGCGTCGACACTGTAGTTCTCCTTGGGTCTGAGGAGGAACCGGGCGCCGGGCCAGGGGCCCGACACGTCAGACGGCATCGCCCTCCGTGGTGGGGCGGACCCCTCCGGACAGCGATGCCGTGCGGTTCCTCGTCGTACATGCAGAGACCCCGCCTGAGGACGTGTGCCGCGGGATTGGTGCCCGGCAGCTCCCCGGCGGGGTGGTTCTGCGTTTCCACAATCGTAGTGGTGACGGGCCAGAACCTCAACGGCGCAGTGTCAACGGCACAGTGTCGTCCACGGCACAGGGTCGTCGTCGCTGCGAGGCTGGCAGTGCTGCCCTCACCTCCGGACGCTGAACAGTCTGCGCCCGGGTCCGTAGACCAGTCCCACCACGATCAGCGCGACGGCGATCATCACCACCGCCAGCGCAGCGGCGGCCTGGGGGTCGGACTGCTGCAGCAGGTACACCTCCACCGGGGCGGTCCGGGTGGTCCCGGCCGCGGATCCGGCGAAGGCCAGAGTCGCGCCGAACTCGCCCAGGCAGCGCGCGAAGCACAACACGGTCCCAGCCAGGAGACCGGGGCGGACCAGCGGCAGCACCACCCACCACAGGGTGGCCAGCGGGCCGGCCCCCATAGTCGCGGCCGCCTCCTCATACTCCCGGTCCAGCGACGCCACGGCGGACTCCACGGAGAGCACCATGAACGGCATCGCCACAAACGCTTGGGCCAGCACCACCGCGAGGGAGGTGAAGGTGATCTGCACGCCCAGGGCATGCAGCGGCTGGCCCACCAGGCCCATACGTCCGAAGGCCGCCAGCAGCGCCACACCGGCCACCACGGGCGGCAGCACCAGCGGCAGCAGCACCAGCGGACGCACCCAGGGCAGCAGGCGCGCCCGACCCCGGGCCATCAGCACCCCCAGAGGGATCCCGCAGACCAGACACAGCCCGGTGGCCGCCGTAGCCGTCTGGACGCTGAGCAGCAGGGCCTCCCGCGTGGTGGGGGAGGACAGCAGCTCCGGCACGGCCGGCAGGTCGGCTTCGACCAGGAGGGAGAGCACGGGAAGGGTCAGCAGCACGGCGCCGACGACGGCGGGCAGCCACAGCAGGCCGGGGAGAGCGCTCGTGCGTCGCACCATGGAGGGCTCAGTCGAGGCTCGAGGCCTCGGCGGCGGGGGGCGGAAGGAAACCTGCCTCCTCGAACGCGGTGCGCCCGGACTCTCCCACCAGCAGCGTGAACAGCTGCTCGGCGGCCTCCTGCTCCTGAGGCTCGGCGGCGACCGCGGCCCAGATCTGGGTGTCGTTGTGCGGGAAGTCCGGGATCTCGAAGACCTCGACCTCGTCGTCGGCGGCCTCGGCGTCGGTGAGGTAGGCGAAGCCGGCGTCGACCTCGCCCATGCGGACCTTCGTCATCACAGAGGCCACCGAGGTCTCCTCGGTGTCGGCGTGTACGTCCACGCCGAGCTCCTCCTGCATGGTGCGGGCCAGCTCCCCGCAAGGGACGTCCTCGGCGCAGGTCGCGGTGGTCAGCTCGGCGGCGTGGGCGATGAAGTCGTCGAAGCTGTCGATCTCGCCGGGGTTGTCCGCCGGCACCACCAGAGCCAGCCGGTTGGTGGCCAGCGGATAGGCGTCACCGGCGACCGCGCCGTCGTCCACCAGGTCCGCCATGTGGGTGCGCGAGGCCGTGATGACGATGTCGAAGGCGCGTCCCGAGCGGATCTGCGAGACCAGCGTGGAGGTGCCACCGTACTCGGACCTCAGGGTCACGCTGGCGCCGCGGGAGCGCAGGTCCTGGTCCACGCGCCGCAGCGCCGGCTCCACCGACGCCGCAGCGAGCACCGTGACCTCGGTGGTCGGAGTGGCAGGAGGTTCGGCTTCGGTGTCATCGTCGGAGCAGGCGGTGAGCACGAAGGCGGCGATGAAGCACACCAGCAGCGCCAGGGCGATCACTCCGCGCATGCGGTGGAACCAGGAGCCTGGTCGCATCAGTCGAGCTCCCAGCAGGAGTCCACGATGCCGGTGACTCCGCGGTGCTCGGTGCGCAGATCGGTGCGGAAATACTGGCTCCTGTCGGAGGAGTCGCTGCCCTCATGCGGGCCGATGGTGACGGTCTTGGCCCCGACGACGGCGTAGGTGTCGTCGAGGACCTGGACCATGCACTGCACGGTGGCGTCGAAGTCCTTGGTGACCTCATAGTCCACCGAGGCCTCGGTGTCCGAATGGATGATGTACCCGACATCCTTGGAGGTCATCTGCCCCACGGTGTTGCCGACGGTGAAGTACACGGCCACCGCCAGGGCGGCCGCCAGGGCCGCCACGATGAGCCACGTGCGGGTCCGGGCGGTCAGGGGGCGCTTGGCGGTGCCGTAGCGCTCGGCGAGGCTGGGGGAGGCGGGCGTGTGACTCATCGGGATTATTCTAGTGCGTCAGGGAGTTCTGATGCGTGGAGGGGTGAGGGCTCCCGCGCAGATTCGGGCGTCCCCGCTCAGTGCTGAGGACCTGCACCCCGACCACCTGTACCCCGACCACCGACACGGAGACCGACTGTGACCCCGACCCCAGACCATCCGGCTGACACCCTCTCTGCCTCGACGCCCGTGATCCGTCGGGACGCGGCGACGGTGAAGCCGCCGCGCGGACTGCGGGACGCCGTCGACCCACATGCCGAGGCGCCCCATGAGCATGTGCCACGGTCGAAAGGGCTCCGGATGCTGGCGGTGCACGCCCACCCGGATGACGAGTCCTCCAAGGGCGCGGCGATGATGGCCGCTTATGTGGACGCCGGCGCCGAGGTCGTGGTCGCCACGGCCACCGGAGGGGAGCGGGGGGACCTGCTCAACGAGGCGGCCGGGGAGCTGCAGCAGTGCCACCGGGACCTGACCGGCGTGCGTCGGCAGGAGATGCGTGAGGCCGCTGAGGCGCTGGGCATCGACCACGTGTGGTTGGGCTTCGAGGACTCGGGCCTGCCGGAGGGCGACCCGATGCCCCCTCTGCCGGCGGGGTCCTTCGCGACGCTGCCGCTGGAGCAGGCCGCCTACCCGCTGGTCCGGCTCGTCCGCCGTTTCCGCCCCCATGTGATCATCAGCTATGACGAGTCCGGCGGCTACCCGCACCCGGACCACATCATGTCCCACAAGATCTCGGTGGAGGCGTATCACGCCGCCGGAGACGCCCAGCGCTACCCGGATGCGGGCGAGCCGTGGGAGCCGCAGAAGCTCTACTATGACCGGGCCTTCAACCCCGGCCGGTTCCGGGCGATCCACGAGGCCCTCGTGGAGGCCGGCTACGAGTCCCCCTACGGGGAGCGGATCGCTCGCTACGACGACGACGGCGGCATACCCTGGCTGACCAAGCACGAGGTGACCACCCAGGTGCCGGTGGGCGACTACCTGGAGCTGCGCGACCGTGCCCTGCGCGCCCACCGCACGCAGGTGGAGCCGGACGGATTCTTCTTCGCCACGCCCAACGACTTCCTGCGCAAGGTGTGGCCCTACGACGACTATGTGCTCATCGACTCCCGGGTGGAGACGCAGCTGCCCGAGCACGACCTGTTCGCCGGGATCCGCTGACCTGCGCCGTGTGCTTTCGTTTTCTACACGGCGTAGACTTGGCCCTCGGACAAGCGACAGACTTCAGATCAGAGGCGAGAGACTCCCGTGCATCCTTTCCCTGCACTGACGAACTGGTGGCCCGGTGGGGGCGGCGGTGACACGCCTGACCTGCGCCCGGGCCTCGAGGAGTCTGACATCACCCCCGGCATCGAGGGGTTCCTGTTCACCGCGCTGATCGTCGTGCTGCTCATCGTGGTCGTCCGTGATCTGGCCAAGCGCATGCGCCGGATGAAGTACCGCTCCCAGGTGGAGGCGGAGCTGTCCGGGGAGGAGCCCGAGTTCCCCGGGGAGATCGTCCCCGCCGAGATCTCCGAGGCTCAGCAGCGGGCCCGAGACGCCGCGGCCGCCGACCGGTTCGGCACCGCGCAGCCCGCCGAGGACACCCCGGCCGAGGCCGACGACGAGCGTCCGGGCACCGAGACCGCCCGCTGATCCCTAGACTGGCGTCATGACTGACGCCTCATCCTCCCCGGCCCCTGTCACCCTGCCTTACGGAGAATGGCCCTCGACGATCACGGCGGAGCAGCTCGCCGTGGGCGGAAACCGGGTCTCCGCGCCGTCCCTGGTGGGACGGCATCTGTGGTGGACCGAGGGGATCGCGGCCGAGGCCGGGCGGCAGGCGATCGTGAGGACGGCGTCGCCGGTGACGGCCTCCTCCGATGGTGCCGCCGAGACAGTGACGGTGCTGCCGGCCCCCTACAATGCCCGGTCCCGGGTCCATGAGTACGGTGGTTCTTCCTGGCTGGCCTTCGACGACGGCGGCGACGCGCCGCTGATCCTGTTCGTGAACTTCGCCGACCAGCGCATCCACCGCTTCCGGGAGGGGGAGGACCCCACCCCGCTGAGCCCGATCGGAGAGACGGTCGCCTCCGCCGGCGGGCCCTCGCTGCGCTGGGCGCAGCCGATCCACGTGCACGGTCCCGACGGCGACGAGGTCTGGTGGATCTGTGAAGACCACACCCGCGGCTCGGGCATCGAACGGTACGTCGCCAGCGTCCCGCTGGACGGCTCCGCCGCCGACGACGCCGCCCGGGTGCGGCAGGTGACGCCGTCGTCGCGCTTCGTGGCCCACCCGCGCGTCTCGCCCGACGGTGCCCGGATGGCCTGGATCTCCTGGGAGCACCCGCAGATGCCCTGGGACGGCACCCAGCTGCACGTGGGACGGCTGGAGGCCGGCGTCGTCGTCGAGGACACCGTGGCCGACGGCGATACGGAGACCTCCGTGCTGCAGCCCGAATGGCGGGACGCCGAGCGGCTGATCTACCTGTGCGACCGCACGGGATGGTGGAACCCGTGGACCCTCACCGTGGGTGCGGACCCGGAGCCGGTGCTGCCGGCGGGGGAGGCCGCGGCCCAGGAGTTCGCCGGGCCCCTGTGGCAGCTGGGCCAGCGCTGGCTGACGCCGCTGGATGCCGACACCGCCCTGGTGGTCCACGGCACCGCCGTCGACCGCCTGGGCGTCCTGGACATCCCCACCGGGACGGTGACGCAGCTGGACCTGCCGCATACCCTCATCACGGGCGTGGTGCATCGCGAGGACGGGCTGCTGGCCTTCGCCGGGATGTCGCCGCAGCACTTCTCCGGGGTCCACGCCGCCGAGTTGGTGCGTCCTTCCGCGGGCGACGGGGACTGGCGCGTGGACGGTGTGCACACGGTGCGCTCCTCCCGGGACGACGCGCCGGACCCGGGGCTGCTGCCCGTGCCGGAGCCGATCACCGTGACCTCCGAGGAGGGGCAGGACATCCACGCGGTGCTCTATCGTCCGCGGAACACCGGGGCGCAGGCGCCGGAGGGCGAGCGGCCCCCGTTCATCGCCCAGGTCCATGGCGGGCCGACGGGGCAGGCCGCCGTCGGGCTGTCCCTGGCGATCGCCTACTACACCTCCCGCGGCATCGGCGTGGTGGACATCAACTACGGCGGATCCACCGGCTTCGGGCGCGCGTACCGGGAGCGGCTGAAGGGGCAGTGGGGTGTGGTCGACGTCGAGGACACCGCCGCGGTGATGCGCCACCTGGAGAGAGAAGGCATCGCCGACGGGCGGCGGCTCGGCATCGAGGGCGGCAGCGCCGGAGGGTGGACCACGCTGGCCTGCCTGACCCGCACCGACGTGTTCGCCGCCGGGGTCTCCAGCTTCGGAGTGGCCGACGCCGTCGCCCTGGCTCAGGACACCCATGACTTCGAGTCCCGCTACCTGGACGGGCTCATCGGCCGGTACCCGGAGGATGAGCACATCTACGTGGAGCGGGCCCCGCTGAACCATGTGGACTCGCTGTCCTGCCCGGTGCTCCTCCTCCAGGGCGACGAGGACCCGATCGTGCCGCCCAACCAGGCGGAGATGTTCCGTGACGCGCTCGCGGCCAAGGGCATCCCGCACGCCTACCTGCTCTTCGAGGGCGAGCAGCACGGGTTCCGGAAGGCGGAGAACATCATCGCCGCCCTGGAGGCCTCCCTGAGCTTCTACGGCCAGGTCTTCGGCTTCGAGCCTCCGGGCGTGCCGCGCCTGGAGCTCACCCGCTGAGGGTCGGTCGGGGTCTCCCGTCGAGTGGGGAATTTCTCGTGGTGGGAGAGCTGCGTCGCGCGTCGTATCACGAGTTTCTCCCCGACAGATTGCCGCCGCCGGGCCTCACCCTGGCGCACCCCGGGCCCTCAGCGCTCCCCGGACCTGCTGCGCCGCTCGTCTGAATCCATCCCGCAGATCGCTGCGGTCGAACCGCAGCACGAGCCACCCGTCGGCGAAGAACGCATTGTCCCGCACATGATCGGAGCGGTGCTGTTCTGGCGTGTAGTGGGTGGCTCCCTCGTACTGGATGGCGATCCGCCACTCGGGATAGCCCAGGTCCGCACGCGGGGAACCGGGGACCTCGGCGGCGGCCGGCACCTGGAGCTGCGGCTCGGGGAGACCCTCCCGGATGAGGGCCAGTCGGAGAAGGGTCTCCGGGGGAGAGTCTGACCCTTCACGGATCCACCGCAGCGCGGCCCTGGCGCGTCGCAGTCCAGGTGTTCCTGAGGCGACGTCGACGATGTCATCCAGCTGGTCACGTCCGGTGTGAGGCAGGCTGCGGCCTTCGTACCGGAGATACGGGGTGCGCACCAGCTGGTCTCCGAGCACCACCAGCTGCCGGATCGAACAGTCTGCGGCGAGCTCGATCCAGTTCCGGGCCGGTGAGCTCAGCATATGAGCTCCTTCGAGGACGACGTCCTGGTCCCGCACTGCGCACCGGTGTCCGACGACGCCTCGTCTCTGCACCCGCGTGTCGCGGGAGGCATGGCTGCTGAGGTGGACGGCGGTCTCCTGCGCCAGCCGAGGTGGGAGCCACAGGCCTCGCAGTTGGGCCGCCGTCGTATGGGACACCCAGGTTCCGGGAGTGTCTCGGACCAGCGCGGAGGCGGCGATCAGATGGCGGCGATCCGGGGCAGTCTCCTCCACGAGGGTCCGTGTCGCGTAGACCCCCGGCAGCAGCTTCACCACGTCGAGCCGGCGGAGCCTGTCATCGGGGACTCCGAGGGACCGGGCAGTCCTCCGGGTGAAAGCGGAGTGGAGGAGGTCGTCAGGGAGCGGACGTCGTCGGGGCATGCGACGAGTCTGCCGCGACCGGCCGATCACGCGTCGGCGTTTTCCACAGGGTGCGTCAGACGGACTGAGACGGGACGGCCAGGTCTCGCTCGGGTGGGGAATTCCTCGAGGTGCAGAGCCCGCACAGGAGCATGGACCTCGAAGAATTCCCCACCAGCCGAAGGGGCAGGCTCAGCGGGCGGGGTGCGCCGCCTCAGCCTCAGCTCGGTCGACGGCGGCTGCCTCCACCTCGTCCCCGTCCTCCTCGGTGTCGTCGTCGAACGGCACTCCTGTGCGGCGGGCGGAGTAGAGCTCCATGTCGATCAGGCCCTCCCGCTTGGCGACGATCGTGGGCACCAGCGCCTGGCCGGCCACGTTGAGGGCGGTGCGGCCCATGTCCACGATCGGCTCGACGGCCAGCAGCAGGCCCACGCCCTCCAGCGGCAGTCCGAGGGTGGACAGGGTCAGGGTGAGCATGACGGTCGCGCCGGTGGTGCCGGCGGTGGCGGCGGAGCCGATCACCGAGACGAACACGATGAGCACGTACTGGGTGATGGTCAGGTCGAGTCCGAAGAACTGGGCCACGAACAGCGCGGCGATCGCCGGGTAGAGGGCCGCGCAGCCGTCCATCTTGCTCACCGCCCCCAGCGGCACGGCGAACGAGGCGTACGCGCGGGGCACCCCGAGGTTCCGCTCGGTGACCCGCTGGGTCAGCGGCATGGTGCCCACTGAGGAGCGGGAGACGAAGCCCAGCTGCACGGCCGGCCAGACGCCGGTGAAGTACTGCTTGGCCGAGAGGCCGTTGGCCCGCACCAGCACGGGGTAGACCAGGAAGAACACGATGGCCAGACCCACGTACATGCACAGCACGAACACGCCCAGCGAGGACAGCGCGTCCCAGCCGTAGGTGGCCACGGCCCGGGCGATGAGCGCCAGGGTGCCGATCGGCGCCAGCCGGATGATCCACCACAGCACCTTCTGGATGATCGCCAGCACCGACGAGGTCACGTCCAGGAAGGGCTGGGCCTTCCTGCCCAGCAGCATGGCGGCGATGCCGATGGCGATGGAGATGACCAGCACCTGCAGCACGTTGAAGGTCAGCCCGGTGCTGATGGTGCCGTCGTCGGCCAGGGAGGAGTTCGCGGTGAGGCCCATGAAGTTGGCCGGCACGAGGGATTCGAGGAACCCGATCCAGGAGCCCTGGCGTCCGGGCTCCGCGGCGGCGTCGGCGGTGACGCCGGTGTGCTGGCCGGGCTGGCCGATCACGCCGATCGCGATCCCGATGAGCACCGAGATGAACGCGGTGATGGCGAACCACAGCAGCGTCTGGCCGGCGAGCCGTGCGGCGTTGGTGACCTCGCGCAGCTGGGCGATGGAGGTCACCACGGCGGTGAACACCAGCGGCACGACGGCGGCGGTCAGCAGGGACACGTAGATGCCGCCGACCTCGGTGACGGTGGCCGTCAGCCAGTTCGGGTCCTCCTCGGTGCCGCCCATGCCGCGGGCGAGGAACCCGACGGCCAGCCCCAGGATGAGGGCGGCCAGGATCTGGTTGCCGAAGGACGTCATCCAGGCGGGCAGCCGCCTGGCCGGTGGCGAGTCGGACGTCGTCTCTGCGGACTGCGCAGGTGCAGACATGGGGGTGCTCCGTTCCAAGGTCGTTCCGGACTCCGGGTCCGGGGTGGTCTCACGTCAGGCGGCAGGCGTCTGCCGCGGCACGGAGGGAGGAACGGGGCGCTTGTCCGCACTATTCCGCGTATGTCGCCAGGTTACGGAGGCGTGGTGGCGGTCACGGGGACCGCTGAGGACCTCGGGGCGGACCGACGACGGCGGCGGCGCCTCAGCCCAGGCCGGCCTCGGCGAGGAGCCGGCGTCGCCAGGCCTCGGTGGCGGCGATCTCGTTGAAGGTGAACAGGTGGAATCCGGCGATGTGCGCGCGGCTCTCCGGCAGGCCGCGCACCAGGCCCCGCACGAGGCCGTCGGGGCTGTAGCCGGCGGGGGAGAAGAACCTCCACAGCATGGTGCGCTGCTTCTTCAGGAAGTTCGCGGACTGCCCCAGGCCCAGGGAGGCGGAGATCCTCATGAGCTTCTGCCGACTGACGGGCCCGGGCATCCCCGCGTAGACCGGCAGCTCCACGCCGTCGGTCCGCAGCTGGGCGCCCCAGCGGAGGAAGGCGTCGGCGTCGAAGCAGATCTGGGTGAGGATCCTGTGGGCGTAGGGGGCTTTGTCCCGCATGGCCTGACGAACCTGCTCCGCGGACAGGCCGGCGTGCCCCTCGGGGTATCCGCCGATGCCGAGGTCCTTGAACAGGTGCGTGCGGTCCTGGAGGGCTCGCAGGACGTCCAGGGCTTCGGTAAACACACCGGCGGGCTGTCCGGCGTCGCCGGCGATGACGAACAGCCTGTCCACCCCGCCGGCCTCGAGGCGGGTGAGGATCTTGTCGAGCTCCTCGGGGCCGGTGATGAGCCGGGCCGCCAGATGCGGGGCCACGGTGTAGCCGGCCTGCCGCAGGGCGATCGACGTGGCGATGGTGGGTTCCAAACCCTTGCCGCCGGTGGCGGTGACGGTCAGCGGCACCTCGGTGGGCACATGGGCGCGGACCGTTCCCACGGTGGAGGAGAAGGGCATCACCTCGTAGCTGATGCCGGTGGCGAGCCGGGCGAGCACGGCGCGTTCGTCGTCGTTCCGGGTGAGGGGTCGCGCCATCGTCATCTCCTCGTGCGGGTCGGGCCTGGGGACCAGTATGGGGCCCGCGCCAGGTGGGCCGCCATCGACGCGGCCGCAGGCGCTGCGGGAGACTGGCGTCATGGGACATCGTCTGGCTGAGAGCCCTTCTCTGTACCTGCGTCAGCATGCCGAGAATCCGGTGGACTGGCACCCGTGGGGGCCGGAGCCCTTCGAGGAGGCCCGGCGTCGGGATGTGCCGGTGTTCCTCTCCATCGGCTATGCCGCCTGCCACTGGTGCCACGTGATGGCGGGGGAGTCCTTCGCGGACGAGGAGACCGCGGCGGTGCTGAACTCCCGTTTCGTGGCGGTGAAGGTGGACCGGGAGGAGCATCCGGACGTCGATGACGCCTATATGGCCGCCACCCAGACGCTGACCGGCCAGGGCGGGTGGCCGATGAGCGTGTTCACCCTGCCCGACGGGCGGGTCTTCCACGCCGGCACCTACTTCCCGCCGCTGCGGCGCGGCCGTGTGCCGGCCTTCCGGGAGGTGCTCGACGCCGTCCACGCGGCGTGGACGCAGCGCCGTCAGGAGGTGGAGGACTCGGCGGAGAAGATCGCCCAGGCGCTCGGTGCGCAGCGGCGACAGCAGTCGCAGATCGCGCTCAGCCCGGTCCTGGGCGACGAGGACGCCGACGGCGGCACCGCGGCGAGCCTTGAGAGCGCCTCCGACGAGTGGGTCGCGGATGCCCTGGCGACCCTGGCCGGTGAGGAGGACACCGTCCACGGCGGTTTCGGCGCCGCCCCGAAGTTCCCGCCCTCACCGCTGCTGGGGTTCCTGCTGGAGGAGTCCTTCTGGCGTTCTCGCCTCACGCACGAGCAGGACGAGATCGCCGGAGAGCTGGCGGTGCGCACCCTGGAGGCGATGGGTCGCTCCGCCCTGTTCGATCAGCTCGACGGCGGCTTCGCCCGGTATGCCACCGACCGTGCCTGGATGGTGCCGCACTTCGAGAAGATGCTGGCGGACAACGCCCAGCTGCTGGGGCATCTGGCACGGCTGAGCGTGCACCCGGCCGCCTCCGCGGCGCAGCGGCGCCGTGCCGAGCATCGGGCGCGGGCCACCATCGGGTGGCTGCGTCGCCGCATGGTCACTGCCGAAGGCCTGCTGGCATCCTCACTGGACGCGGACACGGTGGATGAGCAGGGCCGTCACGTCGAAGGCGGCACGTACCTGTTCAGCGATGCCGAGATCGTCGACGCCGCCCGTACCGCCGGGCTGGGCATGGACCAGGCTCGCCGGCTGGCCACGCTGAGCCGCGGCGCCCCGCCGGAGGGTGGCCACGTGGACGTCACCACCGGCCGCACCCTGCACTTCTCCGCCCCACTGAGCGCGGAGGACGAGCAGGACTGGGAGGCGGTGGCCGCCGAGCTGCTGCGGCGCCGGGATTCCCGACCCCAGCCGAGTCGGGACGAGAAAGTGGTGGCCTCCTGGAACGCGACGGCGGTCCGCTCCCTGGCCGAGGCCGCGATGCTGTGGGGCGAGGATGAGCCGCTGCACCTCGCCGAGGAGCTGGCCGAGTCGCTGTGGGGCCTGCATGTCCAGCACGGGGGCAGCGGCGTCTCCGGCGTCGCCCGGGTCTCCTACGGGGGTCGCACCGACGGCCGCCCGGGCACGGTGGCGGATCATGCCGAGGTGGCCTCAGCCTGCTTCGCCCTGAGCTCCGCCACGGGCCGGCGGTCCTGGCTGGACCGCGGCGTCGCGGTTCTGCGGGCTACCTTGGCCTCCTTCACCCGCCAGGGGGAGCAGGACTGGGAGGTGCTGGAGAACCTCGACGACGACGGACTGCTCACCGCCGCCCAGGCGGGCCCCAGCCTGGCCGGACCGTTGGACGGCCCCGAGCGGAGTGCGGTGGCCTGCCTGGCGGGCGCGCTGCAGACCGCCGAGGCCCTGGAGGTGCCGCTGGAGCTGCGGGCCACGGACCTGCTGCACCATGTGCGGCTGGTGGCGGCGAAGGCGCCGACGGTGGCGGGGGCGAGCCTGGTGGTGGCGCGCCGGGCCGCGCGGCGCTCGCCGGCGCTGCGGATGTTGGCCGCCGACGTCGACGACGCCCGGCAGGTGCGCCGGACGGCCGCGCTGGCGGGGATCCCGGTGGAGCCGGTGGAGCTGCCTGCGGATGCGCCTGCCGGAGGGCTTCAGCTCAGCGTGTGTCTCAATGCGCCCTCGGCGATGGTGTGTCTTCCGCCGGTGGGGACCGTGGAGGAGGCGTTGGAGGCGATCAGCCCAGCAGGGCGAACATGATGGCGATGTAGTGGCAGATGAACCCGATGAGCGTGCAGGCGTGGAAGAGCTCGTGGAAGCCGAACCACTGCACGGAGATGTTGGGGCGCTTCAGCGCGTAGAACACGGCCCCGGTGATGTAGGCGGCGCCGCCGGCGCAGATGAGGATCGCGGCTACGAGGTCGGCGGCGAAGAAGTCTCCCAGGAAGACGAGCGCGGCGAGCCCGAGGATCACGTAGACGGGGGTGTAGAGCCAGCGCGGCGCCGACGTCCAGAACAGTCGGAAGGCCACGCCGCCCAGTGCTCCGACCCACACGCCGATCATCAGGATGAGGTCCTTCGGGGCAGGCAGCAGCGCCAGGGTCAGGGGCGTGTATGTCCCGGCGATGATGAGCATGATGTTGGTGTGGTCTAGGCGTTTGAGCAGCAGCTTCGTGCGCGGGGACCAGCGGCCCAGGTGGTAGGTGGCGCTGACGGCGAAGAGCAGCAGCCCGGTGATCGCGTAGACCACGGAGGCGGCGCGCAGCGTCCCGGTGGGGGCCAGGGCGATGAGCACGATCCCGGCGGCCAGGGCGAGAGGGACCATGCCGGCGTGGAGCCAGCCGCGCATCTTCGGCTTCAGCGGCATCTCGGAGTCGAACAGGCGATCGACCGGTGCGACTCCGCCGCTGGGCTGCGCGCTGCCGGAGCCGTGTGCGCCGGCGGGCCGGTGGTGGTCGTCGACGCGTGCCCGGCGGGCGTCGAGGTCAGACTGCGGTGCCATGGAACCAGTCTAGTGACCCCAAGTGACCAATGGGTAACTTTGTGTCGAAGGGCTCATCTCGTGGGACAGGACGGCGTGCCGCGGCGCTGCCGAGTCTCAGGGATCTGCCGGTGACCCCTCGTCGAGGACCTCATGCATCAGGATGTGCTTGGCCGCACGGTCGGCCCGGAGCACCAAGCCTGCCATGACCGCCCCGAAGGCGGCGATGCAGGCTCCGGTGTACCACCCCTCCACGCCCGCCGGGAGCGGGCGTCCTGTGCTGTACAGCATGACGCCCACGGTCAGCGAGGCGGCGCTCGTGCCCACCGTGGCCCAGCTCCAGGGGAGCGCCGCCGCATGGGCGGTCTCCCAGGCGTTCTCTGATGCGGTCGTGGCCCAGGTGCGGATCCCGATGAGGTCGTTGCGCGGCCCGGAGCGGCCGGTGAAGCAGGCGACGACGATCAGCAGCGAGCAGTGGAGGAGAGCAGCGGGGGCGATGAGTGCTGTTCCGTCCATAGGGCGATGCTACCGGGTGGGCTCCTGCGGTGACCTGGGATGACGTGGGCGGATGGGCATCGGCGCCCTGCCGATCAGTGCTCCGCTTCCACGGGGACGTCCACCGCCCGCCACGGCTGGGACCACGGGCGTTCGGCATGCTCGCTGCGCCCGGGGACGTCGACGACCACCTCATCCTGGCCGGTCGTCGGCCACAGCACGGTGGCCACCGCCCAGGCGCCGACCTCGGCGTCGGCATCGTGGCCGAATCCCCGATCGCCGGCGATCACCCGCCAGGGGTCGCCGTGCTCGATGATGAACCCGTCCCTGTCGGAGCCTTCGACGTGCTCCGTGCTGCCGAGCTCCAGCGGGAACTGCCGCTCGTCCCCGACAAGAAGCGTCAGCGCGTCCACCTGATGTCCTGGGCTGTAGGGGTTGTCGTGCCCCTCGTGCATGCCCAGGTCCCCGAAGCTCAGTGCCCAGGCCAGCGGGCCGGCGTGCTCCTCGCCGTCGAAGGGTTCGGTCACCTCCACCCGCACACGGCCGACCAGCAGGTCGCCGGCGGGGCGGACCTCTTCCACGGTGACCTCCACCGCACCCCCGTGGGGGCCGCTGACAGTGATCGGCTCATCCGCGGTGCCCACCGGTCCGTCGGTGGGCGGGAGTTCGGTGACGTCGTCGTCGCCGCTCGTGTCGCCGTCGTCGGACTCCTCGGACGGGGAGTCGGCCGCGAGGCCAGGTGTGTAGTGCAGCTCCACCCGCCGGTTGAGGGCCCGACCCTGATCCGAGTCGTTGCTGGCCACCGGTTCGTGGAAGGCTCGGCCGTCGGTGCTGACGGTGAAGTCCTCCAGGTCGGTCAGCTCGCCGAGCCGCTGGTGCACCGCCTCGGCCCGATCCTCGGAGAGCTGCTGATTGTGCTCCAAGGAGCGTACGTCGTCGGTGTGACCGATGATCTCGAGCTCCCCGCCGTCAGCACGCTGGAGCTCTTCGGCGGTGGCCTGCAGGGCGGCGTCCGCGTCGTCGGTGAGCGTGTGCTCGTCGATGTCGAAGAGGATGTCGGAGTCCAGAGTGATCGTGGCCTCGTGGTCGGACTCGCGGATCTGGACGTCGCCGTCGGCGAGCTCCCGGTGGACCTGCAGGTTCCAGGTGGTCTCGTGGACCTCCACCAGCTCGCTCAGCGCATCCTGCACCGGAAGGTAGTCGGAGGTGTCCACCTCGTCGGCGTCGACGACCCCGACGTCTTCGATCAGCCCCAGGTAGGGCAGCAGCACAGCCGTGGCGTCGGTGCCGGGGTCGCGGTGGACCCCTGCCCAGCGGACCGGCCCGTCCCCGGCCCGAGCGCTGGCCTGTTCGACGTCCGCCAGGTGTTCCTCGGAGGTGCCGTCGGTCGCGTAGGCGGGGAAGGACAGCGTCATCGCCTCGGTGTCCACCACGCGCACCTCGTGAGGGTGCACGCCGTAGCGCTCCAGGTGGTACTCGCCGTCGGGGGACGTCACCTCATAGGTGATGAGTCCGTTGAGCAGTCCGTCCTCGTCCTCGCCGGTGGGGACACGGACGAAGGGGTGGACCACGACCCGCAGATCGACCTCCTCCATGGCGTCGAAGTTCCACACGGTCTGCTCCACCACCACCGGCTCCGTGAGGTCCGGCTCCTCGTCCTCCTCGTCGGCGTCGTCGGCGTCGTCAGGATCCTCGTTCGGTTCCTCGTTCGGTTCCTCGTTCGGTTCCGCGGTCGGCTCCTCGGTCGGCTCCGCTGGCGGCGGGGTGCTCTCGGGGCCGCAGCCCAGGGCCAGCAGGACGACGCCGACGACGGCGGCATGCCGCAGCGATCCGCCGCGGGACCGGGCAGACCTGGGCACCGGTTTCTCACGGTCACGGGGGTGGTCACTGCGCTGTGCCATGGGGATCAGCTGCTTCCGTCTGGTCGTCAGTCGTGAGTTCACTATCGCAAATACTCCACGGGGTGTCAACGGATCAGCCGTACTGGGCGGTACCGTGGTGGAGCACGAGACGGCGCTGACCGATGGAGGCCGCATGGGGCTGAGGAATCTGGCCTACAGCATGTACGAGTCACGGCTCAGCCGCGCCCTGCCCAGGGACAGGATGCCTCAGCACATCGGAGTGGTGGTGGACGGCAATCGCCGCTGGGCCAAGCTGGCCGGCACGCCGACCGCCGACGGGCATCTCGCCGGGGCCAACAAGATCGTGGAGTTCATCGACTGGTGCGCCGATCTGGGGATCCCGACGGTGACTCTGTACATGCTCTCCACCGACAACATGAACCGTTCCGCCGACGAGCTCGACCAGCTCATGGAGATCATCGGCGACACGCTGGACCGTCTCGCCGAGAGTCGCCCCGGCGGCCGTCCGGTCAGGGTCCACCCGGTGGGGGCTCTGGAGATGCTGCCCGAGCCGCTGGCCGCCCGGCTGCGTCAGCTGGGCGAGCGCAACGCCGCGGCAGCGGAGCCGGTGTCGGAGGCCTCCGGAGGCAGGGGCGACGACACCGATGCCGGCACCGGCACTGAGGCCGAGACTGTCACGACCCGCACCGGCAGCATCCGACGCATCGTGCGGCGGAGCCGGGAGCAGGCCCCGGTGGTGCATGTCAACGTCGCCGTCGGGTACGGGGGCCGACAGGAGATCGTGGATGCGGTCAAGGACCTGCTGCGTGATGCCGAGGCCGCGGGGCGGGGGCTCTCCGAGGTGGCTGAGGATCTGACGCCCGGATCCATCTCTCAGTGGCTGTATACCCGCGGGCAGCCTGATCCGGAGCTGATCATCCGCACCTCGGGGGAGCAGCGGCTCAGCGGCTTCCTGATGTGGCAGTCCGCCTATTCCGAGTTCTACTTCTGCGAGGCCCTGTGGCCGGACTTTCGCCGCGTGGACTTCGTCCGCGCCCTGCGTGACTACGCCCAGCGACAGCGCCGGTTCGGCAGCTGAGGGCCCGGCCGTGACGACGCCGTCGCACAGCGTTCACCGAATCGTCATGTGACACTCCGCACAGCTGACGCGCTCAGGCCCCACCCAGCCCCTAGTCTGGGGACTGTCAGGTATCTGACCGGGAAGGCCCACACATATGCCGAGTGGCAGCAGGGGTCGGTCCGGCCCCTGGTGGGGGTCGAACCGCAGCCAACGTCCGACCATCGATGCGGGAACACCTGAGGTTCCGTCGACGTGGACGTCCACGCTCCTGGTGAGCGCCGTGGACGACCGCACGGCGGGGCCTCTTCTCGTTTCCGGACTGGAGTAACCGTGGCCGTCACCACTGAAGTCCCAGCACCTGCCGAGCACTCGGCCGACTCTGTCGCCCAGGAGGTCGCCCAGAAGTCCTATGTGCTCGACACCTCGGTCCTGATCTCGGACCCGAAGGCGATCCTGCGGTTCGCCGAGCATGAGGTGATCATCCCCGTCGTCGTGATCTCCGAGTTGGAGAGCAAACGTCATGACTCCGATCTGGGCTACTATGCCCGGTCCGCTCTGCGGCTCCTGGACGACCTGCGCGTCGCCCACGGGGCGCTGAACCAGGCGATTCCGCTCAACGAGGAGGGCGGGCACCTGATCGTGGAGCTCAACCACATCTCCCTGGACGTCCTGCCCCACGGGTTCCGCGGCACGGACAACGACTCCCGCATCCTCGCGGTGGCGAAGAGCTTCGCCGATGAGGGCCGGGACGTCACCGTGGTCTCCAAGGACCTGCCGATGCGGGTCAAGGCCTCGGCCATGGGGCTCGAGGCCGATGAGTATCGGAACGAATGGGTGACCGACTCGGGATGGACCGGGCTGGCGGAGATCGCCGCCACCGAGCAGCAGGTCTCCGAGCTCTACGCCGGGGAGCGGATCGACCTCGAAGAGGCCTCCGACCTCCCGGCGAACACCGGGCTGATCATCTCCTCCGGCAGCGGCTCGGCGCTGGGCCGTGTCAAGGCCTCGGCCGGTGAGCCGTTGGCGGACGAGCCGCGGGCCACGCATGTGGAGGTCGTCCGCGGGGACCAGGAGGTCTTCGGCCTCCACGGCCGTTCCGCCGAGCAGCGGTTGGCCATCGACATGCTCATGGACCCGGAGGTCGGGATCGTCTCGATGGGGGGTCGCGCGGGGACGGGGAAGTCCGCGCTGGCCCTGTGCGCCGGATTGGAAGCGGTCCTGGAGCGCCGCGAGCACAGGAAGATCATCGTGTTCCGGCCGCTCTACGCCGTCGGCGGCCAGGAGCTGGGCTACCTGCCCGGCACCGAGGCGGAGAAGATGAACCCCTGGGGCCAGGCCGTCTACGACACCCTCGGAGCGCTGGTCAGTGAGAACGTCCTCGAGGAGGTGACCCACCGGGGCATGCTGGAGGTGCTGCCACTGACCCACATCCGGGGGCGATCACTCCATGATGCCTGGGTGATCGTGGACGAGGCCCAGTCGCTGGAGAAGAACGTGCTGCTCACCGTGATGAGCCGCATGGGCCAGAACTCCAAGATCGTGCTGACCCACGACGTCGCCCAGCGCGACAACCTGCGGGTGGGCCGGCACGACGGCGTCGCCGCCGTCGTCGAGCTGCTGAAGGGCAACCCGCTGTTCGGCCACGTCACCCTCACTCGGTCGGAGCGCTCACGGATCGCCGCGCTGGTCACCGAGGTGTTGGAGACTCCCTGAGAGGCGAACCCTCCCTCATCCGGATCAGGCCCGGGCCGCACGGTCGGCTCGGGCCTGCTTCGTGAAGAAGAACGCCACGACGACGCCGGCGACCGCCCCGGCCAGGTGTCCTTCCCAGGACACCCCCTGGCCTGAGGTGATCGGGAGCATGCCCAGTATCAGGGAGATGCCCTGGAAGAACAGCACGAACAGGGCGCAGACGACGGCGAGCACTCGGCGGGTCATCAGCCCATAGGCCACCAGGAACGCGGCGAACCCGTAGATGACCCCGGAGGCGCCCACCTGCAGCGGTGTGATGCAGGCGTCGAAGCCGTCGGGGTGGTTGCAGATCCAGTTGCTCGCCGGGCGTCCGATCAGCCAGAGCAGGGAGCCGGAGATCAGCCAGATGCTGGTCATCACCAGCAGGAAGCGCCGCACCAGCAGGGCGATGAGGCCGCCCAGCAGCAGCCAGGACATCGTGTTGCCCATGACATGTCCGAAGCCGCTGTGCAGCAGGGGAGTGAAGAGGATGCCGGAGAGCCCGTCCAGGGTCCGGGGCCGCAGCCCGAAACTGCGATTGAACCAGTCGCCGGCCGCGATGCTGATCAGCCAGACCGCCCACATCGCCAGCACCGGGACCACCACGGGCGCGAACGTGCGCACCAGGTGCCGCCGGGCGTCCTGCCACAGGGTGCCCCAAGAGTCGCGGCCCTGCGGCTCGCCCGCCGGTCCCCTCGACGCGGAGATGTCCCTCATGCTGCCTCGCTCCCTGAGCTCGCTGCCGGTCCCGTCACCGTCCTGACCTGGTCTCCATTGTAGGGAGCGAGGGTGACGGAAAGTCTCCTCGCTCAGCCCTCGGGCGTCGGTGCCGGCAGTTCCTCAAGTTCTCCTGGGTTCTCTGTCGCTGCTGCGGCAAGTTCTTCAGATGAGTACACCTCGTCGCCGCGGGCCTCGTCGGGTCGGGATCGGTACTGGGGTGCAGGCGGGGTCCATGTCCGTTGCCGTTGGTGGATCATCGCGTAGAACTCGTCGAGCGCCACCATGACCGAGTTGATGAAGGAATCCTTGCCCTTCGTGGTCTTCTGCAGGCCCAGGTGGCTCATGCGAGAGACGGTGAAGCTCGTGATCTCAGGGAAGTCAGCAGGGAGCGCCTCCTTGGGATCGTGTCGAAACTCCTCCAGGGGTGCCGCATGACGTCGGCGAGCTCCATGGGCTTCCACGACGACGTCTGACAGGTCGCCATCGAGCGGGCGGAGGAGCCAGTTGATCCTGGTGACGTTCCTGGCGTGTCCCGACGCCGGGAATGTCGTCGAGATGTGAACCTGTCGGGCTCTCAGGTCGCAACGGATGTCCACGTCGCTGATAGTCCCAGGAATACGGATCGTGGCGGAGAAACTAGCCTCATTCTCAAGCTCTGATGCCAGTTGGGCTGCCCGGGCGTTCAGATCGTCGCGCAGTTTCCGAGGCAGTCGCGGAGCGACGTCGACTCCCAGGCGCTGTCCGAGCTTGAGGCAGCTGTAGCGGATGAGTCCGTCGAAACGTGTGGCGACATCAAGTACCTCGGAATCGTTGCGACGGATGAGTCCTGTCTTCACACACTCCGTCACGCCGGTCCAGGAGGGGCCCATATCGGTGAACTCGAGTGCTCCGGAGTTCTCATGTTCGAGGTAATGGATGAGCTCGCCGAGAATCCACTGCTGTTCATTGTCTTCGATTCCACGGACTTCCCGCTCCATGATGGCGATAGAGATGAGTCGGACCCAGGAGAAATGGAAGACAGGAACAGCCCTGAGCTTTCTACCGTCGAGAGACAGCGGGTGTGCTCCCTGGATGGGCGGGATCTCGTTGGAGATGGTGATGACGGCGTCGAACCCGTTCTCCTTGGCCACTTCCATATAGCTTTCGACCTGGCCCTTCTCGAGAGGGTTCGCCTGGGTCTTGACCTCGACGAGAGCAGTCCAGACCGTCGTCCCCCGTGTGACGCGGATCAGTCCGTCGGGTCGCGGTGTCCGTTTGGACTTCTTGTCCTCGAAAGCGACTTCGACGAAACACTCGACGTTGGCGCGCACCCGGCCCAGCGGTGCTCCGCACTGCTTCAGCACGGCATGGGAGAAGCTGGGAACGATGCTCAACACAGCGAGCAAGGCTGAGGTGGCTCTGACTTCTTGATCGGTTGATCCCTTGATTCCGGATGTGGGAATCAGTCGTGCTTCACGCCATGCTTCGCCCATGATGGACCCCTCAGACAATTCAGTTCGTCTCACGGAGATAGTGATTCAGGGTACAGGCTTGACGATGTGGTGGACAGGGGTACGGAGGGCGCTCACGCGTCGAACGCTGTCCTGGGTTCAGACTGTCCCACGGAGGCCACCAGCTCGGTGGCGAGGTTCCGCAGCTTGACGTTCCGATTATTGGAAGCTCTCTGCAGGATCGTGAACGCTTCTCCCTGGCTGCACCGGTTCTGGGCCATGATCACGCCCACCGCTACGTCGATGACGGTCCTGGACTCCATCGCCCGGCGACGGTCTGCGGCCTCCTCGGCCTCTCGGGCGATCCTGACCGCCACGGACAAAGCTCGAGAGGCCAGCGCGGCGTGGTCACGGGCGCGCTCGACGTCTGCGTCTCCGAATCCGGACGGCTCCGGCGTGTAGAAGTTCATGGCCGCGGCCCCGGCCCCCTGCAAGGTGAGCGGCACGGCGAGGATGCTGCGGAGGCCCGTCTGACGCACAGCCTCCATGTAGGCGGGCCAGCGGGTCTCGTAGCGGACGTCCGGGACCCGGATGAGGGTCTCAGTACGCTGAGCGTCGAGGCAGGGCCCTTCGTCGAAACCCGCCTGGGTCTCATCGAGCGTCTTCGCGTGAGGGCTGCTCCACCCCACCACCACATTGCGACGATCCCGCTTCAACAGGACTCCGCATTCGGTGGCTCCCGGGACACCGACTTCGACGGCGGACAGGCGCGCCAGGTCGTGGAGGAAGCCGGACATATCGTCGTTCTCGGCCAGCAGGTCGTAGAGCCTCTCCGCCGGGGAGGCGGGGCGGTCGTCCGGTGTCATCGCAGGTCCTCTCGGCGTGGGGGTCCTTCCCGCGGGCGTCGGCGCAGATCCGCCCAATATAGGCCACGATGCGGCCAGCGGGAGCGTCTGACGGCCGGATACCCCTCGGCGGCCGACAGACCCTTCCAAAGAATGCATTCCCTATGATTCAGTGGTAGTCGGGTCTAGCAGCAGGCCCGTCTTCTGCACCGTCCGAGGAGTGGATGATGCACAGCCCTCTTGACATCGATGTCGCTCCCGACAGCCTGCGCGGGGCCCTGAGGGTCAGGGTCCGTGGAGCATTGACGGCGCGGACCGCGCCGCGGCTGATCACCTTCCTGGAGCGCCGTGCCCACCTGCCCGACAGTCCCGAGCTGGTCGTGAGCCTCTGCGGTCTCGACGAGGTCGACCCCGACGCCCGGAACCAGGTCATGGACCATGTGGCCGAGCACAACGCACGCGCTGACGTGCCCACGATCAGCCTGGACCTTCCGCTGCCCGACGACGCTCCCGCGCAGTGGGACGAGTCCTCGCCTGCGACGGAGTCGACCGGACGCCAGGGCACCACCGTGCGGGAGGTCATGGTGCCGATCGGTGCGACGATCTCCTGCACCCAGACGCTGCGGGAGGCCGCCGACCGGATGCCCGAGCAGGGATGCCTGGTGGTCCTGGGGCTGGCGCACCAGCCGCAGGGCGTGATTCCCCGCGACCGTCTCCACCGACTGAGACAGTCTGAAGCTCCGCAGTGGCGGCACAAGCTCTGCGCCTCCGCAGAGGAGGCCTTCGTCGGGGAGGTCTCGGTGGACTCGGCCCCGCCTCCCGACGGCGTCGCCGGACCGCTGGTGGTGCTCGACGGGGACGAGCCCGTCGGCGTCGTGTACGTCGAGACGGCCCGGGTGTCGGGATCACCGACGGGACGAGCTCGATGACGACCAGCTGCTGCCGATATGTGACGGCCCGGCGGAGCGGCCCACTGGTCTGACAGGACGGACCGTCCACAGGCCGGCGGTGACCGGTTCCACCGGCGAAGGGATCCTCCGTAGGCTGGAGAGGTGATCCTCTTCATCGGTGACCTCATGACCTCGGGGTCTGGTGCGGAATTCCTCGCCGGGGCGCTGCTGCTCCTGGGAGGTGCCATCTTCGCGGTGTGCGCGGTGGCGCTGAGCTTCATCGACCTGACCGAGCACCGCCTCCCGAACCGCATCCTCTACCCGTGGGCGGGGGTGACCACCGGGATCCTGATCTTGGTGGCCCTGCTGCTCGGTGATCTTCCCGGGCTGCTGCGCGGCGTGGCGGCAGGGCTGCTCTGGGGGTTCGTGTTCCTCCTGGTCCGACTCGTCCACCCGCCGTCCATCGGCATGGGGGATGTCAAGCTCGCAGTCGTGCTGGGCCTCTACACGGGCTTCCTCGGCTGGGTGACCGTCGCCGCCGCCGTCGTGCTCTCCTTCGTCCTGGCCGGGGTGGTGGCCATCATCCTGCTGATCACCCGCCAGGCCGATCGGCGGACCAGGATCGCCTTCGGCCCGTTCCTGATCATCGGCACGGCGCTGGCGCTGATCGGCAGCTGAGCGGCTACGCTGGCAGCCGATGGCACCCACACCTGACTTCATCCGTGACCTGCGTACCCACATCGGCACCGCTGATCTGTGGATCCCTGCCGTCCGGGGTGTGGTCGTGCGCCGGCACGACGGCGGCGCCCCGCTGCAGGAGCCGGAGGTGCTGCTGGTGAAGCGCAGCGACAACGGCGCGTGGACCGTCACCTCCGGGATCCTGGAGCCTGGCGAGCAGCCCGGCGAGGGCGCGGTCCGGGAGATCGAGGAGGAGACGGCGGTCGTCGCCCGTCCGGTGCGAGTGGCCGGGGTCTTCGCCACGCACCTGGTGCAGTACGGCAACGGCGACCGCTGCCGCTACCTGGACACCGTCCTGGAGATGGAGCCGGTCTCGGGCGATCCGCGGGTCAACGACGACGAGTCGGTGGAGGTCGGCTGGTACCCGGTCTCCGCCCTGCCGGAACCGCTGGCCGAGGATCAGCGGATGGTCATCGGGTGGGCGCTCGACGACGGCGCCCCGGCCCGGCTCCTCACCGGCTGAGCTCGGCGAAGACCTTCCCCGGATTCAGGATCCCGGCGGGGTCGAAGAGCTCCTTGATCTGCCGCTGCAGGGCGAACTGGTCGGCGCCGAGCTCGTCGACGAGCCACCGGCGCTTCAGCAGTCCCACACCATGCTCCCCGGTCAGCGTGCCGCCCATGGCCAGCGCCATCTCGAAGATCCGTCCGGCGGCCTCCCAGATCCGCTCCGGCACACGGTGGCCCTCGAAGGAGAACGTGGGGTGCAGGTTGCCGTCGCCGGCGTGGGCGGCGGTGGGGATGAGCACCCCGCAGTCCTGCTCGATGCGACGGATCTCGGCGAAGGCGTCCGCCATGCGGTCCAGCGGCACGGCCACGTCCTCGATCAACGGAGTGCCGCGGGCCTCCAGCGCCGGGAACATCTGCCGGCGCAGCCCGAAGAGACGCTGCGCCTCCGCCTGGTCGCGCGCCACCTGGACAT
This sequence comes from Nesterenkonia sp. CL21, assembly GCF_031705515.1. NCBI lineage: Bacteria > Bacillati > Actinomycetota > Actinomycetes > Micrococcales > Micrococcaceae > Nesterenkonia > Nesterenkonia sp. CL21. The sequence goes on from NZ_JAUTWR010000012.1 coordinate 78,403, forward strand.
GGCCCCCATGGGACTGCAGGATCGTCGCGCAGGCCTGCAGCTCGGCCGCGGCGGACTCTCCGTCGCACTGCAGCAGCAGGAACGCCTTGCCGCCCTGCGAGGGGTCCTCACCGGTGAAGGAGGTCAGGGCGTCCAGGCAGGGCCGATCCAACAGCTCCATGGCGGCCGGGATGTGACCCGCGTGGACCAGTGCCGAGGAGGCGGCCGCGGCGTCGACGATGCTGCTGAAGGTCGCCGTCAGGGTCGGGGTCTCCCCGCTCACCGCCGGACGCAGCTTCAGCGTGGCCTCCACGATGATCCCCAGCGTCCCCTCCGATCCGATCATCAGGGCGGTGAGGTCGTAGCCCGTGACGCCTTTGACGGTGCGGTGCCCGACGTCGAGCCGGCGCCCGTCGGCCAGCACCACGGTCAGTCCCAGCACGGACTCCCGGGTCACGCCGTATTTGGCGCACAGCAGACCGCCGGCGTTCATCGCGATGTTGCCGCCCACGGTGGAGATGTCCTTGCTGGCCGGGTCCGGGGACCACCAGAGACCGTGGGCGGCCAGCTGCTCGTCCAGTCGCCCGTTGATCACTCCGGCCTGCACGACGGCCAGCCGGTTCTGCGGGGAGATCTCCAGGACACGGTCCATCCGTTCCAGGCTCAGCACGATCTCCCCGTCCCCGGCGGTGGCGCCGCCGGCCAGTCCAGTGCCCGCTCCGCGGGTGACCACGGGTGTGGCGTGGCCGCTGGCGGTGCGGCACACCTGCTGGACGTCTTCGACGCTCTCGGCGTGGACCGCCGCCAGCGGCAGCCCCTCACCCACATGGCCGGACCGATCCGTGGACAGCGCCCGCAGGGCCGCCGGATCGGTGGTGACCCGTCCGGGCAGTGCGGCCTCGAGCTCGGCGACGACGGCTGCGGACATGACAGGGCCTCCTGGAGGGGCGAGTGGGGATCGGCGCGGTGGGGATCAGCCCGGCTGGGTCATGGACTTCACGTCGAGGGCCTCGTCCAGCTGCGCCTCGGTGAGCTCGCCGCGCTCCAGGTAGCCCAGCTCCACCACGGCCTCCCGGACCGTCACCTTGTTCTTGACCGCATGCTTGGCGATCTCGGCGGCGGCCTCGTAGCCGATGTGCTTGTTCAGCGGGGTGACCACCGAGGGGGAGGCGCCGGCGAGGAACGCACAGCGATCCTCGTTGGCGGTGAGCCCGGAGATCATCTTGTCCGCCATCACGTAGGAGGTGTTCTTCAGCAGGCGGATCGACTCCAGCAGGTTCGCCGCCATCACCGGGATGCCGACGTTGAGCTCGAAGGCCCCGTTGGTGGACGACAGCGCCACCGTGGTGTCGTTGCCGATCACCTGGGCGCACACCTGGATGGCGGACTCACAGATGACCGGGTTCACCTTGCCCGGCATGATCGAGGATCCCGGCTGCAGGTCCGGGATGGCGATCTCGCCGAGCCCGGTGTTGGGGCCCGAACCCATCCAGCGCAGGTCGTTGTTGATCTTGATCAGCGAGTAGGCGATGTTGCGCAGCTGACCGGAGGCCTCCACGAGCCCGTCCCGGTTCGCCTGCGCCTCGAAGTGGTCGCGAGCCTCGGTCAGGGGCAGGCCGGTGTCCTCGGCCAGGTGGGCGATGGCCTTCTCCGCGAAGCCCAGGGGGGTGTTGATGCCGGTGCCTACGGCGGTGCCGCCCAACGGGACCTCGGCCACGCGCGGCAGGGAGGACTCGATGCGCTCGATGCCGTAGCGGACCTGCGCCGCGTAGCCGGCGAACTCCTGGCCCAGGGTCACCGGGGTGGCATCCATCAGGTGGGTGCGGCCGGACTTCACGACGTCGGCGAACTCGGCGGCTTTGGCCTCCAGGGCCTCGGCCAGGTAGGCCAGGGCGGGCTTGAGGTCATTGATCAGCGCACCGGTGGCGGCCACGTGCACCGAGGTGGGGAAGACGTCATTCGAGGACTGCGAGGCGTTGACGTGGTCGTTGGGGTGGACCTCCTTGTCCGAGCCCTTCTCCTGCAGCGCCTGGTTGGCCAGGGTGGCCAGCACCTCGTTGGTGTTCATGTTGGAGGAGGTGCCGGAGCCGGTCTGGAACACGTCCACCGGGAAGTGCTCGTCCAGCTCACCGGAGGCCACCTTCTCGGCGGCGCCGGCGATGGCCTCGGCGAGCTCGCCGTCGAGCACGCCCAGCTCCTGGTTGGCCAGGGCGGCGGCCTTCTTCACTCGGGCCAGCGCCTCGATGTGGGCGCGCTCCAGGGTGCGTCCGGAGATGGGGAAGTTCTCCACGGCGCGCTGGGTCTGGGCCCGGTACAGCGCGTGGGCGGGCACCTTCACCTCTCCCATGGTGTCGCGCTCGATGCGATATTCGGTCTCAGCAGCAGAGTTCTGGGTCATGGGCCCATTCTATGGACGCCGGTGAGGCTCCGCGTCGAGCCGTCGCACTGTGAAGCGCGTCGTGTGATGCGCTCAGACTTCGCCGATGGTGCCGACCAGGTCCGCGCGTCCCTCGGCCAGCCGGTAGGTCACACCGATCACCGCGGTGCGGCCGTCCTGGACGGCCTCGTAGATGGCGCGGGAGTGCTCGGTGATCCGCGAGACCGTCTGCTTCACGTGCTCCTCCACGGTCTCGTTGACCGTGGTCAGTCCCTGGCGCTGGGCGGCCAGCACGGACGGCGTGATGCGCTCCACCAGGCTGCGCACGAATCCGGTGGGGGTGGTGGCCGAGGCGGCGGACTCCATGGCGGCGGTGACGGCGCCGCAGGAGTCATGGCCGAGCACCACGATCAGCGGGACCTCCAGCACGTCCACGCTGTACTCCAGGGACCCCAGAACCGCGTCGTCGATCACTTGGCCGGCGGTGCGGACCACGAACACGTCGCCCAGTCCGACGTCGAAGATGATCTCTGCGGCCAGCCGGGAGTCCGAGCAGCCGAAGATCACGGCCATCGGGTGCTGCCCGTCGGTCAACGAGCTGCGGCGGGCCGCGTTCTGGTTGGGGTGGGCGACCTCCCCGGAGACGAACCGGGCGTTGCCGGCCTGCAGGCGCTCCCAGACGTCGGCGGGGCTGGGGGTGGGGGAAGCACTGGCGGCGTCGGTCATGGTTCTCCTCTTGGGGTGGCTGAGGTGCTGGGCGGCAGGTGTTCTCAGACGAGGGTAGGGCGGATCACTGGTCTGTGTCGGAGTCCTCACCGTCGGCTTCGTCCCGCGGGTCTTCGCCCAGGGACGCCACCACGGCCTCCAGCGCGCGGTCGAACTCCTCCTCGGAGGCGTCGCCGCCGATGACCACAGTGGTGCCGTCGACGTCGTTCTCCTCCTCGGTGAGGACATAATAGGTGCGGTCACGGTCGCCGTCACGGACCTCGAACTCCAGGCCGTCCACGGTGTGTGTGCCGGCGGGGGACGCCTGCCGGGTCTCCTCGGCGATCCAGGTGGGATTGCCCTGGGCGGTCTGGGCGAAGCCGATGAAGTCCACTGCGTCGGTGGTGTAGCCGACCTCCCAGACGGGCACGCCGTGCTCCGGACGGGTCTCCCAGCGGGCGTAGTTCGCGGACCATCCCTCCGGCACCTCAGGGGCCAGGGGAGCGAAGGTGGCGACGTCGGCCACGTAGGCGGCCTCCTGGTGGACGTCCTCGTCCCGCTGGTAGGGCTCCACGTCCGGCTCCGGGTTCATCATGTAGAACGCGGCGACCGCCCCGACCGTCACGGCCATGGTGATGACCATCGCGATCATCGGCTGCGAGATCCGCTTCGACTGGGCGGGGGTCAGCTGGGGCTTGGGCGGGGTCGGGGCCTGGTCCTGTTCGCGTTCTGTCACCCGTCCATTGTCCCAAAGTTCTGCCGGTGCTCCGTCCACCTGTCCTTCAATGACGGGGCGGCAGCTCCTCGGCCAGCAGGGCATAGCCGACGCCGTCCCGCCACCCGAGGTCCCGGTGCAGCGACTCCCGGACCGTGGAGGTCTCGCGGCGCATGCCCAGGGCCTCCATGAGCCGCCAGGAGCCGGTGTTCTCGGCGAAGCAGCCGGCCTGCATCCTGCGGACACCCAGGTCAGCGACCAGCTCCATGAGAGCCCGTACCGCCTCCCGGGCGTATCCATGGGCCTGGTGCTGCGGAGCGAGGGTCCAGTCCAGTTCGACCTGCGTGCCCTGAGCGTGATCGGCGGCCTCCTGCTGGGCCCATCCGTCCTGCAGCCGCGCCCCCACATCGCCTACCAGCCCACCGTCGCTGCGGCGTCGCACGGTGAACTTGGAGCCCTGGGGCAGCCACCGGTCGCAGAGCTGCTCCGGGGCCTCGTACCGGCGGGACATCCAGTGGGTGGTCTCCGGCAGGCGCCAGTACTCCCAGACCTCGTCGAGGTCGGCGGCCGTGAACGGGCTCAGGGTCAGCCGCTCGGTGAGCACAGGGAACGCCGTGCCTCGGGCCGCGCAGAGCTCGTGGAAGGTGCGCTGAGAGGTCGTGTCCGCGGTCATAGGTGTCAGCCTAGCGCCGTACAGTGGTGCTGATGAGTCAGGATCAGCCCGACGACGCAGCACCCGCACCTGTGGGCAGGACCGGCCTGCAGTGGGGCACCTATCTGCGCAACACGCTGCTCGTCCTGGTGCTGCTGCTGATGCTCTGGCTGGCCTTCAACGTGCGGCTGCCGTCCGTGGACGAGCTGCGTGCGGACATGGAGAGCCTCGGCTGGGCGGCCTGGATCGTGTTCGTGCTGCTGTACGCGATCGTGGCCATGACTCCCATCCCGGTGACGATCATGGCGGTCACCGGAGGGCTGCTGTTCGGCATCGTGGAGGGCAGCGCCCTCTCGGTCATCGGCGTGTTCATCGGCTGCTGGGGCGCCTACTGGCTGGCCCGGGCGCTCGGACGCGCCACCGTGGTGAAGATGCTGGGCACCCACGCCGACACCGTGGAGCGGCATCTGGCCGACGCCGGGTTCCAAGCGGTGGCCACGCTGCGGCTCATGCCCGGCCTGCCGTACTGGCCGGTCAACTACGGCTCCGGCGCGTTCGGAGTCTCTCAGCGGGACTTCCTGGTGGCGGGGCTGATCTCCACCGTCCCGGGGCAGGTGTCCCTGGTCGCCGTCGGCGCGTTCATCTCCGAGCCGGGCGTGGTCCCGGCTGCGGTGGTGCTGTGCGCCTGGGCGGTGGTGGTCACCATGACCATCTGGGCGCTGCGCGCCTGGAAGGGCACCTCATCGCGCCCGCTGCCGGGTGACCGGTTCCGCCGACGCAGCTGAGGCCGCCTCGGCCCGGCGCACGACCTGCTCGGCGTGGCGGATCAGCGGCAGGTCCACCATCGCCCCGCGGAACCGGAAGGCGCCGCCGTGGTGGGGCACCTGCGCCAGGAGGGCGCGGGCGTGCTCCAGCTCCTCGGCCGTGGGCGCGTAGGCCTGCCGGATCAGCGGCACCTGGGACGGGTGGATGCAGGCCTTGGCCGCCCAGCCGCTGGCCACCGCGTCGGCGGCCTCCTCCGCCAGGCCCGTGACGTCGTCGATGTCCGCATAGATCGCGTCGATCCCGGCGGCGCCGTGGGTGGCGGCGGCGAGCAGCACCTGGGCGCGGGCCTGCCGGGCCACGTCCCGGTAGCGGCCGTCCGCGCGCCGGGAGGAGCTGCCTCCGAGGGAGGCGATGAGGTCTTCGGCGCCCCACATCACCGCCACCACCTGCGGGTGGGAGGCGATCTGCTCGGCCCGGGTGGCGCCTGCGGCGGTCTCGCACAGCGGGATCAGTCCGACCCCGGGCAGCGCCTCAGCGGCTGCGGCCACGTCCTGCGCGGACTCGGTCTTGGCGAGCATCACCAGCTCCACCGGGCTGCCGGCCAGCAGAGCGACGTCGGCGTGGAAGTCTCCGGTGTCAGCAGGGCTGATCCGCACCACCGTCCGGGCCCGCAGGTCCGCGCCCCCCGGGCCGGCCAGCGTATCCAGGTGCGCACGCAGGTGATCTCGAGCCGCGGGCTTGTCCGGCTCGGCGACGGCGTCCTCCAGGTCGAGGATCACCGCATCGGCCCGCTCGGCGGCCTTGGCGTAGCGTTCGGGACGATCGGCCGGGCAGAACAGCAGGGTGGGCCCGGCGGTGAACACCCGACCGCTGACCTCACGACGGCGGCTCATGCGGATCCTCCTGAGGTGCCTTCTGCTGTGCCGGACCGGTGGGCCTCCTCGGAGACCCAGAGCATCACGGAGCGGACGCATTCGGCCACCACGGTGCCCTCCTGGTTGCGGCCTCGATGCCGGATCCGGGCGATGCCCTGCCCGGGACGGGAGCCGGAGGGGCGCGTGTCCAGGATCTCCGACTCCGAGTACAGGGTGTCGCCGTGGAACAGCGGATGCGGGAACGAGACGGCCTCGAAGCCGAGGTTCGCCACGATGGTGCCCTGCGTCAGCTGCGCCACGGACGCGCCGACCAGCGTGGACAGGGTGAACATCGAGTTCACCAGGGGCCGGCCGAAGGGCTGCTGGGCGGCCCAGTGGGCGTCCAGGTGCAGGGACTGGGTGTTCATGGTCAGGGTGGTGAACCCGACGTTGTCCGCTTCGGTGACGGTGCGTCCCGGTGCGTGCCGGTACACCGCCCCGACCTCGATCTCGTCCAGGTAGAGCCCTCGCTGCTGGATGATCCGCTGCTCGCTCATGCGTCCAGCCCCAGGCTCCGGGCGATCAGCATCAGCTGCACCTCGGTGGTGCCCTCCCCGATCTCCAGGATCTTGGAGTCCCGGTAGTGCCGGGCGACGACGGACTCGTTGATGAACCCGTAGCCGCCGAACACCTGAGTGGCGTCGCGGGCGTTGTCCATGGCGGCCTCCCCGGCGATGAGCTTGGCGATGGCGGCCTCGGTCTTGAAGGGACGGCCCTCCAGCATGCGGGCCGCGGCGTCGTAGTAGGCCAGCCGGGCCGAGTGCGCCCGGGCCTGCATGCGGGCGATCTTGAAGGAGATCGCCTGGTTGGTGCCGATCGCGGCGCCGAAGGTCTCCCGTTCCTTGGCGTAGCGCGCCGCCTCGTCCACACAGCCCTGGGCCGCGCCGGTGGCCAGGGCGGCGATCGCGATCCGGCCCTCGTCCAGGATCCCCAGGAAGTTCGCGTAGCCGCGGCCGCGCTCGCCGAGCAGGTTCTCCTGCGGCACGCGGACCCCGGACAGGGTCAGCGGATGCGTGTCCGAGGCGTTCCAACCGACCTTGTCATAGGCGGGCTCTGCGGTGAACCCGGGAGTGTCGGTGGGCACCAGGATCGTGGAGATCTCCTTCTTGGTCCGGCCGTCGGGCAGCTGCTGCTCCCCGGTGACGGCGGTGACGGTGACCAGGGAGGTGATCGTGGTGCCGGAGTTGGTGATGAACTCCTTGGTGCCGTCGATGACCCACTCGTCGCCGTCGAGGACCGCCCGGGTGCGGGTGCCTCCGGCGTCGGAGCCCGCCTCGGACTCGGTGAGCCCGAACCCGGCCAGCCGTCGCCCGCTGGTCAGCTCCGGCAGCCAGCGCTGCTTCTGCGCCTCGGTGCCGAACCGGTGGATGGGCATGGCCCCCAGAGAGACGCCGGCCTCCAGGGTGATCGCTACCGACTGGTCCACCTTCGCCAGCTCCTCCAGCGCGAGGCACAGCGCGAAGTAGTCGCCGCCCTGCCCGCCGTGCTCCTCGGGGAACGGCAGTCCAAACAGCCCCATCTCACCCATCTGGGCGATCACCTCGTAGGGGAAGGAATGGTCGGCGTCGTGCGCCGCAGAGACGGGGGCGACCACCTCCTGGGTGAAGTCGCGGACGGCCTCCTTCAGGGCCTGATGCTCCTCGCTGAGCACATGGTCCATACGTAGATCCACTTCTCACTCCTCCTTCGTCACGGTCGCCAGCACCTGGCCGAGCGACACCTGCTCCCCGGCGGCGACGGCGAGGTTCGCCGTCCCGTCGAACGGGGCGAGCAGCCGATGCTCCATCTTCATGGCCTCGATCGTCACCAGCGGGTCCCCGGCGCGGACCGTGTCGCCGCTGGTCACGGCGACGGCGATCACGGTGCCGGGCAGCGGGGCGGTCACCTCGGGGGCGGCCTCGGTGAGCTCCGCCTCCCGCTGGGCGAGTGCGGTCAGGGTCTGGGTGGTCCGGTCGGCCACGGTCAGCCGTGCCGTGACCCCGTCGGCCCAGGCCCAGACGACGACCCCGGCGTCGGAGCGGTCTCCGCGGGCCAGGGCGACCGGCCTGCTGCGCCCGTGCCGGGTGAGCAGGTGGGTGCCCGGTCCGCCGTCGGGCGTGGCGGGGCCGTCCAGGGATGCTGTGCCGTCGAGGGGGACGGTGGTGGTCAGGGTGTGGCCGTCGGCACCGGCGTGGGTGACCAGCACCGAGGGCACGGCCTGCTCGGCGGCGCGCCAGCCGTCGCAGGCCCATCCTTCGCCAGGAACCGGCCGGGGCTGGGCGACCAGCAGGGCGGCGGCGGTGAGCAGATCGTCGTCCGGTCGGGGGAGTGCAAGGTCCGGCAGTCGCCGCGCGATCAGGGTGGTGTCCAGGCGTCCGGCCCGGACGTCGTCATCGTCGAGCAGGCCCCGCAGATAGGCCAGGTTGGTCTCCACTCCGAGGATGACCGTCTGTCCGAGCGCCCGGTGCAGACGGGACAGGGCCTGGGCCCGGTCCGCGGCGTGGGCGATGACCTTGGCCAGCATGGGGTCATAGTCGATGCCGACGGCCTGTCCGGCCCGCAGTCCGGTGTCCACACGGACCCCCTCGCCGGAGGGCTCGTGGAGTCGCAGCAGCGTCCCGGTGGCCGGGAGGAACCCGGCCTCGGGCTGCTCGGCGTACACCCGGGCTTCGACGGCGTGCCCGGTCAGCCTCACGTCCTCCTGGGTCAGCGCCAGGGGCTGACCGGCGGCGATCCGGATCTGCTGCTCCACCAGGTCCACCCCGGTGATCTCCTCGGTGACGGGGTGCTCCACCTGCAGCCGGGTGTTCATCTCCATGAAGAAGAACGTCCCGGGGTCCTCGTCGGAGACGAGGAACTCGACCGTGCCGGCCCCGCGGTAGTCCACGCTCCGGGCGGCCTGGCACGCCGCCTCGCCCAGCCGGGCCCGGATCTGCTCACCGTCCTCGGTGTCCAGCAGCAGGGGGGAGGGTGCCTCTTCGATCACCTTCTGATGACGGCGCTGCAGGGAGCATTCGCGTTCGCCCAGGTGGATGACGTCGCCGTGGGAGTCGGCGAGGACCTGGACCTCGATGTGCCGGGGGCTGCGGATCAGCTGCTCGATCATCAGCGAGTCGTCGCCGAAGGCCGCCTGGGCCACGCGGCGGGCCGCCGGCAGGGCCTCGGCCAGCTCCTCGGGGCGCTCCACGACCTGCATGCCTTTGCCGCCGCCGCCCGCCGAGGGCTTGATCAGCACCGGGTAGGTCATCCCGGCGGCGGCCTCGACCAGGGCGTCGTCGTCGAGGCCCGGGGCGGACACGCCGTCGACCAGCGGCACCCCGGCCGCGGCCACATGCTCCTTGGCCCGGATCTTGTCCCCCATGATCTCCAGCGCCTGCGCCCCGGGGCCGATGAAGACGACTCCGGCGGCCTCGCAGGCCCGCGCGAAGGAAGCGTTCTCGGAGAGGAAGCCGTAGCCGGGGTGGATGGCCTCGGCCCCGGTGGTGCGGGCGGCCTCGATCACGGCGTCGACGTCCAGATAAGAGGCGGAGGCCGCGGCGGGGCCGAGGCAGACCGAACGGTCAGCCATCCGCACGTGGGCGGCGTCGACGTCGGCCTCGGAATGCACGGCCACCGCGGTGATGCCCAGGCGATGCAGGGTGGAGATCACCCGACAGGCGATCTCTCCGCGGTTGGCCACCAGGACGGTGGTGAAGAGCTGGTCCATGCTGGCCTCCTACATCCTGAACAGGCCGAAGCCCGACGCCGGCAGCGGGGTCCGCGAGCAGACCTCCAGCGCCATGGAGAGCACCCGGCGGGTGTCGGCGGGGTCGATGATGCCGTCGTCCCAGAGCCGGGCGGTGGAATAGTACGGCTGTCCCTGGTCCTCGTAGGTCTGTCGGATCGGCGCCTTGAACGCGTCCTCCTCCTCGGGGCTCCAAGTCTCGCCTGCGGCCTCGAGCTGGTCGCGCTTCACGGTGGCCAGCACGGAAGCGGCCTGCTCGCCGCCCATCACGGAGATCCGCGCATTGGGCCACATGAACAGGAACCGGGGCGAGTAGGCGCGCCCGCACATGGAGTAGTTCCCGGCCCCGAACGAGCCCCCGATAACCACCGTGATCTTCGGGACCCGGGTGGTGGCCACGGCGGTGACCATCTTGGCGCCGTGCTTCGCGATTCCTCCGGCCTCGTAGTCACGGCCGACCATGAACCCGGAGATGTTCTGCAGGAACAGCAGAGGAATGCCCCGCTGGTCGCACAGCTCGATGAAGTGCGCGCCCTTCAGGGAGGACTCGGAGAACAGGATCCCGTTGTTCGCCACGATGCCGACGGGGTGCCCGTCCACGTGGGCGAATCCGGTGACCAAGGTGGTGCCGTAGTCGCGTTTGAACTCGTGGAAGGCGCCGTCGTCGACGATCCGGGCGATCACCTCGTGGACGTCGTAGGGCTGATTGACGTCCTGGGGAATGATGCCGTCCAGGTCACCCACGTCCAGCCGCGGGGGGCGGACCTCGGAGGCAGGCTCCCAGGCCCGCGGCGCGGGAGCGGGGAGGGTGGCGACGATGTCGCGGAGGATCTGGAGAGCGTGGTCGTCGTCCTCGGCGATGTGGTCCGCCACGCCGGACTCGGCGGTGTGGACCTTCGCGCCCCCGAGCTCCTCGGGCGTGACGACCTCTCCGGTGGCCGCCTTCACCAGCGGAGGCCCGCCCAGAAAGATGGTGCCCTGGTTCCGCACGATCACTGACTCGTCGCTCATGGCGGGCACATAGGCCCCGCCGGCGGTGCAGGAGCCCATGACCGCGGCGATCTGCGGGATGCCCTGCGCGGAGAGCTGGGCCTGGTGGTAGAAGATGCGGCCGAAGTGGTCCTCATCCGGGAACACCTCGTCCTGCAGCGGCAGATACGCCCCGCCCGAGTCCACCAGGTAGAGGCACGGCAGCCGGTTCTCCTGGGCGATCCGCTGAGCCCGCAGGTGCTTCTTCACCGTGACGGGGAAGTAGGTGCCGCCTTTGACGGTGGAATCGTTGCACACCACCATCACGGGCCGACCGTGGACCAGCCCGATGCCGGTGATGATTCCGGCGCCGGGGGAGGCGTCGTCGTACATGCCGTGGGCGGCCAGTGCGCCGATCTCCAGGAACGGGCTGCCGGCGTCGAGCAGCCGGTCCACGCGCTCGCGGGGGAGCAGTTTGCCGCGCTGCTGATGCCGACGTCGTGACGCCTCGGAGCCGCCGAGAGCGGTGCGACGCAGGGTCTGGTGCAGCTGGTCGCGCAGTTCGCGGTTCCGGCGGGCGTTGGCCGCGAAGGTCTCGTCCCGGGGGTCCACGGCGGTGGAGAGGGTGTGCGAGATGCCCCGTGGCTCCACGTCTTCCTCCTGGTGTCCTGCAGTTGGGTGTCCAGCAGTTCGGTGTCCAGCAGATCCGGTGCCGGTCAGGTCCGACGTCCGGTAGATTTGGGTGAACGACGGTTCACTGAAAACGACTCTAGTGGCGGTGATCACATGATGTCCATCCCGGACGGCGGGTTGGGCGGGGCGTCGGACCCGCCGCGGACCCGCCGCCAGCAGGAGAAGGATCGACGGCGGCGCGATCTGCTCGAGGCGGCGGGCCGGCTGTTCGGCACCCGGGGCTTCGCCTCAGTGGCGCTGGATGACATCGGCAGTGAGGCAGGGGTGACCGGGCAGGCGATCTACCGGCATTTCAAGGGCAAGCGGGACATGCTGGGCCAGCTGCTGCTCGAGGTCAGTCAGGAGCTGCTGGAGGGAGGCAGAGCGCTGGGGGCGGATGCGGGTGACCCCGAGGGGCGGCTCCGGCGACTCATCGCCTTCCAGGTGCGCTTCGCATTGCGCAGCCCGGAGGTCATCCGGGTTCAGGAGCAGGAGCTGGGGCGGCTGGCGGACGGCGATCGCCGGCGGATCCGTCGCATGCAGCGTGAGTACATGGACATCTGGGTGGATGCCGTCGGTGCCCTCCATCCTGCGGCGGGATCGGAGGAGTTGGGCCTCCGCGTCCACGGACTCTTCGGCCTGATCAACTCCACCGCGCACTCGCTGAAGCATGTCCACGGCCGGGCGCCTTCGGCCGAGACGCTGGAGATCGGAGCCCGCGCGCTCGAGGTGATGGCGCAGGCCGCTGCGGAGGTGGAGATGCCGCGCTGAGCGGCGGCGTCAGACGTGTTGTGACATCCGCCACTGTCCTGCTAGCTTCGAGTTTGTCGGCATTCACTGAAATCCACGAAGCGGAGAGCAGATGAGCCCGAGCCATGACACCTCTGAGCATCACCGCCACGGTGTAGCGCAGCGGACCGGTGTGCTGAGGTCCGCCCACGACGTCGGCCCGGCCGAGCCGCCGCTGCTGGAGTCCACGATCGGCGCGAACCTCCGCGAGACGACGCAGCGATTCGCCGAGCGGGAGGCGCTGGTGGATCTGTCCGCTGAGAGGCGCTGGACATACGCCGAGTTCCGGCGCGACGTCCGACGGCTGGCCACAGGACTGCACCGGGCAGGCGTCCGGACGGGCCAGCGGGTCGGGATCTGGAGCCCCAACCGCTGGGAATGGACGCTGACCCAGTACGCCACCGCTGAGCTCGGCGCGATCTTGGTGACCATCAATCCGTCCTACCGTCAGCACGAGCTGACATATGTGCTCCAGCAGGCCGGCATCACCGCCGCTGTCGCCTCCGATGAGTTCCGGGGTCAGGACTATCCGGGCATGTTGGCCAGCGCGGAGGAGGAGCTCGGCGCATTGGAGCTCAGCGTCATCATGGGGTCCCCGGAGTGGGAGTAGCTGCTGGCGGCGGAGCCGGACGATGAGCTGCTCGACGCCGTCGCGGCGGAGCTGACGCCCGATGACCCGATCAACATCCAGTACACCTCTGGCACCACCGGCTTCCCCAAGGGTGCCACGCTGAGCCACCGCAACATCCTCAACAACGGCTTCTTCGTGGGGGAGATCTGCCGATACACCGAACTGGACCGAATCTGCATCCCCGTGCCCTTCTACCACTGCTTCGGCATGGTCATGGGCAACCTGGGCGCCACCACCCATGGCGCGACGATGGTCATCCCTGCCCCGGCGTTCGACGCCCGGAGGACGCTGCAGGCGGTGCAGGACGAACGGTGCACGAGCCTCTATGGGGTGCCGACGATGTTCATCGCCGAACTCGGCCTGGAGGACCTGGGAGGCTTCGACCTGAGCAGCCTGCGCACCGGCATCATGGCTGGCTCACCGTGCCCGGAGGAGATCATGCGCCAGGTCATCGACGTGATGCACATGGAGGAGGTCACCATCTGCTACGGGATGACCGAGACCTCCCCGGTCTCTCTGCAGACCCGGACGGATGACGAGCTGGAGCGTCGGGTGGGGACCGTGGGCCGAGTGGTGCCCCATGCGGAGGTCAAAGTGGTGGATCCCGTCACGGGGGAGACTCTGCCCGTGGACAGCGACGGGGAGCTCTGCACCCGTGGGTATCTCGTGATGCAGGGCTACTGGGACCAGCCGGAGAAGACCGCCGAGGTCGTGGATCCCCACGGGTGGATGCGCACAGGAGATATGGCGCGCATGGATGCGGAAGGGTACGTGCAGATCACCGGACGGATGAAGGACATGGTGATCCGAGGCGGGGAGAACATCTACCCTCGCGAGATCGAGGAGTTCCTCTACACCCACCCCGACATCGTGGACGCCCAGGTCATCGGTGTGCCCGACGAACGGTACGGGGAGGAGCTGATGGCCTGGGTGCGGCTGCGCGACGGGGCCGCACGGCTCACCGCGGCAGCTCTGCGTGAGTTCTGTGACGGACGCTTGGCGCGCTACAAGATTCCCCGGTATGTGACGGTGGTGGACGAGTTCCCCACCACCGTGACCGGGAAGGTGCGGAAGGTGCAGATGCGGGAAGAAGCCCTCGACCTGCTCGCCACCCCTGGAGCGGTCGACGACGCGCGCGCCGGCTGAGGGCGGCACCTGGGTGGGTGCCGTCCTCAGCTGGTGATCCGTGCCGGTGTGGTGTGGGTGGTGGCGCGGTGTGTCAGTGAACCGCCCTGGGTTCTGTTCCGGTCTTTATGCGGGTGCCCGGGCGGGCTCGTGTGATTGATAGTAGGCGGCCTCGGCCTCTGCTGGGGTGCCCGTCTCTGCCGCCCCTGCCGGGACGCTCTACCCGGCTGCCCTCTCGCGGGGGTCCTTCCCCGGCTCCTCCTGGTGTTGCTCAGTCTTCCGGCACCCTCTGACACATCCCGGAGGAGCGGGACCAGCCGGCCAAAACGCACGGTCAGGTCCGACTCCCGGCGCCGGCCCGCCACTGAGCCCGGCCAGGCATCCGAACCCCGCCCGGACGACGCGTCTCACATGCGCACCAGAGTCTCGTCAGCAGATCCTTACACGTCATACGCGTGGGAACCCGCTGGTAACCGCGGTCCCGGTCACACCCCCGCGATATCATCGAGGCACCGACAGCAACGGGCGGCGATGAGGCCGTCCACGGCGAGACGAACAGGTGGCTGACGACGTGTCCAACGTGTCCGAGACTGAAACGACGACCCCCGCACCGAGCGCCGGGAGCCAGCAGAGCTACTCGCACCTCTCGCCGCGGCTGGCGGTGGGGGACTCTGAGCCGGATCGCAACCTCGCCCTCGAACTCGTCCGCGTGACCGAGGCGGCCGCCATCGCGGGCGGCGCCTGGGTCGGCCGAGGTGACAAGAACGGTGCCGACGGTGCCGCTGTCGACGCCATGCGCTCCCTGCTCGACACCGTGAACCTCAACGGAGTGGTGGTCATCGGAGAGGGAGAGAAGGACGAAGCCCCGATGCTCTTCAACGGTGAGCGGGTCGGCAACGGCGCCGGTCCCGAAGCCGACGTCGCCGTGGACCCCATCGACGGCACCCGTCTGACGGCACTGGGCTACAACAACGCGCTGGCCGTTCTGGCGGTCGCGGAGCGCGGCTCCATGTTCGACCCCTCCGCGGTGTTCTACATGGACAAGCTCGTCACGGGCCCCGAGGCGGCCGACGTGGTGGACCTCCGCCTGCCCGTGAAGCAGAACCTGCACCTCATCGCCAAGGCCAAGGGCAAGAGGATCAACCAGCTCAACGTGTGCGTGCTGGATCGGCCCCGCCACGCGAAGCTCGTGGAGGAGATCCGGGACGCCGGCGCCCGCACCCGCTTCATCATGGACGGCGACGTCGCCGGCGGCATCGCCGCAGCCCGAGAAGGCTCGGGTGTGGATGCGCTCATGGGGATCGGCGGCACGCCGGAGGGCATCGTGACCGCCTGCGCGATCCGCGCGATCGGCGGCGTGATCCAGGGGCGCCTGGCTCCGACCGACGAAGCCGAGCGGGAGGCCGCCGCCGCGGCCGGCCACGACGTCGACGACATCCTCACCACTGATCAGCTCGTCACCTCGGACAACTGCTACTTCGCCGCCACGGGGATCACCGACGGCGATCTGCTCCGGGGGGTCCGCTACGAGGGGGATCGGGTCACCACCCAGTCCATCGTCATGCGCGCCAAGTCCGGGACGGTTCGCACCGTGGAGGCGGAGCACCAGGCTCGGAAATGGGAGTCCTACACCCGCGCGTGATGACGGCGCCCCTCGCGGTCCTCCACGCCCCTGGTCAGCCAGCCCTTCCGGCTCCGTCCGTCATGTACTAGCGTGACCCGCGTCATGAAGCGCCGACGGACTCCGTGAGTGGTCACCGCCGGCGCCCTGGGGTTCTTTGAGGCGCCTGGAGACGGGCGGAGAGGGGCGAACTGTGGTCGGACGTCGGAGGTTCGGAGCGGGAGCAGCACTCGGGCTGGGAGCGTTGCTCCTGACCACGGCGGGGTCCGGCGTCGCGTCGGCCCAGGGGTCGCCGCCCGTGGATGACGTGATGGGCAACGCCCACGAACGGGCCCGGAGTGTGGTGGAGGCACTTGAGGTTCCGGCAGCGGACAGGATTGCGGCCACCGAGTACTGGACGCCTCGGCGCATGGCGCAGGCGCGTCCGCCCGTGCCGCATGTGGCGGAGAACGCTCAGGCCCGGATCCGCGATGTCTTCTCCGGCGCGCACTCCGGGACCCCGCGGACGGTCTCGTCGGCTGCGCCGTCGCCGCTGGTGGTGGCGGCAGGATCGCAGAGCAGCCTCGGTGACCCCTCGTCCGTTCCACACGTGGGCAAGGTCTTCTTCTCGACGCCGTCTGGGGACAAGGTCTGCTCGGCCAACCTGGTGGCATCCGAGAACCGCTCCACCGTGGCGACCGCCGGGCACTGCCTGCACGACGGCGCCGGGGGAGGCTTCGCGGAGAGGTTCGTGTTCGCCCCGGCCTATGACGAGGGTGAGTCGGAGCATGGAGTCTGGGCGGCGACCGAGCTGGTGGCCTCCCAGCAGTGGGTGCAGACCAGCGACCTGGAGCACGACTATGCCTTCGCCGTGGTCGAGGAGAAGAACGGCAGGACCGTCCAGGACGAGGTCGGCGCGTCCTCTCCCATCACGTTCAACGAGTCCCGTGGGCTCGACTACATCGCTTACGGGTATCCCGCTGCGGCGCCGTATGACGGGCAGACGCTGCGCCGGTGCGAGGGAACGGCCAGCGATGACCCCGCCGGCCGCAGCACCCAAGGCATCGACTGCGACATGACCGGCGGGGCCTCCGGCGGTCCATGGTTCCTCTCAGGGGGCGAGCAGAACTCTGTGAACTCGTATAAGTACGACGCCGACCCCGACTCCATGTATGGACCGTACTTCGGTGACGGGGCTGAGCAGCTCTACGACCACGCCTCGTCGAAGTGACGGCGGCTCCCACCTCCTGCCGGGGCGCTCGATGCATTCTGCAGGGCTCTGACCTGGAGTGATGATTCCTGACGCCGCATCCGCGGTGTCAGGGCCCTGCTCATGTGACTGTGGAGTTACTTTCTTCCCGCAACCTCTTCACAGATGTGAATCACGTTGCTACCGTGTCGTAGGTCACGGCCAGAGATCCGGCCGTGATGATTCCATGACACTCCTGAAAGGGGAGAACAAGCATGAGCATCAGGCGAATCATGAGCCTGGGCGGTGTCCTCGGACTGAGCGCTGCCGCACTGGTGACGGCGACCCCCGTCGCGGCAGACTCCACGACATACCCGGGGCAGGGGGCGGGCCCGGACCAGGCAGAGGTCGAGGCCGTGCCGGACGCAGAGCAGGAGGCCGCGGAAGAGTACTGGACTCCTGAGCGCATGGCCGAGGCCGAGCCGGTGGAGACGGAGCTCATCGACGAGATCGACGGGGCCAGCCTGCAAGACGTCTTCAGTGACATCGAAGCGGCGAACCCGCGCACGGTGTCCCCGCACCGCAGCCAGTTGCAGAACCCGGCCGACAGCCCGCATATCGGCAAGGTCTTCTTCTCCACCAACCAGGGCGACTTCGTCTGCTCCGCCAACATCGTGGCCTCGGCGAACCAGTCCACGGTGGCCACCGCGGGGCACTGCCTGCACGACGGAAACGGCGGCCAGTTCGCGCGCAACTTCGTCTTCGCCCCTGCCTACGACTACGGCGAGTCCGAGCACGGCGTGTGGGCCGCAGAAGAGCTGGTGACCTCCGCCGAGTGGGCGAACCGCGGCGACTTCGAGCATGACTACGCCTTCGCGGTCCTCGAGACCAAGGGCGGCACCACCGTGCAGCAGCAGGTGGGGGCGGCGTCGCCGATCGCCTTCAACCAGCCGCGTGGCCAGTACTACAGCGCCTACGGCTACCCGGCCGCCGCGCCCTTCAACGGCCAGGAGCTCCACAGCTGCCACGGCACCGCCACGAACGACCCGATGGGCAGCAGCACTCAGGGCATCCCGTGCAACATGACCGGCGGCTCCTCCGGCGGCCCCTGGTTCCTCGGTCAGGGGACCGGCGGGGCCCAGAACTCTGTGAACTCCTACGGGTACACCTTCCTGCCGGACGTGATGTTCGGGCCGTACTTCGGCTCCGGGGCAGAGCAGCTCTATGACTACGCCTCCACGCGCTGAGGACGGCGTATCATCGGGGCTCAGGCCCTGAGGAGAGGATGACACGATGACGACCGTCGAGGGACACCTCAGCTCATCACCCGGCGACGACGCCGAGGAGGAGGCGCCCTCGGCGGTCGTCTCACATCGCCCGGAGCAGGACCCGGAGCAGGTCCGCGCCTACTGGACCGAGAAGCGACGCCGGGCCGCCCGCCCCCGACCGATGACGCTCCAGGGTGACAGGAAGAAGGACGACGGGGAGTCCACGGATCAGAGCGCCGACGACGGCACTGCACCGGGTGAGGCGACGAACACCTCCGACTGACCCTCGGAGGTCAGCACAGCTCGCTCGCCAGCGGTCAGGAGGACGGACTCGCCGGCGCCCACTGCGATCTCTGAAGCGTCGCTCCGAAGCAGGACCTCGCCGCGGAGGCACAGCACGACGGCGGGACCGTCCTGGGGAGCCCAGGTCGCGGTGTCGCCGTCGTCCAGCTCCAGACGGTCCAGTCGGAACTCCTCGCACGGCGGGGCGTAGCGGTGCCACCGCTCCGAGATCGGTTCGGGCGTGCACCACGGAAGCGGCAGCACGGCAGGGGTCGTGACCGCCAGCAGCTCATCGACGTCCACCGGCTTGGCGGTGAGCCCGCCGCGCAGCACGTTGTCGGAGCTGGCCATGATCTCCACCGCCACTCCGTGCAGGTAGGCGTGCAGGTTTCCGGCGGGCAGGTACAGGGCCTCACCGGGGGAGAGGTCCACCCGGTTCAGCAGCAGGGTGACGATCACCCCGGGGTCGCCCGGGAAGGCGCCGCCGGCGCGCCGGAGCGTGTCCACCGCCCCGTCGCAGAGCGCAGAGCCAGGGCGCACGGACTCCAGGGCGGGCACCACGAGGTCTGCGGCCTGCGCGAAGCCGCCGTGCGCGTCCCGCAGGATCAGCTCCAGGGCCTCTGCCAGGCGCTCGGCCTCCAACAGAGTCCGCAGCTGATTCAGCGCCTCGTCCACTCGTGCGGTGTCCGCCGGGCCCTCCGATCCCGTGCCCGCGGTGCGGAGCAGGTCCGCCACGGCGGCGACGTCGGCGGCGGCCTCGGGGCCGGGCCGGAATCCGCACAGGGCCGAGAAGTGCTCGACCGCCACCACCAGCTCAGGCTTGTGGTGGGCGTCCACATAGCGGCGACTTGGGGAGTCCAGCGGAACCCCGGCGGCCTCCTCCGCCGCGTAGCCGGCCCGGGCCCGTTCGGCGGTGGGGTGGGTCTGGATGGACAGGGGCTGTTCTGCCGCCAGCACCTTGAACAGGAAGGGGAGCTCCGGGAGGTCACCGAGCATCTCCGGACGGTGTGCCGGGAGATGGTCGAGGCTGATCCGGGCGCCGTCGAGGAGCACCTCGGACGGCGCGGCCGGGTGGGCGCCCATCCACAGTTCGGCCTGCGGCCCGTCGGCGGGCATGCCGAAGAGCCGCGGGAAGGCGGTGGCGGAGCCCCAGGCGTAGTGCCGCACGGGGTTGGTCATCCTGAGCATCGCGAGAACATTACCAGCGGGGAGGCCATGATCCGTCCGATTCCGGGCCTCGTCCAGGGAACTGTGGTCAACCTCCCAGGAAGCCGCCCGGCGCGGCCGCCCCTGTCCTCAGCGCAGCGGCGTGCACTCGTAGTTGCTGGACGCCGCCTGCTCCAGGACTCCCGTCTGTCCGGCGTCCTGCAGGTCGCGCAGGTACTCCGCCGTCAGCGGGGAGCCGTCCGGTTGGGTCGGCATCTCGACCTCGTTGTCCTCGATGGACGGTTCGTCGTCCTCCGCGGCGTCGCGGGTCTCCACCGACGCCGGCACCGTGCCTGAGGCGGAGGCGCCGCCGCTCGGAGATCCGGTCCCGGGGGAGAACGTCACCGTGCCCACGGTGGTGCCGACGGCTCCGAGGGAGCCGAACCAGCCGCCGTCGTCCTCTTCGTTCTCGATCAGTTCGTCCACCCGCTGGTGGATCTGGTCGAAGTCAGGGTAGGTGGAGAACTGCTCCCCGGCGGTGCCGAAGTCGGGGGCGCCCAACACCAGGCGCTGCGGCTCGCGCTCCTTGGCGTCCACCGCGAGGTCGAGGAAGGAGCCGAGCTGGTGCTGCGGCAGGTTGGTCTCCACCACCTGCTCGCCGGCGTCCATGATCTCGGTGAACCGGGTCAGCAGGGTCTGCGGATTGAACTGGGCGATCATCGCCTGTTGGATGCACTGCTGGCGCTGGATGCGGTTGTAGTCCGAGGAGAAGGTCCGGGACCGGGCGTAGGCCAGGGCGTCCTTGCCGCTGAACGTGTATTCGCCCGGGCCCCACCAGTTGTCGCCCCAGGTGCCGTCCGGACGCGGGCCCCGGTAGGGGACCCAGCCGCCGGAGTCGACGGTGACCCCACCCATCGCGTCGATGAGCTGGGCGAAACCGTCCATGTCCACCATCACGTAGCCCTTGACCTCGAGGTCCAGGATGCCCGAGGCGGCGTCCATCATGGCCTCGGCGCCCGGGTCCTCGGCGTCGGGGTAGAGGTCCTGGTGCTGGTTCATCACATCCGTGTACAGGAAGTTGATGATGCATTCGTTGCCGCAGCTGTACCCGTCCGGATACACATCCCACAGCGGGGAGTCGTCGCTGAACTGCGCGTTCTGGAAGTTCCGCGGGATCGAGATGAGGATGGACTCGCCGGTGCGTTCGTTGACGCTGACCACGTGGATGGAGTCCGGGCGCAGGCCCTGGCGCCCCTCCCCGGCGTCGGCGCCGAGGAGCAGGAAGTTGTAGCGGCCGTCGACGGCGTCGATGGCCGGGCCGGAGCCGAAGATCCCGGAGAACGACTCGCGCGACTGGTTCACCAGATGCGCCCCGTACCCCAGCGAGCCGGAGGTCACCACCATCAGCACCACCGTGGCGACGGTGACGATCGGTTTCAGACCGGGAGCCAGGGTGGACAGGCGGAGCAGCCGGAAGGTGTCGATCCACAGCACGGCCCACCCGACGGCCAGCGCGACCAGCAGCACGGCGACCAGCCACATCACGAAGGGCCGCGTCATCAGGCCCAGCAGCAGTCCGCGCAGGGTGAAGAACATCACGACGCCGACCAGCACCACCGCCCACACGCTCACCGTGACGGCCAGCGCCTTGCGCCCGAAGCCGCGGTGCCCGGCTGCGATCTGCGCCGCGCCCGGGACGACCAGCGTCAGCGCGAGCAGCAGCACCGCCCGACGGGTGCGGTCGGTGACGGAACCGTTCTCCGGCCGCCGGACGACGTCCGGCTCGGTGGAGAAGCGGTGATAGGTGATGGTGGGGTCGCTCATCGCTCAGGAATGGGTGTGACGACGGCGGTACGTGGGCAGCTCGGCGGCCTCGTCGCGCAGGGCGGCGCCCTTCGCGTGGGCCTGTGCGGCGAGGTCGGCGGCGAACTCGACCAGCTGCTCCCGAAGTCGGGCGGCCAGTTCACCGTCCCCGGCGGCCAGGGTGCGCGCCGCCAGCAGACCGGCGTTGCGGGCGCCTCCCACGGAGACTGTGGCGACCGGGACGCCGGCGGGCATCTGGACGATCGACAGCAGCGAATCCATGCCGTCGAGATGCTTCAGCGGTACGGGGACCCCGATGACAGGAAGCGGGGTGACGGAGGCGAGCATGCCGGGCAGGTGCGCCGCACCCCCCGCTCCGGCG
Organism: Nesterenkonia sp. CL21; assembly: GCF_031705515.1. Lineage (NCBI taxonomy): Bacteria > Bacillati > Actinomycetota > Actinomycetes > Micrococcales > Micrococcaceae > Nesterenkonia > Nesterenkonia sp. CL21. The sequence goes on from NZ_JAUTWR010000012.1 coordinate 100,069, forward strand.
ATGATCACCCGCAGGCCGCGCTGGTGGGCGGTGCGGCCGTAGTCGATCATCTCCTCGGCCATCCGGTGGGCGGAGACGACGTCGGCCTCGAATGGGATGCCGAACTCGTCGAGCGCCTCGGCGGCGGCCTTCATGGTGGGCCAGTCGGAGTTCGAACCCATCACGAGTCCGACCAGGGCGGTGGTGTCCTCGGCCATCGGTGCCGGTCCCTTCGTCAGGTGGTTCAGCGGTGGTCAGCGGTGGTCGTCAGTCGTCAGTGGTCGTCCCGGTGATGAGCGCGGCGGCGTGCAGCGCCCGGCTCTGCGCCCGGTCGAGCTCCGCGGCGGCGACGGCGACCTCCCCGGGCTCGGGGGCGAGCACCACATTGACGTGCCCGACCTTGCGGCCGGGGCGCGGCTCCTTGCCGTAGAGGTGGATCTTGGCCTCGGGGGCGTGCCGGCCGGCCTCGGGGACCCCGGCGTGCAGGTCTGAGGCGGAGGCGCCGAAGAGATTCTTCATCACAGTGCGGCCGCCCGGGCCGCCGATCGGGGCGGTGGAGCCCAGCGGGAGGCCGAGCACGGCCCGCAGGTGCTGCTCGAACTGACCGGTGACGGCGCCGTCCATGGACCAGTGCCCGGAGTTGTGGGGGCGCATGGCCAGCTCGTTGACGTAGACGCCGGCCCGCTCGCCGTCGGCGATCTCGAAGAGCTCGACGGCCAGCATCCCGGTCACGCCGAGCTTCTCCGCGATGAGTCGGGCGATGCTGGCCGCGTCCTCCATGTGGGTGGGGTGGGAGCGCGGGGCCGGGGCGACGACGATGTCACAGACGCCGTCGGTCTGGGTGGACTCCACCACCGGGTAGGCGCGGATCTCTCCGACGGCTGAGCGCGCCACCTGGGCGGAGAGCTCTCGGGTGAAAGGGATCTTCTCCTCGGCGAGCAGCCCGGTGCCCTGCTCCGCGGCGCGGTCGAACCAGTCCTGGGCGGCGGACGCTGAGGCGGAGGAGTCGATGATGCGCACACCCTTGCCGTCGTAGCCGCCGCGGGGGGTCTTCAGCACGACCGGCCAGCCGGTGTCGTCGCCGAAGTCGCGCAGCTCCGCGACAGTGTGCACCGCGGCCCAGTGCGGATTGGGCAGGCCGAGCTGCTCGACGGCGCGGCGCATGGCCAGTTTGTCCTGGGCGTAGAGCAGCGCCTCGGGTCCCGGATGCAGCGGGGTGCCCTGGGCGGTGAGGGCGTCGAGCACCTCGGCGGGCACATGTTCGTGGTCGAACGTGACGACGTCGACGTCGGCGGCGAAGGCCGTCACGTCCTCCACGCTGCGATAGTCGCCCAGTGTGGTGCGGGGGATGACCTGGGCGGCGGAGGCCTCGGCGCTGCCCGCCAGCAGGCGCAGCTCGACGCCGAGCTCGACGGCGGCCGGCGCCATCATGCGGGCCAGCTGCCCGTCGCCGAGGACGCCGACGCGGGGTGCGTCGCCGCGGGCCGCGGCGGACAGGTGGGGCGCGGTGTCAGGGGTGGGGGCTTCGGCTGCAGTCACAGTCCCTCATTATGGAGCATCGGGGGCGCGGCGTCGGTGATGGGACACGCACGCAAGGATCGCGGGGCCGCCGAGCAGGGGCCCGCTCGGCGTCGTGATTCTCCTCATACCGGGGGCATCCGCCAGGAAGCTCGCAGGGGACGTCCAGACGAGTCCGTACACTGGACGTCGGCAGGACGCCGCGGCCTCAGGGTCTGCCGGCCTGCCGTGTTCCCCCGTTTCCGCTGATGGAGTCTCCCCGGTCCATGATCTCCCGTCTCTATGTCCGCATCCGTGACCTGTTCCTCGCCGTGTGGCGGGAGGTCGCGAAGTTCGGCGTCGTCGGCGGTGTGGCCTTCGTGATCGACTCCGCTGTGTTCCTGTGGCTGCTCAGCGGCCCTCTCGACGACTCGCAGCTCAAGGCGAAGGTCGTCGCCGGGGCTGTGGCCACCCTGTTCTCCTGGGTGGCCAACCGGTACTGGACCTTCCGGCACAGCCGCACCCGGGGCAAGATGCGGGAGCTGGTGATGTTCCTGCTGATGAACGCGATCGGGCTGGGCATCCAGACCGGCTGCGTGGGGGTGAGCAAGTATCTCCTCGGGATGGACTCCGTCACTCAGGTGTTCATCGCCGGGAACGTCATCGGGCTCGTGCTGGCCACAGCATTCCGTTTCTTCGCCTATAAGTTCTGGGTGTTCACCGGGGAGCCGGCGGAGCGTGAGGCCGGTCCGCACATGATCTCCGACCGGGAGCTGCTCACCGGCGAGATCCCGGTGGTCACCGGCTCGCACCGCACCACCGGCGAGGGCCTCAGCCGACCCCCTCGTTCCTGAGGATCGTCTCCCACTGCTGCGCGGGGATGCCCTCGGGGCCCGGCTGCACCAGCACGGCGGTGCGTCCCTGCGCCCACGCGCCGAGCAGCGCCGTCTCCGCGTCGTCGTCCCAGCGCACCGGGGTCCAGGTGCTCCAGCCCGCCGCGGCGTCGGCGACGTCGTGCAGCCCCTCCGCCGTGGAGCACAGCAGGTCCCGGGGCTCGCTCGGCACAGGCGGCAGCGCCACCTCCGGGAGTGCGCTCAGGAGCTGGTCCGGATGCTGGCGCACCTCAGCGGAGACGTCGAGCACCCACCCTGGCAGTGACGTGCCGACGGCGTCGGCGTAGGAGTCGTCCAGCAGGCCGGGGGACAGGGCGGCCAGCTCGGCGTCCCCCAGCGCCTCGGTGTCCGTCCAGTCCTCGGGGCGATCGGTGATGACCAACGCCGGTTCGCCGCCCGGGGAGCCCAACGTCACCCGACAGCCGAGGGCGCCGGCGGCGAGGACGGCGGCGCAGGCCTTCCAGTGGGGCGCGCAGTGGATCAGCACGTCGGTGCCGTCGTCGAGCTCGACCTCCTCGCGCAGCAGACCGACGAGCTTGACCGCCCAGTTCTGCAGCACCCGTCCAGAGAGCTCCACCCGGTCCCCGTCGGGGCCGTACCAGACGACAGAGGGTCGCGGGCGGCCCCCCAGAAGCTCGAACAGCGCTGGGAAGTCCCTGGGCGCTTCGTGTGAAAAGGTGCTCAAGCTGAGCGGAGCCATGGAGTCCTCCTGTTCCGCCACACCGATCCCACAGTGGTCTTTGTGCGGCGTGTCGGGCGTCATGACGCGGATCGAGGCCTGTGGAGAGCGGCCTCACACCACTTGACGGATGGTTACTTACGCCAGTGTAATTAGGGGGTGACGGCGGCCCCGCCGCATGGTCGTCACAGACACCGTCACATAATTGTCCCGCACACCACTGACACGGATCACAGGGGAGGCCCTCCATGGGGAACGCACAGCGGCTGAGCGACGAGCAGCACGAGCAGTCTCGCGCCGCCCAGCGACCCGCTCTGGACGTCCCCGCCGACTGGTTCGTGGATCCGGCCGATCCACAGGCCGCGGAGCGTCTGGAGCACGGCAAGGCCCTCGAGGATCAGGCCACGGCTTTCCTCGCCGCCCATGAGGAGGCGGAGAAGCAGTCCGAGGACGAGTCCCGCTCGGCACGGACCGTCGAGGCCCCGGTGGCGCTCAGTGAGGCTCCTTCCCGCCGCACTGACCGCGAGCCGGAGGTCGAGGCGCCGCGCACCGAGACCTGGATCGGCCTGCCCTCCCTCATCCCCGCCGAGCAGATCGAAGGCGAGCTGGCCTGGCAGGTGGACGCCCTCTGCGCCCAGACGGACCCGGAGGCGTTCTTCCCGGAGAAGGGCGGCTCCACCCGGGATGCGAAGAAGGTCTGCGCCGCCTGCCACGTCAAGCAGGAGTGCCTGGACTACGCCCTGGCCAATGACGAGCGCTTCGGCATCTGGGGAGGTCTCTCCGAGCGCGAACGCCGCAAGCTGCGGAAGCGAGCGATCTGATCGCCGCCACCCTGAGCCCGCGCATCGCCGCTGTCGTCCTGCACGGCGGCGGCGATTCCTCGTCTGAGGCCGGAGAGTCCCCGCAGGCACTGCAGGAGGCCATTGAGTCCCAGACGCGCGCGCCCGACCACGTGGTGGAGCTCTCCGCCGCAGGCTTCCGAGGACCTCAGGACCTCTCCCGATCCCTGCGCTCCCACCTGATCCGTGACCGGGCCACGGCGGCCCGCACCACCGGCCCCGGACCCGGCGGAAGCCGGGTGACCTCTCTGTGGCGGCAGCTGGAGCGTCGGCTGCCCGAGGGATTCTCCGACGCGGCCGACTGGCTGTGGATCCTCCCCGAGGACGCCGCCCCGGAGCCTGGAACTCTCGCGGCGCTCGAGGAGCGGCTGTTCACGGTCACCGACGAGGAGACCCACCCGGACATCCAGGTCGTCGGCGCCAAGCAGCTGGATCCGGGTGATCGCCTGGTGGACGTGGGGCTGTGGTCCGCCCGCTCCGGGGAGGTCATCCCGCTCAACGAGCCGAAGGAGCTCGACCAGGGCCAGTACGACGGCCGCGACGCCGTGCCCGCGGTGGCCGCCCACGGCATGCTGGTGCGCGCCTCGCTCTTCGGCGCCCTCGGCGGCTTCGACCCGACGCTCCCGGCCGACTACGCGGCGGCCCAGTTCTGCCGCCGCGCCCGCGAGACCGGGGTGCATGTCGTCGTCGCTCCGGACGCCCGGATCAGGCGGCTGGATCCTCCGCCGCGGACGGAGGTCCACCGTCTGGGCGGCATGCTGCATCTGCCGAGTCCTGCGCGGCGGGCCCAGGTCCGCCGACGGCTCGCCGAGGCGCCGGCGGCCGCCGTGCCGCTGCTGTGGCTGGGCCAGTGGCTGGCCGCCGTGCTGCGCGCCGTCGTCCTCACCGCGGTGAAGGCGCCGGATGCGGCCGTCGCCCAGCTGGCCGCCACGGTGGTCGCTCTGCTCGACCCCGCAACGATCCTCCATTCCCGGCGGTTCATCCGCCAGGGACGCCGGGCCGCAGGAGCGCCCCCGGCGTCGCAGCGGCGTCGGGTCGAGGGTGCCGCACGCCTGGATGCGGCCGCGCTGCGCGCCCATCGGCGGCGGCTGCCCACCGCGGAGACCGTCGCCCCGCAGCATTCGGGCTACGGCCTGGCGGGGGCACGGACCGCCGATGAGGACGACCATGACGCGCTGCTCGGCCAGGACTCCGCCCACGGCGAGTTCGATCAGATGCCGACCCGACGCTCCGGCGACCGACTGGGCCTGTTCCTCATGCTGCTGGGCCTGACCGGGATCTCCCTGCTGGTCTTCCGTGATCTGCTCACCGCCGAGGCGCTGACCGGTGGCGCGGCGTTGCCGGTGACGCCGTCCACGGCCGAGATCGCCGCGTCCACGGTCAGCCTCATCGCCCCGGAGGGTCTGGGCGCCCTGGCCGGCGCGGATCCTTTCGCTCTGGTCCTGCTGATCCTGTCTCTGCTCACCGGCGGCCACGCCTCCCTGGTGCTGGTGTGGCTGACGGTGCTGGCCCTGCCGCTGGCGGGGCTGACCGCCTGGCTGGCCTCGCGGCTGGTCACCGATCGGGCCACCGTACGGGTGGTCGCGGCGCTGCTCTGGGTGGGGGTGCCGAGCCTGCACATCGCGCTCGGTGAGGGCCGGGTGGGTGTCGTGCTGGTCCACGTGCTGCTGCCGCTGGTGCTGCTCGCAGCCGTCCGGGCTCTGGACCTGGACCCTTCCGGCCGCGGCTCCGGGCTGTACGCCGCCTCCTGGGAGCACGCGGCGGCCGCCGCGCTGCTGCTGGCCGTGGTCACCGCGGCGGCGCCGGTCCTGCTGGTGCTGGCGGTGCTGGTCTGCGTGGTGGGCGCGCTGGTGCTGCGCCGTCGGGGCCGGGTGCTGTGGCTGATGCCGCTGCCCTCGCTGGCTCTGGCCGCGCCGATGCTCGGCTCCGCCCTGCTGACCCGCCAGAACGTCGTGGCGGTGCTGCTCTCCGATCCGACCCGCCCGATCAGCGCCGCGGATGCGCCCCTGTGGCAGCAGCTGCTCGGCCACTCTCGACCCTTCGATCCGCTCGCCGGCCTGCAGGGGAGCGCCATCCCGGAGCTGTTCACCGGAGACCTGTGGAGCCTGCGGCTGGCGCTGATCGTCGGCGCTCCGCTGCTGCTGGTCGCCCTGCTGGGGATCGTCACCGCCACCGCGCGGAGCACCCATGCCCTCGTCGCGGGCGGGGTGCTGCTGGGCGCACTGGGGCTCTCTGCGGCGGCGTCCAGGCTGGCCGTCGCGGACGACGGCGTGGCCCTGATCTCCGCCGACGTCGGACCGCTGGTCACGGTGATGGCCTTCTGCCTGCTGATCGCCGCGGTCGGGTCCCTGGACCGGCTGCCGCGTGCGTTGCCCCGCTGGGGCGCCACGGCGGCCCCGGTGGCCGCCACACTGCTGGTCCTGGCGGTGGTGGCGTCCTTGGGCTCCTGGGCGGTGCCGCGGGCCCTTCCGTCGGCGCATCTGACCGGCGAGGCGCTGACCCCGGTGAGCCAGGACCTCGTGCAGATCGCCCCGGGGCAGGTGCGGCAGGTGCCCGCCACCGCGGCCGACCAGGGCACCGGGCCGGCGCAGCAGCGCACCTTGGTGCTCGACGCCGGCAGCGAGGGCGTGGTCGGCGAGCTCGTCTCCGGCCAGGGACGCATGCTGGACGCCCAACGCGCCGTGGTGACCGCCGGGGGTGTGCCGGACCGCCAGCTCAGTGCCGGGGACCGTCGGCTGGGGCAGCTGGTCGCCTCGCTGGTGACCCCCGGCTCCGGGGAAGTGGGTCCCCTGATGGAGGAGCTCGGGGTCGGGCATGTGCTGATCCGTTCCGTGGAGGACTCACCGTTGGTGGACGCCGTGGACACCGCCTCCGGCCTGATCGCAGTCGGCCCCACCGACCGTGGGCTGCTCTGGCGGGCCGAAGTCCCGGAGGACCGGGAGGTCCTCACCACGGAGGAGGTGGAGGGTGCCTCCACCTCCTGGGCCCGACTGGTGGACCAGTACGGGCAGACGGTCGCCCTGCTGCCTTCTCAGGGAGGACAGGTGGAGGTTGACCTCGAGGGACTCCGCGACGCTGAGGGTCAGCCCCTGGCGGCGGAGGAGGATCTGATGCTGCGGATGGCCACGGCGCAGGCCTCGGGCTGGACCGCACAGCTCAACGGGAAGGACCTGGAGCCGGCACCGGGCGGCACGTGGGCGCAGAGCTTCCACCTGCCTGCCGGAGAGGCCTCCGGTGTGCTGACCGCCTCGCATTCGAGTCCGTACCGGTGGCCGATGCTCGGCCTGGTGGGAGGGTTCCTGCTGCTGGTGGTGCTGATCGCCGTGCCGCTGCCCCGCGGGGCCCGACTGCTCCCGGTGGCCGGCGATGAGGAGCTCGCACGGATGGCCGGACGGCACACGGCCGGGCGATCCGCAGATGGACAACCTGCAGACGGACGAGGGGAGCGGCCATGAACGCGCGGACGGTCCGTCGCCACCTCCGTCAGGCGAAGAGACAACGCCGCCGCGAGGAGGCAGAGCAGCGTCGCCAGGCCGCCGGGCGCAGCCCCCGACCTCCCGGGTCGGGAGCGCGGGTGCTCGCCGTCGTCGTCGCGGCGGGCGTGGCAGGGATCGCGGTGGGATCGGCGGTGCAGGACCCGCGCGGGGAGACGTGGGAGCCGGCGCCGGTGGATGCGGCTGCGTTCCCGGCTGCGGGATCGGGCACGGCCCACGTCTGCCCGCCGATGCCGGGGCTGGCCGCCTCGCTGACCACCGACGGGCTGCTGCAGTACCGGCAGCGCGACGACTCCGCGCTCGGTCGCTTCCAAGCCCTGGTGCTCGCCGCCGACGACGCCGGCACCTTCCCGGCGGCCGCGTGGGCACAGCTGGGCGAGCGGTATCGGGTGAATACCACCGAGCTGACCGAAGCGGAGGAGACGGTCACCGGCGACGTGGTCTATGAGGTCCTCGGCGCGATGACCCGCACACCGTTCCTGGAGATCGAGGCGCTGCCCGAGGGAGCCTCCGGCGCCGCCGCCGCCCGGTACACCTACGCCGCCGACACCGGACCAGTGACCGGTCTGGCCACCCGGGACTGCACGGTCCCGCAGCGCTCCCACTGGTTCTTCGGCCCTGAGCTCGGCGCTGGGGCCACCGCCCTGCTGACCTTGGCCAATCCGTACGACCGGCCCGCCACCGTCGAGGTGGTCGGCTATGACACCGACGGGCACCGGGGCTCCTCGGGGACCCGGACTCTGGTGGTGCCGGGGGAGACGGTGCGCACCGTGAACCTCGCCGCCCTGGCGGGCACGGACGCCGAGCTGGGGATCTCCGTGGAGTCCTCCGGAGCCCCCGTGACCGCCCAGGTGCAGTCCTCGCGGGCGGTGGGCCTGACCGGTCAAGGGGTGGACTTCCTGCCGGGGATCTCCGCACCGGACACCGAGCACGTGATGCCGGGGGTCCCGGTGCCCGAGTCCACCGAGGAGGACCCCGCCGCTCGGCCCGCGGAGCTGTGGATCCACTCCGCCGGACAGTCCCGGACCACCCTGGAGCTGCAGGTCTACGGCGACGACGGCGTGGAGCTGCTGGACAACCCGGCCGTGTTCACCGTGGAGCCCGGCGAGGTGGACGCGGTCCCGCTGCAGGGGCTGGAGGCCGGGGTCTACGACGTCGTCCTCCGATCCGATGAGCCCACGTATGCGGCGGTGTCCAGCCACGTCGTGGCCGGAGGAGATAGCGACTCCGCGACGGACTTCTCCTGGCAGGCCTCCGCGGTGCCGCTGACCGAAGGCTCCGGGACGCTCATCCCGGATGTGGGTGAGTCCTCGCTGCGGCTCACCAGCCTGCAGGCGGAGGGCCAGGTGACCTATCGGCTGGTGGAGGCGGACGGCACATTCTCCGCGGCGGAAGAGGTGACCGTGCCTGCGGAGGGGGCATTGACCCTCGAGCCGGAGGACCTCGGCGACGCCGTCGCCGTCGTCGTGGAGGAGACTGCTCCGGGGCTGTATGCGGCGCTGACCACCCAGGATGAGGGAGGGCTCGCGCTGAGCACCGTAGACCTGCTGCGGGACCCGGACCGGACCGTGCCGGTGCGGCTGCGGCAGTGAGCGGCCCTGGGAGAGACCCGGAGGGTCCGTTTCCGCCGGTGCGCCTCCCGGTCGTTGTCCGTGACGTCGGCTAGGGTGGTGCACCGTGGATTCCTCGCGACGATGCACTCGAAGCGGCTGTGGGCGACCGGCGGTCGCCACGCTGACCTACAGCTATCAAGACTCCACGATCGTGGTGGGGCCGATGAGCGTGTACTCCGAGCCCCACACCTATGACCTGTGCAGCCACCACGCAGACACGGTGAACCCGCCGCGCGGCTGGGAAGTGGTGCGCTTGGACTACCCGTCGACGCCCGCGGAGCCGCCGGACGACCTGCTCGCCCTGGCGGATGCGGTCCGCCACCGTGACGACGACGCCGGCGCGCGTGCGGCCGGCCGGGCCACCTCCGGCGAGGACACCGGCTCCCACGCCCCGGGCACGCTGCCGACTCGGGAGAGCCGCACGCGCCTGGAACCGCCTACACCGGAGGCGGCCCTCACTCGGGGTCATCTGCGTCTGCTCAGGGACTGAGGTCCGCAGGGTCCCCCGAGCCCAGCGAGGCTGAGGCAGTTCGATTGACGTGCATGATCCGCACGTGGACACGCTCCGGTTCCACTTCCAGCGTCGCCGTGGCCGTTCGGACCACGGCGTCTGCCACCTCCGAGGCAGGACGTGTCCCGTCGGTGTGGCAGTCGATGTAGACCTCGCGGACGCCACCCCGGGAGACGACGTCGATCCCGGTGGCCCGCTCGTCAGTGTCCGGGCGCAGCAGTGACCGGGTCGCCGAGGCGAGGATCTGCCGAAACCCTGGCACCACCTGGGCGGCACCCGGAATCTGTTCCACCGCGGCCACGAGCCGCTGCTCAGCAGACAGATGATCTTCAGACGTCATGGATGTCCTCCACCTGGATGTCCAGCGATGTCAGATGGGAGCCGACCAACTCACCCACTGCCTGGGCGATGCGGCGCCGGAGCATGGCGTCGACGGCGGGCACGGAGATGTCATGCTGAATGGTCACCGAGACCTGCACGCTCAGAGCCGAAGGCCCGGGCGAGCCATCGGCGTCGTCCCCGGAGTCGTCGACGTCGACCCGCACACGACGGGCGACGAGGCCGGGCTCCTGGTCAGCAGCATCGCGGATGATCTTCCGGATCGTCGCGGTGAGCATCTCGAAGCGGTGGCCTGATGGGGTGGACAGTTCGGTCGTGGGTCCGAGCACCGATTCCCGCTGCACGATGTCCATGACGCGATTCCGCAGGGAGTCCAGCGTGCCGGTGATGTCGGAGTCGTCTTCGCGGAACTCGTCGATGACGCCCTGAAGCCGGTCATAGCTGGCGCCGAGGGCTGCCTCGTCGAGTCCGGGGTCGTCGGCGTCATGGCGTGGACGGTCGGTCATGCCCATCCCTCCATTCCCCTGACGATCGTCGCTCGGGCCCGGTGGATCCGGCCCCGGACGCTGCCTTCGGTGCTGTCCATCACCTGCGCGATCTCGGCATAGGACTGACCATGGACCTCGTACAGCAGCCACGCCAGCCGTTGCTCCGCGGGCAACGTGGTCAGCACCCTCTCCAAGTGGCGCACGGCCGCCCCGCGCTCCGCCGTCTCCTCCAGTGACGGGGCGGTGGCGACGACATCCGCGAAGTCGGCCGGATCCGCGGCCGCAGTGCGCTGCCGTTCCCTGCGGCGGATGACGTCGATGCAGGCGTTGCTGGTCAGCCGATAGATCCAGGTTCTGAACCGGTCGGTGTCCTCCAGGGTATCGAGTCGGCGCCAGACTGTCAGGAAGGTGTCCTGCACGATGTCCTCGGCCTCGGAGCGATCCCGCAGCATCCGCACCGCCAGACGCAGCAGGGGTGCCTCGTAGGCGTCCAGAAGCTGCTCGAAGGCAGCGACATCGCCGTCCTGCGCCCGTGCGACCACCGTGGGCTCGTCGACGAGCGCCGGAGGTTGGGGCGCCTGCCTGCTTCTCATGCGCATATGTTACCCCTGAGTCAGGCGTTGTGGGACGGCAGGGGTGCGGAGACGGCAACGGAAGAAATCTAAGAAATCTTCGCCAAAGACCGTGAGGATTCGCCCAGGCGGACGTCTCCACTGCTGTCAACGTCTCGCAGAACAGGCGGCGAGACCGCACACGAAGGAGAACCGCATGGCAGAGAACCGTCAGAGCGCCACCCCATCCGCCGTTGCTCAGAACAATTCGGGCAGCACGGGGAAGGCAGTGCAGGCTTCCCGGCCGGAGCAGCCCGCTGACAGCCCACTGGTCACCGCCTACGGCACCACCACGGTAGAGGAGACGGTGGTGCAGAAGCTCTCCGGCATCGCCGCACGCGAGGTGCCGGGCGTGTACGCCATGGGCAGCGCAGCCCGCCGGACCTTCGATGCCATCTCGGAGCGGATCCCCGGGTCGAAGACCCAGGTCAGTGGAGGCGTCTCCGTCGAGAAGGGCGAGAAAGAGACCGCCATCGACCTGACCGTCATCGTCGAGTACGGCGCCGCTGTGGTGGAGGTGGCGGAGACCATCCGTCGCAATGTGATCCGGGCGGTGGAGCACGGAACCGGGCTGAAGGTCGTCGAGGTCAACATCACGGTCGCCGACGTGCACCTGCCGGAGGACGAGGACGACAGCGACGACCACGATCTTGCCTGAGCGTCGAGCTGCTGGAGAGGAGCGCAACATGAACACGACCATCGCAGGCCTCTTCGTCGGCCTCGTGCTGGGTCTCGTCGCTGTCTTCGCCGGTTTCCTGGCCATGCTGGGCGTCGCGTTCTTCGCCGGCCTGGGACTGGTGGTCGGGGCGGTCCTCGAGGGGCGGCTCGACCTGGCCGGGTTGCTCTCGGGTGAGAGGGCTCGGCGATGAGCACCGCAGAACCCGCCGGCGGCCGTCTCGTGGTCCACGAGGCGGTGGTGGAGAAGTCGGCTGCCCAGGCGGCCTCGGAACTCCCTGAGGTGTGGGCCGCAGGACGGGGTCTGCTGGGTCTGCGCACTGTGGACCGCAACACCCGGCCCCAGGTGGAGGCGACCCTTGCCGGCGACACCGTCGCCTTGGCGGTGCGCCTGGCCCTGCCGTACCCGATCCCGGTGCGCGAGGTCACCGAGTCTGCTCGGCGGCACTTGCGGGACCGGGTGGAGACCCTCACCGGTCTGAGGGTGCGTCTGGTCGATCTCCAGATCGAGCGGATGGGGTCCTCCCGACGCCTCGCCACCGGGGACGGCGGAGGAAGGAGGCTCGCATGACGCGAGGGCATCTGACCAGACGCAGGCCACAGCGGGTCATAGCCTCCTGGATTGTCGGCGTCGCCGTGCTCATCGTGGCGGGCCTGGCCGGCTGGGCCTCCGGGCTGCTCCTGGCCGGAGAGCGGGTGCCCGCCCTGGAGACCGCCGGAACTCTCAGCTGGGAGTCACCAGGGATGCTCGCCCTGGGTGCCGTGCTGCTGGTGGCCGGTCTGCTGGTCCTCTGCGCCGCAATGTGGCCGGGCCGGCCCGTGGTCTCCTCGATCGAGGCCGCGGGTCTCGGATCCGACAGTCCCATCGGCGACCTGCAGTGCGCGGTGACCACCCGCGGTCTGGGGCGTCTGGCGGAAGGAGAGGCACAGCGTACCGACGGCGTGACGGCGGTGCGAGCCCGTGCCACCGGACGGCGTCTCACGGTGGAGGCACAGTCTGTCGCCGCTGAGCTCCCCGAGACGCGGCAGGAGATCCAGGACCGGATCAGCCAGAGGCTCCAGGGCCTTCAGCTGCGCAGGACGCCTCGGGTCGTCGTCCGGGTCCGGCGGGGAGGTGTCTCATGATCCTCCGATCTGCTGCGCGCAACCGGCTCTGGCTCGCCGTCATCGGACTCGTCTCTGTGCTCGCTGGGAGCGTCCTGCTGCTGGTGGGCACCGGGCTCGCCGCGGAGCTGGAACACCTGTTGCCTGACAGCGTGGTGCTTCCGTCGACCGGCCAGACCGTCGAGGAGGCGGTGGCAACGCTGGACTGGATGCCCGCGGTGGTCCTCACCGTGAGCGTCCTGGTGGCCCTGGGGGTGCTGGTCTGGCTCATCCGCGGTGTTCCCCGTCCTCCACGGAGTCCCGAGCTGCAGCTTCAGCAGGATGGAAGGACCGGAGTGACGGTGCTTCCGGCCAAGGTGCTCGCCTCTGCCGTGGAGGAGGCCGCCGAAGACGTCCCCGATGTGGTCAGCGCGGATGCCCATATCGGAGGTCAGGCGCGGCGTCCTCAGGTCATGCTCGTCGTGGAGGCTGAGGAGCGAGGAGACCTTGCGGAGCTTCTGGACCGACTGATCCAGGGCGTCTGCGGTGACCTGGCGCGCTCCCTGGAGACGCGACTGGGCTCGGTCAGCATCGTCCTGGACCCCGTCCTGCGCACCCGAGCCTCCTCCACGGCCACTGTCACCCGTCCATCCCCTGGGGTGGAACTCAGGCGGCACGACGACGCATCCGTCGCGGGCCGCTGATCATCACGGTCTCCGCCCGGAGAATCACTTCTCATCTCAGAAAGTAGGCACTCTTCATGACCATCATCGGTTGGATCGTCGTCGGCCTGATCGCCGGCGCCCTGGCTCGTCTCATCCTCCCCGGCAAGCAGGGCGGCGGCTGGCTCAGCGCCATGCTGCTCGGCATCGTCGGCGCGATCGTCGGCGGGCTGCTGTTCGGCCTGTTCGGGGGCAAGGGCGTGGGGGACGTGCTCAGCGACCCCTGGTCCTGGGGCTCGCTGGGCATCGCTGTGATCGGCGCGCTGGTGTTCTCCTTCGTCTGGGGCTTCCTGACGAAGCGCCGCTGACACCCTCGGCGGGTGCGGTCATACCAGTGACCGCACCCGCCGGTCGGTCGCTGCGGCGACCCGCGAACTTTCAGACCAACGATGCCCGCCGGGCACGATCCACGAGCGGCCTTCTGGCGACCTATGTGCGACTGTCAGGCCTTGACCAGACTCCAGGAGGCACTCTCGGCGATGGGACATGCCCGCACAGCTCCGGCTGCAAGAAATGAACAGGCGAGAATCGAAGTCGTCGCGGTACGCCCGCTGAGCGACACCGCCAAGCTCGCACTGTGGTCCCCCGGGACGGTGACGTTCTCAGACGTGCCCGAGGGCGCAGCGCCCCGCCGTGACCGGATGATCACCGTGTCGGTCCACGAGCACCAGTTGTCGGCGGGACGACCGACGACGGCTCAGGTCGCCATCTCTGTCCACGAATCGGCGCCGATGAGCTACGCGCATGCGCAGGCTGTGGGTCTGGCGATCTACGAACTTGCGGTGATCTGTGGAGGCACCGGCCCTGATGCATCCCCGTGTGCGGTGGATGCTCCCCAGTCAGGCGAGATGGGTGCTGCGGTGGTTCGGGAGCCGGCGTGGACATTCGACGGCGTGCCGCCTGGGATCCTGTGGTCGCCGCCGTCGCTCATGTCCCAGTTCGACTCGGAGTTTCTTCACCTGGTTCCGCGCTGGTTCGCGTTCCGCAGAACGAGTCCAGCGGCCCGTCGCCTGATCGGCGACATCCTGCGCAGCGGGGGAATCAGCCCTGAAGGGCGGCTTGTCCTGCTGATCTCAGCGCTCGAGACGTTCTGGGCGACGACCACTGGTAGGAGCCTCCGTCAGCGTAAGGACATGCCCCTGAGATACAAACTTGCTGAGCTGGCCCAGTCGGCAGGGCCGCAGAGGGCCGGCCCGGACGAGGAAGCCTCGTGTGTGCTGCTGCCGCAAGGAAGTTCGGCCTGGGCGGCACAGCTCGTGTCATTGAAGAATCAGCTCGCCCACAGCGGAAGGACACAGCCGGGAACGCCCGCCGCACTCGAGGAGCTGGCATGGCAGTCCTACACCGTGTTCCACCGTGCGTTGCTCCGTCACCTGAGCCGAGCCGCAATCGCCCCTGGAACCCAGGCTCCATGAACGAACGTCCGACCATTCACACCCATACCGAGGAGATGATGTGACACCGAAGAATCATTCGCAGTCCTCGCCCGCACCTGCGGAGCAGGACGGGGCCCGACGAAGAGCCCTCCGAGCCGTACGAAGGGCCGTCGCGGTCGCGGGAGCGCTGTGTTTCGCAGTCGGCGCAACACTGACGGCGGCGACGCCGGCATCCGCCGTGGGGTCCACGGTGACGCCCGCTCCGAACCCTGCGTTGACAGATCAGTGTGAATTGGATGTGGCGGTCAGCATCGACCTGTCGAACTCCATCAACAGCCAGCAGCTCGACGCGCTGCGCTCTGGTCTCGTGGAGTTCGCCCAGTCGCTGGAGGAGTATCCGGTTCGGCTGGCGTTCCACAACTGGGCGTCGTATGCGCCTGCTACGTCTCAGGCGTCGAATCAGCCCCTGGGACTCACCGATACTTCGGGCGCAGGACTGGAGACCATCGGCCAGCACGTGGATGGCATCCAGCGGCCAGGAACCATGCAGGGTGGCACGAACTGGGATCGCGCGTTTCAGGCGCTGAGCGGCGCTGGTGAGAGCTACGATGCTGTGCTCTTCGTGACAGACGGAAACCCGACCCAGTGGGGACTGCCGCCAAGGGGTCTGGGAAACGCCACTGATCAGGCCACGATCGATGCTGCCGTCACCAGCGCCAATCAGGTGAAGGAGGCCGGGACTCGCGTCATCGGCGTCGGAGTCGTCGACAACCTGACGCACTCCGAGTACGGCTTGTTTCACGAGCACATGCCCCAGGTCAGCGGTCCGCAGTTTGGCGACGACTACCTTGAAGTTGACTTCGCACGACTGCGCAACGCACTCATCGGTCAGATCGACAAGCAGTGTGCGGGCGTCTCAGTCGAGAAGAACGGTCTGTTCGTCGAGGGAGGGCCCGGGCACGCGGGAGATGATGTCCGTTACGAGTTCACCGTGACCAACACCGGGGCACTCACACTGCGGGACGTTCAGCTGACCGACGCCTTGGAGGGAATCTCTGAGATCGAGTACGGAGAGTGGCCGGATGAGCCCCATGTCCTTGCGCCGGGACAGTCAGTCAGCGCGTGGGCAACATACACCGCCACTGACGCAGATGCGGACGCAGGGATCATCGAGAACCACGTGACAGTGGAGGGGACGCCGCCGAGCGAGGGCGATCCGGTGACGGACGAAGACGAGCACGAGCTCCCGGTAGAGTCCACGGACGGTGGCACTGAGGACGGTGGCACTGAGGAC
>NZ_JAUTWR010000013.1:0-71356 GCF_031705515.1 Nesterenkonia sp. CL21
CACTGAAGACGGTGGCACTGAAGACGGTGGCACGTTGGCCTCTACGGGTGTCACCGGTTTCGCTCTGTCGGCCATCGCAGCTGTGGCTGCTCTGAGCGTCGGCCTGGTCCTGGTCCGGCGCAGCAGGGTCCGGGCATGATGAGCTGAGGACCTGTCCCGATTCCGGTCCTGGACCAGGAGTGTGGCCCCCGCCGTTCATCGAAATGGCGGGGGCCACCTGTCTGGCCGGGCGAGTCAGCGGACGAGCCTGATGTGGAAGATGGCCATCGCGGGCTCACTGTCCCGTTCGTCCCGCATCCTTGCGAGTAGGCTGGCCATCTGGGATACGTCGGGTGATGGACTCCCCGCTGCAATGGCTTGCTGTCGAGTGCTGAGCGGGCCGGCTCATAGCCAGGGCCCGCCCCGGACACTCTGGTCGAGCGTCGGGGCGGGCCCTGTGCTGTCGGGCTCGGCTATGTGTCAGTAGCGGTAGTGCTCCGGCTTGTAGGGACCCGCGACATCGAGGCCGAGGTAGTCGGCCTGGTCCTTGGTCAGCTCGGTGAGCGTCGCACCCAGCGCGGGAAGGTGCAGACGTGCGACCTTCTCGTCGAGGATCTTCGGCAGGGTGTAGACCTCGTTCTGGTAGCTGCCGTCGCCGGGGCGGACCTTGTGGGACTTCGCGAAGATCTCGATCTGGGCGATCACCTGGTTGGCGAAGCTGGCACTCATCACGAAGCTGGGGTGGCCGGTGGCGTTGCCCAGATTCAGCAGGCGGCCCTCGGAGAGCACGATGATGGAGCGGCCGTCGGTCTCCGGGAAGACCCACTCGTGGACCTGCGGCTTGATCTCCACCTTCTCGATGCCGGGGATCGCGGCCAGTCCGGCCATATCGATCTCGTTGTCGAAGTGGCCGACGTTGCCGACGATGGCCTTGTCCTTCATCTGCTGCATCGCCTCGGCGGAGATGATGTCCTTGCCGCCCGTGGTGGTGATGAAGATGTCGCCGATGCCGACGACCTGATCCAGGGTGGACACCTGGTAACCGTCCATGGCGGCCTGCAGCGCGGTGATCGGGTCAATCTCGGTGACGATGACCCGGGCGCCCTGCCCGCGCAGCGCCTCGGCCGCGCCCTTGCCGACGTCGCCGTAGCCGCACACCACGGCGACCTTGCCGCCGATGAGCACATCGGTGGCGCGCATGATGCCGTCCGGAAGGGAGTGGCGGATCCCGTATTTGTTGTCGAACTTGGACTTGGTGACCGAGTCGTTGACGTTGATCGCCGGGAACAGCAGCTGGCCGTCACGCGCCAGCTGATAGAGGCGGTTCACCCCGGTGGTGGTCTCCTCGGTGACGCCCAGCAGGGTGTTGGCCACGCCCGTCCACCGGGAGGGGTTCTCCGCCAGGGAGGACCGCAGGGTCTCCAGGATGATCCGGTACTCCTCCGGGTCCTCCTCGGTGGCCGAGGGGACGGCGCCGGCGGCCTCGAACTCGACGCCCTTGTGCACGAGCAGGGTGGCGTCTCCGCCGTCGTCGAGGATGATGTTGGCACCCTGGGAGGGGTCCTCATCCACACCGGGCCAGGCGAAGATCTGGCTGGCGGTCCACCAGTACTCCTCCAGCGTCTCGTTCTTCCAGGCGAAGACCGGCACGCCCTGGGGGTCCTCAGGGGTCCCGTCACCGACGACGACGGCGGCGGCGGCCTCGTCCTGGGTGGAGAAGATGTTGCAGGAGGCCCAGCGGACCTCGGCGCCGAGGGCGGTGAGGGTCTCGATCAGCACGGCGGTCTGCACGGTCATGTGCAGGGAGCCGGCGATGCGGGCGCCGGCCAGCGGCTGGGACTCGCCGTACTCCTCGCGCAGGGCCATCAGGCCGGGCATCTCATGCTCGGCCAGGCGGATCTGGTGCCGGCCGGCCTCGTGCAGGGAGATGTCGGCGATCTTGTAGTCGAAGCTCATGGGGCGTGGGTCTCCTCGTCGGTGGTGCTGGAGGCGGCGTCGGCCAGGAGTCGGGGCACGCCGTGCTCGATGGGGTAGCGGATGGTGTCATCGCTGACGGAGACCAGGTGGTCGCCGTCCTGACGCAGCGGTGCCGCGGTCACGGGACAGCGCAGGATCTCGAGGACGTCGGGGGAGATGACGGTCGTCTGGGGTGCACTGGGCATGGATCCCAGCCTATCGCGGAGCGATGACGGGGGCCGGTGCCCACGTCACCTGCGGACACTCGCAGTGTCAGGAAGGGCTGCGCCCGTGAGATAGTTCCCGCATGCCGAGGATCGAGACCTTCGTCAATGCGCTCCTCCACAAGACTGCCGGGTCCGCCTTCATCTTTGTCCAGCAGATCACGTTCCTGGTGGTCCTAGCCGTTCCCAGTGTCTCGTTGGCGGTCTCCGCTCCTGGGCCCTCGACGTGGACGTTGGTGGCTGTGGGCCTCAGCCTGCCGGCTGCCGGTGTCGTGCTGCTGCTGTGGCTTCGCAGCCGGGGTGTGCCCCGTCGTCTCGAGGTGCTCCTGCCCACCACGAGCATCGTGGCCTGCGGCATCTGCAGGATCGCGACGTACCCGGATGGAGCCATGCTCTCCACTCTGGTTCTCGTGCCGTCCCTGTGGCTCGTGGCCCGGTTCCGGGTCCGCGGCGCGGTGGTGGCCACGGTGACTGTGATCGTCTCCGTCACATTGCCTTCCTTGGTGCTGTATGTGGAGGATGTGACGTTCACAGATGTCGCCCGGTACTCGGGCCTGCCTGTCACCCTGGTGCTGATCTGTGCTGCGGTTCTGGGCCCGCTGCAACAGCTGGAAGCCAGCCGGAGGACGGCGGAACGTGCTCTGGTCCGGGAGCAGGAGCTCCGTCAGGACGTGGAGAAGTCGGACAGGAGATTGGCGGGGGTCCTCGAGAACCTGAACGTCGGTGTGCTGGTGATGGACGCCGAAGGACACGACGTCATGATGAACAAGGCCCAGCGGGAGATCCACGCGATCGTCTCCCCGGACTCCAATACGGACAGAACTGAGGCGGGTCACCTGATCTTCCACTCGGATGGAAGCCCCGTGGAGCCTGAGGCGCGACCGGCGGTTCGGGCCAACCGGGGGGAGGACTTCGACAGATTCGTCTTCCTTGCGGGAGCTCCAGGGGCGGATCAGCGAACCATCTCCTGCAGCTCGCGTGCGGTCCTGAAGCCGGACGGCAGCCGGGAGTCCGCCGTGCTGATCTTCCGCGATGTGACGGAGGAGCACTCGGCGCTCGAGATCCAGCGGAAGGTGATCGCTTCCGTGTCCCATGAGATGCGGACCCCGCTGACGTCGATGATCGGCTTCGCCGACCTCGCCGACGATGCGCTGGAGGACATTCCGTGGTCCTCGCAACGTGGCGTCGCCTCGGAGCACCTGGCGGTCATCCGGCGCAATGGCGAGAAGCTGGAACGGCTGGTCCGGGACCTGCTGGACGAACAGCAGGCGGCCCTGCGGGTGATGACGCTGAACAAGGAGCCCTTCGACATCGGGCTCTTAGTTTCGCAGTGTCTCGAGGCGGCGAGGCCGTCTGCAGTGCGCCATGGCATTCAGCTGGACGTGGAGAGCCGCGGCCCGTGTGTGGTGTCGGCCGATCGGTCGCGGATCACCCAGGTGCTGGACAACCTCATCGAGAACGCCGTGAAGTACGGACGAGAGGACGGTCGTGTCAGCGTCACGGTGCGGCAGACCGCCGAAGGAGCCGTCGTCGAGGTCGCAGACGACGGCCCTGGCATGACCCAGAAGGAGGCGAGCCAAGTCTTCGTTCCGTTCTACCGGGCGGCGTCTGCCAGGAGGTCCGTGGTCGGCGGTGCCGGCCTGGGACTGGCCCTGGTGCACAGCATCGTGGAGGCCCATGGCGGGACCATCAGCGTGACGTCAGCCCCGGATGAGGGGACGACCTTCAGAGTTATCCTGTGATAGTACCGTGGCCGGAGCAACGCCCGAGCCGGGAATCGACGATGTGCGGAGGGTGAATGCCCGAGACTGACGCCGCTGACGCGAACCGCCCGTCGCGTGTACGGGTGCCGCTGCTCGCTTTCGTGGGCTGCGTGGTCTATGGGGCGATGGCCGCGGTGGTCTTCTGCTTCTCCGGGGCGTTCGGCACCTTCGGGGACTCCCCGTGGCGCGACGCAGCATTGGTGATCGTCACCGGGATCTCTGCGTTGGCGCTGACCTATGTCAGCCTGCTGGTCGTCACCTATGTGAGGCGTCGCCCGAGCCGGTCGGGGGACCTCGAGGATCTGAGCTGGCATGTGATGATCCCGTGTCGGGACGAGGAGAGCGTCATCGCTGAGACGGTCTCCGCGGCCCGCAGCAGCTTTCCGGGCATGCACGTGTGGGTCATCGACGATGCCAGTGAGGACGCCACAGCAACGATCGTGACGGGTCTGAGCGACTTCGACGACAAGGTGCACCTGATCTCCCGACGTCGACCTCACGCCCGGACGGGAAAGGGCGACGCCCTCAACAGTGCGTATCGGGTCATCGCCGATTGGGTCGCAGAACACTCCACGGACTGCCGACGCACGATCATCGGGGTGCTGGATGCGGACGGCTTCCTGTCAGACAACGCTTTGGACCTGTTGGCCGGCCCCGATGCCTTCGGTGACGAGTCCGTCGGAGCGGTTCAACTCGAAGTCTGGATGAAGAACCGGGATGACAAGCGGCCACGCCCGACCTCGGGGAGGCTGGTCAACTGGCTGGGTCGGGTATTGGTGCGGCTGCAGGACATCGAGTTCCGCACCTCGAACTCTGCGATGCAGATGCTGCGCGTCCAGACCGGGACGGTGGGGATGGGAGGCAACGGCCAATTCACCCGACTGTCCGTCCTGGCCGATCTCGACGACGCGTTCGGTCAGCCATGGGGCCAGAAGCTGTGCGAAGACTATGAACTGGGCCTGAACATCCTGGCACGCGGCCACCGGACGCACTACATCCCTGATGCCCACGTCTCGCAGGAGGCGCTGCCGTTCGGCAGGCGTCTGCTGACCCAGCGGACCCGGTGGTCCCAGGGGAACCTCGAATGCGCGAGCAACCTCCGGGACCTGCGCAGGAGCAGCCACGTACAGGGTGCCGGCTTGGCAGAGATCCACTACTTCATGGCGCAGCCGTGGCTCATCATGATCAACCTGCTGCTGGGTCCGGCCCTGCTGGTCCACGCGGTGGTCACGGGCAATGCTGGATTCGCCGCGGGGGAACCTCTGGAATGGATGATCCTGCTCGCCGCAGTCTTCATCGTGTTGCCCTACGCACTGTGGGGGCTGGTCTATCGTCGATCTTGCGAACCTGGACTCGGCGGCGGGCAGGCGGTCTTCCTGGGAGCCTGCTACCTCATATACGTGTACCTGACGTACCTGTATTACCCGCGTGCGATGGCGCGCATGCTCACCGGCCGCACCGGCTGGGCCAAGACGCTGCGCAATGCCGATGCCGTCGACCTCGGCCCGATACCCGCTGTGCCTGCAGGACTGCTGGCGCATCCGCTGGTGTCAGCCACCGTCGTCGACGATCTCGCCGTGGAGCTCGGAGGCGACCGGGAGTCCTCTCGGGAGGTTCTGGGCATGTTCGCCGTGGTCTGGCCGCGGCGTTGGGCGAACCTCAGGCTCGCCGTATCCGCCGAGGACGAGGTGGCGATCCGCGATGCGCTCGGAAGCATCCGCGTGTCGTCCGACATGCTTGGCGCCGAGCGGCTTGCCCAGTGTGCTCGGGACGTGGAGGTGGTTCTCGAGGGGGGCGACCACGCGGAGGCCGATCAGAGCATGAAGATGCTGCATCGCGTGGGAGAGGAGACCGTGGAGGCTGTCCGGGGGATCGTCATCCCTCGGTGAGCAGCTCCGTCAGGGAGGCGCGGAGTTCCCGCGGCCTGAAGGGCTTCGTGATGTAGGCGTCCGTGCCGGCGTCGCGACCGGCGGCCTCGTCCGCGGCGGATGCCCGAGCGCTGATCATCACGATCTTCCCCGAGAACGAGTCGCGTACGCGTCGCACCAGCTGATGACCGTCCATGTCGGGGAGGCCCACGTCGACGCTCAGCAGCGAGTAGTCCGTGTGCTCGGCCAGCCGCAGGCCTTCTCCTCCCTCGGACACGGAGTCCACCTGAAAGCCCATCTGGGTGAGCACCATCTCCAGGAGCCGCCTGATGTCGTCATCGTCCTCAATGATCAGTGCCGTGGTGGCTGAGCCCATCGTCTCCGTCCTTCCGTCGAATAGGGCGTTGGGGCTGAGGTCCGAAGTGCTGGGAGACCGTCAGGAATACGGCAGCGTGTGCAGCCGGCGGCTGAGCTCTCCGGTGCGGTCCTGCTGGCGGCGCAGCCTCCGGTACTCGCGGTTGCGCCGCTCGGCCATGACGGCGATGAGGAAGTCCATGGACGACGACGGCGGCGGGGGAGGGGAGATGTGCGGGCGCAGCTGATCGGCGAGCTGGTCGGCGGTGCGGTGCAGCACGCCGAGGTTGTCCCCGCGGCCGGTGGTCTCCATGCGACGCAGCAGCCGGGAGATGCGCAGCGCGAGCCGGTCCGGGATGCGACCCAGGTCCGCAATCTGGGTCCAGGACGTCAGGTGCTGGGGCACCGGCAGCATCATGGGCTTCACCTTCGGCTGGCGGACCAGGATGCCGTAGGTGCCGGCGGCCATGTCGCCCAGACGCTTGCCGCGGGCGTTGATCATGCCGCAGAACAGCGGCAGCACCCCCAACGTCATGAAGATCTCCGGGAAGCCGATCAGCCCGCGGATCAGCGCATGGCGCAGCCGGACGGTGCCGCCGTCGTCGCGGACGATCCGCACCCCCATGATGAGCCGGCCCACCGAGCGCCCTCGGGAGAGCGTCTCGATGGTGATCGGTAGGATCACGAAGCACAGCACCACGGTGCTCAGGGAGAATGCTGCGTACATGGCAGGGTCCATGGTCTGGAAGATCTGCCCGGAGTAGTACCCGAAGAGCAGCTGGATGCCGATGTAGACCACCATGTAGAGGGCCAGATCGAGCAGCAGCGAGGTGCCGCGCACCGCCACGGAGGCTGGCGGCAGCTCAAGTCTGACGGCCTCGCCGGTGATCACGGTGCGCATGGCACCCACTGTACTGGGACCGACGTCGCACGTCAGCGTGTTGAGCCGGCCCTGGGTTAGGCTCGGTGCCGTGGACATCGATGCGTTCGTCGCCGTGCATCAGTCGGAATGGGACCGCCTGGCGGTCCTCTCCGACCAGCGCCGCCTGAGCGCGGCCGAGGCTGATGAGCTGCTGCGCCTCTATGAGCGCACCTCCACGCATCTGTCCATGGTGCAGGCGGTGGAGCCGGGGGGCTCCCTGGCCGCCGGGCTCTCCGCCCGGCTGGGGCGGGCCCGCACCCAGCTGACCGGCTCAGGCGGCAACGTCTTCGAAGGCATCGCCTACTTCTTCGCCCAGTCGCTGCCGGCGGCGTTCTATCGGATCCGCTGGCTGACTCTGATCCTGGGGGCGGCCTTCATCGCCGTGGCCGTGGGCTACGGCATCTGGACCTATCATCATCCGCAGCTCGACCTGCTGATGCCGGAGGCCGAGCGGGAGGCCTATGCCGGCTCCCAGTTCGAGGACTACTACTCCGAGCATCCCAACTCGTCCTTCGCCGCCCAGGTGTGGACCAACAACGCGTGGATCGCCGCCCAGGAGGTGGCCTTCGGTGTGACCGGGGTATGGGTGCCGTTCATCCTGTTCATCAACGCTCAGGGTGTGGGCATCGCCGGCGGCATCATGGCCGAGCAGGGCGCGGCCGACGTCTTCTGGCTAAACATCCTGCCGCATGGGCTGATGGAGATCACCGCGATCTTCATCGCCGGCGCCGCGGGCCTGCGGATCTTCTGGGCCTGGGTGGCGCCGGGGCAGCAGCGTCGCCTGACCTCCCTGGCCTATGAGGGGCGGCGGCTGATCACCGTGGCCGTGGGCCTGGTGATCGTGCTGCTGGTCTCCGGGATCGTGGAGGGCTTCGTCACGCCCAGCGCCCTGCCGTCGTGGCTGAAGATCGGCATCGGTGCGCTCGTGCTGGCCGCCTACTGGGTGTACACGCTGGTGCTGGGCGGCCGGGCGCACCGGGCCGGGGTCACCGGCGACCTGGGCCGCTACGACGCCGGGGCCCACGAGCTGACGGCCTGAGGCGGCGTCTCCCGGCCGACGGTTCCGACACTCTGCGGCAGGTCTCCACGGAAATGCCGTGTCAGGACCGTACGCTCGACAGTGGAAAGCACTGCGTGGAGAGGCGATCATGAGCGCGAATTCGAAGCGGCCTGAGAACGAGGAGACCGCCGGGACCGGCCACGACTTCGAGTCGGGTCTCGACTACGGCGCCTTCGCCGAGGACGCCCCGGACTTCCCGGAGGATCGGCTCGAGGGCACGGACCCGGACGGACCCCAGCACGAGGCGTCCGGCGACGCCGCCGCGCCGTCGGCCGACGAGGACGCCACGACGGCGGTGCCGCGTCCCGACCAGGACGCGACCCGCCCGCTGGACGACGTCGCGGCGGCAGAGCCTGCCCCTGAGCCTGCCCCCGAGCCTGCGGACTCGGACACTTCCGCGACGGCCGCGCTGCCGCGGACCGGAACTCCAGAGGGGACGGCCTCCCCCCAGACGGCGACCTCCCCGGAGTCGATCTCTGCGGCGGCCGAGGCCCCCGCGGCCGTCCCCGCTCCCGGGACGGCGTCGCCAGCCGCCTCGCCGGCTGCCGGTTCGCCTGCTCCGGCCGACTCGGAGGAGCCGTACCGGCCCTACGAGGCCACGACGACGGCCACGACCGTGCCGCGCCACGAGTCCGGGGAGGCGATCACGGATGCGGATCTGGACGAGGAGGTCGCCCGGGACAAGCGTGGCGTCTCCCGTTTCTTCCAGGTCCTGGTGGCGATCTTCGTGCCACTGATGATCACGGTCGCCGCCATCCGGTTGGTGGCCTCCCCGGTCTTCCTGTGGATCGCCTACAACCGGCCCGGGTTCCCCGAGGACACCGCAGGATTCGACGTCACTGACCGGCTGCTCTACGGCTCCTACGGCATGGACTATCTGTTCAACGCCGCCAACTCCCGGTACCTGGCGGAGCTCGCCCCGGGCGGGGAACCGCTGTTCACCGAGGCTGAGGTCAGCCACATGACCGATGTGAAGCTGGTCATGGTCTCTGCCATGGGCGGCGGACTCGTCCTGCTGCTGCTCACCCTGATCTTCGCCCTGCTGCTGCGTCGTTGGCGCCCCGGTGGAGTGGCCCGCGGCTTCTTCGCCGGAGCATGGGCGACCCTGGGGCTGATCGCTGCAGCCGCCGTCGTCGCGGTCCTGAGCTGGCAGCAGTTCTTCGACACCTTCCACCGCATCTTCTTCGCGGACGGCACCTGGACCTTCAGCCCGGACTCCACACTGATCCGGCTGTACCCGGAGCAGTTCTGGATGGACGCCGGCATCGCGGTGGTCGGGCTGGTCGCGCTCATCGCGGTGATCACTCTGATCGTCACGTGGCCCACCAAGCGTCGCCGTGCCCGGCGCAGGGCCCGCCTGGAGGAGGTCTACGCGATCCGGCGGGAGAAGCTGGTCGCCGAGCTGACCAAGGACGCCGAGTACTCCAACGCGCCGAGGGTGGGCCGCTGAGCGTCACCTTATCAGCGGCTGATCAGGAGCTGAGCAGTGCCACAGCAGGGGGCCTCGCCGGGTGGACCGGCGGGGCCCCTTGCGTGTGTGTACTCTCTAGTACTGTGTTGGAGGCGCAGACGCCGTCCTGCACATCGAGAGCACCATGGTCCGATCGGGCCGATGTCGAAAGGGAACCCCGCATGCTGAGAACCGTCATGGGTGGCAAGATTCACCGGGCCACGGTCACCCAGGCTGATCTCCACTACGTCGGGTCCGTCACGGTCGATCAGGACCTCCTCGACGCCGCGGGCATCCTCGAGGGCGAGCAGGTGCAGATCGTCGACATCACCAACGGGGCCCGGCTGGAGACCTACACCATCGCCGGAGAGCGGGGCTCCGGGGTGATCGGCATCAACGGCGCCGCCGCCCACCTGGTCGCCCCCGGTGACCTGGTGATCCTGATCTCCTACCAGATGGGAACCGCCGCGGAGATCGCCGAGCACACTCCGAAGGTCGTCCATGTCGACGGCGAGAACCGCATCGTGGCCCTGGGCGACGACGCCGCCGAGCCGGTGCCGGGTGCCGAGGGGCAGGTCTCGGGGCAGGATCCGCAGGAGACCGCGGCGACTCCGACGCTGAACCAGAGGCTGGAGACGCTGGAGAGCCAGCACGAGCAGACCCGAGCGCTGGTGAAGGACCTGGCAGAATCTCTGATGACCGAGCTGAAGTCGCAGGGCAAGCGGACGCGTGTCGACCTCAAGACCATCGTGCGCCGTCACTCCGGCCGCGGCGCGGCCGGCGCCGAGCAGTTGCGCGAAGCGGTGGATCTGCTCACTGCCGAGCTCCATCGGGTCCGCGGGGAGGCCGAGACCTCCTTCGATGCGCTGCACCGCGGTCTCCGTGACGCGCAGCGCCAGCAGGAGGCGGTCCAGGACCGGGCGCGCCGCATCCGGTACCAGGACGCGTTCTCCTCGATCCCTGGGACGACGGTGACGTGGGACGGCGCAGAGGGATCGCAGGGCGGTGCCGGCTGAGCATGCAGACACGT
The DNA here is from genome assembly GCF_031705515.1 of Nesterenkonia sp. CL21. Classification (NCBI taxonomy): domain Bacteria; kingdom Bacillati; phylum Actinomycetota; class Actinomycetes; order Micrococcales; family Micrococcaceae; genus Nesterenkonia; species Nesterenkonia sp. CL21. The sequence goes on from NZ_JAUTWR010000013.1 coordinate 10,607, forward strand.
GCAGAGTTCGACGTCGTCCAGGTCTCCGACTTCAGGCTCCCCGGCGGCACAACGAGCAGCATCGCCGAGGAGGTGCGGGCCCAGTCGCAGGCGGGCCTCTCCACCGCGCTGATGCACGCCGCCGGGTCCGTCACGGGGTACCCCATCCCGTGGAGCACCCACATCCGCCGGATCCTCGACCTGCCCGGGGTCCATGTGGCCACCCCGCGGGACACCCTGCATGCGCGAGTGCTGGTCATCCGACACCCCACCGTCATCTGGTCCACTCCGTCGACCTTCGACGGAGTCACGGCTGACCAGGTGGTCGTGGTGGTCAACCATGCGGCCATCGACGGCGGCGGCACCCAGCACTATGACGTCGAGGCCACGGACCGGCGCGTCCGCGCCCTGTTCGGCAAGGACCCCATCTGGGCGCCTATCGGCCCGGTGGTCCGCGGCACGGTCCTGCAGCAGACCACCGCCGTGCCGCTGCGTGAGACCGACTGGGTCAACATCTTCCAGATGCCCGAGGGAGCGACCCTCCGTGAGGGCTTCGTCGGCACGAAGCCGGTGATCGGCCGTCATTCGCGCCCGCAGCCGGGCAAATGGCCGGACACCAAGGACGACATCCTGGCGGCTTACCCGAACTCGGCTGACTACGACGTCCAGATCCTCGGTGGGGCGAAGATCGCTCGGCGCAAGATCGGCTGGATCCCTGACCGCTGGACGGTGATCCCCTTCGGCGGGGAGGAGCCCTTCGACTTCCTGCGGCGCATCGACTTCTGGGTCTACATGCACCACCCGGACCTCCGGGAGGCCTTCGGCCGGGCGGCTATGGAGGCTCTCGCCGCCGGCTGCGTGGCGATCCTGCCTCCCTATATGAAGGAGCTCTTCGGCGACGCCGCCCTCTACGCCGAGCCCTCGGGTGTGCTGACGCTGGTGGATGAGCACTGGAGCTCTCCGGAGACGTTCCTGGAGCAGTCCCGCCGGGCCCAGGAGTTCGCCCGCGGATTCAGCCCGGAGATGCATCTTCGGCGCCTGCAGGAGCTCGGCGTCGAGGTCCCGGAGGAGCGCGACGTTGCGCCGCGGGACCGATGGCCCTCCTCGGGTGCGGAGCAGCCCGTTGCGACCGTCCTGCTGGGCCTGGACTCGGCAGGTCAAGAGCTCTCGCGCGGACTCGCCCGGGAGCTGCGTCGCAGCGGGGCGCCTGTGGTCACCGGCCAGCTGACCGACGAGGCAGCCCATCAGGCTCTGCAGGACGGGGAGATCCATCTGCCGGGTCCCGGGGCGTTCAACACTCCCGAGGAACAGGGCGACGGGACGTGGCGCCGGTACACCGTCCAGCGTCTGCGACTGCTCCTCGAGGCCGCCGATGCCCGTCGTGTGGTCTCCGTGGGCGGGTCCGTCCCCGAGCCCGTCATGGAGGCGCTGGCGGGGCGGCCGATCGAACACCACTGGGTGCGCCCGGAGGACGGCGCGCCCCTGGACGTGCAGCTGGCCGTGCGGATGAGTGCGGTGACCGCCGTCGACGCGGAGACGGCCCCGGAGGATCTGGCCCGGACCATTCACGAGGAGAGCACACTGTGGCGATGACCAGCACGATCACCGACCAGGCATCGGGTCCCTGGACCCGGACGCTCGAGCAGTGGACCCGGGCTCGATACCGGGACGCCCCGGTGCCGGTGCGCGACACCCTGCCCTTCGCTCCTCGGGAGGCTCCCAAGCCGAAGGCGTTCCAGAAGATCCCCGTCGTCATGATCGTGCTGACCCGACGGACGCGTCATCTCCACGCAGGCGTATGCCAGGCCGTGGAGATCATCCGTGAGTCCACCTACGGGTTCCGCGCCGTGGTCTTCACCGACGACGCCGTCTCCCCCGCGTTCGGAGCCGTCGACTGGGCGATCGAACACTGCCTGCCGGAGGACGCCCTGCACCGCCTGCAGCCCGGCAAGAACTGGTTGGAGACGGCCAGCGACCACCTGGAGTGGGCCCAGCGGGAGTACGGCGCCTCCCTGGTGCTGGCTCCGGACGACGAGGAGTCCGCCGTCGAGGCGGTGCACCGCCTCGCCGTCGCCTTCCGCGCGCCCGCCAAGATCGTGGACTCCGCCTGCGAACGTGCCAGAGCGGGGTTCACCGCCGCCGCCGACGTCCGTCACGGCCTGCGCGGCTGGTGGGAGACCCTGCCGGTGGGGCGGTCCGACGTCGTCGTGGAGTGGTCCGGGACGCAGATCAGCTGTGTGGTCCACCGTTCGGACACGGCCTCGCCCGAGTGCGTCGGAGCCGTGATCGACGCCACCGGGCGGGAGCCTTCCTCGGGGCTGGCCGTCGCCCACGCCTCCGGGTGGAGCACGGCGCACCTCATCGGATCCGCGGGGCAGAGCCGTGCTGCGGTCGTTCGGGCGGCGGGGGAGGGCCTCGCCGGCGACGGGCCGGTCGTGGAGTGTGTGACGGAGCCTGAAGCTCTGGCCGGCGACTGGAGCGGAATCGATGCCCGGCTGATCCTGGAGGCCGGCCGCGGGCGGCTGGTCACCCGCGTGGGTGCGGCCGTGGACTTCGCCGCGGAGCAGCTCCGCGAGGTGCTGGACGCGCTGCGCGCCGCCCACCGGTGAGCCGCAGGGCGCGGCCGGCCGTCAGCTTCAGAGGACGCCGCGTTTGAGGTAGTAGCTGCGGACCCGCTCGTCGGCGAGCAGCGGCCCGTGCACCTGGAGCACGTTCATCCCGGAGTTGATGTTGCCCTCCAGGATGACCGGACCATCGGGACTGATGATGATGTCCCAGCCGATGTACTCCATGAAGCTCAGGCGCCGCGAGGCATCCATGACGAGCTCCTTGGTCTCCTCCCAGAAGGGCACCGTGGTCCCGTCGATGGGCGCTCCGGAGTCCGGGTGCTCGGTGAACCACACCGGCTTCCGGCCCTCCGGCAGCTGGCCGGCCCGGCTGAGCCGCCCGGTGTCGATGTCGATCTTGGCGCTCAGCCCACCCTGCGTCCAGTTGTCCACGTGTCCCGAGCGGGCCGTGCCGATCCGCTGCACGGCCACGGCGATGAAGGGGTCCTTCCCCTGGTCCACGTCGGGCATGGTGAGGATGCGCAGCGTGTTGGTCGCCTCGGGGTTCAGGGCGGCCTGCGCCTCGTGCTGCTCGATGCCGCGCTCGAAGATCATCGGACGCTTCTGGTCCTGGATCCACTGGCGGATGTCGGAGAGGGTGACATCCTGGCCGTTCATCCGGAAGCCCGAGGACGTCCGGGTGATGGCGCGCACGCGGCGACCCTCGGCACCGCGCAGCGGCTTGACGAAGACCTTCTGGTCGACCTCCATATGGCTCTGTAGGAACACCTTCAGGGGGACGCGCCGGTCGTGGGGGAACAGGTTGACCCCGCCGCGCACATAGAGACCGAGCAGCGGGACGACGTCGGCTTTCAGCCCCAGGTGGTGCATCAGCAGGAAGAACGCGAACTTGTTGTCCAGCAGCTCCTGGAGGGTGGGGTGCACCATACGCTTGGTCCGGGTGTACCGCTGGACGTCGTTGATGTAGAGGGACGGGTCGTTCTTGTCCAGCTCGTACAGGGTGACGGACCGGGAGAGGAAGCCTCGCCGCCACCACAGGGGACGCCGGTGCGTCAGAGGAGCCTCCCAGCGGAACTCCTTGCGCAGGAACTTCCGGTAGTCCTCCCACGTGCGCTGCTTCTTCCGCACTGTGGAGCTGAACCGCCGACGCGTCTCGTCGGCCTCCTGAGCGAGATCGATCAGCTGGTCGCAGATCGTGGAGAGGCTCACGGGGAATCGGCGGTCCCGCGGAGCGGAATCGTCCTGACCGGAATGGTCCATGGGTGCTTCTGCCTCATATCAGGGTGCTCGGGTCTGGGCGCGCCGTCGGAGGGAGTCCCCGCGCCGCCTCTCAGAGCCACGGAACGGGGCGCGTCAGCGCGCTATGATCGTAGCAGTGCCAGCCCTCGACGCCTCCGCCCAGACGGTCCACGCGACCCCCTCCGCCGTCGCCCCTGTCTTCGTCCGGACCGGGCGGGTGAGTGCGGCATCCGACGACGCCGCACCGCCGTTCGCGGCCGATCGCCTCGACCTCCTGCTGGACGGGGAGTCCCCGCTGACCCCGGATTGGACTGCGTGGGCCGAGATCCTGGCCTTCGGCGCCCCGCTGGCGGGACGCACCCCGTTCCAGGAGATCCGCCGTCTGCAGCCGGGGGAGTCCGCGGGACGCCACGGCGACGAGGTGACGATTCGGCGCGGCACCTGGGACTGGGCCGAGATCGACCCGGAGCCGGGGCTGGATCCCCGCGCCCTGACGGACGACGTCTTGGAAGTCCTGCGCGCGCGGCTCGGGCGGGACGCCGACGTCGGCCCCCTTCTGCCGATGCTCTCCGGGGGACGGGACTCCCGCCTGCTGACGGCCTTGGCCCACCAGGTGCGGCCGGAGGAACTTGTCGCGTGGACCACCTCCTCGGACACCGGCACCTCGATGGAGGAGCTGGCCGCCGCACGAACGGCCCAAGTCCTGGGCGTGGAGCAGAGGATCGTGCCTGCCGCCGTGGAGGACTTTCCCCGCGATGCACGGGACTACGGGCGGGCCGTGCACCACATGGCCTCGTTCCACATCTGGCTCATGCCGGTCTCCCGGGCGATCGCCGAACACTCCGCGGCCTCGGGAGGCGTGGTGCTCGACGGCCTCGGCGGTGGAGTCTTCCTCGGCGGCGGATTCCCGGACGACCCCGCGCTCGAGGGTGAGGGCGGGAGCGCTCCGGACGTCGACGCCGTGGTCGCCTCCCGCTTCGCCCGCTTGGGCCGCTACCTCGACGCCGCCGAGGACATCCTGCCGCCAGGGCTGGGGGAGGAGCTGGCCGAGCGCGCCCGCGCCGACTTCGAGGACGTCGCCCTGCCCTTCGCCCAGCATCCGAACGGCGCGACGCTGACCGCGTACCTCACCCGGACGCTGCCGGGGATCAGCCTGGCCCCGGTCAAGGTGCTGGGCTCGGCCGCCCCCACGCGCACCCCGATCATGGCCGACGAGGTCGTCCGCCAGGCGCTGCGGGTCCCCGCCGAGCAGAAGCAGGACGGCCTCTGGTACCCCCATCTGCTGGAGCGCGCCGACGCGCGCCTGGCATCCCTGCCGACCGCCGCTGACCGCACACGGCGCCGTCAGCACGTCCGACGGATCGAGAGCCTGGAGTCGGCGGGCTGGCTGCGGGGTCTGATCCTCGGCAGCCCCGCGGGAGATCTGCTCTCTGACAGGATGCGGGAGGCCCCGGTCGAGGCCTGGGCCGAGGAGCTGTCCCGGACGAAGCCTCAGCATCTGGTGCGCGGTCTCGCCCTGCTGGCCCTGTGGCTTCACGAGCACCGGGACCGGCTGGCCCAGGCCGAGCCGGACGTTCTGCTCCCACCTCGTGCCGCTGGGGAGGCCCGTCATGGATGAGCTCCCGGAGATGCGCGCCCCCGCCGCGCCCTACCCATACCTGCGGGTCGGGCACCTGGCCGCCGAGCCGCTGCCCCACGGCGTCGGCACCGCCGTCGACCTGGACGGTCTCACCCCGCAGGATCTGGAGCGGGAGCTCCGTCAGGGACTGGACCTGGTGGTCCTCGGTGCGGGGGCCGAGCAGGCCGACGGCGGGCCACGGCTCTCCGCCGACGTGCTGGAGCTGCTGATGGTCTGTGAAGCCGAGGGCATCCCCACTGTGCTGCGCATCGACGCCGAGCCCGACCTCCAGGGACGGCTGGCCGCGGTCGTCTCCCATGCCGTGACCACTCGGCCCGAGCTCCATGAGCTGATGCGTCGACGCCTGGGCATCGAACGCGCCTTGCTCCTGAAGCCGGTCATCGACCCCCGTCAGACCCTGCTGGAGGCGCTCGATGATCCTTCCGGGCTCGCGACCGAGCGGATCGTGGAGCGGCGGGAGCTGATCGCCTCCCGCAGCCCGGAGGCCCAGGCATCTCGGCTGCTGACGTTCCTGGGACTCCCTACGGTGGAGGAGCCGCTGGTCACTCCGCTGATCGTCTCCCGTCGGGCGGAGCACCTGCGGCACGCCGAGGCGAACCTGGCACGTCAGCGGCACCGTCGCCTCGACCCGCTGCTGGTCATCGATCCGCTCTTCGAGGATCAGGCCCGTGAGGAGACGGCCGACTGGGAGACTCCGGTGCGCATCATTACCGCCGGTCCCCGCAGCACGCTCGCCGACCGACTCAACATCGGCATCGACCAGGCGGCGGGACGCTACGTGACGGTGATCGAGGAGACGGCGACCTACGGCCCCTGGCACATCACGGACCTGCTGCAGGCCGCCCAGCACTCGGGGGCTGACCTGGTGGGCCGGGCCAGTTGGTTCGTCAAGACCGACGACGGCACTGTGCGGGTCAAGTCGCCGAAGCTCCAGCGGACCTTCGGCGAGGCTCCGGCGCTGGGCACGATGATGCTGGCCACCGAGACAGCTCGGCGCCTGGGGTTCCCGCGGCGGGCGGCCTCCATCGGTCCGGCGTTCGCACAGAGGGTGATCTCCACCGGTGGTAGGATCTTTTCGATCCACGCTCATGACATGCTGATGATGCGGCGTGGGCAGTCCCTTGGGGATCTGAGCCAGGAGGATGTCCTCTCCTCCTGGCTTCCGAACTCGTCACAGCCCTGAATGAAAGCCTGACAGCCGCCACGCATGACCTCTTCGATTCCCGCCGTCTCCGCCATGTCCCCTGCATCCGGTGCCGTCCTCCATCCGGGCAGAGCGACGATCGCTCGAGCCCGAGCCTTCTCCTACAAAGTCCCCGGTCAGTCGAAGGTCACCACCAACTACGTCGTGTCCCTGACCGCCGCCGACGGCGAGGGGAACACCGTGGAGGGGCTCGGCGAGGGCCAGCCGCGATCCGCGCTCACTGGCGATGCGGCCGATCCGTCCTGGGAGTTCCTGGAGGCGATGCTGGACCGCCTCCACGGACGGAGCCTCGAGATCGGGGCGCCGGCGCAGGCGATCACCCAGGTGCGCACGCTGATGGCAGAGTTCACGGAGCTCGCCGGCCAGATGAACCAGGAGCCGAAGCAGAAGCGCCCTTATCGTGGCACTCTGCTCGGTGTCGAAGTGGCGCTGCTGGACCTGTTCGCCCGCGCCGCCGGAACTCCGCTTCACCGGCTCCTGGGCACGGTCCGGACTGAGGCCCCGGTGTTCCCACCCACGATCAGGGCCGGATCGTCGGTCAAGAGTCTGCGTCGCACACTGCGGAAGCACGGCGACCAGTACGACCGCATTCGGGTCGAGTGCAGGCCCCCAGTGGACAAGGCGCTGGATCAGCTTGAGGCCCTTGCGACCGTCAGCCGCTCCCGGACCCTGGGTGGGGCCGAGAAGCCTCTGTGGGTCGAATGTTCCGGACGACTGGACCGCGAGGAGTCCTCGGCCTTGGTCGACGAGGTGGCGCGCAGCATGGTGCGCGGGCATCTCCCTCCGAACGTCTTGCTGGAGCAACCTGTCCCTGCTCGATATGCGGATCACCTGCCGGCCCTGCAGCGTCGGGCCGACCGGATCATCGCCGACGCCGGTGCCTCACACTTGGACCTGAAGGTTCTGGGAGACGAATCCATCTGGGACCAGCACAGTCTCGGGCGGCTGCGGAAGCTGGGAGGGCTGCGCGCGGTCACTGTCCGTCCGGCTCAGGCCGGCGGTCTGCTGGCGGCGATGGACCTGGCCGAGGCCGCGCTGCGTGTCTCTGACGACGCCGTGGTGATGCTCAGCAGGATGGCCGGTGCTGGGTGGATCACCAAGTCGGTGATTCAACATCTTGCCTTGTCGATGCCTCAGGTGCACGGCGTGCACACCTCGGCCTTCCCTCATTCTGAGCTGCCTTTTGCCCAATGGCTGGATTGCGACGTGGATTTCGTCGAGGCGGAGGAGGCCGACGAGGACGACACCCAGAACGGGGATTCCTCGTCGGAGGATGCGGATGAGGAAGAGAGCTCCTCGGATCGTGCCGATCGCGCCGATGAGGAGGACGAGGTCGAGGACAGCTCTGAGGCCGAGGCCTTGGGCCCGCATTCTCGTGTGGTGCCGGCCCGTCAGGCATCACGCGTCCTCCGACGATCCGCTGCGACAGAAGCGGCTCTCGGGAGCTCGGGGGTGCGGGCGACGACTCCGCGGGATCTGGCCGGGCATGGCCTCGTCATCGACTATGGGACCCTCGTCAGCGAGGTGCGCCGGTTCGCCCAGGTTCCCCCGCTGCCTGAGCCCCGCAACGAGGGGCGCCTGCCGGCCCGCTATGACCACGTCGAGGACGTCCGGGCGTTGGGTCCCAACGGTACGAAGGGCTACCTGCTGGAGAAGCGCGCGCTGGCACGCGGGCTGTCCACGACCCGCTACTCGAAGAGCGCCTTCGTCGCCTTCGACGGGACCAATCCGCCGGTGAGCTTCAAGTGGAGCCGCAGCCCCATCTCCAGCGCGGTGGCGATCTCCGTGTGCACCCACAAGGAGGCCACGCGCCTCATGCTCGAGGACGCCGGGGTGCCCACTCCGCAGGGCCGGACGTTCCGGAACGGAGACTTCGACAGCGCTCGGGCCTTCGTCGGGATGATCGGCTTCCCGGTGGTGGTCAAGCCCAGCATGGGTATCCGTGGCATCGGCGTGATCGCCGGCATCGAGACGCCGGAGCAGCTCGAGGACGCGTTCGCCCTGATGTCGGACAGCAAGTTCGGCGGCCAGGACTTCATCGTGGAGAAGCACATCAACGGCCGGGACCACCGGATCCTGGTCGTGGGCGGAGAGGTCGTCGCGGCCATCCAGCGCAAGCCCGCCTCCGTGGTCGGGGACGGCAGCAGCACGATCGCCGAGCTGCTCATCCACCGCAACGTCGCGCGGCGGAGCAACCCGCACCTGTGGACCCGCCCGGCCAAGATCGACGGCACCATGGAGCACCAGCTGGCGAAGCTCGGTCTCGATCTTGCCTCGGTGCTTCCCGAGGGTCGGGAGGTCCTGCTGTCGAACACGGCAAACATCTCGCAGGGGGCCGACTCGATCGATGTCTTCGACACCTTGCACCCGAGCATCACTGCCGCATGCGAACAGGCGGTGGCCGCCGTGCCGGGGATGCAGTATTGCGGCGTGGACTTTCTGCTGGAGGACCCGTCGAAGCCCCTGAGCGTTCAGGACGCGGCGATCATCGAGCTGAACGCGCATGCGGCGATCGGCAACTGCGAGTATCCGATGTTCGGGACCGGGCGTCCCGTGGCGCAGCGGCTGCTCGACCTGACGATCGAGCAGAAGGGGTTGCAGGCCACCGAGCCGCAGGACCAGCTGACCGTCCATGTGACGGTCCGAGGCCGCGTCACGAAGGTGGGCTACCGGAAATGGCTCCGACGACTGGCAGAGAAGGCCGGGGTGCAGGGCTGGGTCCGAAACCTCGACCGCCGTACGTTGGAGGCGGTGCTCAGCGGGCCCACCGACCGGGTGGCGCCATTGGTCGCTTCCTGCATTGTGGGGCCGGCGCGTGCCATCCCGACGTCCTACAATGCTTCGGTCGTGGCGACTGAGGAATGGCCCCTGCCCGTCTCGGGCTTTGAGATCCGTGTGAAGCCTCAGCCTCATGAGGTCTCCGCCCAGGAACGGGCAGAGATGTCGGAGCTCGCTCGGGCGGACGATGACGATTCTCCCGGCGATGTCCCGGGTGGCTACGACAGAGAGGGGGCCTGGTGAGCCACGCCATCGTCCAGGGTCAGCGTCCTTCCATGCCGATGCCCGCTGGGGTGACACGCGGAATGCGCGACGGAGTCGAAGTCCACAAAGCCGCGCTGGCGTGTGGGTTCACCACCCGACTTCTGCCGAGGCAGGTCCTGCAGGTCTTCACGCGGGCTGGTGAGCAGACGGCCTTCACGCATGGCATCCCGCAAGGATCGAGCCTTTCCGGGGTCACGTTCATCCAGGACCTCCGGATGCGGCGAGGGCTTCTGGGCAAGGCCGGTGTGCCTCAGCCGCGGGGAGCGACGTTCTCCGTGGGCCGCAGCCGAGGCGCTGCGACGCGCTATGCCAGGGCGATGGGCTATCCCGTGGTGGTGAAGCCTGCCCTCGGCGACAGCACGATCGACGTCGCGCGCGGCATCCAGAATCAGGATCAGTTCGCTGCGGCCGTGGACAGGCTGCTCACTCCGCCGGAGGATCGACCGGACAGCACGCAGGCGGCCTACGGGATCACGGAGCTCCGGAAGCCGGGAGAGAAGGACGGTCGCGTCACCGTGCCGCCGGGGTATCGGTTCCTGGTGGAAGAGGAGGTCCAGGGCGAGTACCTTCGGCTGCTGGTGATCGACGGGGAGGTGGTCGACGTGATGGCCTGTCCCGGAGGGCCGTGGAGCGGCCGGGCCGCAGATGCCTCGCCGCGTCCCGGTTCGCAGGCGGCCTTGGAGCGGACGGCCGGGGCCGTTGTCGCGGCGTTGCCGGGGCTCGCCGTCCTGAGCATCGATGTGGTGGTTTCGGCGGTGTCCGGTGATCAGCCGGTCGTGGTCGACGTCTCGGAGCGTCCGTGGCTGGAGGTCCAGAGTCGGACGCGGCCTGCCCGTGTGGCGGGTCTGGCTCGTGCCCTGCTGGCCTCTGGCCTGTCGGGCGTGCTGCCTCCTGCCTCTCACGCGGAGCAGATCGTCGATTTCCGTGTCATGTTCGAAGGTGTAGTAGCCCCTGAGGAGTTCGTTCCTCTGGTGAGTGATCACGGTGCCTCGCAGGGGACGTCCATTCGTCTGGAGGTCACCGATGCGGCGCGTGGGCACGTCGCGGGCACGGTCCGCAGCACGGCGGGGAAGACCGCAGAGCTGGTGGAGATCATCCTCAATTCAGGAATCCAGGGTCAGACGGCCATGAAGGCCGAGATTGTGCCGCACGAAGTGGCGATCTGAATGCGCTCAAGAACCTAGTAAAGTTCGCCGTATGGATTCTCCCCACGCTCATCTCCTTCCTCATTTCGACGGATCTCCTCGAGTTTATGAGGACCGGGAGACGGAAGAAGTGCTTCGTCAGCATGTGGAGGAGAAGAAGAATCTGGGGAGCATTCTGAACGTTCTGGCTGCCGAAGCCGCCGGGGCGCACGTCACGTGGTACGGACGAAAGACGGCCGTTGCGACGCTGGACGGGCGGCAGGTCCTCCTCGGAGGATACGTCTGCGACCAGTCATGGGTGGGCAGCAAGATCGCCGCCGACAAGTGGATGACCAAGGAGTTCCTGCTCAGATCAGGAGTGGCCACTCCTGCGGCGCGGAGGTGCTCGTCCGTCGAGGAGGCGGTGGAGTTCTGGCGCACGGCGGGCAGGAGCGTCGTCATCAAGCCCCTGGGCGGTATGGGTGGCAAGGGCGTCTCTGTGAATCTCCGCGACGAGCACGAGATATCTGCCGCCTTTGAGCGCGCCCTCCGGATCGATGACGGGGGCGTCATCGTCGAGGAGTACATCGAGGGGGACCGCGAGTACCGTGTACTCGCGACCCAGGAGCGCTGCGTGTCGGTGGTGCAGAGGCTGTTGCCCAATGTGACCGGTGACGGAGTCAGCACGATCCGCGAGCTCATCGAGGCCAAGAACACGGCGCGTCGTCGAAATCCGGCGCTGATCAATCGCTATACCCCCATCGACGTGATCACAGAGCGCTTCCTCGCCTTCAAGGGGCTGTCCCTGGACTCCGTGCTGGAATCTGGCCGTCAGGAGGTCGTCCGGGACGTCGGTGGCCTCTCCAGCGGGGGTGAACCCGTCGAGCGGCTCGACGAGGTCGAAGAGGCCATCAGGAGCACGGCTGTGGCTGCCTCTGCCGCGGTGCCCGGCCTCACGTGGAGCGGCAGTGACATCTTGGTGGAGAAGGGCACCGGGAAGCCCTGGGTCATCGAGATCAACTCCACGCCGGACATCCTCGGCTCCACCTATCCCTTGTACGGTCAGCCGCGGGACGTGGCGGGCGAGACGTGGAGGTTGCGCTGGGCGGCGGCGCCTCCGGTCGTCACGGGTGCGGCAGATGTGCCTCCACGTGGCACGACCGGCTCGGAGCTCGCTGCCGTGGTGGGGGGCGCCCCCGATGCGCGACGCTGGACCCGACTCTCCACTGTGATGCAGACCGTCCTCCGAGACATGGGATATGCCGTCCGTCGACATTCGGACGACATCGTCTCCGTGGAGGACGATGACGGCTCTCAGGCCTGGTTCACCCGGAACTTCCTCGGTGTGCGTGACAAGATCGCACCGCGCCAGTTGGTGGGGCGGTCCGGAACGACTCGCCGGCTCGTGGGTGCCGCAGACTTGCCCCGCGTCACGGGCCGACTGGTCTATTCGACTGATCAGGCGGCGCAGTTCATGGAAGAGCACCACGGAGCCTGCGTGATCGTGCCGCAGCTCAAGGAGTGGGCGTCTTCGTCCTCCTCTGTGACAGTCCGCGGCATCGACGAGCTGGAGGAGGGACTCGCCTCCATCCCGGGGCCGTGGCTGATCCAACGAGCGGTGGCGTCTTCGAGGCGCGTCACGGTGATCACCACGCCCCGACGGGTCCTCTGGATGTGTGGAGCGCCAGGGACCCACGATGACCTGCCACCGGAGATGATCGGGCGGATCGCGGAGGTGGCGGTCGGTGCCTGCCGGGCAGTGCCTGAGCTGCGGTGGGTGGGCGTGGACATCAATGTTCGTCTCGATGGACGGGCACAGGGCGAGGACCCGAGCGTGCTGGTGGAAGGGCTGACCTTCAATCCTCGTCTTCGTCGTGATGCCATCACCATGGTGGGCTCCCTGAATCATGTCATCAGCAAGGTCATCCGCAGCTGACTCCGCACGGTGTCGAACACGGTATCCTCGAGCCGGTGCGACGACAGCGAGGTTCGGGACGGCAGCGAGGTTCGGGAAGGCTCTGGGTCAGTGTTCTGAAGCTGCCCGTCCTCCTCGCCGCCATGGCGTTAGGCGTCTCCTCCGGAGGGTCCGCCGCGGCGGAACCGGCTGACACGGTCTCGGTCGAGAACCTCGGCACAGGCAGCGAGGCGTTCCCAGTGACGGCCTCCGGGCTGATCGACGACACGATGTTCGTGGTGAGCCGTCATATGTCGCTGCGGCCTGGTGTGGTGGCCGGATTCGACCCCGACGACGGCTCGCTCACCCATCAGGAGGAGGTCGTCGTCGAGGGCGAGCCCAGTCATGGGACCTGGGGCGCCACGGTCTCCGGCGAGGAGCTCTACATCGGAATGAGCTTCGACGGGCCGCGGCGGTCGTCCATCATGCGTCTCGATCCGGTGACCGGTGCGCTCGACGAGGTCGGGTCGACGGCGCCCGCCCGGGTGATCTGGGACATGGCCACCGCACCCGACGGGACCATCTACGCGGTCACCTCCCGGCAGAACAACGCAGGACTGTGGGAGCACGATCCCGACGACGGCTCCACCGAGTTCCTCGGGCACTTCCAGGACGACGTCCGCCAGGACGCCCGCAGCGTGGCAGCGACACAGGACACCGTCTTCATCGGCCTCGGCAACGCCTCGGCGGACCTGATCGCCTATGACCGCCACAGCGAGGACTCGACCTCCATCCTCCCGTCCGAGCTCGACGAGGCCACCTACATCTATGCGCTGGAGGCGTCAGAGGACGTGCTGGCCGCCGGCACCCGGGGCCCGGCCACGTTGACGGTCATGGACCCCGAGGACCCGGAGGACTATGAGGTCCACGAGGTGCCCACCGGCACGGTGCAGGCGCTCGAGATCGTCGAGGACACGGTGTACTTCACCAGCGGATCCACGGTGTGGCGCCAGCGGATCGGGGAGGACGCCCCGGAGCAGATCGCGGAGCTCGACCTCCCGGGAGGTCAGACGCGCGGCCTCTACCACCGGGACGGGATCCTCCACGGTGTGGGGAACCTGGGCCATCTGTGGAGCGTGGAGGTGGATGACGGGTCCTGGGAGGTGCTGGACCTCGCTCCCGCGCAGGCGACCCTGTCCGGCGGGGCCGACCGGAGCGGAGTGCATCGGACCCGGATCCGCCAGGGCGAACCCGCCCAGTCCCTCGTCGCAACGCCTGAGGCCGTGTTCACCGGCGGGCACTTCACCCTCGGCGTGAGGGACCTGGTCACCGGTGAGGCCGATCAGGTGTCCCTGCCCGGAGAGCCCAAGGGCGCTGTCGCCGTCGGCGACCGCCTGTATCTGGCCATGTACTCCTCGGGCGAGCTGCTCCGCTACGACGTCGACACCCAGGAGCAAGAGGTGGTCGCCCAGGCGCCGGAGGGCCACAACCGGCCCCGCGCGCTGGCCCACGATGAGGACACCGGCCGGCTCGTCATGGCGGTGCAGGCTGATTCGGGCGGAGGCGGGTCGGTCCTGCTCCATGATCCGGCCGACGGGGGCACCCAGATCCTCGAGCCGTTCCAGGGCCGATCCGCCAGCGCCGTGGCGGCCGACGGCGGCCTGGCGTACGTGGCCGGCAGCACCGGCATGCAGGACGACGAGGCGCCCGCGGAGGTCATCGCCCTCGACCTGCGCACCGGTGAGGTCCTGTGGCGCACGACGCCGGTCCCGGATTCCGGGGTCATCACCGGGCTGGCGGTGGATGGAGACCGACTCCACGGGCTCACCGCCGACGGGCAGACGTTCGTCATGGACACCGGGACCCAGCGGGTCGCTGCCCGGTCGGAGGCGCCCGGGCCCGGGGATCTGCTGCTCCACCGCGGCGACGTCTACGGGGCCTCAGACGACCAGCTCTACCGAGTGGACTCGGAGACGGCGGAGACCGAGGTGCTCCTGGACGACCTGGAGGGGGAATGGTTCACCTGGCCGGGACTCGCCTCGGACGGGAGCTCCCTCTATGTGATGTCGGGCAACGACGTGCTGAAGGTCGGCGGGGGGCCGGCGGGTCAGTCGTCCCCGGAACCCGTGACGACCGACCCGCCGATCGCGGTGCTGGTGCTGAGCATCGGCGGTGCCGCCGCAGGCGTCGTCGTGCTGGTCCTGCTGCGGGCGCGGCGACGTCGGGACGCCCGCAGGCCGGTAACATGGCCCCCTGGAGCATCACCCACCGACAGGAGAGACCCGTGACCGATCCGAACCGCCCTGAGCGTCCTGTGGTGATTGTGGGGCAGGGGTATGTGGGGTTGCCGTTGGCTCAGGCGGCGGTGGCTGCGGGTGTTTCGGTGGTGGGGTTTGATGTTTCGGAGTCGTTGGTGGCTCAGCTGAATGCGGGGGTCTCGCATGTGGATGATCTCAGTGATGCTGACGTCGCGGTGATGGTGGGTCAGGGGTTCCGTGCCAGTACGGATCCGGCCGATCTGGCCGCTGCGTCGGTGGTGGTGATCTGTGTGCCGACTCCGCTCAGTGAGGAGGGTGGTCCGGATCTGCGGGCGGTGGAGGCGTCGGCGGGCACGATTGCGGAGCATCTGAGTCCGGGGACCACGGTGATTCTGGAGTCGACGACGTATCCGGGCACCACTGATGGTGTGGTGCTGCCGATTCTTGAGTCTTCGGGTCTGGTGCATGGTCGGGACTTTCTGCTGGCTTATTCCCCGGAGCGGGTGGATCCTGGGTCGACTCGGTTTGGGATCGTCAATACGCCGAAGTTGGTGGGTGGGTTGACTGCTGAGGCGACTCAGGCGGCGGTGGCGTTCTATTCGCGGTTTGTGGCTGAGGTGGTGCCGATGTCGGGTACTAAGGAGGCGGAGACGGCGAAGTTGTTGGAGAACACGTATCGGCATGTGAATATCGCTCTGGTCAATGAGATGGCGCGGTTCTGTCATGATCTGGGGATTGATATCTGGGAGGTGATCCGGGGGGCGGCGACGAAGCCGTTCGGGTTCCAGAAGTTCACTCCGGGTCCTGGGGTCGGGGGGCATTGCATTCCGATCGATCCGAATTATCTGAGTTTTCAGGTGCGGAAGACTCTGGGGTATCAGTTCCGGTTTGTGGAGTTGGCGCAGGAGATCAATAATTCGATGCCGCAGTATGTGGTGTCGCGGGTGGGGGATGCGCTCAATGAGGTGGGTAAGCCGCTGAATGGGTCGCGGGTTCTGTTGTTGGGGGTGACGTATAAGCCGGATATTGCGGATCAGCGGGAGTCTCCGGCGGTGCCGGTGGCGAAGGTGCTCAGGGAGAAGAGGGCCGATGTCTGGTTCCATGATCCTTATGTGGAGTCTTGGCATGTGGGTGGTGGGGTGTGGCAGCGGGTTGCTGATTTGGATGAGGCGTTGGTAGAGGCGGATGTTGTGGTGGTGCTGCAGCCGCATGGTGTTTATGATCTGGGGGCGATTGGGCGGGTTGTTCGGCGGGCTGGGGGGTTGGTCTTCGATACTCGGGGGGCGACGTCCTGTGATGACATCGAACGGCTCTGAGGCAGGCGCGTCATGACAGCACAGCACCCTGTGCGGGCCGAGGCACGGGCCGAGGTGCGGCGTCGGATCCTGGTGGTGACCAGCAACGGATCCGGGATGGGGCATCTGACCAGGATGCTCGCCGTGGCCACCCGCATGCCCCCGGAGACCGACGTCACCTTCGCCTCGCTGTCCACCGGCGTCTCCGTGGTGGGCCGCTATGACATGCCGTACGAATACATCAGCTCTCCCTCAGCGCTGAACATGGGATGGACCGCGTGGGAGGGCTATCTCCACGGACGGCTGTCCCTGCTGCTGGACGCCCTGGAGCCGGACACGCTCGTCTTCGACGGCACCCAGCCCTACCGCGGGCTGCTGCGTGCCATGGAGGGACGCGACCTGCGCGCCGTCTGGATGCGTCGGGGCATGTGGCTTCCCGACGTCGGGGAGGGCGTGCTGGAGCGCGGCCGGCACTTCGACCAGATCATCGAGCCCGGGGAGCTGGCGGCAGACCACGACGCCGGCGTCACCGCGGGCCGTGACGATGCGGCCCCGGTGCCCCCGATCACTCTGCTCTCCGACGAGCAGCTCCTCACCCGGCACCAGGCCCGCCGCGAGCTCGGCTACGACGAGGGTGAGGACGTGGCGCTGGTGACGCTGGGCGCCGGCAACATCAACGACACCTCCAGCCTGCAGGAGACGATCCTCGACTGGTTCCGGCGGGAGCGCCCGGACTGGCGGGTGGTGGTCACCCGCTCGCCGATCGCCCGCGGCCGAGCGCAGGATGTCCGGACGCAGGTGGAGACGCTCCGGGAGTACCCCTTGGCCCGATTCGCCCGCGCCTTCGACGTCGTGGTCTCCGCCTGCGGGTACAACGCCTTCCACGAATGGCACCAGGCCGGGATCCCCGCCCTCTGGGTGCCGAACACGGAGACCGCCACCGATGATCAGCAGGCCCGCGGGCGGTGGGCGTCCGAGACGGGGACCGGTCTGTTGCATCGTCCGACCTGCGACGATCGGCATGCGCACGCCGACCTGGAGCAGCAGCTGGCCCGACTGACCGATGACGGCATCCGGGCGGAGCTCGCCCGTCGATGTGCGGAGGTCGCCTCCTCAGCCGGGGGGTCCGCGGCAGGGCCTGGTGGAGACGGCGCAGCCCAGGCGGCCCGGCTGATCCTGGGCGACGGCGACCACGAGACAGCACGAGACTGAGACAGCACGAGACTGAGACAGCACTTGTCGGAGACAATACGAGTCTGAGCGTCTGCGCCGTCGGAGGCAGACCGGCGGAGCGGCGAGACACTGAGGGAACGGAACTGAGAGAGCAACGATGACGTCCACGGAAGCACAGCATGACCAGAGGCCGAGCACCGGCCCGCGCCGTCGTCGGTCTGGGGGGATGACCGTGCTGGCGGACGAGCCGGGGCATCGCATCGTCCACCAGCCGGCCGAGGAGCCGAGCAGCGTGCTGCTCATCGGCTTCGGCGGCCCGAACTCGGGCGACGCCGACCGGGGGATCGGCCACCGTTTGGCGGCACGTCGCGGCTACGACTACATCTTTGTGAGCCGGGCAGCCTCCTCGCAGTACCAGGACCTGTCCCTCGAAGCCTTCGTGGACGCGGTCGGCGAGACGGCGGCCCAGCATGACCGCGTCGTGGCCTACGGCGCCGCGGTGGGCGGCTACGCCGCCGTCTACTACGGCGGCGCGATCGGAGCGAAGGTCATCGCGGCCTCACCGCGGAACCCCGCCCACCCGTCGGCGGGCAGCCGCCGCCATCGGGAGCAGCCGTTCCGCCACCGGGAGATCAGCGAGCAGCCGACGTCACAGGTGGCCCCTGTCATCCTGTGCGATCCGCAGCGGGACGAGGACGTCCGCTTCATCGAGGACCACATCCGCCCGGTGTACCCGGGGGGCGACTATCTGCAGTTCCCGTACACCGGACGCCGCGTGCTGGAGGTTCTGCGGGAGAACGGACTGGCGGACGAGTTTCTGGTCAGCGTCATCGAAGCGGACATCGTCCCGCCGATCGAGCTGCCGACCGAGGGAGAGCCGACCTATCATGCCGAACGTGGTCGCGAGCTCGCCCGGCAGGGCCGATGGGCCGAAGCCGAGCGGCACCTGGTGGAGGCGCTGCGGCTTCGGCCCACCCGTTCCGCCGTCCTGAGCCTGGGCAGGGTCTATGCGCAGACCGACCGTCCCGCCGCCTTGGCGGAGCTGGAGGCTCAGGCCCGGACGCACCAGACCGAGACGTGGGTCGAGCAGCAGTTCGCGAAGCTCCGAGCCGGGCTGACGGCACCGGATCGGACGGCCACGGCGTCGTCCCGCCCCCGCCTGGGCCAGGCACCCTGGCCGCCGTCGGACGTGGGGGCATGCCGCTCCTCGGATGCTGTGATCGTGGAGCACCGCCCCCGGCAGACTGAACCCGCCGAACCGCGCGAGGACTTCAGCCATCTGCGGTACAGCCGCGGTTACCTCTACGTCCGGGACCGGAGCGTGCAGGCCCCGGCCAAGCACTGGGAGCACGTGGCCTTCGCCGGCGGCACCTTCCACTGGGACCCCCGGTCCGCTCTGGCGGTGGCACGTCAGGGGGACGCCGAGGTGCTGGTCTGTGGGCACGTGCTCCACACCGGCTGGCGCACCACAGACGCCGCCGAGGTGGCTCGTCGACTGGCGGCCTCTCTGGCGGTCAGCCGAGAGAGCTTCCTGGACGACCTGGAGGACATGTTCGGCCAGTACGTGGTGCTGGACCGTCAGGGCGGCACCCTGAAGGCCCAGACCGACGGCTCCGGGGCCCGGGCGATGTTCCACGACACCGAGGCCCGGCTGTTGGGGTCCCACATCAACCTGGTGGGCACGGCCGCCGGTGCCCCGCCGAGCCGGATCGCGAAGTGGATCGGGGACACCCAGTCCTTCGACATGCCCGGCCGGTCCACCGAGTATGAGGGCATCTGGTTCCTCATGCCGAACACGGAGGTCACCGTCGGCACCGGGCAGATCACCCGGATCGGCCCGCGCCCCTATGACCCGCTCACCGTGGACCAGGCGGTGGACGCGATGCTGCCGCAGCTGGAGATCCAGCGGGACCTGCTGCTGGCCGAGGACCGCCAGATCCTGCTGTCCATGAGTGCCGGGGTGGACACCCGCACCTCGCTGGCGGCGTTCCACGGGCACTATGACGCCCTGAAGACCTTCACCTACTCGAAGGAGAAGCGGAAGGGCGACGCCACTGCGCGCATGCTGTCCCGGGACGGGCAGCTGGCCGCCCGCATCGCTGAGCGCTTCGACCTCGACCATACGGTCTTCCACCTCGACGAGGAGGAGCCCACCCCGGAGGCGTTCCGTGCCGTGTTGGAGGAGGCCAGCCCTCGGGCGCACATGCGCAAGCTCGCCTGGGTGTATCACCGGAAGCTCCCGCATGACGCCATCCACATCCGTTCCCAGGTCAACGGCATCGGCAAATGGCACTACGGGCACCTGATGCACCACGCGGAGGACCACAACTTCAGCGCGGAGCGGATGGCGACGCTGACCAAGCACGGCCGCGCGCTGCGCCGGACCAAGAAGCCCCGCTCAGCCTTCCGCCCCGGCATCGAGGCCTTCCAGGAGTACATCGACTCCACCCAGCTGCGCAGCGTGCCCAACGGCTATCTGCTCAGCGACATCTTCCAGTGGGAGCACCGCACCGCCTACTGGGGTCTGGCACACCTGGTCGAATCCGACTTCACCTTCGACACGTACTCCATGTACGGCTCTCGGCGGATGATCCAGCTCATGCTGCACGTCCCGGAGGCCGTCAGGGCGCAGAAGGGGCTCTTCCGGGCCATCATCGAACGCAGCGAACCCCGTCTGGCGCGCTATTACGTCAACGGCAAGAAGTGGCGGGCACCGGATCTGAGCATCCCGGTGGCCGAGTTCCAGCGCGGCGAGAAGTCCTACGGCCACAAGAAGGAGCTCCAGCGGGAGAACGCAGCCCTGAAGAGGCAGCTCGAGGAGGCCCAGGCGGAGCTCGCCGAGCTGCGGGCGGATCGCCAGTCTGACGAGGGCTGACCGGGGAGGACGACATCGTGACGCTGGAGCCTGTGCGCACCGGGAGCCACCCAGAACCCTTCTCTCCGGAGATCATGCGAGATGCCTGGGGGTACAAGCTGGTCAGCTACTCTCTGGCTCTGGAGGCCTGGCGCCGTGGGCTCACGGTGCGAGTCCTCGACGGCAGCATCCGGCGCTTCTCCGTCGCCGACGGGGAACGGACCGTGCGATTCGACAAGTCGCGACCCTCGACGACCAGCCACACCGCCGTCGTCCTCGAACAGGACAAGGCGGCCGCCAACCAGCGCCTCGCTGCCGCAGGCGTCCCGACGCCGGAGACCTCGGTCGTCGATGTCAGTCGCCAGTCGGAGCAGGCGCTGTACGACGCGGTGCATGCCAAGGGATGGCCCGTGGTGCTCAAACCGGCGAGAGGCAGCATGGGCCGGGGAGTCTTCACCGACGTCCGGGATGACGCGACCGTGGAGTCCTGCCTGCGCATCCTGCGCGACGAGATGGCGGTGGATCAGATCATCGTGGAGCGCCACGTGCCGGGAGATGACCACCGCGTGCTCGTGGTCGCCGGGCGTGCGGTGGCAGCCTGTCGTCGCGATCCCGCGAACGTCGTGGGGGACGGGGACCACACCGTGGAGGAGCTCGTGGCGGCGAAGAACCGCGCCCGTGCGGCCAACCCTCATCTCACCTCGATCGGATGGGACGCCGAGACCGATCGGTATCTCGCCGCTCAGGGCCTGGCCCTCGACGCGGTGCCGACGGCCGGCCAGACAGTGCGTCTGAGGGGCAAAGCGAACGCCAGCGCCGGCGGAGACAGCATCGACGTCACGGGCCGGCTCCCCGAGCATGTCCTCACGATCGCTGAGAACGCCGCCCGAGCCATCCCCGGGCTGGTGGTGGCCGGCGTCGATGTCCTCTACTCTCCCGAAGGAGCAGACGGCGCCCCGGAGAGCTGTGCCGTCATCGAGATCAACTCCCGACCCGGCATCGCGATCCACATGTACCCCTGGGAGGGCACCGGGCGGGACGTGCCACGAGAGATCATCGACGCCGTGTTCCCCGACTCCCAGCCTCCAGGGGCGGCGGACGCGCAGCTCCACTGGCCGTTGCGTCCCGTGCTGGACCTGATCGGCGACGGTGTGGCCTCTGAGGTCGAAATCGCGCCGGTGCCTGCCCATCGTTTCGCCCATCGCCGGCGCTTCCGGCTGACCGGCGGGATCACGGTCACCTCCCGGCAGCGGTCCCGGCTGGTCTACGGGGTGAAGAAGCTCGGTGTCACAGGCTCCCTGACCGCCCGGACCACGGCCGACGGCGAGACGGAGACCGAGATGATCGTCTGCGGTCCGCGCTGGGCGGTGCGGTCCTTCACCGCGCATGCGGGAAAGGTCCTCGGGGTGGACTGGGGGAGCGGGGAGCCATGGAAGGGTCCGGTCACTCCGGGATTCGACCTGTCGTCGCCGAACCCGTGACGAGGCTGAGGGTCCGGTGGCCCCAGTTCGGCAGTGATGCGGGCCACCAGCGGCTAGGATCGACAGGAAGCCCTGCGGACGTGCCAGTGAAGGAGCTGAGATGGCGCTCGAAGAGTTCGACTTCCCCTCCCACAACGGCCGGGACCGTATCCACGCGTGGATCTACACCCCCGTCGTCCCACCACGCGGAATCGTCCAGGTGATCCACGGCCTCGGTGAGCACTCCCGCCGCTACCTGCGGCTCATCACGCGCCTCCTCGACGAGGGCTTCATCGTCGCCGCAGACGACCACGCCGGCCATGGCAAGACTGCCATGGAGTCCGGGGTGTGGGCCGACACGGGACCGGAAGGCGCCGAAGCCGTGGTCGCCGACGAGGCCGCGCTCCGCAGGTCCGTCACGGCCCAGCACCCGGACCTGCCCTACTTCGTCTTCGGCCACAGCTGGGGTTCGATCATCGCCCGCATGCTGACCGCGCGGGACCCTGAGGGGATCTCCGGACTGCTGCTCGGCGGGATCGCCGCCCAGGTGCGTTCGATGGACACCCTGGACCTCGCCGCCGTCGAGGCCGCGATCGCAGACGGCGACGGCTCCCGCCCCGCAGAGGAGTTCCTGCCCGCCCTGTTCGACGGATTCCTGGCGCGGTACGAGGACGTCCAGGGCCCCACGGACTGGGTGGCGCTGGACCGCCATGTGGTGAGCGACCACGCGCAGGACCCGCTGAACAGATTCGGCGAGCCGCTCTCTCTGCGCTTCCTGCATGACTTCGTCTCGCTGTACCGGGAGTCGAACGACCCCCAGACCCTTTCCAGGATCCCGACCGACCTGCCGGTCCTGATCCTCGCCGGCGATCAGGACCCCGTCACCAACTACGGCGAGGGCGCCTACCATGTGGCCAACGCGCTTGCTGAGTCCGGGAACCGGAAGGTCCGCACCCGCGTCTACAGCGGCTACCGCCACGAGGTGCACAACGAACCGCCCATCCGTGACGACGTCGCGGGCGAGATCCTCTCGTTCCTGGAGACCGCCCTGAGGTGATCAGCCTCCGGCCGGGGCGGGTGCGCCGATCCGCTCCATGGCGTCCAGGATTCTGGCTGTGACTTCGCGTCCGGTCCCGTAGGCGGGCCACTGATTCATCGACAGGTTCGCCCGGGAGTTCAGCTCCGTGATGTAGGCGCCCTCGCCGCTGCGCACATCGGGCACCATGAGGTCCAGGCCGACGGCGTGCAGCCCGGGGATCGCCGCGGCCGTCTCCACCGAGAGCCGCGCCAGGTCCTCATGCAGCTCCTCGGTGACGTCTACATTGATGCCGCCGGTCCCCAGGTAGGGTTCCGCGTTGAGCAGCACCACCTGGCCCTGGGCGGGGCTGTCCTGCTTCTCCAGACCTTGGGCGGCCAGCACGGCATCATCGACCATGAGCTTCTTCGACCGTAGGTAGGCGTGCGAGGAGCGCATGGTGGTCAGCTCCTCGACCAGCCCGGACACGCTGGTGGTCCCATCGCCCACCACATGGGCGGGCACCCGCACGGCGGCGCCGATCAGCTCTCCTTCGACCACGTAGGTACGCAGGTCGATGCCTTCCACGTGGTCCTCCAGGATCAGGCGGCCGTTGGCGGTCTCCCGGCGTGCTTGGGCCCAGGCGGAGCGCATCTGCTCCTCGGTGGTGATGTTCGTGGTCACCCCGCGGCCGGCGTTGCCGTCCGAGGGTTTGAGCACCAGGGGGCGGAAGTCCACGCTCCTGAGATGCTCGAGCGCGGCCGGCAGCTGCCGGACCGTGAGGAACACCCCCTGGGGGATCGGGGCCCCTGCCTGGTCCAGGGCGACCTTGGTCAGTGTCTTGGACAGGCACACCCGCTCGGCCAGGCCGCCGGTCAGGGAGGGGGCGAAGCGGTTGAGCCCACCCACCAGGGTGCCGTCCCGGAAGAACATAGCGGTCTTGCCGTGCTCGATGACTTCCATGCCGCGGGTTCGGGCGCCGGCCATGATGCCGCCCCGGTGGCCGGGCCACTCGGCGTAGGTGTTCATCTCCCGGTACCGGGGGGCGATGTGCCGCTCGATGAAGCGGCGGTGCGGGGCCAGGTGAGCGATCGTCACAGGGGTCTCCTCATAGCGGCTCCGGGTGTCCTCTCAGCCCTGGAGCGTGGGTCGAAGGTCAGGTCGAAGGTCGGGGTCGACGCAGGGGTCAGTCGTTCTCCACGGCGGTCCGCAGGTCGGTCAGGAACTGGTCGATCTCCGGCCTGGTCCACGGGCCGTCCTCGTAGAGGGCCAGGATCTCGGCGATGTGCTCGGCCGCCTCCCGCCACTGCTCGGAGGAGACCAGGCCGAGCTTCTTGAGGTACCAGTTGACCACGTAGCCCTCCAGGCGGGTCCGCCGGTAGTCCTCCAGCAGGCCCTCCTCGCGCAGCCAGGCCACCCGGTCCTGTTCCAGGGGCAGGTACCTGGCGAAGTACCGGGGGGAGACGGCGTTGACCGCCGACCCGGTGACCTCGCTGTAGTACGCGTTGACGTCGACGTCCACCGTGCGGATCCGCCGGGCGTGATGCAGCATCTGCTGGGACAGGTAGTTGTCCTGGCCCAGCGCACCCAGCGGCATCTGCAGGTCCAGCGGCTGCAGCCAGGAGGTGCGGATCACCGCCGCATGGATGCGTAGGGAGCGGAATCCCCACCGGGCCAGCGAATCCTTCGGCAGCACCAGGGTGCCGGCGGCGTCGGGAGCCGGGGTGTCGTCAGCGGACTCGCCGAACACCTCCTGGAGCTCCTGGTGATGGTCGATGCGCAGTCTCCGGGTGGACCAGCGCAGCACGTTGCCCATCGCCAGGTCCGCCTCCGGGTGGGCATCGAGCTCCTCCACCAGTCGGGCCAGACCCCCGCAGACCATCTCGTCGTCGGGATCCAGATAGGCCACGTACTCGGTGGCCGTCAGCTGGATGCCCAGGTTCCGCGGTCGGGAGGCCGAGCCGGAGCCCCCCGGCGCGAAGTGATACGCGGTCACGTTCGGGTGCTCCGCTGCCAGCTCGTCCACCGTGGTGGCGGTGACCGCATCGGTGGAGCCGTCGTCGATCAGCAGCACCTGCATCTGGGAGAACAGCGCGGACCGTCGCAGGGAGGCGAAGCCCTTGTGCCGCAGATGGGAGCCGTTGTTGTACACCGGCACGATGACGGTGAGCCGCAGCCCCAGCTGCTCGGCGCGACGCCGGACCTCGACGGCGACGGCCGCCGCGTCGTCGTCACGATCCCGGGGCGCGGCGCTGCGGGCGAGCACCCCGTCAGCGGGCCCGTGCTCGCCATGGTCGATCGCGTAGACGGCGAATTCCCGGCGCGCGGCGCGCAGCCGCTCCCGGTTCGCCAGCAGCGCCGGCTCCGGCCGCCACCAGGCGGTCAGCTCCAGGGGCGCGGCGTCGCCGTCGAGACGTCGATGCGCCCACCGGTCGGCGGACTCCGCCGGGCCCTCGAGCTTCGTGGTCACCGGTGCCGACTGGTAGGCGAAGGCGGCCAGATGGTCGGCCGCATACTCCGGCCCGTAGGCCCGCTCGGGGGAGACCGGAAGCAGCATCTCGACCGTCCCGGCCCGTGCAGGGGCCTGCTCCCAGGTCACCAGCTCCACCGGACCGATGCTCTGCCGGTGCAGCTGGTGGGACAGCTCGGGAGTGATCCGGTCGGCGACGGCCAGCACCCTGGGCTCGGCGGGGCGCGCCGTGCCGGCGTCCACCCCGGCGACGCTGGCCAGATCATGGAGCCGGTCCACCACGTGGTCATGCAGGAACACCGTGCGCAGCCCGGCGGCCTGGATGCGCCGCAGCTCCTCCAGCGGCAGGGTCTCCAGGTGGGCGGCCACATCCTCGGCGGACTGCGCCAGATGCACGTGGGGATAGGCCGAGCTGAGCCCCTGGTTGTACGTGGAGAGCACCGCGGTGCCGCAGGCCTGCAGGGTCAGAGCGGTCGGGGAGCACGCCGTCTGGGAGGCCACGGTGGAGTTCAGGGCGATGGCCGCATCCGCGGCCCGATGCAGGGCGATCAGCTTCTTCGGCCCCAGCCGGGAGGCAAGATAGGGGGTGAACCCACGCGGGTAAGAGAACCGGTCGTCGCGGGTCGCCGCCTGAGACCGCGGATCGAGCAGCACCAGACGGCGGCCGGCACGGATCACCCCGTCCAACAGGGCGGCGGCATACTCACGGCGCTGGGGGAAGAGCTTCGCATGCCAGGTGCCCGCATAGGTGACCAGCTCGGCCGAGGCCGGACGGGTGCCGAGCGGAGAGTGCAGCAGCGGATTCACCGCAGGACGCATCACCTCCACCGTCCTAGCCCGCGGGCAGTCCGCGGCGTAGCGCTCCACCAGCTCCTCGGCGACGGTCAGCACATGGTCGGCCTGCTGGGCGACGTCCACCCAGTCGTCATAGAACCGGGTCTCTTGGGTCCCCCAGAACACCACGGGGATCCCAGCCTCACGGAAGGCCGGCATGATGGCACCGGTGATCCGACGGCGCACATACGTGCCGGGATCGCCTGCGCCCTTCCACGCATCCCGTCGCCCCTCCTGCACGGGGGCCACCAGCAGCAGGTCCGGGCGCTCCTGGATCGCGGCGTCGAGTGCGCCCCGCCAGGCGGTGGGCGCCAGATGGACCAGCTCCGCCGCTCCTTCCAGCGTATGGACCAGGTGCCGCTCGGCGATCAGCGCGATGCGCAGCCCGGTGCGCGGCCGGCTGATGCCCTCCTCACCCTCGGGCAGCGCGGCCAGCACCGGCCGCAGCTGCCGCAGCAGCTGGTCCGCGCCCGCCGCCCCGTGGGCGAAAGGGGTCGACCGGTGCGGCCCGGCCAGGTCGGCGTCGAGCAGGTACTCCTCGGCGGTGAGCCGGCCGGCGTGGACCTGGTCCAGCTGAGAGGAGGCGAGCTCCAGCTGACGCAGCCGGGAGGACAGCTCCGCCGTCGGGGTCGCAGGAACGTCCAGGCTCATCGGGCGATCTCCTTCACGTGCTCCTCATCCGGCTGCAGGAAGCGGCGGATGTCCGGGTCCTGCCAGTCATGGTCGCCGTAGAGCGCGGCCAGCTCACGGACGACGGCGGCGGCCTCCTCGCGTTGGTCCGCCGGAACCTGGTCCAGCTTGCCCAGATACCAGGAACGGAAGAACGGCTCCAGGCGGGTGTCCCGGTAGTCCTGCATCAGGCCGGTCTCCTGCAGCCAGGCGGTCCGGTCCTTCTCCAGGATCAGGTACTTGCGGAAATAGCGCGGCGAGACCACGTTCACAATGGAGGTGTCCACCGCACCGTAGTAGGTGTACACCGCCTTGGGCACCGTCAGGATCGCCGTCGAGTAGTAGAGCATCTGCTGGAAGAAATAGGTGTCCTGGCCGGTGGCGCCGACCGGCTGCACCAGGCCCAGTGACCTCAGCCAGGAGGTGCGGGCCACCACGGCCTCGATGGAGACCGGCACGAAGCCCAGCTCTCGCAGGGAGGATCGGGTGGGCCGCAGCAGCCCGTCACGCTCCTCGATGTGGCGCTCCATGTGGCTCACATAGTGCATGTGCTTGCGGCCGCTGCGCCACCGGATCATGTCCCCGACCGCGAACTCCGCCTCCGGCTGCTCCTCGAGCGCCTCCATGAGCACCGAGTATCCGTCCCGGTACTCCTCGTCATCCGGGTCCAGATAGGTGACGAACTCGGTGAAGCTCAGGGCCAGGCCGGTGTTCCGTGGCCGGGAGGCCGAGCCGGAGCCGCCCGGTGCGTGATGGAACGCGGTCACGTTGGGCCAGGCGGCGGCCAGCTCGTCCACCGTGTCCACCGTGTGCATGTCGGTGGAGCCGTCGTTGACCAGCAGGACGTGCATCGTCTCGAAGCTCCGGCTGCGCCGCAGCGACTGGAACGCCTTGTGCCGCAGATGGTCGGCGTTGTTGTAGATCGGCACCACCACGGCCAGCTTCAGGTCCAGCTCCTCCACCAGGGCCTGGCACTCGGCGGCCTTCTGCTCGAGATCATCGCCCCGGTACAGCGGCGCGTCCCCGGGGGCCGGGGTGGAGACGGTGATCGCGTCCTCGGCGGACCGGTGCCCCAGGTGGTCGATGGCATAGATCTCCGCGGTCTCCGCGTGGCGCCGCAGCGCCTCAGGGGAGGCCAGCTGCTCGGCGGCCGGCCGCCACCAGGAGGACAGCGACAGGTCCGGCAGGTCCGCGGAACCCCGGTGGCGCCGGTGCGCCAGGCGGTCGGTCTGCTCGGCGTCGCCGGCGAGCTTGTGGCTGGCAGCCGTCGCGCTGTAGGCGTAGGAGGCGGCGTGGTCGGCCACATAGGTGGGGGAGTAGCGCCGGTACGGCGAGACCGGCAGCAGGATGTCGAAGTCCCCTCGCCGCTGCGGCAGCTGGTCCCAGGAGACCAGCTCCACCGCCGAATGCGTCTGATGCTGCAGGTCTCGGGCCAGCTGCGGCGTCGGGTCCTCGGCCACGGCGAGGACCACGTCATGGTCCTGCGGCTCCGGCACTCCGGCCACCCGGCAGATGGCAGCCAGCCGGTTCACGCCGTGGTCGTCGCTGAAGACCTTCCGGATGCCGTCTCCCTGGATGCGCCGCAGCTCCTCCAGGGTGAGGGACTCCAGCATCGCGGCCACATCCCGGGTGGAGTTGGCGATGTGGACCTGCGGGTAGTAGGAGTTCACGCCCTGGTTGTAGCTGGAGATCACCATGGTGCCGGTGGCCTGCAGCTCCAGCACCCGGTTGGCGAACATCGTCTGGGAGGCCACCACCGAGTTCAGGTTCACCGCGATGTCCGTGCCGCGCTGCAGCAGCATCAGATCCTCGCGGTCCCGGGCCGGGGCGATGTAGGGGGCGTAGCCGGTGGGGAACGCGTAGCGAGGATCGCCCAGGAACAGGTCCGAGTTACGGTCGAAGATCACCAGCGGCCGGTCTGACAGGGCGATGCCGCTCAGGGCCCACATGCCGTAGCGGCTGCGCTGCGGGTACTTCTCCGGGAGCCAGGACCCGGCGAAGTGGACCAGGTCGCTCACGGCCGGGCGGGATCCGATGGGCGAGTGCACCAGGGGATTCACCGCGAAGGGCAGCACGTCGATGCTCTGCGCCTGCGGGCAGTCCCGCTCATAGTGCAGGATCATCTCCGCGGCCGTGGTGAAGATGTGGTCGGCGGCCTGGGCCAGCCCCACGAAGGAGGAGTAGTTCGGCGGGTCCTCCTTGCCGTAGAACACCACCGGGATCCCCCGCCGACGGTACGCCGGCATGATCTCTTCGACCGTCAGCCGGCGACGGTTCGACTCCGGATTCGACAGGCCCCGCCAGGAGCGTTCGTTGAGCCCGCGCCAGGTGGCCGCGACCAGGAGGATGTCCGGGAGCCGCTCCTGCTGCAGCGGCTCCTCCCAATTCCGGGGAGTGACCGGCACCAGATCAGCCAGGCCCTCGAAGGACTCGAAGAGGAACTTGTCAGAGATGATCGCGATGCGCAGTCCCGTGTGGGGCCGCGAGATGCCCATCTCACCGGCGGGCAGCTGACGCAGCTGCGGCAGCAGAGACTCGAAGAGCTCGCGGGCGTCCCGGACGTCATGGACGAACGGGGTGGAGACCGGTGCGGTGACCTCCGCTGAGGAGACCGGCTCAAGCAGCGAGGTGCGCGGGCGCAGCCCGGAGCTGACCTCCTCAAACTGCTGGAGACGGCGTCGCACCTGTCCGAGTCGGAACCTGACCGAGTGCGGCGCCCCGCTCACTGGCCCGCATCCGTCCGGGGGCCGGACTGGCGCACGCGCCGCAGCACGGGTTCCGGAGTGACGGTCCGCACCGCACGCTTCACCGAACGCTGCACCGCCCCCCGGGCCTGCTCGGCCCGGACCAGACGGTCCACCGAGCGGTCCACCTTCTTCAGGGATGTGCTCAGTGCGGCGAGCGGCTTCTCCAGGGCGGTCAGCCGCTTCTCCAACGACCCCAGCCGCTGCTCGACGCCGTCGAGACGCCGCTCCAGCTCCTGGAACCGCTTCGGGAAGCCGGACGGGACGCGCTGGGCGTAGTTCCCGGCCCTGCGGATCTCCTTGCGCAGCGTGTTCTCCGCCTGGCCCAGCCGCTCGTCGGAGACGGCCGGCGAGCTGGCGATCTTCGAGGCCAGGTTCTTCAGCACCCGCTGGGTCTCGTTCCGGTTGAACGTGTCCAGCTGCTGATACGTCCACTGCAGCTCGCGCAGCAGGGCCCGCTGCTGATCGAGCAGCGCCTCGACCACCTCCGGCATGGGCTCCTCGGCAGGCGCCGACTGGGCGGCGCTCACCTCATCTGCGGTGGTCTCCGTCGTCCCCTCGAGGATCGTCGCCTCATGGTCCGTTGCTGCCCCTGCACTCACGCGTGACTCCTTGTCCGTCCAGTCATCAAAGGTGTGCTGTGTTCTGTGCATGCCGTGATCAGCGCATGCTCTGCCCCGGAAGCCTCCCCCAGCTTCCGTGCCACTCAGTCTAAACGCCTCCGCAGACCTCTCCGGGCGGACGGCTGGGGGTTCTCAACTGCTGGAAGGCCGTTCATCGGCCGGTCAGCATCTCCTCCAGCATCGCCGCCGCCACGTCCCGGGGCGGGCCGTAGCCGGGCACCTGATTGATGGAGAAGTTGGCCGAGGTGTTGATCTCGATGACCGTGGCACCCTCCGGAGCGCCCAGATCCGGGACCAGCAGGTCCACCCCAGCGGCCCGCAGGTCCGGGAAGGCGTCCACGGCCCGGACCGCCAGATCCAGCAGCTGGGGATGGATCTGCTCGGTCACGTCTACGGTGACCCCGCCTTGGGAGACGTTCGCCGTCCCGTTGAGGAAGACCACCTCCCCGGGCGCCGGGACGTCGTCGAGGGCGACGCCGCGACGCCCCAGCAGGCCGACGTCCAGGTATGTCGGCCGGGACGACAGGTACGTGTGCACCGTGCGGGCCTGCTCATACTCCTCGGCCAGCGAGGCCACGCTGCGGGTGCCGTCGCCGATCACGTGGGCCGGCACGCGCACGGTGGCTGCCACGGCGCGTCGGCCGACCACGAAGACCCGGGTGTCGACTCCCGCCACCTGCTGCTCCACGATGATCTGCTTGCGGCTGGACTCCCGGCGGGCCAGCTGCCAGGCGGCTCGCAGCTGCTCCTCGGTGCGCACCTCCACGCTGACTCCGCGGCCGGCGTTGCCGTCCACCGGCTTGACGACGACGTCGCCCGCCGACCCTGCCTGCGTCTGGTCGGCCCACCAGGACACCGCGGACTCCAGCCGCTTGGCACCGAAGTGCCGCCCCTGCGGCACCGGCAGACCCGCCCGGGAGAGCAGATCCTTGGTGAGGGCCTTGGACCCGGTGGTGCGCACGGCGGAGTACCCGGCCAGGGTGCTGATCAGCCCCACCGTGCCGCCCACGCAGCGGCCACCGTCGAAGAAGTAGCTGGCCTTCTCCGCGTCCCTGACGGTCAGTCCGCGTCGCACCGCCTCCTGTTTCAGGGCTCGGCGGTGCCCCGGCCAGGAGGGCACCGGGGTGAACTGCAGATGCCGATGTGCCAGCTGTGTGCGCACGAAGTCCAGATTCGCATCGCCGGTCCGCTCGGCGGGCTCCGGCGGTGCAGGGTGCTCTGGGAGGTCGAGGCTCTCTGCCTGGTCAGTCATCGGTCTCCCCTCCGCGCTGCGCGGGCGGCCGCAAGGTCGTCGAAGAACGCCAGCGCCGCCGGATCGGTCCACTCGTGGTCGCCGTAGAAGGAGAGGATCTCCGCGATCGCCTCCGCAGCCTCCAGCCACTCGTCCTCCGGCACGAGCCGGAGCTTCTTCAGGTACCAGTTGACCGTGTAGCCCTCGAACCGCGTGCGGCGGTAGGTCTCCAGCAGGCCGTGCTCCCGGAGCCAGTCCGCCCGCGCCCGGTCCAGCGGCACGTACTTGCGGAAGTACCGCGGAGACACCGAGTTGACCATGGAGCCGGCCACCTCGCTGTAGTAGGCGTTGACCGGCACGTCCACCGTGCGGATCCGACGGGCGCGGTGCATCATCTGCTGGGCCAGGAAGTTGTCCTGTCCGGCCGCGCCCTGGGGCTGCACCGGCTGCAGCCCCTGCAGCCAGGCGGTGCGCACCACGGCGGAATGGATCCGCAGCGAACGGAAGCCCCACAGCTCGTGGGGGTTCTGAGGCAGCACCACGGTGCCGTGACCGTCGAGATGTTCGGCGAAGATCTCCCGGACCTCCGCATGATGGTCCAGCAGCTGGTGCCGGGTGGACCAGCGCGTGAAGTTCCCCACCACGAAGTCCACCTGCGGATGGGCGTCCAGATCGGCCACGAGCTTCGCCAGCCCGTCGGAGACCATCTCGTCGTCGGGATCCAGGAACGCCAGGTGCTCGGTGGCGGCCAGCCGCACTCCCAGGTCACGGGGCCGCGACGCCGAGCCCGAGCCACCGACGGCGAAACGGTACGCCGTCACGTTCGGATGGCGGCGCGCCAGCTCCTCCACGGTCTCCACCGTGGCGCGTCCCCGGGAGCCGTCGTCGATGAGCAGCACATGCATCTGCTCGAAGATCGAGGAGCGGCGCAGCGAGGCGAACGCCTTGTGCCGCAGGTGCTCGCCGTTGTCGAAGACCGGGATCACCACGGTCAGCCGCAGGCCCAGCCGCTCGGCGGTGCGTCGCACCTCGGCGGCGACGGCCTCGACGTCGTCGTCACCGGTTCGGCCCTGGAGGCTGACCCGCTCCTCGGCGGGGCGGTGCCCGAAGCCGTCGCTCGCGTACGCCTGCACGCTGCGGGAGATGTGCTCCAGCCGCTCCGCGGAGAGCAGGCGATCCGGTCCGGGACGCCACCAGGCGCTCAGCGTGAGGTCCTCCACCCCCACCCGGTGACGGTGGGAGCCGGTGTCGGCCCGCAGGATCTCCGCCTCCTCGGCCTCCGAGCCTCCGATCGCCAGCTTGGTGGAGACGCAGTCCCGCTGGTGGGAGAACGTGGCCAGATGGTCTGCTGCATAGGTGGCGCCATAGCGTCGGCACGGGCTGACCGGCAGCAGCATGTCCACCTCGGAGGAGCCCGCCGCAGCGCGCCGGGAGAGCTCCTCCCAGCTCACCAGCTCGACGGCACCGAGCGTCTGACCGGCCAGATCATCGGCCAGGACGTCGGTCGGCTCCTCTGCGACGGCGAGCACACGACGCACGGAAACCTCGCCCGGCGCCTGCGTCGCGGCTCCGGAGGCCCCTGCGACCGCGGCCAGAGCCCACAGCCGGCCGGCGGCGTGATGCTGCAGGAACGCAGTGCGGATGCCGTCCCCCTGCGCCCGGCGCAGCTCGGGAAGCGTCAGCACCTCCAGTGCGGCGGCCACATCCTCGGGAGACTGGGTGATGTGCACATGCGGATGGGTGGAGTTCACCCCCTGGCTGTAGGTGGAGAGCACCATCGTGCCCGCAGCCTCCAGCTCCAGGATCCGGTCGCTGAACATCGTCTGCGAGGCGACCGCCGAGTTCAGAGCGATCCCCAGATCGGCGGCCCGGTGCAGCCGAGCCACCAGGTCGCGGGACCTGGTGGTGGTCAGATACGGGGTGCAGTGCGGCGGCCAGGCCGTCTCCCCGGTGCGGGACGGGTCCTGGGAACGCCGGTCCATCAGGGCCAGCGGACGTCCGGAGTACAGCACACCGTCCAGCAGCCAGGTGGCATACTGCCGACGCTGCGGGAACAGCCGCTCGTGCCAGGTCCCGAAGAACGGGATCAGATCGGTGGCCGCCGGTCGGCTGCCGATCGGCGAATGGTGCAGCGGGTTCACTCCGAGGGTCAGCAGCCCCACCGACTCCGCCCGCGGGCAGTCCTCGGCGTATCGGTCCAGATGCTCCGCCGTAGTGGTCAGCACATGGTCCGCTTCGGCGGCCACGCGCCGCCACTGCGGATAGAAGCGGGGCACCTGCGTGCCCCAGAAGACCACCGGGACGCCCAGTGCCCGCACATGCGGCAGGATCTGCCCCACCAGCAGCTCTCGCTGCAGGGAGGTGGCGTCCTCCAGCTCTGCCCAGCCGCCGTCGGGCCCGGACACCACCGGGGTGATGAGCATCAGATCCGGAACGCCGGACTCCTCCAGCTGGGTGCGCCAGTGGCGCGGAGTCAGCGGGGTCAGCTCGGCCAGCCCGGAGAACGTGCGCAGCAGCGGCTCGTCACAGATGACCGCGACCCGCAGGCCGGTGGGCGGGGCGGCGATGCCGTGCTCGCCGGCCGGCAGCTCCTCCAGCACCGGCGTCAGCTGGTCGATGAGCTCCCCGACGTCCTTGGCGTCCCGAGCGAAGGGGCTCGAAGGGTGCGGAGCTCCCTGACGCAGCAGCGTGCGACGCAGGGACCGCTGCGAACCGCCGCCGGCGACCAGGCCGTCCAGGGCCCGGAGTCCAGCGTCCAGCTCCTCGATCCGGGAGGCGAACTCTCCGGTGGGCGGACGGGTCATCGAACGTTCTCCTCACCGGTCCGCAGTGCGTCATAGAAGGCCAGGATCTCGGGACGGTCGCCGTCATAGCCCCCGTACAGATCCACGATCCAGGCCAGGGTCTGGGCGGCCTCCAACCACTGATCGGCCGGGACCCCTGCCAGCTTCTTCAGATACCAGGTGACCAGATAGTCCTCCAGGCGGGTCCGCCGGTACGCCTCGAGGAGGCCGACCGACCGCAGCCACTCGCACCGGTCCCGTTCCAGCGTCACATACCGGTGGAACAGCCGGGCGCTGACCGTGTTGACCGTGGAGTCGCTGACCTCGCTGTAGTAGGTGTGCACTTTGGTGCGCACTGGTCGGATGCGTCGGGCGTAGTGCAGCATCTGCTGCGAGAAATAGGAGTCCTGGCCCACGCCGCCCACGGGCTGTCGGATGCCCAGGGCCCGCAGCCAGTCGGTGCGGGCGATCATCGCCTGGATGCTGAACGGCATGAACGCGGTGCGGGTCAGCACGTCGTCGTCGCTGAGGAGGTTTCCCTGCTCGTCCTCCTCCATGCCTTTGGCCAGGCTGCTGAGGAACTTCACCGTCTTGACGTTCTTCTGGCGCCGCCGGGTGGGGGTGTTCCGCCACAGCGTCATGTGACCCAGGGCGAAGTCGACCTCCGGGTGATCCACGATCTCCTCGTAGAGCCTGGTGTATCCGGACTCCACGGCCTCGTTGTCGGGATCCAGGTAGGTGACGAACTCGGTGGCGGCCAGCTGGAGGCCCGTGTTCCGTGGGCGGGAGGCGGAACCCGAGCCGCCCCGGGGGTGGTGGAAGGCGGAGACGTTCGGATAGGTGTGCGCCAGGTCCTCCACCGTGTCCGTGGTGGCGGCATCGGTGGAGCCGTCGTCGATCAGCAGCACATGCATGGTGTCGAAGATCGTGGAGCGGCGCAGGGAGGCGAAGCACTTGTGCCGCAGATGGTCCCCGTTGTTGAACACCGGCACCACCACGGTGAGCGTCAGCCCGTACTGCTGGGCCACGGCGCGGAACTCCCGGCGGGCCCCGTCGAGGTCGTCGCCGAGGACCGGGTCCGGTGCGGGACGGCGTGGGGTCAGGATGCGCCGGGCCAACGGTCCGTGCGCGGAGTGGCCCAGCTGGGCGGGGTCGGCGTTGGAGAACACCAGGTCGTCCTGGATGTCCTTCAGCGCCTGGGCCACGCCCGAGAGCTCCCCGGTGTTCGGCGAGATCGTCACCGCCCGGTTCGCCGGGTGATGGTTCAGGTGGTCCACCGCGTAGACCCTCGCCTCGCGCGCCCGGGAGGCCAGAGCGCCGGGGGAGTCGACGCCGTCGACGCTCGGGCGCCACCAGGCCGTCAGCTCCAGTCGCCGGATCCCGCTGTGGTGGCGGTGGGCGTCGTCGTCGGTCTCAGCCGCGGTGCCCTCCAGCTTGGTGGTGATCCCCGCCGACTGGTAGGCGAAGGCCGCCGCATGGTCGGCGGCGTATCGGGGGGTGTAATGCCGATCCGGGGTGACCGGCAGCAGGATGTCGTAGTCGCCGTCGTGCTGGGCCAGGCGGTCCCAGGTGGTCAGCGGGATCTCGGAGTGCGTCTGCTCGGCCATCTCCCGCGCCAGCGCCTCGGTGGGCCGGTCCGTGACCGCCAGGATGCGCTCGCTGTCCTGTGGCGGCGTGACCCCGGCGGCACGGGCGATGGCGGCCAGCCGGTTGATGGCGTGGTCGTCCAGGAACACCTTCCGGATGCCGTCACCCTGGACGCGCCGCAGCTCCTCCAGGGTGATGGAGTTCAGCATCGCGGCGACGTCGTCGGCAGAGTTGGCGATGTGCACCTGCGGGTAGAACGAGTTCACACCCTGGTTGTAGGTGGAGATCACCATCGTCCCGGAGGCCTGCAGCTCCAGGACCCGGTTGGCGAACATCGACTGGGAGGCGACCACCGAGTTCAGATTGACCGCCACATCGGTGACCCGCTGCAGCTCCATGAGATCCTCGCGGGGCTGGGCCGGCGCGATGTAGGGGGCGTAGCCGCGGGGGTAGCTGTAGCGACGGTCGTAGGGGCTGGGCTCGAAGGCGGAGTGCCGGTCGATGATCACCAGCGGGTAGCCGGACTGGATGACGCCGTTGAGTGCCCAGGACCCGTAGGTGGTGCGCTGCGGGTACTTCTCCGGCAGCCAGGACCCGGCGAAGTGGATCAGCTCTCCGGCGGCCGGACGGGAGCCGATGGGGGTGTGCACCAGGGGGTTCACCCCGAACGGCAGCACTCCGATGCTCTGCGCGTCGGGGCAGTCCCGCTCATACTGGGGGACCATCTCCTCGGCGGTGGTGAGGATGTGGTCGGCGGCCTGGGCCAGGGAGAGGAACAGCTCGTAGTTCGGCGGGTCCTCCTTGCCGTAGTAGACCACCGGGACGCCGTGCTCGCGGAAGGTCCGCATGATGACGTCGGTCAGCTGCCGCCGTCGCCAGGAGCCGGGCCGGGCGTTGCCGATCCAGGACTTGCCGTCCACGCCCTTCCATGTGGCCGCGACCAGCAGGAGGTCGGGACGGTTCTCCTGCGTGAGGTGGGCCCGCCAGTCCTTCGGCTTCAGCGGCAGCAGGTCCACCAGGCCGTCCATGGACTGGTAGAAGAAGCTGTCACAGACCACGGCGATGCGCAGCCGACTGTGGGGTCGGGAGATGCCCATCTCCCCGGCAGGCAGCGCCTCCATGGCGGGCCGGATGCTCTCCAGGAGCTCCTCCGCGTTGAGCGCGCCGTGGGTGAACGGGGTGGCGCGCAGAGGGGAGAGCTGGCGGAAGCGGGAGTCTTGGAGCAGATCCTCCAAGGGGGCCGTCGCGGCCGCCGGTTCGGAGCTGAGCGTGTCGAAGAGCTCCAGCCCCTGCTCGAGCTGAGCGATGCGGTACTGGAGGGTGTTCGGCTCCGACGTCATCGGCCGGCGCCTCCGGCGAGGCGCTTGAGACGGTCCTTCACGGGGCGGGGCAGGCGGCGGGCCGCGGCACGGGCCGCGCGCTTGGGGTCGGTGGCGGCCACGGCGACGGCGCGCCGGGCGCTGCGGGTGAACCGGGAGGACAGCTCCGGGGTGTTCCGGCGCAGATACTTCACGTCCCGGGTGAGCTTCTCCACGTCCTTGGAGAGCCGCTCGACCTTCTTGGTGAGCTGGCGGTCGGCCATCTTCTCATCGATGCTGCGGGACAGGTCCTTCAGCACGCCCTCGACCTCCAGGCGGTGGAAGGTGTCCAGCTGCTTATAGGCCCACTGCAGCTCGCGCAGCAGGGCCCGGTGCTGCTCGAGGAGCTGCACCACCAGGGGGTCCAGCTGGTCGCCCGAGGTCGGAGGGGTCAGCTCCGGCACGGGCGTCAGCTCCTGTGTGCGCTCATTCGGGGGTTCCGTGACCGTTCCCGTCATAGCTGCTGGACTCCTCATGGTCGGCCTCTGCGGCGACGGAGCGCATCCTTGCTGCGTCCCGTCCGGGAAGCGTCCGTCCATCCGCATGCGTGATTCTGCGACTGGGGCCGGCCCCTGAGCAGGCCACAGTCGCTCTCAGTCTACAAACCCGCCCGCCGCGCCGGTAGGCGAGGGGCCGGGGCAGGACCGTCGTGATGCCTGCGAGGAGAGTCTAACGCGCGTCGGTGACAGGGCCGGCCCGCCGGAGAGGCCTCACCACCAGGACCGCCCCGCCGTCAGCCCAGCAGCACGGCGTCGGCCCGGGGTCCGCTGCGCGAGGAGAGGAGCAGGCAGGCGAGCAGCGCGAGCTCGGCGGGTCGGCCGGAGACCTCCGCCCGCAACGTGGCCTCCTCGCGGTCGACCTGGGCCGCGTCGCACCGGCAGCCGACGACGGCGGCGCGGTCCTCCAGCCGTTGAGCGGCCTCTTCGGGGGCCGGGACGCCGAGGGCCACCAGCTGCCGGGTCTGTTCGACCTGACCTGCCTCCGTGCCGGCGTCCCTGTCGACGAGTCCGGCACGGTCCAGCTCCTGGCCGACGAGCGTGCGGGCCAGGGACAGCGCATCGCGGTACCCGTCGGCGCTGAACGTGCTCAGCGGCCGCGGCGGCGCGATGTCCTCCACCACCACGGTCTGCTGTGCCCCCAGTGGGGCCTCCGGGTCGCTGACGGCGAGTCGGACCTGGGCCAGTGACACACCGGGGACCTCGGCGAAGGCCCGCAGCGCCATCCCGCGCAGTCCGGGGGAGAGCCGCTCCACGGGGATGACGGTGCCGCCGTCGGGTCCCGGTTCCACCGCGGCCAGCACGGCCCTGTCCGTGGTGAGCAGATCCACGCGTCGGCCGGGTCGGCAGGAGGAGACGATCACGGAGCGTCGTCCCTCCTCGGCCCTCACGCGTGCGGCGGCGGCCAAGGCGGCCGCATCCTCGGCGACGGCGTCGTCCGCGCTGCCGCGCGCCCCGATCGCCACCGGCCAGCCGAGGGTCTCGGCGAACTCGGTCATCAGCTCGACGGCGCCGACGCGGAACCGGCGCCACTGCGGCGTCGGCACCCCGCGGGCCTCCAGCACCGGCCACAGCACCGCACGATCCCGGGTCATCGACCCGCCGCCGAAGGTGGCGCCCACCGACCGCATGTGGGTGAAGGGGACCGAGGGCACATCGGGGCCCGGACGGGTGCCGCGGGGCGACGCGGCCAGAGAGCCCCCGGGCAGCGCTCGGGTGCTCAGCCCGGCCTCCAGCAGGGCGGTGTGGACCAGCCAGGTGTCCTCCTCGTGACCGCGCAGCGCGCCGCGGGCGGCCTCCCCCGGCAGCGGCTCGGCGGTGGAGACCGACGGGGCGCCGTCGGGCAGCACGGCGAAGCCGCTCTCCGCAGGGGTCGGGCAGGGGCGAGACTCGATCGTGCGCACGGTCGAGCGCGCCGACCCCTCATAGGCCAACGACAGGAAGACGCCCACATGCTCGGCCGGGCCCGCGACCACGGCCCGCGCCGTGCGCTCGTCGAGGCGACGATACGTGCCGCGCAGTCCCATCGCACGGGCCTGGTCGGTGAACCACTCGGCGTGCTCGCGTCGCGGCAGCCGTCCGGTGATGGTCATCTCCACGCTGAGGGTGTCGGCCTTCTCAGTCGTCTCGGTCTTCTCGGCCTCCTCGGCCTCCTCGACTTTGTCGCTCTCCGGCGTGCTCAGCCGCAGGCCCGCCGCCGCGGCGGCCCGCGAGACCATCTGCGCGGCGACTGGGAGCGCCGGACCGTAGACGGGGTACTCATGGGAGTCGATGGCCGGCACCGAGTTGATCTCGCAGATCGCGGCCCGCTGCTGGTCCACGGGTCGGGTGATGTCTTCGATGAGGAAGTCCACTCCGGCGGACCCCAGTCCCGGGATCTGGGCAACCGCCCGGCAGGCGGCATCGATCAGGGACGGGTGCATGTCCTGGAGGACCTGCTCATGCTCTCCGCCCTGGTGCGTGTTCGAGCCGTAGGAGTACTCCACCCGGACGCCCGGCTCCAGGACCGTGTCGAGGGCGGCACCCTGCCGGGCCAGCAGCCGCTCCAACGGCTCACCCCGGGGGATGGGTCGCCCGATGAGATGCGGGTTCATCTCGCGCAGGCGCTGGCGGGCGTCGATGAGCTCCTCCACAGTGTGCTCACCATCGCCGACGACGGCGCCGCGTCGGCTGATCAGCGCGGAGACGGCCACCCCCTCCAGCACGATCACCCGGTAGGCCTCGGCCTCGATGTGCTCCTCCACCAGGACCTCCCGGGCCCCGCGGGCCGCATCCACGGCCGCGCGGAATGCCCAGCGCAGCTCTTCGGCATCGCGGATGCCGGTCACCACGCCCCGGCCTTCAGCTCCCTCGACGGGTTTGCAGACCACCGGCCAGCCGATCTGCTCCGCGAAGGCCAACGCGGCCTGCAGTCCGTTCCGGGAGAAGCGCCGGCCCCGCGGGGCGGGCACACCGGCCTGCTCGAGGAGCAGCCGGGTGGACTGCTTGTTCCGCGCCACCGGCGCCGCCGGGTTCGAGTTCAGCACCGAGCCGGTCCGCGAGAACGCCATGCGCCGTCCGGCCGGGTCGGCGGCGGTGAAGGTGAGGGCGCCGCTGCGCAGCGTGGTGAGTCCGTGCCGGAGGCATTCGCGCTCCAGCAGGACGGTGCTCAGCGGCCGCTTCCCGAAGGGGGCCATGTGCGCAGCGATCTCGTAGACATGGGGTTCCGTCACGCCGCCATCATGGGGCCGGATCCTGGGTGGTCGCTGGAGGTCCGCTGACCGTGCGATGCATGCTGCGGCGCGACGTGGCCGCCCGTCCTGATCAGTGGCTGTGAGCCGCCTCTCCACGCGGTGCGGCGGCGACGCGGCGGGCCTCGGCTCTGATATGAATGATGCTGTCGATTCCGGACGAACCATGGAGAGTGGGACAGGTGATGATGATCGGTCGGCGACTGCGCCGGATGCGCCTGCTGCTCGCGGTGTTCGCGGCCACGGCGGTGGTGTCCCTCGGGGGCGTCGTCGCGATCCTGCTGGGCCAGGACACGGTGGGGCTGGTCGTGCTGCTGCTGGCCACTCAGGGGCTCATCGCCGGCTGTGCCGCGGTGATCCACCGGGCCGTCCTGCGCACCAGGACCCGTTCTGACGAGGGACGGGTCGGCGAACCGCGTCCGGAGATCTCCCCGGAGGACGTCATCGCCGGCGTGCGGGAGGAGCTCGAGGCCCACGGGGCCAATGAGCAGCGCCTGGCGCAGCTGCTGCAGCAGCAGGAGGCCGCCCAGGCCCAGATGCGGCGCAGGCTCTTCGACGAGTCCTTCCCCGGCGGCGCCGGTGGGTCCACCGGAGCGACCGACGTCTCGGCCGCCCCGCGGACTCCCGAGCAGGGCTGAGGGCGGCCATGGCTCCAGTCCCGGCCGGCCCCGCGGACACCCCCGACGTCGACGTCGCGATCCTCTCGGACTTCCGCCTCCCCGGCGGCACCACCAGCAGCATCGCCGAGGAGGTCCGAGCCCAGTCAGAGGCGGGGATCAGCACCGCCCTGATCCACGCGGCGGGCTCGATCACCAATTACCCCAATCCGTGGAGCACCCACATCCAGCGCATCCTGGACCTGACGGGGGTGCGGATCGCCTCCGCCCGGGCGAGGCTCCACGCCCGGGTGCTGATCATCAGGCACCCCACCGTCATCTACAGCACCCTCTCCGCCTTCGAGGGGCTCACCGCGGATCATGTGATCATCGTGGTCAACCACGCCGCCGTCGACGCCGCCGACACGTGGCACTATCCGGTCGAGGCCACCGACGCCCGGGTCCGCCGTCTCTTCGGTGTGGAGCCGGTGTGGGCGCCCATCGGGCCGGTGGTGCGCCAGACCGTGCTCGACCAGACCACCCGGGTCCCGCTGCGCGAGACCGACTGGGTCAACATCTTCCGCACCACCGGGGAGGTGCGCCGGCGCGCCGGATTCATCGGCGATCGGCCGGTGATCGGACGGCACTCCCGCCCCCAGCCCGGCAAGTGGCCGGCCACCGGGAAGGACATCCTGCAGGCCTATCCGGACTCCCCGGACTACCAGGTGGAGATCCTCGGCGGTGCCCAGGTGGCTGAGCACAAGCTCGGCTATGTGCCGTCCCGTTGGCATGTCATCGAGTTCGGCGGCGAGGAGCCCACGCACTTTCTGGAGCGCATCGACTTCTGGGTCTACATGCACCACCCTGACCTCAAGGAGGCCTTCGGGCGGGCCGCGATGGAGGCTCTCGCGGCCGGCTGTGTGGCGATCATGCCCCCGTACCTGGAGGAGCTCTTCGGCGACGCCGCCCTCTATGCCTCCCCCCGGGAGGTCCGTGGCCTAGTGGACGAGTACCGCGCGGACCGGGAGAAGTTCCTCGCCCAGTCCGCCCGCGCTCAGGACTTCGCCCTGGCCTTCAGCCCGGAGATGCACATTCGTCGGCTCGAGGAGCTGGGGGTCCAGGCGCCGGGCGTCGCGGCTCCCGCCGATCCCTACGACCTGCCCGCCCGCCCCGGCCCGGCCCTGCTGATCGCCGCCGATGCGGAGACCGACCTCCTCGACGCCGCCCAGGCCCATCTGCACCAGGGGCGCCCCGTGCTCCGGGTGGAGCTGACCGACACGCCCGGCCGACGTGCGACGCACGCCGCCGGCGCGGCGGGCGGCGGGGGAGCCGGCACGTCGGTGCTGCAGCTCAGCACCGCGGCCGGGCTGCAGACCGATGAGCAGACCTGGCAGCGCCACCTGCAGGACGGGCTGCGCCGCCTGCTGCGCGTGCACCGACCCGGTGAGGTCACCGTGGTGGGGGAGCATGTGCCGGACGCGGTGCTGCGGGCTCTGACATGGTCCGACATCCCCGGGATCTGGGTGCGGGGCGTGGGCGGCGACGACGTCGCCCCGGATCCGCGCACCGCCAGTTGCTTCCGCCGGGTGCTGTCGCCCGCTGAGGTGGGCATGTCATCGGCCTCCGCCCTTCCAGCAGCCCGTGATTCCCAGCCCATCGTCACCCCCGGACAGGAGACCCGCTGATGCCGACCTCCGGCCCGTCGAACAGTGCCCCCTCAGCCAGCGCCGAGCAGGGCGCCCCGCGAGATGAGGAGCTCCGCGGCGTCGTGCCGACCGAGTCCTGGTCCGCGAGCCTGGAGTCCTGGGCCCGAGCCCGGCACGGGGAGAAGGTCCTGACCGTGCCCTCCACCATGGACTTCGCTCCGCTGGGGACTCTGCGCCCGCAGACGTTCTACGAGCTGCCCGTGGTGCTGGCGGTGATGACCCGACGCACGGCGTCGCTGCATGCCGCGCTGACCCGGGCGGTGGAGATCATCCGGGAGGCGACGTATGCCTTCCGCGCCGTCGTCGTCACCGACGTGCCCACTGCCGAACCCATCCGCACAGTGGACTGGACGGTGGAGCACCTGCTGGGAGAGGCCGACTGGGCCGCTCTGCAGGAGCAGAACTGGCTGCCCGCCGCCGTCGACCACCTCGAGTGGGCGCGGCGTCAGTACGGGGCCTCGTTGGTGCTCGCGCCCGAGACCCCCGACCAGGTGCTGGCCGAGGTGGCCCGGGTGGGCGCCTTCACCCGTGCTCCGGAGAAGATCCTCGACACCGCTGGGGAGCTGGCCCGCGAGTCGCTGGCGCTGCACGGCGCCGGCGAGACCGCGGGCGAGGATGCGGCAGGGGGTGTGGAGCAGTCCCTGCGCGGCTGGTGGGCCGACGCGCTGCAGGACGGCATCACCCGTCGGGTGCGCCCGGGAGGAGGCTTCTCCGCGGAGGTCTCCGCGCTCGCCGGGCCCGGCGCCGGTGTGCTGGTGGCCGACGGGGAGACGGCCGGGCAGGCGCTCCAGGGCTGGGCCGCGGAGTCCGGATGGACCGTGGCTCGGCTGACCGGCTCCGGCGGCACGAACCCTGCCGATGTGCGCCTGCACCAGGCGCTGGTCCGCGCGGCAGGCGAGGGCCTGCTCCAGGCCGTCCAGGCGGCCGGGCCGGTGCTGCTGATCACCGATCAGGCTGACGCGCAGACCACCGGCACGGACGGCGTCGTGGTGCTCCAGCGCCCCGAAGCGGAAGGGACAGGCTGGACAGCCCGGCTGCAGATGTCCTACGGCGCCTCCACTCGGATCCGAGCCGCCGAGCTGCCCTCGGCGCTGGACCGGCTGCGGCGGATCCACCTGGCCACCACGCTCTGAGCGGCCGCCGGTTCAGTCGCGCCGCTTCGGCACCACGCCGCGCTTCTCGAAGTACCGTCGCACCCGCTCGTCGGCCAGCAGCGGACCGTGGACCTGCAGCACGTTCATCCCGGAGTTCACATTGGCCTCCAGGATGACCGGGCCGGTGGGGCTGATGATGATGTCCCAGCCGATGTACTCCATGAAGCTCAGCCGCCGGGCCCCGTCGAGCACCAGCGCCTTGGTCTCCTCCCAGAACGGGACGACCGCGCCCTCGATCTGCGCCCCCGAGTCCGGATGCACGCTGTGCCACACCGGGGTGTGGTCATCCGGCAGCTGACCCGCCCGGGACAGCGTGCCCGTCTCCAGGTCGATCTTCGCGCTGAGGCCCCCCTGGGTCCAGTTGTCCACATGGTTGGACCGCGAGGTGCCGATGCGCTGGACGGCGACGGCGACGAAGGGCTCCTTGCCCCGCGCCAGGTCCGGCATGGTCAGGACCCGCAGCGTGTTGGTGGACTCCGGGTTCAGCCGCGCCTGGTCAGGGGCCTGAGGGACCGCCGCCTCGAACAGCATGGGCTTGGGACGTGCCTCGATCCAGGACGCCAGTTCGTCGAAGTCACAGTCCCGCCCGTTCATCCGCCAGCCGTCCTCCGTGCGTCGGATCGCGACGACGAACCGGCCCTCGGCGCCGCGCAGCGGCTTCACGAACACCCGCCGACCCACCTCCAGGCGGGTCTGCAGGAACTCGCGCAGCGGGACCTCGTCGTCGTTCGGGAAGACGCTGACCTCGCCGCGCGAGTAGAGGCCCAGCAGGGGCACCACATCGGAGTCCAGGCCCAGCTGGTTCATCAGCAGGAAGAAGGAGAACTTGTTGTCCAGGACCTCCTGCAGGTGCTCATGCACCATGCGCTTGGTGCGCGTGTAGCGCTGCACGTCGGTGACGTAGTCCTGCTGGTCTGCGTTGGGCAGGTCGTAGAGCGTCACGGAGCGGGACAGGAACCCCTGGGCCCACCACTGGGGGCGCCGCATCGTCGGCGAGGTCTCCCAGCGGAACTCCTTGCGGAGGAACTTGCGATAGTCCTGCGCCCAGCGCCGGGACTTGCGCAGCTCCTTGCGCCAGTTGCGGCGCTTCTGGCCGGCGCGTCGCGCGATCTGCCGGGACTTGCGGACCACCTTGCGCGGAAGGGACGGGGCCGGAGGCGCGGGCGATGT
This sequence comes from Nesterenkonia sp. CL21, assembly GCF_031705515.1. Taxonomy (NCBI): domain Bacteria; kingdom Bacillati; phylum Actinomycetota; class Actinomycetes; order Micrococcales; family Micrococcaceae; genus Nesterenkonia; species Nesterenkonia sp. CL21. Next base: position 55,501 of record NZ_JAUTWR010000013.1, read on the forward strand.
CGCCGGGCGGGCCGCACCCTGGCCGGCTGCGCCGTCGGCGGCGCCCTCCGAGGGGTGGGCAGAGGATTCCCGAGCGGATTCCATGGGGTGTGGTCGCCTCCAGGTGAAGGGGTTCTCGAGCGTTAGGATCGTACCAACCCGAGGCCTCGGTCTCGGGAGGACGCACCTGAGACGCCGACGTGAGATGAGGCCCTGTGGCAGAGACGACCCGAGTCTGCGGGATGCTCGGCGCCGGCGACCCGGAGCGCGTGCACCGGATGGCCCGCGCCGCGGGGATCGGCGCCGTCGTCGTCGACCGCCCCGGCCTGCTGCTCATCGGCAGCCAGGGGCTGCGTGCCCGGCCCGCGACGACCGGGGAGGCCTGGATCTTCTCCACCGCCACCCCGGACCCGGCGGCTTTCGGGCTCTCCGGCGGCTGGGAACATGCCGCCCGCGACGGAGACGTCGCCGGGGTGGCCCGCACGCCCGAGGGCAGCTCCGTGCTGCACGCCTCGCTCTCCGGGGTGCAGCCGCTCTACGTGGAACAGACCCGAGACGCCGTCTACTTCGCCACCCGACTGGACCTCCTCGTGGACACCGCCTCGGGCCCGCTGACTCCGGACTGGAACGGGTGGGCCCAGATCATCGGCATCGGCGCCCCGCTGGCCGGGCGCACCACCGTCTCCGGCATCCGCCGCCTGGGGCCCATGGAACACCTCGACGTCGCCCCCGGGGGCTCCCCGCGCAGCGGCCGCGCCGCCTGGCCCTGGGAACAGATCACGCCGGAGCCCGGGCTGACGCCCGAGGAGCTCACCGGTGACGTCGTGGACGCGCTGCGTGACCAGGTCGGCCAGCACGCCGCGGGCGGCCCCCTGCAGCCCATGCTCTCCGGCGGGCGCGACTCCCGCATGCTCACCGGTCTGGCCCGCGAGGCCGCCGTCGCCGCCGGGACGGCCCCGGCGGCGCTGACCGCCTGGACCACCAGCTCCGACACCGGCACCACCCTGGAGGAGCTCACCGCGGCCCGCATCGCAGCCGACCTGGGCATCCGTCAGCGGATCGTCTCCGGCCGGCACGACGGATTCAGCCAGGACTTCCTGGACTACGCCGAGCTCACCGGCCACCAGGCCTCATTCCACGTGTGGCTGATGCCCGTGGCCCGTGAGCTGGCCGCCCAGGCCGGAACTGTGCTGGACGGACTCGGCGGCGGAGTGTTCCTGGGCGGTGGATTCCCCGACGACCCCCAGGCGCTCGCCGACGGTGCCGGGCCGCAGCGGCTCCTCGAGACCCGGTTCGGCCGCCTGGCGCGCTACCTCCAGGTGGCCGAGGAACTGCTGGCTCCGGGGGCGGCGGACCGGCTGGCCGCCGCGGGCCGAGAGGACTACACGCGCATCGCCGAGCCGTTGGCGGACCATCCGCAGGGGGCCACGCTCACCGCCTACCTGACCCGCACCCTGCCCGGGATCAGCATGGCACCTGCCGCGGTGCTCGGCGGCAGCCGGCCGACGGCGGTGCCGATCATGGCGCACCAGGTGGTCTCCCAGGCGCTGCGGCTGACCCACGAGTCCAAGCGGGAGGGCCGCTGGTATCCGGACCTGCTGCGCCGGGTGCGCCCCTCCTTCGGGGAGATCCCCACCGCTGCGGATCTGACCACGGTGCGTCAGCATGTGCGCCGTGGAGCGGCTCTGGACGCCGCCGTCTGGTACCGGGAGCTGATCCTGGGCTCCCCGGCCGCCGTCCTGCTGGGGGAGAAGCTGCGCGACGGCGACGCCGAGCTGTGGCGTCGCCAGCTCGCCCGCACTCGGGCTCAGCACCTGATCCGCGGACTCGCCCTGCTGGCCCTGTGGCTGCGCCGGTATGAGGACCGGCTGACCGAGACCGACCCGACCCCGCTGCTGCGCGGCTGAGGAGGAGCCATGACCCCTGAAGTCGATCTGGCGGCACCGCTGATGCTGGACCCGCGCCATCTTGACTCCGAGACGCTCGACCCACACCTCGTCGACGACCTCGTCCGGGCCGAGCAGCAGGGGGTGCCGTCCGTCCTCTGGGTCACCCGGGCGGAGGACCTGTCCGTGCCGGTGGCCGCTGTGGTCACGCACGTCGCCGTGCCGACGTCGACCGAGGCCGCCCTGCAGCAGGAGGTCCGCGGGCGCGTCGGCCCGGAGCGGATGCTTCTGGCCCCAACCCTCGAGGCGGCGGGTGAGGCGGTGCGCGCCCAGCGGGAGCAGGAGCGGGCCCGTCGGGAGGCCGAGCGCGCCCGGGTGGCCGCGGATGGGGGCCCGCTGCTCCGGCGTGTGGTCCGGCGTCTCGTCCGCCGGGTGCGTGGCCGGCTGCGGTCAGCGCCGGGCTCAGCATCACCGGGCTCAGCATCACCGGGCTCGGGGCGCTGACCAGGCGGTGGATGACCGACCCCGCGCGGTGCCCAGGCCGGGACATCTGCCGGTGGTAGCATCGCTGCGGTCTGATCACTGCCCGCGACGGCCGATCCGACGCGCCGCCGACCCCGGCGGAACAGCACCAGGAGACCGATGGATGAGAGCGCCGCTGAGACGATGACCCACTCTGACGCCGACACGGCGGGACACCCCGCCCCCGACGACGGCACCGCCCGCATCACACTGGCCCGGGCGATGAGCTACCGCGTCCCGCGTCGTCGGTCCTCAGGACGTCCGACCAACATCATCATCGCCCTGGGCGCCGTCACCGCCGACGGCACGGAGGTCCGCGGGCACGGGGAAGGGCAGCCGCGCGGCGGTCGGACCGGCGACGACGCCGGCGACGCCTGGACCTTCGCCCGCGCGGCGGTCGAGTCCCTGCAGGGGACTCATCTGCCGGTGACCACGACCGCTGACTCCGTGGGCTTCGTCCGCCAGACGATGGCCCGGCTGCGAGTGCTGGCCGTCGATCACGGCCGTGCGGGGCACCCGCGGCCCTTCCGCGGCACCCTGCTCGGCCTCGAGGTGGCCCTGCTGGACCTGGCCGCCCGTGTCCATGACATGCCCCTGGCGGACCTGCTGGGCCGCCGTCGTGACGCGGCCCCGCTGGCTCCCAGCACCGTCTCGCCGCGGGCCGACCTGCAGCGTGTGGTCGACCGGCTCGACGTGCAGCGCGAGCGGTACGACCACACCCGGGTGACGGTGCCTGCCGACGTCGACGCCGCCCTGTCCTTCCTGGACGTGGTCTCGGCCGCCAACAGACAGCACACGGGACAGGACCTCGAACGGCCCCTGTGGATCACCGTGGCGGGTACGCTGAGCCGCGAGGGCGCCCATCGGGTGGTGGGTCGCATCGCTCGGGAGATGGCCCAGGGACGTCTGCCCGGCCAGGTGGTGCTCGGCCAGCCGGTGCCCGGTGATCAGGGCGATGAGCTGGCGTCTCTGCAGCGGCGGGCGGACCGGATCACCCGCCGCGCCCGCGGGGGGCAGGTGGACCTGCGCATCATGGGGGACTCCTCCGTGTGGGACGCCGGCGACGTCGTCGACGCCGGCCGCCGGGGCGGGCTCCGTGCGGTCACCATCCGTCCCGCCCAGGCCGGAGGTCTGCTGGAGAGCATGGATCTGGCCGACGCGGCCCTGCGCGTCCACCCGGAGGCGACCATCGCACTGACCCGCATGGTGGGCGCGAGCCGACTGACCACCTCCGCGCTGCGCCACCTGGCGCTGGCGCTGCCGCGCGTCGACGCGGCGCGCCTGGCCGCTGTAGTGGAGAGACAGGTGGAGATCACCACGCGCGTGCTCGATCCTGAGGAGGCCGCCCGTCTCGCCGCCGAGGAGGCCGCGGCAGACGCCGCGGACACTCCCGCAGCCGAGGCTGCGGCGGAGGACGCCCTGGGACGGCCTGGTCGGCCGGACGGTCCGGTCGAGCAGGAGGCGGACTTCGGCTGGGAGGGCGCCGAGGAGCCCACCGATGACGACGCCCTGGCGGAGGGCGCCGACGGCGACGGGCTCGAGGCCGGCCTCGACCTCATGAGGGCCGTTGAGGACGCTGAGGACGCAGAGGCAGACGATGGCGACGCTGACGATGCTCAGGGCGATTCCGCCAGTGACGATGCCGACGGCGATGCTGACGACGAAACCGATGCGGATGACCCCGACGCTGTCTTCCAGGCGGCCCGCCGAGCGGCCCGTGTCGGCGACGACGAGGACGAGGCCGAGGAGGAGGGCGTCCTCGACGCCGACGATGAGGATGACGAGGCCGAGCACGAGGCCGAGTACGACTCCGACGAGGTCCTGCACCAGGTGGTGGTCCCCGAGGTGCCCGGACTGGGCATCGACCTCTGCTACGAGAACCTGGTGGGCGCCGTCGTCCAGTACGCCACCTACCCCACGCCGCCCGCCCCCACTCTGGAGGGGCGTCCCGCCCGCACCTACGACGACGTGGACTACATCCGGCCCATGGGCTCCTACGCCGTGCACGGGCACATCGTGGAGCGCGAGGCCCTGGCCTACGGACTCAACACCCGGCGGTTCAACAAGTCCACCTTCCAGGCCGACGACGGCGTCCGCCCGCCGCTGTCCTTCCGCACCGCTCGGTGGCCCCTGTCCAGCGTCGTGGCGGCCTCCATCGTCCGGCACAAGGAGTCCACGCGGATCCTGCTGGACCGCAGCGGATGTCCGGTGCCGCGTGGGCGCACCTTCAGCAACGGGGACGCCGGGAGTGCTCTGCAGTTCGCCGAGCGGATCGGCTACCCCGTGGTGCTCAAGCCTGCGGCCGGCTCCATGGGTGTGGGTGTGACCGCGAACATCGAAGGACCCGAGGAGCTGCGCTCCGCGCTGGAGCGGATGCGGCAGTCGGTGATGGGCTCCGGTGACTTCATCGTGGAGAAGCATGTCCACGGACGCGACTACCGGATCATGGTGCTCGGGGAGGAGGTCGTGGCCGCCGTCGAACGGGTCCCCGCCTCCGTGGTGGGGGATGGCACTTCCACGTTGATCGAGCTGATCCTGGCCAAGAACGCCGCCCGGAAGCAGAACTCGCACCTGGCCACCCTGAAGCTGAAGTGGAACGCGACCACCCGCCACGAGATCGCCAAGGCCGGCTATGACGCCTCCAGCGTGATCCCGGCCGGCGAACGGGTCTTCCTGAACAGCGCCAACAACCTCACCCAGGGTGGGGACTCCATCGAGATCCTCGACGACCTGCACCCCAGCATCATCGAGGCGTCCATCAAGGCTGTGAAGGCCGTGCCGGGACTGGCCTATTGCGGTGTGGACTTCCTGCTGGAGGACCACACGCGTCCCCTGCACGAGCAGGAGGGCGCGATCTGTGAGCTCAACGCGGTGGCGGCCCTGCCGGTGGCGGAGTACCCGATGTTCGGCACGCCGCGGCGCGTGTCGAGCCAGTTCCTGAGCCGCGCCGCCGGCGAATTCGGACTGGAGACCCTCCCGGAGCGCGCCGAACGGCTCAGTGTGCGCATCCGCGCCCGTGGACGCGTGGTCGGCGTCGGCTACCGCGGCTGGTTCGCCCGCCGCGCCACTGAGTATGGTTGCACCGGGTGGATCCGCCATCATTCCGACCGTTCGGTCGAGGCGGTCGTGTCCGGGCCGACGGACGCCGTCGCGGCCCTGGCCACCGCCGCGGTGCTGGGCCCGCGGCGCGCCCGGCCGACCTCCGTGACCACCGTCCACGTGCCGGACCCCGGCGTGGAGGGGTTCGAGGTGCGGCAGCGCCACGGCCGGGGACGGTCGGCGCCCCGCAGCCTGCGCACTCGGGCGCTGCGTGCGCTGCGCCATCCGAGGCGTGCGGCTCGCGTGCTGCGCGATCCCGCCCGCATCGCCTCCGCCGTGAAGCGACGCAGCGTCCGCCTGATCCGGAAGGGGAGCCGATGACCACCTCACCTCATGACCCGGCGGCCGCCGATCGGCCCGTCATGCCGTCGGCCGCCGACTGCCCGGCCGAGCTGATCGACGGGTGGCTCGTCCACACCGCTGCCCTGCAGGCCGGACGCGGGACGCTGCTCTTCCCGGGCCAGGCCCTGCTGCTCACCCACGAGGGCGGGGCACTGGACGGGGGCTCCTTCGCCCACGGCGTGCCGCAGCAGACGCAGCTCTCCACCGCGACCCTCATCCAGGATCGGCGGGTTCGGCGGGCGATGTTGGAGCAGCACCGGATCCGTGTCCCCGAGGGTGCGACCTTCACGATCGGCCGCGGCACGCGAGCCGCTCTGGACTTCGCCGAGCGACGCGGCTTCCCCGTGGTGCTCAAGCCGATGGTCGGAGACAACACCGTCGAGACCCGGACCGGCATCGCCGGCACCGAGGAGCTGCTGGAGGGCATCCGCGACCTGCGAGTGGCTCCGCAGCTGCGCCCGGACTACACCACGGCCTCCTACGCCTTCACCGCGATCCACACCCCGCGGGAGGAGGACCAGAGCCGCACCCGGAAGAATTACCGGTACCTGGTCGAAGAGCAGGTCCCGGGGCACTTCCTGCGCTTCCTGCTCATCGACGGGCAGGTCGTCTCCGCCTTCAGCTCGCCCCACGGCGCGTGGGGGCTCGACGAGGGCCAGGAGCTGCGCGACGCTGTCCATCCCACGCTGCTCGCCCATGCGGAGGAGGTGGCCGCCGTCTTCCCGGGCCTGGCCGTCGTCGCCGTCGACACGGTGCTCAGCCGGGGTGCCGAGGTGGCGCGAGAGGATCAGGACGTCACCGTCGTGGACGTCTCCGAGCGGCCGTGGCTGGCCATGCAGGCCTCCCGGGACCCCGAGGAGGCGCTGCTGCTGGCTCGCCGCATCCTGGAGAGCACCGTGGCCCGGACGGAGGACGGGACGCTGCCGCAGCCCCAGGCCGAGGTCGCTCTCGACGTGCGGTGGGAGGGCGTCTCCGTCATGGATGCCTTCCTTGAGCATGTCCACGAGGCCGCGATCGCTGCGGGACTGCGCGGCCACGCCGTCGCGGAGGACGTCGTCGGCGGCATCGCCGCGGGGCACCTGGAGGGCCCGGCCGCCGCCGTCGCCCTGTTCAACGAGCTCGCCGTGGCCGGGAACCTCACCGGTGAGCACCTCATGGCTGTGGACTCCCGGCCCGCGGAGAGGACCGGGACGTCGGGGTTCGCTGTGCAGGACGCCCCCGGCGGCACACCTGCCTGACCAGCCGGACCGCTAGAGTGATGCCGTCCGCTCCGGACGCCTCTGAGAACGAAGGACACCCGTGACACCTGACTCGAACCACCGGACCCAGTCGACATCGGCCCAGGCCGCTCCCGCCGCCGCACCCACGCCTGAGCGTCCTGTGGTGATTGTGGGGCAGGGGTATGTGGGGTTGCCGTTGGCTCAGGCGGCGGTGGCTGCGGGTGTTTCGGTGGTGGGGTTTGATGTTTCGGAGTCGTTGGTGGCTCAGCTGAATGCGGGGGTCTCGCATGTGGATGATCTCAGTGATGCTGACGTCGCGGTGATGGTGGGTCAGGGGTTCCGTGCCAGTACGGATCCGGCCGATCTGGCCGCTGCGTCGGTGGTGGTGATCTGTGTGCCGACTCCGCTCAGTGAGGAGGGTGGTCCGGATCTGCGGGCGGTGGAGGCGTCGGCGGGCACGATTGCGGAGCATCTGAGTCCGGGGACCACGGTGATTCTGGAGTCGACGACGTATCCGGGCACCACTGATGGTGTGGTGCTGCCGATTCTTGAGTCTTCGGGTCTGGTGCATGGTCGGGACTTTCTGCTGGCTTATTCCCCGGAGCGGGTGGATCCTGGGTCGACTCGGTTTGGGATCGTCAATACGCCGAAGTTGGTGGGTGGGTTGACTGCTGAGGCGACTCAGGCGGCGGTGGCGTTCTATTCGCGGTTTGTGGCTGAGGTGGTGCCGATGTCGGGTACTAAGGAGGCGGAGACGGCGAAGTTGTTGGAGAACACGTATCGGCATGTGAATATCGCTCTGGTCAATGAGATGGCGCGGTTCTGTCATGATCTGGGGATTGATATCTGGGAGGTGATCCGGGGGGCGGCGACGAAGCCGTTCGGGTTCCAGAAGTTCACTCCGGGTCCTGGGGTCGGGGGGCATTGCATTCCGATCGATCCGAATTATCTGAGTTTTCAGGTGCGGAAGACTCTGGGGTATCAGTTCCGGTTTGTGGAGTTGGCGCAGGAGATCAATAATTCGATGCCGCAGTATGTGGTGTCGCGGGTGGGGGATGCGCTCAATGAGGTGGGTAAGCCGCTGAATGGGTCGCGGGTTCTGTTGTTGGGGGTGACGTATAAGCCGGATATTGCGGATCAGCGGGAGTCTCCGGCGGTGCCGGTGGCGAAGGTGCTCAGGGAGAAGAGGGCCGATGTCTGGTTCCATGACCCTTATGTGGAGTCTTGGCATGTGGGTGGTGGGGTGTGGCAGCGGGTTGCTGATCTGGATGAGGCGTTGGTGGAGGCGGATGTTGTGGTGGTGCTGCAGCCGCATGGTGTTTATGATCTGGGGGCGATTGGGCGGGTTGTTCGGCGGGCTGGGGGGTTGGTCTTCGATACTCGGGGGGCGACGTCCTGTGATGACATCGAACGGCTCTGAGCCGACGCCGGCGACGCGTCGGCCGAGACGAAGGGACACACTATGACGCACCCGCGCCGCCGCGTGCTGCTGCTCAGCGACGACGACGTCGTCACCGGCACCCTGCGCCGGCTCGCCCGCATCGGGGAGCACCTGACGGCGGAGGCCGACGTCGTCATGGCCACCCTCGCCGGCCAGGCGGCCGCCGGGCCGCAGGCGCCGAGCTTCCCGCTGCAGCGGATCGGCTCCCACCACAGCCTCAACGCTGATCGCGAGGTCTGGGAGCGTGACTACCTGCTGCCCCGACTGGATCGGCTGATGGGTGGTTTCGCCCCCGATGTGCTGGTGGTCGACGGTGACTTCCCCGCCCGGGTGCTGGACCGTCTCGACCGCGCCCACCCGGCGGTCCAGCTGCATGTGACCTCGGCGGCGGAGACTGCTCCCGTGGGCAGGCCGCGGGCCCGCAGCGCAGGCGCGATGGTGCAGCTCGGAGAGATCACCGAGGACGACGGTGAGTCGGCCGATGCCACGGCCCCGCTGCTCGACGCGGCCGCCCTGGGTGCCACCGGAGGAGCCCTCACCGAGGACGGCGGGGGTGGTGGCGCCAGGCGGCCCTGTGTGGTGCTGGACCTGCCCGGGCTCAGCCCCGACACCACGGCCGCCGTGGAGGACCTCGCCCTGGAGTTCTTCGCGTCCCGCCGCCCGGAGTGGACGGTGGCGCTGTTGGACACCACTGTGGCACGTCAGCCGAGCCCCGGCGTCGAGAGCATCTCCGGTGGGGCCACCGCAGAGCTGGTCTCCCGCACGGTAGGCGCCCTCGCCGTGCCGGGACACCGAGCCGTGCACACCTGGACGCCCGCCAGGATCCCGACCCTCTGGCTGACCGAGGGGCCCGGGGGTGAGAGGCCCATCCGCGGGGCGGCGCAGCGCTCCCGCCGCCGTCTGCGCCCTGACCAGCAGGACGCGATGCGCGGCCGCGCGGCCCGGTGCGCCGAGGCGGGGTGGGGGCATCACGCGGAGCTCGACGGCCCGCAGGACATGGACGCCCTGCGCTCCCGACTCACCGAGGCGCTGGAGCTCATGGACGGGCGCGGCTGGGTTCCGTCCGGCCCATCCCGGCTGCCTGAGGACGGTGCCGAGCAGGCAGCCCAGGCGATCCTGACGGCGGCGTCCACCTCGGCTGCGGCCTGAGGCTCCCGACAGACTCTTCGCAGTCTCCTAGCAGTCTCCTGGCGACGGGCGGCAGCGCGACCGCGCCGACGGCAGTGGGCGGGGCTCCCAGACCGGGAGCCCCGCCCACTGTGCGATATGCGATGTGTGTGCTGTGTCAGACGGGTGCGGTGCGGGCCGCCTCAGATGGTGACGTCGCCCGCGGGGGTCCGGAAGGTGGCGGACATGATGCCCGGTGTGCCGGAAGGTGCCACCCAGTCCACCTCGACGTCCTCGAACGGGTCAGCCTTGGGGCAGGCGAGCCAGTCCGCCACGCGGTCCGGGGACCCGGCGATGGCCAGGCGGATGAGCTCAGCCTCGGGCGGGTAGGCCTGCGAGGGATGCAGGTCCTCGGTGCCCTCGTCCCAGCGGAGCAGGTAGGGCACCTGGGGGTCTGCGATGAGCCCCTTGATGCCGATCTGCTGCCAGGTGAGCTCCTGGCCGTCCGGGAACTTCCGATTGCCGGGCACGGACTTGCGCCCCAGCCGGTCCTCGAAGGGGGAGAGGTCGTCGACGGTGACGCACCATCCCATCCAGCCGCCTCCCACCTGGGAGCGGTTCCGCACGGCCTGGCCGAACGGTGCCTTGTCGGCGGAGGGGTGGTCGAGGACCTCGACGATCTCCAGGTACTGGCGGTTCTTCAGAGGAATGATCGAGCTGCGTGTGCCGAAGCGCGGATGGATACCGCCCTTGACGCGTTCCACGCCCAGCTGACCGACAATCCTCTCGACCGTGGCATCCATGCCATCCGGGCCGACCGCATACGAGACGTGATCCAAGCGCATCATGGGTCCATACTGACACCAGCGTGGGCTTCGTCACCAATCGAGAGCGGCTCCGTGACGAGGAGGCGCCTGATCCCCATTCTTCTACCAGGTGTAGAAACATTCTCGGACGCGGTGATCCGAGCCCTGCTGTCCCGCGTATCCTGGTGGGGTGCTCAAGACCGCGCTGCAGCCCAAATGGATCGCGATGCTCGCCCTGGCCCTGATCCTGGCCACGGTGTTCGTCGTGGCCAGTGCCTGGCAGTTCGGCCAGTCGCGGACCGAGGAGACACCCTCCCGGGAGGTCACCGAGGAGCCCGCGCCGCTGACCGAGGTGTACGCGCCGCAGCGTGCGATGACCGCCCTGGACGCGGATCGGATCGTCACTTTCTCCGGCGAGTTCGTCGAGGACTCCCAGGTGCTGATCTCCGAGCGGCTGCAGGACGGTGAGCCCGGATGGTGGGCCGTCGCCGCCTTCGCAGTGGACGGCGCCCCCGACGGTGAGGTCATCCCCGTGGTCCGCGGGTGGACCGACGACGTCCACGCCGTGGACGCGCCGCCTGCGGGGCAGCAGCTCGAGCTGCGCGGGCGCCTGCTGCCGCCTGAAGCTCCCGTGGCCGGGGAGCGTGAGGCGGCCCACGTCTTCGCCAGCCTGTCCCCGGCGGAGCTGATCAACGTGTGGGATCTCCCTTCCTACTCCGGATTCGTGGTCGCTTTCGACGTCGTCGACGCATCCGGCCATGAGATCGGGGCTGAGGCCGAAGCCGTCCCTCTGGAGCCGGTCTGGGTCGGACCACAGCCGGAGGGATCCTCCGTGAACTGGCTGAACCTCTTCTACGCTGTGGAGTGGGTCGTCTTCGCCGGTTTCGCCTTCTTCCTGTGGTGGCGACTGGTCAAGGACGCCCATGAGAAGTCGCAGGAGGCCGCGGTGCTCGACACCGAGTGGGAGCAGCAGTGGAAGCAGGAGTACCTGGCCGCCGTCGCCGCCGGACAGAGCCCTCGGGAGGCGGAGGAGACCGCCACCGCGGAGGCGGCGCGCAAGCTCGATGAGAAGGACACGTGATGCCTGAGAACACCGGAGACGCCCCGCAGGTGACCGAGGTGCCTGCCGCGCCGAAGCGGCCCCAGAAGCGGCGCTTCCAAGGCACCATGCAGCAGATCAGCGGCTCGCTGACCTTCTACAAGGTCTTCGCCTTCACCACCGGCATCATGCTGCTGATCCTGGTGGCCAAGATGATCATGGACTACGGCTTCGGCTATGAGCTCTACGCCGGCGGCACCACCGCCGAGGGTACGGCCAACACGCTCGGCTTCCATCCGAAGGAGTCGGTCAGCGGAGGCACCGGCATCTCCTATTGGACGGCGGTGATCCACGGCTGGATCTACGTGGTCTACGTGATCGCCGGGTTCCGTCTGTGGTTCCTGATGAACTGGCGGTTCTCCCGTCTGGTGACCATCGTGCTGGGCGGAGTGGTGCCGTTCCTGAGCTTCATCGTGGAGCGTCGGATCGCGGCCGAGGTGCGCCGGGACATCGAGGCCAACCCGGAAGCCGTGCGGCGATACTGAACCGCCTGTGACTCGCTGACGATCGGACGCCGATCGGCCCGCCAGCCTCTCCTGGCGGCCCGTGCTTCGGCTGCCATGCGGCGCCCTCACCGACGTGGTGGGGGCGCCGTCGTCGTACCGCCGTGCTCTCTCGGACCGATGGCGGCTCCTTCCGTGCTGACAGACAGGAAACCCCTGGTCAGAAGCTGAATCAGGCATACCGGGGCGCTCCATCGACGTCCCGCTTCATCGATGGAATCCCTCGCTGTGACCTCTTGCACAACGGCGTCCCGGACATTATTGTGCCTCATGTCACAACAAATTCCCAAGACCGTGGCGCTGCTCTTTTCCCTGCATCTGTGTCACCGCACCTGATTCACCGCACCTGAGAGGAACCGCACCATGAGGCATACCGTGCGCACCCGTCCCTGGAGGACCCTTCCATGGAGGACCGCTGCCCTGAGCATCACGGGAGCACTGCTGCTCACCTCCTGCGGGGGAGCCGGAACAGCCGAGGAGGACGGCGTCGAGCTCGATGAGGACCAGGTGGGCGTGGGCGCCATGGAGGACTTCGACGTCGACGACACCTTCGTGGCCACCGAGCCGGTCGAGTTCTCACTGCTGTATCGGAACAATCCGGACCACGGCCTCGACGAGGACTGGATGTTCTTCGATCAGCTCGAGGAGGAGCACAACGTCTCCCTGAGCCTGGTGGACGCCCCGCTGAGCGACTTCGAGGAGCAACGTTCCCTGCTCATCGGCGCCGGCGAGATGCCCGACTACGTCCCTGTGACCTACCCCGGACAGGAGGTGCCCTACCTCAGCGGCGGCGCGGTCCTGCCGATCAGCGACTACCTGGACTACATGCCCAACTTCACCGACAAGCTGGACCGCTGGGAGCTCTGGGACGAGTTCGACGCCCTGCGGCAGGAGGACGGCAAGGCCTACATGCTGCCGGGCCTGCGGGAGGACCCGTTCTACATCTTCAGCCTCGTAGTCCGGGGTGACATCTGGGACGAGCTCGGACTGGAGAACCCGGAGACCTGGGACGAACTGGCGGACCAGCTGCGGGAGGTCAAGGAGGCCTACCCCGACATCACGCCGATGTCCGACCGCTGGGAGCTGCAGAGCACCCTGAACATCGCGTCGGCCAACTTCGACACGGTCGCCGGCTGGGGCTACGGGCAGGGCCTGTACTTCGACTACGATGCCGATGAGTTCATCTACGCCGGGGCCTCCGACGAGTACCGCGAGCTGCTGGAGTTCTTCGCGGGCCTCGTGGAGGAGGGCCTCATGGACGCCGAGACCATGACGCAGGACGACCAGATGGCGGAGCAGAAGTTCTCCGCCGGAGAGTCCTTCGTGATCGGCGGCAACGACGAGTCCACGACCATCTACCACCGAGGGTTCGAGGAACTCGGCACCGAGGGGGCGGAGGCCCGCCTGATCCCCATCCCCGGCGGCCGCGACGGCGACTTCGTGCACAGCGGAGCCCGGTTCGACTCAGGCCTGATGATCGCGAACTCGATGGCGGACCAGGACGCCTTCATGGCGCTGCTGCAGTTCATCGACTGGCTCTACTACTCGGACAACGGCCTCGAGTTCGCCACCTGGGGCGTGGAGGGCGAGACCTACGAGCGGGACGCCGACGGTGAGATCGCACTGGACGAGGACATCGACATCAACAGCCTCCACCCGGACGCGGAGGAACACCTGCTCCGGGACTACGGCTTCCACAACCAGCCGTTCATGCATGCCGCCGGCTCCCTGACCGAGTTCGTGCACTCCGGCCTGCGTCCTCACGTCATCGAGTGGCAGGAGAGCATGCAGCACAAGGAGGAGCGCCCGGTGACTCCGGCGCATCCCTTCACCGACCTGGAGCTGGAGCAGCTGGGCCTCTGGTCCACGAGTCTGACCGACCACGTCCAGACCGCCACTGCCCAGTTCATCCTCGGGCAGCGCAGCTTCGACGACTGGAACTCCTATGTCGCCGAGTTGGAGAACCTCAACATGCAGAGCCTGGTGGACATGGCCAACGAAGCCTATGAGCGGGCCCAGGAACAGATCGACGAGCAGATCGACGACGAGTCCGACGAGCAGAGCGAGGGTGACGGCGATGCATGAGGTCCCAGGCAGGACCACGACGACCGCCGTGCTCGGACTGAGCGCCCTGCTGCTGGCCGGGTGCGGCTCGGGGTCGGCCACCGAGACGGCTGAGATCGACGAGGAGGCGCAGAGCGTCGGCGCGATGGAGGACTTCTCCGTCGGAGACTCCTTCGTCGCCGAGGAGCCGCTGAGCATCTCGCTGCTGTATCGCGACCATCCCAACTACCCGTTGCAGGACGACTGGCTGATCCTCGAACACCTCGAGGAGGAGCACGGGGTCACCCTCGACCCGGTGGTCGCCCCACTGAGCGACTTCGAGGATCGGCGCTCGGTGCTCATCGGCTCCGGCGAGATCCCCGACTATGTGCCGGTGATGTGGCCGGGAGACGAGATCCCCTACATCTCCGGAGGGGCGCTGCTCCCGGTCAGCGACTACCTGGACTACATGCCCCACTTCACCGACAAGCTGGAGCGGTGGGAGCTGCAGGAGGAGTTCGACCAACTGCGGCAGGAGGACGGCAAGGCCTACATCCTGCCCGGCCTGCGGGAGGACCCCTTCCACAACTGGTCCGTGGCCATCCGCGATGACATCTGGGCGGACATGGGCTTCGAGGACCCGGAGACCTGGGAGGAGTTCCAGGACCAGCTGGAGCAGATCTCCGAGGAGCACCCCGAGATGACCCCATGGTCCGACCGGTGGGAGATGAACGCCACCTTGAACCTCGCCGGGCCGTCCTTCGACACCGCCGGCGGCTGGGGGTTGGGCAACGGACTCTACTTCGATGCCGACGCCGACGAGTTCGTCTTCACCGGGGCCACCGACGAGTACCGGGAGATGATCGAGTACTTCGCCGGACTGGTGGCAGACGGCCTGATGGACTCCGAGTCGATGACGCAGGACGACGACTCCGCCGTGCAGAAGTTCGCCTCCGGGCAGTCCGCGGCCATCGCCTCCAACGAGGAGGAGCTGCAGACTCTGCGCACCGCCTTCGAGGAGATCGGGGAGGACGACGCCGAGGTCCGGATGATCCGCGTGCCCGCCGGACCGGCGGGTGACAACGTCGCCGGTGGGGGACGCTTCGACGTCGGGATGGTCCTGGGCGCCCATACGGCGCAGCGCGAGGACTTCATCGCGATGCTGCAGTTCCTCGACTGGCTCTACTACTCAGACGAGGGCCTGATCTTCGCCACCTGGGGTGTGGAGGGCGAGACCTACGAGACCGACGAGGACGGCGAGCGGGAACTGGCCGAGAATGTGGACATCAAGGGCTTCAACCCGGGGGCCGAGGAGCACCTCTCCATCGACTACGGCTTCTACAACGGGGTGTTCACGCATAACTTCGGCTCCGACACCGAGATCTTCCTGTCCCTGATGAGCAACGAGATCGTGGAGCTGCAGGAGCAGATGGCCGACAAGGAGGAGCTGCCCCTGCAGCCGAGCATCCCCTTCAGCGAGTTGGAGCTGGAGCAGGCCGCGCTGTGGCAGAACTCGCTGACGGACCAGGTGGACCAGGCCACCGCGCAGTTCATCCTCGGTCAGCGGGACCTGGACGACTGGGACTCCTATGTGGCCGAGCTCGAGGCGCGGAACATGAACGACTACGTCGAACTCGCCAATGAGGCCTACCAGAGGGGTCAGGAGATGCTGGACGAGCTCGACGAGGTCGACGGGCCCGGGGAGGACGACTGATGACGACCATCCAGTCCACCCCCGGTGGCCCGCCGGGCCGTGGGACGGCCGCCGTCGCCGTCGTCGAGGACGCCGCCGCGGCGGCCGGCGGACGC
>NZ_JAUTWR010000014.1:0-53951 GCF_031705515.1 Nesterenkonia sp. CL21
CTGCTCAGTCTTCCGGAACCCTCTGACATATCCATCGAGCCCGAGCACCGAACCGTGCCATGCTTCTTCCCATGCGAGCAGTCGTCATCGAGGAGATCCGCGCCCACCCTCAGGTGCGAGAGGTGCCCGCCCCCGACGCGCCGGAGGACGGCGTCGTCGTGAGTGTGGAGGCCACCGGCCTGTGCCGCAGCGACTGGCATGCTTGGGCAGGACATGAGGACATCGCCTGGCCGCATGTGCCGGGTCATGAGCTCGCGGGGATCATCCAGGCGGTCGGCGCCGGGGTCAAGAACTGGCGGCCCGGGGACCGTGTCACGGCGCCGTTCGTGTGCGGCTGCGGTCGGTGCCGCTGGTGCCTTCAGGGGGAGCCGCAGGTCTGCCCCCACCAGCAGCAGCCGGGATTCACGCACTGGGGCTCCTTCGCCGAACAGGTCGTCCTGCACGCCGCGGACGCCAACCTCGTCGCCATCCCGGACGGCGTGAGCTCACAGGCCGCGGCGAGTCTCGGCTGTCGATTCGCCACCGCGTATCGAGGGCTTGTCGGCAGGGCCCGGATCAGCGGGGGAGAGACGCTGGCGGTGATCGGTGCCGGCGGGGTCGGGCTCAGTGCGGTGATGATCGGACGCGCGCTCGGCGCGGAGGTGATCGCGGTGGATCGCAGTCAATCGGCGCTCGACCTGGCCCGTGGCCTGGGTGCTGCGCATACCATCCTCGCCCCGCAGGGCCCGGGGACGCCAGGGCAGGACGAGGGCGTCCCAGCTAGGGTCTCGGAGCTCACCGACGGCGGGGCCGACGTCGCCGTCGACGCCGTGGGCTCCGAGCAGACCTGCGCGGATGCGATCCACAGTCTTCGGCGTCAGGGCCGGCACGTGCAGATCGGACTGCTGCCCGCGGTGTCCGGGCACCCACGGGTGCCCATGGACCGGGTGATCGCCTGGGAGCTGGACGTCCTGGGAAGCCATGGAATGGCTGCTGGCGCCTACCCGGAGATGCTGGCGATGATCGCCGACGGCCGCCTGGACCCGGAGCGGCTCATCGCTCGGACCATCGGCCTCGATCAGGCCGCCGCCGCGCTGCCCCTCATGGACCGTGCGCCACAGGCGGGCATGACCATGATCGACCCTCGGCGCTGAGCGGTCACAGGTGCATGCCCACGTTGACCACCGTGCCGGAGCTGTCGCGGTAGAAGAAGCGGCGTACGCCCCAGGCCTCGACCGTCAGCGGATGGACGATCTCGAGTCCCGCCTCCTGAGCCAGCCTGTAGGCATCCTCCACGTCGTCGACGAACACCGACGCCTGCGGATTCACCGGCGCGGAGGCGTCCTGCGTCATCAGCCCGATCTGGGCCCCGGCGCTGTCGGCGAGGAACGCGATCCAGCCCAGGTCCATCACCAGCTCCAGTCCCAGCACCGCCCGGTGCTCCTGCACGGCCGACGGCAGGTCGTCCACCGTGAAGATGGGTGTCACTCTCTGCACTGTCATGGATCCATGCAACGACGACGTCCCGCAGCTGGCAAGGTGCGCCGTCCCGACCCCGGCCGGCGGCGCATTAGGCTGTCACGGTGATCGACCTCGACCTTCTCGGGTGGGCGATGCTCGCCGTCGGCGCGCTCATCGTCGGCCTGTCCAAGACGGCAGTGCCGGGTGCCGCCACCCTGGCGGTGGCGATCTTCGCCGCCACGATGCCGGCCCGTGAGTCCACCGCGGCCCTGCTGGTCCTGCTGTTGGTGGGTGACCTCTTCGCGGTCTGGATGTATCGGCGCGACGTCGACTGGGCCACCCTGCGGCGCCTGGTCCCCGCCGTGCTGGTGGGCCTGCTGGTGGGCGCCGTGTTCCTGGGGCTGGCCTCTGACGCCGTCGTCCGGCGAGTGATCGGTGCCATCCTGCTGGCGCTGCTGGCCTTCACCCTGTGGCGGCGTCGATCGGCCGCCGACGCCGCAGAGCTGGGCAGGACGGCCGCCTACGGCTACGGCTGGCTGGGCGGGTTCACCACCATGGTCGCCAACGCCGGGGGACCGGTGATGAGCATGTACCTGCTCGCCATGCGACTGCCGGTGAAGACCTTCCTCGGCACCACCGCCTACTTCTTCTTCGCGGTCAACCTGTCGAAGCTGCCGTTCCAGGTGGGCCTGGGCCTGCTGAACCTGCAGGTGCTGGCGATCGCGGGGATGCTGGTGCCGCTGGTCGTCATCGGGGCCTTCATCGGACGGTGGATCGCCGTGCGCATCTCCCAGCGGCTCTTCGACCGGCTGGTGCTGGTGCTCACCGCCGTCGGTGCGGTGAACCTGCTCCTCTGACCACCCCTTGTGCCCCGGCGGCAGGCATGGTCTGGTGGAAGACCACCTTGAGTGACCACACAGCGTGCTGAGACAGCACAGCACCGCCGGATCGAAGGAGGACCCCGTGCACATCGCCGTCGTGGGAGCCACCGGGAACGTAGGCTCGGCCGTGCTCCGAGAGCTGCATCTCCGTCAGGAGGTCACCTCCGTGGTCGGGATCGCCCGCCGCCTTCCCGACACCGACGTCGAGCCTTATGCCTCTCCCGAATGGGCCACGATCGACGTCCAGTTCCGCGAGTCGGTGGCCGCCCTGACCGATGCCTTCGCCGGCGTCGACGCCGTCGTCCATCTGGCATGGCTCGTCCAGCCGAACACGGAGCGGGAGCTGCTGCGCCGGGTCAACGTCGACGGCACCCGTCACGTGCTGGAGGCGGCCGCCGCGGCGGGGGTCCGGCGTGTCGCCGTGGCCTCGTCGGTGGGTGCCTACTCGCCGGTGGAGGACGACGATCCCCGGGCCGAGGACTGGCCGACCGACGGCATCCCCGGCTCGCACTACAGCGAGGACAAATGCGCTCAGGAACGCGTCATGGACGAATTCGAGAGGGCACATCCTGACGTATCGCTCGCCCGCCTGCGTCCGGGCCTGGTCTTCCAGGGCTGCGCAGGCTCGGAGATCCAGCGGTACTTCGCCGGACGATGGGCGCCGGTGCAGGTGCTCGGGGCGGTCCGTCCGCCGTTGGTCCCCCTTCCGGCCGGTCTGCGGGTCCACGCCGTGCATGCCGCCGACGTGGCGTCAGCCTTCGCCGAGGCGGTGACCCGTGGTGCCGAGGGGCCCTTCAACATCGCTGCCGACGACCTGCTGGACGCGCACCAGCTGGCGAAGGTGTTCTCCGGAGGACGGGGCAGGGCTGTGACGGTCCCGGTCAAGCCTGTGCGCTCGGCCCTGCGCGCCGCCCATCGTGCGGGGATGGTGCCCGCTGACGAAGGCTGGTTGGACCTGAGCCTGCGCGCCCCGGTGCTGGACACGACGCGCGCCCGGCAGGAACTGGGCTGGCGTCCGCTGCGCAGCGCGGCCGAGGCTGTGGAGAGCGTCCTAGAGGGCATGATCTCCGGCGACGGCGTGGCCTCGCCTCCCCTGAGGCCCCGCTCCGGCCCGGAGCCGGAGAGTCCCGATCTGCCGAACGCCGGTCACCGGCTCACCGGGTCGGTCGACGCCGGGCTGCTGCGCCAGTACCTGGCTGATCACCTCACGGGCGCCACGGCAGGGGTCAAGCGGATCGAGGCGATGGCGGAGGCGTATCAGGACACGCCCGTCTTCCCACAGATCTCCGAGGTGGCGGGTGCGATCCGTCGTGAGCACGCCTTTCTGCAGGGCCTCATGCTGCGCCAGGGCTTCCCGCGTCCGGGCCCCTCGGCCTCACTGGCCTGGATGGGGGAGAAGGCCGCCCGGCTCAAGCCCTATGGGCGGGCCCCGCTGCGCCGCTCGCCCACGGCGCTGCTGCTCGAGTGCGAACTGATGTCCAGCGCGGTGACCGGCAAGCTCCACGGGTGGCTGGTCTGCCGGGAGCATGCCGAGGAGCTGGGCGTGGAGGCGGCCGTGTTCACCGAGCTGATCGAGGATGCCCACGCGCAGCTGGAGACGCTGCGTGAGGCGCATCGACACACCCGGCAGACCGCCTTCCGCGACGGCATGCCGGAGGACCCTGCGCGTCTGTGACCCGCTGACCAGGGGCCGCGATAGGGTTGTGACCATGCGCACACAGCAGATCGCACAGACCGACATCACCGCCCCCAGCGTCACACTCGGCCTGATGAGGATCGCGGAGAAGACCGATGAGGAGATCCGCGAGCTCGTCACCGCGGCGCGTGAGGCCGGCGTCGACTTCTTCGACCACGCGGACATCTACAGCACAGGGCTGACCACCCACGGGTGCGAGCGCCGGTTCGCGGAGGCGATGCGGCTGAGCCAGGCTGAACGGGAAGAGATCACCCTCCAGACCAAGGCCGGGATCGTCAAGGACGGCCCGTACTACGACTTCTCCTATGAGCACATCGTCAGCTCGGCAGAGGAGTCGCTGCGTTCCCTGCAGACCGACTACATCGACATCCTCCTGCTGCACCGCCCGGACATCCTCGTGGAGCCGGAGGAGGTGGCCCGCGCCTTCGACCACCTGGCCTCCACCGGGAAGGTGCGGCACTTCGGGGTCTCCAACCACACTACGGCGCAGATCGAGCTGCTGCGCACCGCCGTGAACCAGCCCCTGGTGGTCAATCAGGTGCAGCTGTCCATCCCGCACGCTGCCATCCTGGCCGAAGGGATCATGGCCAACACCGTCGGCCAGACCTCGGCCGTCTCACCCAACGGGGAAGGGATCGTGGAGTACTGCCGGATCAACGGCATCACGCTGCAGGCATGGTCCCCGTATCAGTCGCCGCACGGCGTGTTCATCGGCTCCACGCAGTACCCGGAGCTCAATGCCGTGCTGGACCGGCTGGCGCACAAGTACGCGGTGACCCCGACGGCGATCGCCACCGCCTGGATCACCCGTCACCCCGCACGCATGCAGGTGGTGCTGGGCACCACCCGGGCGGACCGGGTCGCTGAGGCCGCGTCGGGCTCCGAGATCCCGCTGACCCGCCCGGAGTGGTACGAGCTGCTGCGCGCCGCAGGCCACCGGGTCCCCTGAGTCGGGACCGATCAGCCCTCGAACGAGTCCGGGTGCCCTCCGCGGCGCCCGGACTCACCCTTGTCCAGACCGGTGATCGCCGCCATCTCCTGCTCCGAGAGGGCGAAGCCGAAGAGGTCGGCATTGTCCCGCATCCGCTCGGGGCTGTCGGTCTTGGGGATCACCACGTCGCCGCGCTGCACGTGCCAGCGCAGGATGGCCCGTGCTGGGGAGACTCCGTGGGCGGCGGCGACGTCGGCGATCACCGGGTCCGCGAACTCGTCCCCGCGGCCCAGCGGGCTCCAGGCCTGCACCGCCGTGCCCAGCTCGGCGCAGCGGGCGCGGACGGCGTCGTTGGTGAAATAGGGGTGGATCTCGATCTGGTTCACCGCCGGCACCACGCCGGTGGCCTCGACGAGCCGGTCCAGGTGGTGCGGTTGGAAGTTGGAGACGCCGATCTCACGGGTCAGCCCCGCCTCGGCTAGCTCGATCAGCGCCTCCCAGGTGGAGACGAAGTCACCGCCGTAGAGGGTGGGCAGCGGCCAGTGGATGAGGAACAGGTCCACCTGCTCCAGGCCGAGCTCCTGCAGCGAGCCCTCCAGGCTGGGACGGACATCCTCGGGACGGTGGCGATCGTTGCGCAGCTTCGTGGTGACGAACACCTCCTCGCGCGGCAGACCGGATGCCCGCAGCCCTGCGCCGACGCCGGCCTCGTTGGCGTACATCTGGGCGGTGTCCACGTGGCGGTAGCCCGCGCGCAGCGCCTCGGTGACTGCTGCTGCCGTGTCACGGGTCCTGTAAGTGCCGAAGCCGAGCTGAGGGATGGTGGAGCCGGAGGGAAGACTGATGCTGGTCATGCCTCGATCCTAGGACCTACGGCAGGCCGCCTGCAGCGACGTATCATGAGGACACCATGGCAGAGTCGGACTCACCTGACGCCGTCGCCCGCGCGATGGAGGAGGTGCCGCGCGTCGATTTCCTCCCGTGGCCGCAGCGCCGGTTCGCCGCCGCCGACGAGCCGCTGTCCATCGGGCACGGCCAGACCAACTCGCAGCCCAGCACCGTGGCCCGCATGCTGCGGCTCCTCGACGTGCGCGCCGGTCAGCGCGTGCTCGACGTCGGCTCCGGATCCGGCTGGACGGCGGCCCTGCTGGGGCACCTGGTGGGCTCCGGCGGTCGGGTCTTCGGGGTGGAGCTCATCCCCGAGCTCGCCTCCCGGGCGCGCCAGGCGGTGGAGCTGCAGGCGATGCCCTGGGTGCAGGTGCGGCCCGCCGAGAAGGACGTCCTCGGCCTGCCCGACGTCGCACCCTTCGACCGGATCCTGGTCTCAGCGGATGCGGCGCAGACCCCGTACGAGCTGATCGACCAGCTGTCACCGGACGGGGTCATGGTGGCCCCCGTGGTGGGGGAGATGCACCGGATCCGCCGCACCGAGGACGGCGTCCACACCACTCGACACGGGCAGTATCGGTTCGTGCCGCTGCACTGAGCGCCGAGCCGAGCGGGGCGGGACGTCGTCGGGGATCCCCACCCGGAAGTACGCCACCGGGTGCTCGACACCCAGCCTCCCCACCGTGGCTGGGCAGTCGATGACCTCCGAGGCCGGGGAGACCGCAAGCCCCTGCCGGCGCAGGCGCAGCCACAGGCGCTGCAGCCGCCGCCCCGCCTCCACCAGGCCGGCCGGCGAGCGATCCGGGCAGGACATCACCACCGGCACGCCCGTGCCTGCGTCGGCCAGCGGAGGGGAGATCCGCCCCAGCAGGGCGGGGAGGGCCGGCCGGAGACCTGAGAGCAGCAGCTGCACGGGTCGGGACTGCACCGCCCGGGGCAGCTGCAGACACTCGGCGGAGAGCCCGTCCTCATGCCAGCGGGGATCCTGAGGGTCCAGGCGCAGCCAGTCCAGCAGCTCGGCGGCCAACTCCGGAGTGGCCGCCAGGTGGCGACCGGCGCGGCGCTCCAGCGGGTCGGCGTCGAGGGCGTCCAGGATGTGGAAGCCCTCCGGGAGGTCCAGCGGCCCGGGAGGCAGCAGGCGCCCCCGGTGGACCCGCCGGTCCAGGACGTCCTGGATGGTGGCGGCTGCCGTACCGGAGGCGGGCCGGGTGGCGTCCTCCGGGCTCCAGCTCAGGCGGATCCTGATGTCGGGGCCGACCCCGGTGACCTCCTCGAGGCTGACGTGCTGGCCTTCGGCGGAGGCCGCGACGGCGAAGGATTCGATCCACGCGCCGAGGCTCAGATGCAGGTCGCGATGGGTCGGGTCTCCCACCGGCAGGGTGCACGAGGGGTCCACGGTCAGGCGCAGCGCCGACGCTGCGGCGTCCGGCTGGGGCACCCAAGGCTGGGTGTTGTGTGCGCTGGGCGCCCGCTCCGCCACCTGGCACCAGCACTGAGGCCCCTGCAGCGTCGCGCCGTCGCCCGGGCCGACCCGGCGGTGGAAGAAGCTCAGCCGGTGCAGCGGATGCCCGCCTGCGTGGGCGAAGACCCGGGACGAGCCGGGATTGTCCTCGCCGATGCTGGTCACCCGCAGATGCTCCCGGCCTCCGTCATGCAGCTCCGCGAACAGTTCCCGCGACACCAGGGACAGCAGGCCTTCTCCCTGGCGGTCCGGTCGGGTGCCCTGGACGATCAGCACCGCATCCCGGTTCTCGCCCAGCAGCCTCGGCAGCTCCCGGAGCCCGAGCTCGCCGCGGGACCGGCGCAGCATCGGGGCCGGGTCGGGAACCACCAGGGCGAAGCTGACGATCCGCCCGGACTCATCGGTCAGCAGCACCACCAGCCGGGGGTCCATCAGCAGCTCCAGGCCAGCGGTCTGGCGGGCCATCTGGCGACGTGAGATCGGGGTGAAGTACGGCAGCTGGGCGAAGGAGTCGTTCAGTGCCTCCCGCAGCCGCTCCACCTGGCCGCCGCGGCCGCGCAGCCGCAGGCGCGAGGCGGGCTCGCGGCGCACCCCGGAGGCCTCCAGCTCGGTGGGGTCGGGACGACGACGGCGCGCGGGCGGGATGTCCCGCACCGCCACCTCCCAGGTCGACGCCGGATGCCAGGGGGAGAACCCCGCGGCGCGGAGCCCGTCGGCCAGCTCGGGCGGGGTCCAGGGGGAGTCGAAGAACGCGTCTGCGGCGAACCCGGAGGTCAGGGCGCCACCCTGCTGATTGGGCAGCAGCTCCATCGGGCCCAGCAGACCGGTCGCGCCGGCGCGGAGCGCGCGGTTCTCGACGGCGCCCAGCAGCGTCTGCAGCACGGCAGGTGAGGGCGCCTCCACGGCGCCGAAGAGCTGGAAGGGGCCGGGGCCGAGCGAGGCGCTCAGCACGGAGTCGAGCTCGGCGGAGCAGTGGGTGACGCAGCGGCCCACCGGGACGCCGTCGTCGTCGCGGACCAGCAGCAGGGAGAGCTCGTCGACATGGGGGTGGTCGCCGCGGAACCAGGCCCGGACGTCATCGGCGAGCAGCGGCACTGCCTGGGCCGTGCGGGAACCCAGAGCGAGGAACTCTTTGCAGGCCGTGCGGGTGCGGACCTCCTCGACGGTCAGCCGTGACGCCGGCATCGGTGTCGCTGGCAGCAGCGGCCCCGCCATCAGCGTCTCCGGCGCAGCGGATTGAGCGCCCGGGCGAGAGCTCTCACCCGCCCGGCACCGGTGATGGTGGCGCGGAGGTCCTCGGGCAGGTCGCCGGGCCGACGGGCACCTGGCGAGCGATCCTGCCAGTTCTCCACCATGCGCAGCTCGTCGCCCTCGGCCCGCCAGGTGCCGTTGACGTAGCCGACCTCCTCAGCCTCCAGGATCCGAATGAACCCGCCGACCACCGGCGCCTTCGACGGGTCGGCCGATCCGGTGCCCGTCTCCGGGGAGGTGCCCACCAGCCAGTGCATGATCGCATGGTGCTCCGGGGCCTTGGCGAAGGCCATCAGCGACTCTCGCGATTCGAAGCACACCACCAGGCCGATGCGCAGCGGGAACTCGTAGTAGCTGCGATGCCACAGGTAGCCCGGCGCGTTCTTCAGCGCGTTCGCCAGAGGGCCCCAGGTCACCAGCTGTTCCAGGAACGCTCGGGGAGAGCGGTACTCGTTGCAGCCGAGGAACAGCGCCCCGGTGCGGGCCTGCGGGGCGCGGCAGGCGGAGAAGTCACGGGTGCGCATCCTCATCCCTCGCTGCGCCGGAGGTACACGTTCTTGATCTTCCGTCGGGAGACGTCGTCGGTGAAGGGGCCCGAACGCCAGGGGTGGACATGCACGAGCAGCTCCGCGGCGCTGGGGTCCTCCTCGAGAGACTCGGCGACATCCCGCGAGACGGAGGCCAGATGCTCCAGCACGCCGGTGGCGATGGTCTCCGCCAGGCGCTCGCGGGCGCCGTCGGCGAGGGCGGCGTCGGGAAAGAACTCCGGGTCTCGCAGCTGGACGTGCAATGCAGGCCGATGCTCCAGGTCCCCGGTCTGCTGCAGCTCGATCTGGAAGGACTCGATGAGCCGGGCGACCTCAGGGTCCCGATACAGGCCGTTCTGCACGTCCACCGGGTAGATGTTCGCCCCCATGTAGGAGATCGTCGAGTCGCTGCGGCCGAACAGCAGCAGGAAGGGCAGCTTCATCCGTTGGTGCCGGTACGCGCGTTTGAGGCGTGGGACCAGGTCGGGGAAGTCGGCGGTGAGCTCCACCATCTCAGGGAAGGTGAGCAGGCGGGCCTCGTCGCCGATGTTGTAGCGGAGCCGCGGGCTCATCACCGCTGCCGAGTTGATGGTGACCACCAGCTCGTCGTCCTCGGTGGTCTCCAGGAAGGTCTCCAACGGGTTGTACTGGAAGACCATCGGAATGCGGGTCTCCTCCTCCCCGAGGACCCGCTCGCGGAAGTCCGGGTTGCTGATCAGCTCGCGGCGCAGCGTCACCGAGAGATCGGTCTCCCCACCCATGCCGATGGTCAGGTCCGAGGCGCCGTAGCCGGCGTAGACCCGGTGGAAGCGACGTTCCAGGTGATCCCGGAGACCCTCCGTCATCGCCTCGCCGCCGACGAACCCGTTGAGCCGGAAGTCGGCGAACTCCTCCCCGGCGGCGTCGAGCCGGTCCGCCAGATGCTTCAGGAACGGCGGGTAGGCGGTGATCAGGTAGGTGAAGCCGGGACCGAAGTGGCGCAGCGTGTCGAGGATCTTCTCCAGATCCGGACCCGTGTTCTTCACCATGGCGATCTTCGCCATCGCCTGACCGGTGTTGGTGCCGGTGGCCCAGGCCCCCATGGAGAACGCGTTGATGCAGAACAGGTTCTCCTCGCCGAAGAGCATGGTCACATAGCCGGCCACGTTCTTGTGCACGGTGTCGAGCTCCTGCTTGGAGCGCATCCAGTTGAACGGGGTGCCCGAGGAACCGGAGGACTCGTCCACCACGGTCCCGGCGACGTCGATGCGTCCCCGCCAGCAGCGGGGCGCCTCCTCGTAGCGGCGGACGTATTCATCTTTGGACGTCGGGGTATAGGAGGTCAGGTCCCACCAGCTGAACCGGTAGCCGGTGCGGGCCAGATAGTCCTGGTATGCGGGCACGTCGAGGGAGGCGTGCTGGCAGATCATCCAGGCGTTGAGCTGGGCGAAGCGTTCCAGGGCGGGGTGGTAGTTCCGGGCGGTGAACCGCCACAGCAGCGGGTCGGCGCGGTAGAGGCGGTAGGCCGCCGTCAGGCCCAGGTTCGCCGAGCGCAGCATCACCTGGCGGGCGATGTTGACCGGGCCGCGACGGATCGGCAGGCGCCGCAGATGGGCCTGCGCCTCATCAGGCACCACGGGGCGCAGACGGAGGGCCTTGAGCGAGGACAGCAGGGTGGAGGGCGCCATGAGGGTCAGTCTATGATGCGTGCCACGTCAGGGTCAGCGGCGGTGCGTACCGAGATCAGATCGTGGCCGAGCCGATGGATGGCTTCCAGCACTTCCGGAGGATCGACCACCTGCATCGGCAGCCTCAGCTCCGCCAGGTGCACGGCCACCCATTCGGCTTCGTGGGCTCCCACGGTCATCAGGCAGCGGCCAAGACCAGCGGGGACGACGTCGGCGGCATGCGGCGAGATCCGGGCGCGCACCTGGTCCGCGGGCGCCTCCACGATCACTCGCGCCACCAGGGCGTAGGGGGAACGGAGCACTGCCTCCTTCACGGTGGCCACGGGGTCCGGGGACGGGATCGCGGTGTAGCGCAGCGTGGTCACATGCAGGTCGCTGATCCGGTCGACGCGGAAGGTCCGCCAGTCTCGGCGCAGATGGCACCAGGCGAACAGGTACCAGCGTCCGGCGAAGGAGACCACGCGGTAGGGATCCACTCTGCGGCCTGTGGGACGCCCGGCGCGACGATGGGCGAAGGTGACGGTGCGGCGTTCCGCCGAGGCCTCGGCCAGCCGCGCCACATGCTCTGCCGGGGTCCCGGCGTCGCGGTTCCCGATGACGGCGGTGCCGCGGCGCACCTTGTCGGCGGCTGCAGAGACCTGTGGGGGCATCGTGCGGCTGACCTTGGCCAGGGCGGACAGCGCCGCATCCTCCAGGCCGGAGAGGCCGAGGTCCGTCAGGTGGGCCAGGCCGAGCACGACGGCGGAGGCCTCCTCCGGCTCCAGGACCAGCAACGGCCGGTCGGACCCTGCCACGAGCCGATAGCCGCCGCCCTGTCCGGCCGTCGACTCGATCCCGTACCCGAGGTCCCTCAGCCGCTGGACGTCCCGCCGCACCGTGCGAGTGGTCACACCCAGCCGCTCGGCGATCTCCTCGGCGCTGGCCGAGGACCGTGCCTGCATGAAGGCGAGGATCTGCAGGGCGCGGCGGGTGGGGTCGGTGGTGTCGCGGGGCATGGCTCCACAGTACTCGCAGGACGCGGACAGTATCTGTCCGCATGAGCGGGAACACTGAGTCGCACCTACCCCGAGAGGAGACGTCATGCCCTTCCTGACCCCCGAGGTGTCCGATGAGCGGGACGCCTGCGCCACCTATGCCGTCCAGCAGCTGGAGCAGCTGCGCATCGCCGCGCTGGACCTTGACGACGCCCAACTGCGTGCGGCACCCACCGCCGGAACGCTGAGCCTGGGCGGGCTGATCGCCCATGTGGCGCAGGCCGTAGTCCGCTGGCTGCATCATGTCTACGTCCACGGAGTCGCCGAGCAGGACAGTGGGCTTGCTGAGGTGTCCTTCGCGCTGGGCTTCGACGGATTCTGGACCGGCGAGGAGGTCCCCGAGGAGACCGGCACGCAGCTGCGTGACCGCCTGTTGACTGCGCGGGATCTGGTCCGTCCCGTGCTGGCGGACGCGGACTTCGACGCGCGGGTGCCGATCCCGGATGCTCCCTGGTTCCCGAAGGAGCTCGAGTCGTGGAACGTCCGCTGGGTGGCCCATCATCTGGTGGCAGAAGTCGCGCGGCATGCGGGACACGCGGACATCATCCGTGAGCACCTGGACGGACAGATCGCCTATGCGCTCAACGCCCGGGACGTCGGGGAGAGCTTCGACTGGGCCGAGTACGCGGGGTGATCGTCGGTCGCGGCCTGTGATCACCCGCAGAGGTCGGAGAGGTGGTCGCGGAAGGCTGCGGCCACCGGTGCGGAGAACAGGACGAATCGGACCTCCACCAGCGTGTCCCAGCGGGCTGGAGCCTCCGTGAGAGCGAGCCGGGCGGCGCGGGCGACGTCGCCGGCCTCCCACCCGTAGACGCCCGCGCCGATGGCCGGGAAGGCGACGCTGTCGGCGCCCAGACGTACGGCCTCCAGCAGAGACTCCCGGAAGCAGGAGACCAGCACGGACGGGTCGGTCTCGCCGGCGTGACGGTTGGGCCCCACGGTGTGGATGACCCAGTCCGCCGGGAGTCGGGCTCCCGGTGTGGACGCCGCGCGTCCGGGCGGCAGGCCTTCGGGCCAGCGCGTGGCGCGCAGCGCGCGGCAATGCTCCAACAACCCCGGGCCGGCCGCGCGGTGGATGGCGCCGTCCACGCCGCCGCCGCCCATCAGGGAGGAGTTCGCCGCGTTGACGATCGCGCTCACGTCCTGCTCGGTGATGTCCCCTTCGACCACGGTGATGCGCATGCGCCCTAGGATAGGGGGCCGACGTCCCTGTGCAGGATCCTTGGAGGCCCACCGTGTATGAGATCGCCCTGACCCTGCTCGTCGCCGCCGGTGCGGGACTGCTCGCCATGGTGTGTCGTGTCCCTCCGCTGGTCGGGTTCCTGGCAGCCGGCTTCGTGCTGGGTTTCCTGGAGGTTGAACCGTTTCCCGGGTTGGAGACCATCGCGGACATCGGGGTCATCCTGCTGCTGTTCACCATCGGTCTGAAGTTCGACGTCCGTGCCCTCATCCGGCGTGAGGCCTGGGGGACGGCTTCCATCCATATGGTGTTCCTCGCGCTGGTGGCCACGGGGTTCCTGGCGCTGCTGGCCGTCGTCGGGCTCAGCACACTCGATGGCGATTGGAGGACTCTGATCCTTGTCGGCTTCGCACTCTCCTTCTCCTCGACCGTGCTGTGTGTGAAGGTGCTGGAGGAACGCTCCGATGACGGCTCCTACTACGGGCAGACCGCCATCGCGATCCTGGTGTTCCAGGATGTGGCCGCCGTCGTGTTCATCACCGCCACCGGGGAAGAGTGGCCCAGCCCGTGGGCGCTGACGCTGGTGCTTCTGGTCCCAGCCTCCTGGCTGCTGCGGAAGCTCCTGGAACGGGTCGGCCATGGAGAGATGCTGGTGCTGTTCGGCGCCGCCTTGGCCCTGGGGCCCGGCTATTGGCTGTTCTCCAGCTTCGGGATCAAAGGCGACCTCGGCGCTCTCGTGATCGGCCTGCTGCTGGCGACCCACCCGCGGGCCGGCGAGCTGGCCAAGGGCCTGTTCAGCGTCAAGGAGCTGTTCCTTGTCGGATTCTTCCTGACCATCGGGATGGGCACCACGCCCACGTGGGCGGACCTCGGCCTGGCCACAGCCCTGTGCGTGGTGCTGCTGCCGCTGAAGACCGCCGGGTTCATGCTGCTGGGCCGGGCGTTCGGTCAGCGGAACCGCACTGCGGCCATGTCTGGGCTCGTGCTGGGCAACTTCTCGGAGTTCGCCCTCATCGTCTCTGTCGTGGGGGTCTCGGTCGGACTGCTGGAGGAGCAGGAGCTCGTCGTCATCGCGGTGGCTGTCGCGCTCTCCATGATCCTGTCCTCGCTGCTCAACGGTCGTGGTCACGAGGCAGTGGATCGCGTCGCCTCGTGGCTGCCGGGCGAGGATCCGGATCGCCTGCGCCCCTCGGACCGGCCCATCGAGACCGGTGAGGCGCAGGTCCTCGTCCTGGGCATGGGCCGGGTGGGTCGGGCGGCCTATGACGGGGTGCAGGGCAGAGGCTTCCGCGTCGTCGGGATCGACAACGACCATGTGACCGTCGAGCGTCTGCGCTCCCAGGGATATGACCTGGTGGAGGGGGACGCCACTGACCACAGCTTCTGGGACCGGGTGTCTCACTCGGGGATCGTCGAGCTGGTGATCCTGGCGATGCCGGTCCATGACTCGAACTCCTTCGCCCTGTCACAGCTGGAGAAGTCCAGCTTCGACGGCCGGGTGGCCGCCGTCGTCCAGTATGAGGAGCAGGCGCAGGCCCTGGAGTCGCGCGGAGTCCAGGCGGTGTTCAACCTTTACGAGGGAGCAGGGGTGGCTCTCGCCGATGCCGCCTGCAGCGATCTGCGCTGACCAAGTGGGACCGGCTTCCGGGCCGTGACGCGAAGCGGGCCGCCTCTCCCAAGGCGTGAAGCCGGGAGAGGCGGCCCGGCAGGCTGCGTGGTCTCAGAGTCCCAGGCCGGCCAGCAGGTCGAGAATCGTGTCGGTCAGTCCGCCGGCGATGGCCAGGACAGTGTCGAGCAGGCCAGAGATCATGGTGGAGCACCTTTCGTCGGGTGTCGATATTGTGTCGGTCACCGCAGCTGCGGTGACAGAACCATCCTGGCAAAAGTGCTTCAGTGAATCGCTACAATCATGTTTCCTTCGTGTTAATCATCATCCTGTCTCCGGAAGGAACTGGATCATCACGGAGTCGACCCCAGGTCAGCACATCCACGCGGGCTCCGGCGATCAGGAATTTCTCCCTCTCCACGCCCTCCTGGATGAAGCCGGCCGCGCGGGCGACCACACCGGAGCTCAGGCATCGGCGGTCATCCTCCCGTCGTCGATGTTCCCGTCGGCCACCAGGATCCTGCGGTCGAGGTCGAGCTGCTCCAGAAAGTGCTCATCGTGGCTGACCACCAGCAGAGCCCATTGATGGGACCGCAGGGCCTGCACCAGGTGCCGCACGCTGGCGAAGTCCAGATTGTTGGTCGGCTCGTCGAGGATCAGCAGCTGGGGTGCGGGCTCGGCCAGCAGCAGACTCGCCAGCGTCGCCCGCCATCGTTCGCCGCCGGAAAGGCTGCCTGCCGACTGATGGACGGCGTCGCCCCGCAGGAGGAAGAGTGCCAACTGATGCCGGATCCGAGTGAGGTCGGCCTCCGGTGCGTGGCGGTGCACGTTCTCCAGCACGCTCAGCCCGGGGTCCAGCACCTGGAGGTTCTGCGGCAGCAGGCGGTGCGGCACCAGCAGCTCGCCCTCGCCGTCGGCGGGGTCCTCCTGTCCGGAGAGGCACCGCAGCAGGGACGTCTTGCCCACGCCATTGGGCCCGGTCAGCG
This sequence comes from Nesterenkonia sp. CL21, assembly GCF_031705515.1. NCBI lineage: Bacteria > Bacillati > Actinomycetota > Actinomycetes > Micrococcales > Micrococcaceae > Nesterenkonia > Nesterenkonia sp. CL21. The sequence goes on from NZ_JAUTWR010000014.1 coordinate 15,550, forward strand.
CCACGCGCTCAGGCCCGCGCAGCATCAGATCCAGCACAGCGGAGCCGTAGGCCGGACGCAGCGACCGTGCTCTCAGGACATCCCGACTGGCGGGAACGGCGGTGTCCGGCAGGTCTATACGGATCTCTGCATCCTCCCGGACCCGGCGCTCCGCCGACCGCAGGGTCTCCCTGGCCTCGTCGAGCCGGCCCTCGTGGAGGGTTTTGAGCCGACCCGCCGACTCTTCGGCGCGACGCCGGTAGGCGTGGGCGACGATGGGCGGCAGGCTGTCCGCCTTCTTCCGTCCCTGGCGGTCCCGACGGGCCTGCTTGGTGTGCTGGGCGGTCAGGTCGCGCTGCTGTCGCCGAACGTCTGACTGCGCGGTCGCCACGGCCTGGGCGGCCGCCTCCTGTTCGGCGGCCACTGCCGCCTCGAACAACGACAGGCCTCCTCCGTACCAGTGGATGCCGCCGTCGCGGACCTCTGCGATGCTGTCCACGCGCTCGAGCAGGTCACGGTCATGGCTGACCACCACCAGGGTGCCGGGGAAGTCCAGAATGAGGTCATGGACGCGGCTCCGAGTCGCGGAGTCGAGGCTGTTCGTCGGCTCATCGAGCAGCAGCACGTCGGGGCGCCGCAGCAGCTGCGCGGTGAGGCTCAGCAGCATCAGCTCCCCGCCGGAGAGCGATCCGACGGGCCGGTCCAGGTCGATGGCGTCGAGACCGATCCGAGACAGGGCCGCGGTGAGTCGCTGATCGATGTCCCAGTCCTCGCCGACGAGGTCGAAGTCTCGGACCTCCACCGAACCGGCCTCGATCCGGCGCAGCGCCGACAGGGTCGTCTCGACGCCGAGCAGGGCTGCGACCCGACGTCGAGGGTCGATGGCCGGATCCTGGGGGAGGCTTGCGAGCTCGCCAGAGAGCCGGACGTGACCCCCGGTGGGGGCGAGCTCCCCCGTGATGATCTTCAGCAGCGTCGATTTTCCGGCGCCGTTGTCGCCGACGATCCCGTGACGCCCAGGGCCGAGGCTGAACGTGACGCCGTCGAGGATCGTGTGGCCGTCAGGCACGCGAAAGGTGAGATCGGTGCAGGTCAGAGCACCAGTGATGTGCAACATGAGGAGTCTCCGGGGTGCGCAGGGGCGGGGGATGCGTGGAGACGCTGCACAGCGGGGCGGCTGTCGGGCGGAGGGCGTCGTGCCACAGAAGGGACCGAACGCAGGTGAAGCACCGAACCGTCAGAGAGCACAATGACCTCGCCGCGCGACGGCGGACAGGCTGTGCAGGTCTCAGACGTCAGTTCTTCACCGGTCACCTCGTGGTCGACGACAGGGCCGAGTTCAGAATAGCCCCGGATCAGGACGAAGGCCAGGCCCGGTACTCGGACTCCATCAGCCCCATGGAGACCTCGTCGTAGAATCGTCCGCGGTGGAGGACGGACTCCCGACGTCGACCCTCCACGCCGAAGCCGAGCCTCTCGTAGAGGCTCATAGCACGGGCATTGAAGGAGAAGACCGTGAGCTCCACCTTCCGGGCCCCCATCTCGTCGAAGGCCAGCCGCAGCATCAGCCGCACCGCCTCCTCTCCGAGGCCCTGGCCCTGGGCGGGCGGACCGAGCACGACGCCCAGGGTCGCAATGCGCGCCGGCACGGTGAGTCCGTGCAGGGAGATGTGCCCGGCCACCGTGCCGTCGTCGACCCGGGTGACCGTGTAGCCGACGGCCCCGGGGGAGTCGTTCCGTGCCCAGGCGGAGATCAGCTCCCGCACGTGGGTCTGAGGTTGCTGGACGATCCGTGTCTGCTGGAACAGCGCGACGTCCGGCTCGTTCCACCACTCGGCCAGCACCGGCAGGTCGTCTTCGATCGTGGCGCGCAGCGCCACCTTGTCTCCGGTGAGCAGGTTCGCAGCCCAGCTCCTCAGCTCGTCAAATTCACCCATGGCTCCTGACCCTACCGGCGGGTTCGCGTAGGCTGGAGCGTATGAGCGCAGAGCAGCGGGGATCCCACCATCAGGGCGCCGGTCAGGCGCCGCGCGAGTGTGCCGCCTATGGCGAGAACGGTGCGCAGGACCTGGGCTACGACCCAGACCACTGCGGCCGTGTGGTCACCGCGCATGACGTCGTCCGCGCGGATGCCGCGGCCATCTTCGAGCTCATTGCGGACCCCTCCCAGCAGTCCGCATGGGACGGCAATGAGAACCTCGCGCACGCGGAGCCCGGGCAGCGGGTCAGGGCGGTCGGTGACGTCTTTCGGATGACACTGACCAACGGCAAGACTCGGGAGAACCACGTGGTGGAATTCCTCGAGGGAGAACTGATCGCCTGGCGGCCCGCCACCATGGGTGAGCCGCCGGCGGGACACCTGTGGCGGTGGTCGCTGGCGGAGCTGTCCTCCGGCGGAGTGGAGGTCACCCACACCTATGACTGGTCGCAGCTGACCGACGAGGCCCGTGTGGAGCGGGCGCGCACCACGACCGCAGAGATGCTTGCGGCCTCGGTCAGCCGCCTGAAGGCACTCGCCGAGTCCGCGTGACGGGCCCCATCACCACTGTCGTCGCCGCCGCGGTCCTCCGCCAGGCGGCCCACGGACCGCCCGAGCTTCTCATGGCCCGCCGCACCAGACCTGAGGCGATGCGTCGGCTCTGGGAGTTCCCCGGAGGGAAGCTGGAGCCGGGAGAGAACGCCCGCGACGGCGTGCACCGGGAGCTGGCCGAGGAGCTGGGCATCCAGGTGGCCCTCGGTGAGGAGATCTGCGCATCGGGAGAGAATGGCGTGCCCGGACTCGGCTGGCGGCTCTCCGGCACCGCGGTGATGCGCCTGTTCCAGGGGGAGCTCATCGAGGGTGTCCCATGGCCCCTGCAGGATCATGATCGTCTGGACTGGGCACCGGTGAACCCTCAGCTGCTCGATCACCCGTGGATTCCGGCGGACCGGCCCATCGTGGAGGAGCTGCTGCGGCGTTACGCCTGACGCTGCCGGGATCCGCGCTCTGACACGCCCGGCAGTCCTGTCACGCAGCCCCCAGACATGGGAGACGCGCGCAGAAGCAGTGAGGAGGGCTTCTGCGCGCGTCGCGCTTCCCATCGCGCACAGCCATTAGAACACGTATTCTACACGCCCCGCAAGCCTTCGGTGCGCTTCATCGAAGATTCGTTCGACTCGTGGAGTCTGTGAGAATACTGTCAGATGCGTGAAGTTCCCGTCGGATCCCCGGAATGCCGGGCTTCAGCTCGCGATCCCGCTCATCCCGGCCCGCACGGACGTCCTCGAAGATTTCTTCGATATCCCCCCCCCCAATGTCACGACGAAGAGTGGGAGAAGAGTGGGACCCCGTGGATGGGCTCCCGATCCGCGGTGCCATGTGCGCACTCACCGGGCACCCTAGTCGTTCTCTCCAGCGCATGTAGACCACCTAGATGCTGCGGGGCTTGGCGTTGTTGACAGCACCGATGGGGTGAGCGAATAAGAGGAGCAGGCCCTCTCCGCGGCATGATGGGTAATCGCGAAAGGACCGTCATCAGCGAAAGCGAGCCGGTCAAGTTCAACTTGTGCGCGCAATGGTGCCCATAGCCCCGACCATTGGGCATGTTCGCTCTGCGACGGGGCTGTCACCGGGAATGGTGGTGGCCTACGAGTCGACGTCGGGCAGCGTGATCTCACGCTTCTGGATCTTCCCGGTGGGGCCCTTCGGCAGCTCGTCCACGAGCCAGAGCAGGCGCGGGTACTTGTACGGCGCCACCTGCCCCTTCACGAAGTCCCGTAGCTCGGACTCAGTGACCTTCGCCCCGGGGCGAAGGGTGACCAGTGCGGCGACCTCTTCGCCGAGCTCGGGATGCGGCAAGCCGACCACCGCGGCCTCCGCCACTGCGGAGTGCTCGTGGAGGACCTCCTCGATCTCTCGCGGGTAGACATTGAAGCCGCCACGAATGACCAGGTCCTTCTTGCGGTCCACGACGAAGAAGAAGCCGTCGTCGTCCACGCGGCCTATGTCCCCGGTCCGGAACCATCCGTCCTCGGAGATCGCCGCTGAGGTGGCTTCTCCATTGCCCCAGTAACCCTTCATCACATTGTGACCGCGGATCGCGATCTCGCCGACCTGGTCGACTCCCAGGGGCGTGCCGTCCTCATCGACGATCTGCATCTCGACCCCGGTGACGGGGGTGCCGATGGATCCTGGCTTGCGCGCGGTTCCGGGTTTGTTGAAAGACGCCACCGGCGAGGTCTCCGAGAGCCCGTAGCCCTCGAGCACCTCACAGCCGAACCTCTCCTCAAAGTGACGCAGGACCTTCACCGGCAATGCGGCGCCTCCGGAGACGCAGATGCGCAGTGTCGGCAGTGCTGGTGCCCCATCGACAGCGAGGAAGCCGCTGTACATGGTGGGCACGCCGGCGAAGACAGTCACCCCGTGTTCGACCATGAGTTCGAGTGCAGCTGCCGGAGCGAACCGGGAGAGGAGGACCAGGCTCGCGCCTGCTGCAACTGTGGCGTTGAGGGTGACCGTCTGCCCGAAGGAGTGGAAGAGCGGCAGTCCGCCGAAGACGACGTCCTCGTCCCCGAGGCGGAGCAGGTCGTGCTGGGTGACTTCGACGTTGCGGAGCAAGTTGCGATGGGTGAGTTCGGCCCCCTTGGGCTGGCCTGTCGTTCCGGAGGTGTAGAGGATGACTGCGGTGTCTTCTGGATCCCTGTCGACCACTGCATCGATCGCCTCGTACTCATCCAGAAATTCCAGAGAAGCATCGTCGGAGAGGATGACGGGCACCGGCTCCCCAACCTGGGCGGCGCCCGCGGCCGCCTCATCGGCGGCGGTGTCCCATGCAAGGAGCAGTGCTACACCCGAGTCCGCGAGGTAGTGCGCGACGTCCCGAGCTTTGAGCAACGGATTCATCGGTACGACGACTGCTCCAGCTCGCAGCACCCCGTAGTAGTAGAAAGTGAACTCCGGGACGTTCGGCAACATCACACCCACCCGATCACCCGGCCCTACACCGTGATGGGCCAGCAGGCCAGCGACCCGCCGGCTCGCGTGCTCGATCTTCGCGTATGAGGTGCGTCGCTGGCCCATCACCAGGGCGGTGCTGTCGGCGGACCGCGTGGCCGAGGCGACCAGCACATCGGCGAGGTTCATCAGGTGCTCCTAGTCTCTGAGGTGATGAGGTTCTCGGGCCATGAGGAATGGGGCCCATCCGATCAGAACGTCCCGACTGCGGTGACGAGTGTCACCAACCCGACCGTGACGCTCAGCGGAAGGACGATCGTCACGACGCCGAGATCCCGGTAGGACTGGCGATGGGTCAGACCGCAGACGAGCAGGATGGTGATGACCGCCCCAGAATGGGGAAGCGAATCCAATCCGCCGGCAGCCATCACCGTCAGTCGGTGCATCGCCTCCATGCTGATGCCCTCTGTGGCCGCCTGGTCCTGCAGTTCCGCGCCCAGTGCATTGAGGGCGATGGTCATGCCCCCGGAGGATGATCCGGTGATCCCGGCCGTGACGTTGTTGGCGATGACTGATGTCCACAGCGCATTGAAGCCGACATCGAGTACCGAGTCGCGGATCAGAGCGAATGCGGCCAATGAGGCGATCACGGCGCCGTAGGCGACCTCGGAGGCGACGCTGAATGCCGGCAGCAGAGAGCCCTTCATCCCGTCGACGATAGAGTCCTTGATCGTGGCCGCGTGCTGGTAGTTGAGGGCGACCAGGACGATGATTCCGGACAGGATCGCCACCATGACGGCCCACAGGCCTGCCCGATCATCAAGCGTGATGCCGCCGAATCTCTCGTCCTCCAGGGAGGACCACTCGAGCGCAGGGAAGATCAGCAACGTGCAGCTGAAGTTCACCAGGACGACTGCAAGCAGGGGAAGGAACGGGAACAGCTTGTTCGGTGCGACGAGGCTCTCGTTCTGCCCCTTCCGGGGGGAGTCAGCGTCGGAGGAACCGCTCGTGGCAGGAGCACTCTCCGGACTGTCGAAATGCTCGCCGGCGATGACCATCGATCGCTTGCGACGCTCCAAGTAGAGGAGGCCCAGGATGAGGATGGCCGTGCCTCCCAGGAGGCCGACACCTGGAGCGGCGTAGGCATTGGTCCCGAAGAACTGCCCGGGAATGATGTTCTGGATGGCCGGCGTTCCCGGCAACGCAGTCAGAGTGAAAGTGCCAGCACCGAGCCCGATCGCGGCAGGGATCAGTCGTCGAGGGAAGTCGGCGGCGCGGAAGATCTCCCGCGCCAGCGGGTACATCACGAATACGACGACGAATACGCTGATTCCGCCGTAGGTCATGAGTGCCGAGGTGATCACGGTCGCGGCAACGGCACTGCGGCTCCCGACGACGGAGACCACCGCCTTCGCGATGGCTGCCGCATAGCCGGTGACAGTCATCAGCACCCCGAAGATCGCCCCGAGCAGGAAGACGGGGAAGAAGCTTCCGATGAATCCACCCATGGCGGGCATGAAGACCTCGGTGTACGAGGCCAGAATCGGTGCCCCGGAGAAGAGCACGGCCACAGTCGAGGCGATGGGCGCTGCGAAGATCACCGGCATCCCCCGATACGCCAAGGTGATCAGAGTGGCAAGGGACAGGAGGACTCCCGCGATGGCTAGGGTCATGAGCCAACTCCTCGAGACTCGATTGCACGTGACGTTCGTCACGACTCATTCAGGCTAGCGGGAGTCTGGGCACACCGTCGGCGTCCTTGATGACCCAATTCTTTGGAGAAAAGTGTCTCGGCAGACACCATCGTCCGAGTAGAGGAGTAGTCTGCACAGATGACTGAATTCACCGAGGAGTCCCTCAATGAGATGACCCGGACAGTCGTAGCCCGAGTGAAGGAAGTGCTGCCCAGCCTGACCGACCGGGTCCTCGGGATCATGCTCAGCGACATCCCCTTCTACGCCTCCGGGGCGGTGGGTGAGGAAGGCGAGATCCGAGAGCGGTTGTCGAACAACATCGGCGCCGCGGTGGAGGCGCTCAATCACCGTCGCCACGATCCGACTCAGGCGATGGCCACCGGACGCCTCAGAGCTCAGCAGGAGGCGCCTCTGGCGGATGTCCTGAGTGCCTATCGGCTGGCATTCGGCGAAATCTGGAACGAGGCGGTCCGAGTCTCCCGCACTACTCCGACCATCCCGGCGGAGGCTCTGGTCGACCTCTCCTCGGCCATCTTCAGGTTGCACAACATGGAGTCCGAGGCGTTGACCCATGCGTTCCACGCTGAGACCCAGCACATCCTGCTGACCCGCGAGCGAGAGCGCACCGCGATGGTCGACGTGTTGTTCTCCGACGATGTAGGCCCGGGCACCTTGCTTGAGGCGGCGCGGTCGCTGGGCCTGCCGATGGACGGATCGTTCCTCGTGGTGGCCGGCGAGAGCGAACTGGGACGGGATCCTATGCCCCGGATCGAGCCAGCCCTCGTACTGATCGGCGTCCCTTCCGTATGGCGCCTGCACCGAGAAATCTCCGTCGGCCTTCTGAACCTGCCGGGCCCGGGGTCCAGCGAGGCCGCCGTCAGGATCGTGGGGGAGAATGCGTCCGCGGCAGTGGGGGTCAGCCCCGTCTTCGGAACGCTCTCACGGGCGCCCTGGGGCCTGAATCTCGCACGCGTAGCTCTCAGGCAGGCGTCCGGTTCACCCGCTGTCCAGCAATTCCAGCTCAATCCACTCAATCTTCTGGTGGCGGCTTCACCCGGGGCTGCCATGGAGGCGGCTCGATCCGTCCTAGGTGGCATCCTGCGACTGGGTGCGGACCGCCGGGAGCTCTTGCTTGAGACGTTGGACGTTTGGGTGGAGGCGGGCGGCTCCGCCGGTCGTGCTGCGGACATCCTGTACTGCCACCCCAACACGATTCGTAAGCGCCTGAAGAGGATAGAGAAGGTCACGGAGCGAAGTCTCACTCATCCGAGCGATGTCGCGGAACTGGTCGCCGCAGGAAGGGCCTGGCGCCACTTCCGGGAGCCGTGACGCAAAGACCGGACTCGGTCGGCCGCTCAACGCTCGGAGGTGACGTCGATCCGACGTCCTAGACGAGAAGATCCCACATCCTCGTCACATCAGAGATCGGTGGCGCGCCATGAGCGGGACGCGCGCAGCACCTTCGCGGAAGCTGTCAGAACACGGGTTCGAGACGGCGTCGTGACTCGACTCGGCAGCCTGGCGGGCCAGCGCATAAACTGACCGGGATCGTCCCCATTCCGCTCACAGTTGGAGAAGCATGTCCAGGACTGACACCAGCCCCGAGGTCCAGGAGCAGGAGGCCGCGTCCGCCGCTGACCGCGCGGCGCCGCATCCGCTCGACGAGAACGCCGTCGAGACCTGCGTCCAGAATGCCCTCGCCGCCTTCGACGAGGCTGCAGACCTCGACCAGCTCAAGGAGGCGCGACTGGCCCACACGGGTGAGAAGTCCCCGATCGTGCTGGCCAACCGGCAGATCAAGGACCTCGCCAAAGACGAGAAGAAGGACGCCGGCAAGCTTCTCGGCGGCGCCCGCGGCCGCATCCAGAAGGCGCTCGCCGTCCGGACCGAGGTGCTGGAAACCGAGCATGCCGAGCGGATCCTCGTGGAGGAAGCCGTCGACGTCACCGCCGCGCCCCGACGTCGCCCCCTCGGAGCCCGCCACCCCCTGACCGTTCTGCAGGAGCGGGTCTGTGACGTCTTCGTCGGCATGGGCTGGGAGATCGCTGAAGGGCCTGAGGTGGAGTCCGAGTGGTTCAACTTCGATGCGCTGAACTTCGACCCGGACCACCCGGCCCGAGAGATGCAGGACACCTTCTTCGTGGAGCCCAAGGACTCCCATCTGGTGCTGCGCACCCACACCTCTCCGGTGCAGGTCCGCTCCCTCCTCGAACGGGAGCTGCCGGTCTACGTGCTGTGCCCCGGCAAGACGTTCCGCACCGACGAGCTGGACGCCACCCACACTCCGGTGTTCCACCAGTTCGAGGGCCTCGCCGTGGACAAGGGTCTCACCATGGCCGACCTGCGCGGCACCCTGGAGCACTTCGCCCGCCAGATGTTCGGACCGGAGGCGGCCATCCGCCTGCGCCCGTCCTACTTCCCGTTCACCGAGCCGAGCGCGGAGATGGACATCTGGCACCCCGGGGCCACAGGTGGCCCGCAGTGGATCGAATGGGGAGGCTGCGGCATGGTCAACCCCAACGTCCTGCGGGCGGCCGGTGTGGACCCGGAGGTCTACACCGGGTTCGCCTTCGGCATGGGTGTGGAACGCACGCTCATGTTCCGCAACGACGTCTCCGACATGCGCGACATGATCGAAGGCGATGTCCGTTTCAGCCAGCACTTCGGAATGGAGGTCTGAGGGCATGCGCATCCCCCTGTCCTGGCTTCGTGAACTCACCCAGCTCCCGGCGGACGCCACGCCGGAGGACCTCATGGCCGACCTGGTCCGCGTCGGACTCGAGGAGGAGGACGTCCACCGTCCTTCCGACGAGATCTCCGGGCCCATCGTCGTCGGGGAGGTCCTGGAGAAGACCCCCGAGCCGCAGAGCAACGGCAAGACCATCAACTGGTGTCGGGTCCGCGTGGTCCCGGAGGACCAGGAACAGGCCCTCACCGGGGACGGCATCTCGCCCGACGGCGTCCAGGGCGTGGTCTGCGGCGCCCACAACTTCGAGGTCGGGGACAAGGTCGTGGTGACCCTGCCCGGCGCCGTGCTGCCAGGTGACTTCCGGATCAGCGCGCGGAAGACCTACGGACACGTCTCGGCCGGCATGATCGCCTCGGTCCGTGAGCTCGGCATCGGCGAGGACCACGACGGCATCCTCGTGCTCTCCACCCTCGGACTGGACCCGGAGATCGGCTCCGATGCTCTGGAGCTGCTCGGGCTGGACGATTCCGCCGCGGAGATCAACGTGACCCCGGACCGCGGCTACGCGTTCTCCATGCGCGGTGTGGCGCGCGAATACGCCCACGCCACGGGGACCTCCTTCACGGATCCGGCCTCCACTGTCGAGGTCCGCACCGACGGCACCCCGGGGCACGAGGTGCTGCTGGAGGACGAGGCGCCCATCTACGGCGTCGCCGGCTGTGACCGTTTCGTCGCGCGCAAGGTCGAGGATGTCGACGTCGATGCGCCCACCCCGCCGTGGATGGCAGCCCGGCTCCGACTGGCCGGGATGCGGCCGATCTCCCTGCCGGTGGACATCTCCAACTACGTGATGTGGGAGCTCGGCCAGCCGCTGCACTTCTACGATGCCGAGACGCTGCGCGGCCCGATCCGGGTCCGCCGCGCTCAGGCCGGCGAGACGCTGACCACCCTGGACGAGAAAGCCCGTCAGCTCCATGCCGAGGACCTGGTGATCGCCGACGACCGCGGCGCGATCGGCATCGCCGGGGTCATGGGCGGCGCGGAGACCGAAGTGGGGGAGGGCACCACCAGCATCCTCATCGAGGCGGCACACTTCGACCCGGTCAGCGTCAGCCGCAGCAAGCGCCGCCACAAGCTGCCCTCCGAGGCGTCGAAGCGCAACGAACGCGGCGTGGACCCGCTGCTGCCGGCGGTCGCCGCTCAGCGGGCGGTGGACCTGCTGGTCCAGCTGGCAGGCGGGACGGACACCGGTGAGGTCACCGCAGTCGGAGCTCCCCGGCTGCCCGAGCCCATCGCGCTGGATCCGGCGCTGCCCGCCCGGGTCGTCGGCGTGGACTACACCCGAGACCAGGTCGTGGCCACGCTGGAGGAGATCGGCGCCCAGGTGGAGGACGCCGGGGAGACGCTGCGGGTCACCCCGCCCAGCTGGCGTCCCGACCTCACGATCCCGGAGGCGCTGGTCGAGGAGATCGCACGCCTGATCGGCTACGACCAGATCCCCTCCCGGCTTCCGGTCGCCCCGGCCGGCCGGGGCCTGACCCGCGAGCAGCAGCGGCGCCGCCAGGTGCTCAGCGGCATGGCGGCGGCAGGCTTCACCGAGACGCTGAGCTATCCGTTCTACTCGGAGGAGGCCAATTCCCTCTTCGGTCGCGCCGACGAGGGCGAGCTGGACATGCTGCGCCTGGCCAATCCGATCGCCGCCCAGCACGGCACCCTGCGCACCACGGTGCTCCCGGGGCTGCTGGACACGCTGCGTCGCAACGTCTCCCGCGGATTCGCCGACCTCGCGCTCTATGAGGCGGGGCTGGTGTATCTGCCGGGCGAGACCGTGGGCAGTCCGAGCATCCCGCCGCTGGGCGCCCGCCCGGGTGACGACGCGCTGGCCGGGCTGGAGGCGGGGATCCCCCGCCAGCCGTGGCATCTGGCCGTCGCGGTGGCCGGCTCGGAGCCGGCACCCACCCCCGGGCAGCCGGGGCGTGTCCGAGACTGGGCCGACGCTGTGGACGCCGCCCGCACCGCCGCAGAGCTTCTCGGCGTGGACCTCACGGTGCGGCAGGGGCATCACCAGGCTTTCCACCCCGGGCGCACCGCGGAGCTGGTGGTCGACGGCGCCGTCGTCGGTCACGCGGGCGAGCTGCACCCGAAGGTGGCCGAGGGCTGGGACCTTCCGGCGCGCACCGCCGTGATGGAGCTGGACCTCAGTGCCCTGCTGGCGGCGGCACCGGAGAAGGTGGTGGCGGAGCAGATCTCCACGTTCCCGCCGTCCACACAGGACGTCTCGCTCATCGTGGAGGAGTCCCTGCCCGCCGGCGAGCTGCAGTCCACGCTGGCATCGGGCGCCGGCGAGCTGCTCGAGGAGATCCGGCTCTTCGACGTCTACTCCGGAGAGGGGATTGAGCCCGGTAGGAAGTCGCTGGCCTATGCCCTGCGATTCCGGGCCGAGGACCGCACCCTGACCGCCGAAGAGACCTCCGAGGCCCGGGAGGCGGCCGTGGCGCTGGCGACCGCACGCCATGGCGCCGTCCAGCGCTGAGACCCAGCCCAGACGACGTCGGCCCCTCGCCCTGGTGATCCAGGGAGAGGGTCCGACGTCGTCTGCGGGGTATGTGTGGGAAGGCGGGGTCAGGGGACCAGCAGCAGTTTGCCCGTGGTCCTGCGGTTCTCGAGGTCGTCATGGGCGCGGCCGGCCTCGGCCAGGGGGTAGCTTCCGCCGATGCTCAGGGTCAGGTCCCCGGAGGTCAGCGCCTTGAAGAGCTCGGAGAACCGCCAGGCGCGCTCCTCGGCATTGCGGAGGTACCACTGCAGTGACGGGCGGGTCACGAACAGCCCTCCGCGGCGGTTGAGCTCCTGGAGGTCGAAGGGCGGGACCTGGCCGGAGGCCCCGCCGAAGAGCACCAGGGTGCCGCGCACGCCCAAGCTCTCGAGGGAGCCGGTGAAGGTGTCGCGGCCGACGCCGTCGTAGACCACCGAGACGCCTTCGCCCTTGGTGATCTCGCGGACCTCGTCGGCGAAGGTGTCGTAGCTCAGCACGTAGTCCGCGCCGGCGGCCTGGGCGATCTCCGCCTTCTCGGCAGTGGAGGTGGTGGTGATGACCCGGGCGCCCTTGGCCTTGAGCAGCTGGGTGAGGATCTGGCCGACGCCGCCGGCGCCGGCGTGGGTCAGCACGGTCTCGCCCGGTGCCACCCGGTAGGTGGAGTTGATCAGGTAGTGGGCGGTCGCGCCCTGCAGGGGGAGGGCGGCGGCCTGCTCGTCGGTGACCTCGTCGGGGACCGGGACGGCTTTGGCGGCGTCGATCAGGAAATGGGTGGCGTAGGTGCCGGTGGCCGCCTCGCTGGTGGTGACCCGTCGGCCGATCTCCAGGCCCTCGACGGCCTCTCCGGCGGCGATGATGGTGCCGGTGCCCTCGCCACCGGGGACGAAGGGGTGCTCCACGGGATAGACCCCGCTGCGCTGGTAGGTCTCGATGAAGTTGACTCCCGCGGCCGCGGTCTCCACCAGGACCTGGCCGGGGCCGGGCTCGGGCAGGGAGACCTCCACCGTGCTGAACACTTCAGTTCCGCCGGCCTGCTCGGTGCGCGTCACGCGTGCGGCACTGGGCAGGTCCTCGGGGAAGACGCTCTGTTCGTTCATGCGGGTCAGACTATCGAAGTCGGCTGGACATGAAGAACGAGATCCCGCCCGCGCCCCCCATGCATAAATATTGATATGCCTGCATACATGTGCGTAGACTGGCAGGCATGACGTACTCGATCGCTGTCTCCGGCGCCTCCGGCTATGCCGGAGGCGAAGTGCTCCGCCTGCTCGCCGGGCATCCCGAGGTCGAGATCGGCGCGGTCACCGCGCACTCCTCGGCCGGGGAGGCCCTCGGCTCCCTCCAGCCCCATCTGCGACCGCTGGCGGAGAAGACCATCCTGGAGACCACGGCCGAGAACCTCGCCGGCCACGACGTCGTCTTCCTCGCCCTGCCGCACGGGGCCAGCGGCGAGATCGCGGCCCAGCTGCCCGAGGACGTCCTCGTCATCGACGCCGCAGCCGACCATCGACTGGAGTCCGCTGAGGCCTGGGAGGCGTTCTACGGCTCCGCGCACCAGGGAACCTGGCCGTACGGACTGCCGGAGCTGCCCGGGCAGCGCGAGAAGCTCACCGGGGCCCGACGCATCGCCGTACCCGGCTGCTATCCCACCACGATCCTGCTCGGCCTGGCGCCGGCCTTCGCCGCAGGCCTGGTCGAGCCCACCGACGTCGTCATCGTCGCCGCCACCGGGACCTCCGGAGCTGGGAAGTCGCTGAAGCCCCATCTGTTGGGATCCGAGGTGATGGGCGGGATGAGCCCCTACGGCGTGGGCGGCGTGCACCGCCACACCCCGGAGATCGAGCAGGGACTCAGCACCGTGGCCGGCACCGGGGTGAAGATCTCGTTCACCCCGACGCTGGCGCCTATGGCCCGCGGCATCCTGGCCACCTCCACCGCCCGGCTCGCCGACGGCGCCACGGCCTCCGCCCTGCGGGAGGCCTATGCCACCCGCTACGACGACGAGCCTTTCGTCCATCTGCTGCCGGAGGGGCAGTGGCCTGCTACGAAGCAGGTGGTCGGGTCCAACCACGTCACCGTCCAGCTCGCCGTCGACGAACGCGCAGGACGGCTGATCGTGGTCTCGGCCAGCGACAACCTCACCAAGGGCACCGCCGGCGGTGCCGTCCAGTCCATGAACCTCGCCCTGGGCCTCGACGAGACCCTCGGGCTGAACCTGTTGGGAGTCTCCCCATGAGCGTCACCGCAGCCGCCGGCTTCACCGCCGCAGGCGTCACCGCCGGTCTGAAGAGCGCCGGACGCGACCTCGCCCTGGTGGTCAACACCGGTCCGCAGCGCCACGCCGCGGCTGTGTTCACGAGCAACCGGGTCGCCGCCGCGCCCGTGCTGTGGTCCCGACAGGCCGTCAGCGACGGCCGAGCGGACGCCGTCGTGCTCAACTCCGGCGGCGCCAACGCCTGCACCGGGCCGGAGGGCTTCGCCGACACCCACCACACTGCTGAACGGGTGGCTCAGGCCCTGGACATCTCCGCCCAGGACGTGCTGGTCTGCTCCACCGGGCTGATCGGTGAGCGGCTGAACATGGACGCTCTGCTGCCCGCCGTGGATGCGGCCGCCGCGGCCCTGACCGATGACGACGGCGCGGCCGCCGCCGCTGCCGAGGCGATCCGCACCACCGACACCGTCTCCAAGACGGCCCAGTCCGGCGGGACCGGCTTCGTCGTCGGCGGCATGGCCAAAGGGGCCGGCATGCTCGCCCCCGGCATGGCCACCATGCTCGCGGTGCTCACCACCGACGCCGTGATCACCCAGCCGGATCTGGACGCCGCACTGCGCGAGGCCGTGCGGGTCAGCTTCAACCGGGCCGACTCGGACGGCTGCATGTCCACCAACGACACCGTGGTCGCCCTGGCCTCCGGCGCACACCCTGAGGCTGACGCCTCCGGTGTGGACCTCAGCGAGTTCCAGGCGGCGCTCACCGAGGTCTGCCGTGATCTCGCCGCGCAGCTGATCGCCGATGCCGAGGGCGCGCATCACGAGATCGCCATCACCACGATCCATGCCGCCAACGAGGACGAGGCTGAGACCGCCGGACGCGCGGTGGCCCGGTCCAACCTCTTCAAGACCGCGATCTTCGGCCGGGACCCCAACTGGGGGCGCATCCTCTCCGCCGTGGGCACCACCGATGTGGCCTTCGACCCGGCCACGATCGACGTCGCGGTCAACGGCGTGTGGATCTGCCGCGGCGGCGGGATCGGGGAGGACCGCTCCCTGGTGGACCTCAGCGGACGCCAGGTGGAGATCACCATCGACCTGAAGTCCGGGGACGCCGAGGCCACCATCCTCACCAACGACCTCACGCACGACTACGTCCACGAGAACAGCGCCTACTCCAGCTGAGCCGATCCACCTGAGGGGAACCCGTGATCGAGAAGACCACCAGCCTGCAGCCCCGCGAGCGGGATCCGCGCGCCGACGCCGGCGCCAAGGCCGCCACGCTCATCGAGGCGCTGCCCTGGATCCAGAAGTTCGCCGGCGAGACCATCGTGATCAAGTACGGCGGCAACGCCATGGTCGACGATGAGCTGCGTCGTGCCTTCGCCGAGGACGTGGTCTTCCTGCGCCACGTGGGGGTCAACCCGGTGGTGGTCCACGGCGGCGGCCCGCAGATCAACGCCATGCTGGAGACCGTCGGCGTGGAGTCCGAGTTCCGGGCCGGCTACCGGGTCACGACGCCGGAGGCCATGGATGTGGTGCGCATGGTGCTGACCGGCCAGGTGGGACGGGAGCTGATCGGCCTGATCAACAGCCACGGCCCCTATGCGGTGGGTCTCTCGGGGGAGGACGCCGCCCTGCTGCGCGCCCGGCGCAAGACCGCCCACCTCGGTGGGGAGGAGATCGACCTCGGCCTGGTCGGCGAGGTCACCGGGGTCAATCCCGCCGCCGTGGAGGATCTGCTCGCGGCCAAGCGCATCCCGGTGATCTCCACCGTCGCCCCGGAGTTCGACGACGCCGGTCAGCCCACCGGCGAGGTGCTCAACGTCAATGCGGATCTGGCGGCCGCCGCCGTGGCCTCCGCCCTGGGAGCCGCCAAGCTGGTCATGCTCACCGATGTGGAGGGCCTCTACGCTGACTGGCCGGACCGGTCGTCGCTGATCTCCTCGCTGTCCGCCTCCGACCTGCGCGCCATGCTGCCGGAGCTGCAGTCCGGGATGATCCCGAAGATGACAGCCGCACTCACCGCCGTGGACGGCGGGGTCCCGAGGGCTCACATCGTCGACGGCCGCGCCCCCCATTCGATGCTGCTGGAGATCGTCACCACCGAGGGCGTCGGCACCCAGGTGGTCCCGGACGAGGAGGTCACCCCATGACCGCGCCGCATCAGCCGAGCAGCCACCAGCCGAGCGCTCACCGTCCGACCACGGAGGAGCTCACCACCTCCGCCCTGGCCGAGGCGCAGCCCGACCAGGCCCTGCTGGAGCGCTACCGGGAGTCCCTGCTGGGCGTCTTCGGGACCCCGCAGCGGGTCCTGGTGCGCGGCTCCGGAGCCACCGTGTGGGACGCGGACGGACGAGAGTACCTGGACCTGCTGGCCGGGATCGCGGTCAACGCGCTGGGCCACGCCCACCCGCTGATCACCTCCGTGGTGGCCAGCCAGTCGGCCACCCTGGGGCACATCTCCAACTTCTTCACCAGTCCCACCCAGGTCGCCCTGGCCGAGAAGCTTCTGCAGCTGTCTGCGGCACCCGAGGGCTCCAAGGTGTTCTTCACCAACTCCGGCACCGAGTCCAACGAGGCCGCCTTCAAGCTCGCCCGACGGCATGGCGGGGCGGACCGTCCGCGCATCATCGCGCTGGAGGACGGCTTCCACGGTCGCTCCATGGGAGCCCTGGCGCTGACCTGGAAGCCCGCCCATCGGGAACCCTTCGAACCGCTGCCGGGCGGTGTCGAGTGGGTGCCCGCCGGTGACGTGGAGGCGCTGCGCCAGGCGGTCGACCCCACGGTGGCCGCCGTCGTCGTCGAAGCCGTCCAGGGAGAGGCCGGGGTCCGCGGGATGCCGGAGGGGTACCTCCAGGCCGTCCGGGAGATCACCCGGGAGGCCGGCGCGCTGATGATCGTCGACGAAGTCCAGACCGGGGTGGGCCGCACCGGGGAGTGGTTCGCGTCCACCGACGCGCGGCCCGACGCCATGACGCTGGCCAAGGGCCTCGGCGGCGGATTCCCCATCGGTGCCATGATCACCTTCGGCGAGCAGGTCAGCGGGCTGCTCTCCGCCGGACAGCACGGCACCACCTTCGGTGGGAACCCGGTGGCGACGGCGGCGGCGCTGGCGACCATCCACGCCCTGGAGTCCGGGGACGTCCTGCAGAACGTGCGTCGGGTCGGCGCGGCGACGGCGGCGGCTCTGGAGCAGCTGGAGCTGGTCACCGAGGTCCGGGCCCATGGCCTGCTGATCGGCTTCGACGTCGACGGCGGCGATCGTGGGGACGACGGCGGCCCCGCCCTCGCCCCGGCGATGGTGTCGGCCGCGCTGGAAGCCGGCTTCATCATCAACGCCCCGGGACCGCACACGCTGCGGCTCGCCCCGCCGCTGACCATCACCGAGACCCAGATGATGCGCTTCGTGGACGCCTTGCCCGGGATCCACCGCGCTGCGAAGGAGACCCTATGACCCGCCACTTCCTCACCGACCTGGACCTCAGCCCCGAGGAGCTGGGCCGGGTCCTGACCCTGGCAGCGGCCATGAAGGCCGCCCCCTACGCGATCACGCCGCTGGCGGGACCGCAGACCGCGGCCGTCTACTTCGACAAGACGTCCACCCGGACCCGGATCTCCTTCGCCGCAGGCATCTCCGCCCTCGGTGGGGCGCCGCTGATCATCAATCCGGGGGAGTCCCAGCTGGGCCACAAGGAGTCGATCAGCGACACCGCGAAGGTCCTGGAGCGCATGGTCTCGCTGATCATCTGGCGCACCTATGAGCAGTCCGGTCTGGAGGAGATGGCCGCCCACAGCCGCGTGCCGGTCATCAACGCGCTCTCCGACGACTACCACCCCTGCCAGCTGGTGGCGGACCTGCTCACGGTCCGAGAGCATCTGGGCGAGCTGACGGGGCGCTCCCTGGCGTATCTGGGGGATGCGGCGAACAACATGGCCAACTCGTACCTGCTGGCCGGAGCCAACGCCGGCATGGACGTGCGCATCGCCGGACCCGAGGGATACCAGCCGGCCGAGGAGATCGTCTCCGCCGCCCGCGTGCGGGCCGCGGAGACCGGCGGCTCGGTGACCATCACCACCGAGGCCTCCGAGGCGCTGGCTGGGGCCGACGTCGTGGCCACCGACACCTGGATCTCCATGGGGCAGGAGGACGAGAAGGAGCAGCGGCTGCAGCTCTTCGGGGACTATCGGGTCGATGCGGCCGCGCTGGCGCAGGCGGCCGAGGGCGCGATCGTGCTGCACTGCTTGCCGGCGTATCGGGAGGCGGAGATCAGCGCCGAGGTCATCGACGGCCCGCAGTCGGTGGTCTGGGACGAGGCGGAGAACCGGCTGCACGCGCAGAAGGCCCTCATGGCCTGGCTGCTGGTGGAGTCAGGCCTGGCCGACGAGGAGACGGTGGCGCTGGTGCGTGCCGGCGAACGTGGCGAGGAGCTGCCGCGACGATGAGCACGCAGAGCACCCCCACCACCAAGACCGCCCGGCATGCCAAGATCCGGGAGCTGATCACTCGTGGCACCGTCCGGTCGCAGGGCGAGCTGGTGGAGCAGCTCGCCGAGGAGGGAGTGCGGGTGACCCAGGGGACGCTGTCCCGGGACCTGGTGGAGATCGGCGCCGCAAGGGTGCGGGGAGCCGACGGGGCGCTCATCTACGCCGTCCCCGCCGAAGGCCATGAGCGTGAGTTCCAGGCGGATCAGACGGAGGCCACCACGCTGGCCCGTCTGGTGGGCCTGTGTCGGGACCTGCTGGTCTCGGCGGAGGCCAGCGCCAACCTGGTCATCCTCAGGACGCCGCCGGGGGCCGCGCAGTTCCTGGCCAGCGCGGTCGACCATGCCGGTCTCCGGGACGTGCTGGGCACCATCGCCGGGGATGACACCATCATGCTGGTCACCGCCGGGCCGCAGAGCGGTCCGGTGCTCGCGGAACGCTTCCGCGCCTTCGCGGAAGGACGGGACCCTGAAGCGGACGAGGCGTCCTGACCCGCGACACTGCATCTCCGCATCGCGGAATATGCTCTCCGTTCTGGATCGTCACGTGTGATACTGGTCTCGTCGGTCGCTCCGCAGACCCTGGCGGGGGCTCGGCCGACGACCTCGACCAGGAGCACAGGATGACGACGAACCCGATCCGGATCACCGTCAACGCTCGTGAGCGGGTGCAGGCGGCGCCCCCTCGGATGAGCCTGCTGGACTGGCTGCGCGGGCTCGGACTGACCGGCGCGAAGGAGGGCTGCGCCGAGGGAGAGTGCGGCGCCTGCGCCGTGTTGGTGGCCCGCCCCGACGGCGGCGCCTCCGTCCGGTGGACTGCGGTCAACTCCTGCCTGCCGCCGGCTGCGGCTCTCGACGGCCAAGAGATCGTCACCGCGGAAGGCCTCGCCGACGGCGCGGACGGCCTCCACCCCGTCCAGCAGGAGATGGCGCAGCGCGGGGGATCCCAATGCGGATACTGCACCCCCGGATTCATCTGCTCGATGGCCGCCGAGTTCTACCGGCCCGAACGGCGGGCCACCGGCGACGACGATGCTGACGAGGGTGTTGACGGCTCGTCCGGCGTCTCCGCGCCCTGCGGCGACTCGCACGGCCCGAACGGCTTCGACCTGCACGCCCTGAGCGGCAACCTGTGCCGCTGCACCGGCTACCGGCCCATCCGGGACGCCGCCTATGCGCTGGGTCGGCCGCACCCTGAAGACCCGCTGGCGCGCCGCTGTGCCTCCGCCGCACCTGCGGCCGCGACGACGTCGGTGGCCGCCGAGGACGGCTGGTTCCTCCGTCCGGCGACCCTGGCGGAGGCTCTGGACCGGCTCGCCCAGGACCCTGAGACGGTGGTGATCGCCGGCGCCACCGACCTCGGAGTGGAGCGGAACATCCGGCACGCCCGCCCTCGCAGCCTGCTGGCGATCGACCATCTGCCCGAACTGCAGGCGATCACCTGGGCGGATGACGCCGTCGAGATCGGCGCGGCCGCGACCCTCTCAGAGATCGAGCGCACCGTCTCCGGCCGCGTCCCGCTGGTGGCCCAGCTGCTCCCGCAGTTCGCCTCGCGGCTGATCAGGAACAGCGCCACCCTCGGCGGCAATCTGGGCACGGCCTCGCCCATCGGCGACGCCGCCCCGGCACTGCTCGCCTTGGATGCGGAGCTGGACCTGGTCTCCGCCGACGGGCGGCGGACGGTCCCGCTGAAGGACTTCTTCACCGGGTATCGGCAGACCGTGCGGACGGCCGGGGAGCTCATCCGGGCGGTGCGGATCCCCCTGCCTCTGCAGCCGCACACCGCATTCCACAAGATCGCCAAGCGGCGGTTCGACGACATCTCCTCGGTGGCCGTGGCCTACGCCGTGACGCTGCGCGACGGGCACGTCGACGATGTCCGCATCGGACTCGGCGGGGTGGCCGCCACGCCGCTGCGTGCGCTGGCCGCGGAGGACGCCCTGCGCGGCCGGGAGTGGACGCCCGCGACCGTCGACGAGGCGGCGTCGGTCCTGCGGGCCGAGGGCACGCCGATGGACGATCTGCGGGCCAGTGCGGACTACCGCGCCGAGATGCTCGCCCAGAGCCTGCACCGGTTCCTCGCCGAGCGGGAGGACCGCGAGGATCGTCCCGAGGAGCCCGTGAAGGAGGAGACGAGGCCATGACGTCGCAGACCGACCCTCAGATCCGGCCTGAGTCCCCGTCCGAGCACCGCGGCGTCGGCGCCGCCGAACCGCATGAGAGCGCGGCCCTGCACGTGACGGGAGCAGCCCAGTACACCGACGACATCGCCGTCCGCGACCCGCGGACCCTGCACGCCTGGCCCGTCCAGGCTCCGCATGCCCATGCTCGCGTGCTGGCCCTGGACACTGCGGGTGCTCGCGCCGTCGACGGCGTCGTGGAGGTGCTCACCGCCGAGCACGTCCCCGGCATCAACGACGCCGGGGTGAAGGGTGACGAACCGCTCTTTCCGCGGGTGGTGATGTTCCACGGGCACGCCGTGTGCTGGGTGCTGGGGGAGACCCAGGAGGCCGCCCGGCGGGGTGCCGAGGCCGTCGTCGTAGACTACGAACCCCTGGACGCGCTGATCACCCTGGACGAGGCGATCGCCGCGGAGAGCTTCCAGGGCCGGCAGCCGGTGCTGCGCCGCGGCGATGTCGGCACCGGTCTCGCGGAGGCGCCCCGCCGCTTCTCGGGGACGTTCTCCTTCGGCGGCCAGGAGCACTTCTACCTGGAGACCCACGCGTCCCTCGCCCTGGTGGACGAGGCCGGGCAGGTGATGGTCCACAGCTCCACCCAGCACCCCACCGAGACGCAGGAGATCGTGGCCCACGTGCTGGGGGTCGCCTCCCATGAGGTGACGGTCCAGGCGCTGAGGATGGGCGGAGGCTTCGGCGGCAAGGAGATGCAGCCCCATGGTCTGGCCGCGGTCGCCGCGCTCGGAGCGGTGCGTACGGGCCGCCCGGTCCGCGTGCGCCTGACCCGCACCCAGGACATCACGATGACCGGCAAGCGCCACCCCTTCGCCGCGCAGTGGGAGGTGGGCTTCGACGACGCCGGCCGCCTCCGGGCGCTGAAGGCGGTCATCACCTCGGACGGCGGGTGGTCCCTGGACCTCTCCGAGCCGGTGCTCTCGCGGGCCCTGTGCCACATCGACAACGCTTATCTCATCCCGGCCGTGGAGGTCCTGGGCCGGATCGCGAAGACGCATAAGACCTCGCAGACCGCCTTCCGCGGATTCGGAGGGCCGCAGGGGATGCTCATCATCGAGGACATCCTGGGGCGGTGCGCGCCGCTGCTGGGGCTGGCCCCGGACGAGCTGCGGCGCCGGAACCTCTACCGCCCCGGAGACGTCACTCCCTATGGGCAGCCCGTGCGGCACGCCGAACGTCTCGGCGACATCTGGGACCAGCTGGAGGATCGCGCCGACGTCGTGTCCCGACGTCGGCAGGTGGAGGAGTTCAACGCCCGGCATGGCCACCGGAAGCGCGGACTGGCACTGACCCCGGTGAAGTTCGGGATCTCCTTCAACTTCACCGCCTTCAACCAGGCCGGCGCCCTGGTGCACGTCTACAAGGACGGCTCGGTGCTCATCAACCACGGCGGCACGGAGATGGGCCAGGGGCTGCACACCAAGATGCGGCAGGTGGCGGCCACGGCTCTGGGCCTGCCGCTGGAGCAGGTGCGTCTGGCCCCGACCCGCACGGACAAGGTGCCCAACACCTCCGCCACGGCGGCCAGCTCGGGCGCGGACCTCAACGGCGGAGCCGTGAGGAACGCCTGCGAGCAGATTCGCCAGAGGCTGGCGGAGGTGGCCTCTCGGCGGCTCGGGGTCCACTCCCATGACGTCCGATTCTCCGACGGCGAGGTTCGGGGGCTGGGGACCGAGCCGGTGAGTTTCGCCGACGTCGTGCGGGACGCCTATCTGCAGCGGGTCCAGCTCTTCGCCGCCGGCTACCACCGCACCGAGGGCATCCACTGGGACCCGGTGGCGATGCGAGGCGAACCGTTCAAGTACTTCGCCTACGGTGCGGCCGTCAGCGAGGTCGAGGTGGACGGCTTCACCGGAGCCCACCGGCTGCTCCGCACCGACATCCTCCACGACGTCGGCGACTCGCTGTCCCCGCTGATCGATGTGGGCCAGATCGAGGGCGGCTTCGTCCAGGGCGTCGGGTGGCTGACCCTGGAGGACCTCCGCTGGGACGAAGGCGACTCGCCGGGACGCGGCCGGGTGCTCTCCCAGGCGGCGAGCACCTATAAGCTCCCCAGCTTCTCGGAGATGCCGGAGGACTTCACGGTGCATCTCTACGAACGCGCCACCGAGCCCGGGGTGGTGTACGGATCCAAGGCGGTGGGGGAGCCTCCCCTCATGCTGGCCTTCAGCGTCCGGGAGGCGCTGCGGGCCGCGGTGGCCGCCTTCGGCCCCGGCGGATCCTCGGTGGAGCTGCCCAGTCCGGCCACCCCGGAGGCGGTGTTCTGGGCGTTGCGGCGTGCCCGGGAGGCGGCAGGGGACGAGGCGGCGCGGGATGAGGCCGCAGAGCCGGTGAGCGGCGGCTGACGGTGGAGCTGACGGGTGACTGGCATGAGGAGCTGGGCCGGCTGCGGGCTCGGGGCCGGGCGGGCGTGCTCGTCACCGTGCTGAGCACCCGCGGTCACGCCCCGCGGGAGGCGGGGGCCAAGATGGTCGTCGCCGCGGACGGCTCCTGGGACAGCATCGGGGGAGGGAACCTCGAGCAGACCGCCATCGAGCATGCCCGATCCCTGCTGGCCCCGGGGTCGGAGAGCCCCCAGATCCTGGAGCTGTCCCTGACCGAGCATGCGCCTGCCGTCCACGGTCGTCAGTGCTGCGGTGGGCAGGTCTCGCTGCTCTTCGAACGGATCGGTGCGCCGCCGGTCGTGGCGATCTTCGGCGTCGGCCACGTAGGCCTGGAGACGGCGCGGATGTTCTCTCGCCTGTCCGTGACCCTGCACCTGGTGGACAGCCGCGAGGAACAGGCGGGCCGGGCCCGCGCCCTGGACCTGACGGAGTCTCGGGCCCAGGTGGAGGTCCACCACGCCCCGGCCCCGGAGACGGTGATGGCGCAGCTGCCCGCGGGGGCCCACGTGCTGATCATGACCCATGACCACGCCGAGGACCTGTTCCTGTGTGAGGCCGCCCTGGGGCGGGAGGATCTCGGCTACGCGGGGCTCATCGGGTCACGGGCGAAATGGGCCCGGTTCCGTCGTCGGCTGCAGGAGAGCGGGCACCCCGAGGAGCACCTCGACCGCATCACCTGCCCCATCGGGCTCTCTGAGGTGCCCGGCAAGGACCCGGTGAGCATCGCGGTCAGCGTCGTGGCGGACTATCTGCGCCGTGGGTCCGTCGGAGCTCCTGGGGGAGCGAGCGCATGACGATCTATCGGGCGCAGGTGTTGGACACTCCAGGGGAGCTGGGAGACCCTGACGCGTTGCGGGCGGACCACGACTGCGCCCTGGTCGTCGAGGACGGGGTGATCGTCGCCCGGACCGGGCTCGACGCCGCCGTCGCCGGCCATCCCGGTCACGAGGTCGTGGATCTTCGCGACGGCGTTCTGCTGCCCGGCCTGGTGGACACCCACGTCCACTTCCCCCAGATCCGCGTCATCGGCGGGCTCGGGATGCCCTTGTTGGAGTGGCTCGACCAGTGCGCGCTGCCCGAGGAGGAGAGGTTGGCCGAGGCGACGCATGCCCAGGCGGTGGCCGAGGACTTCCTCTCCTCCGTGGTGCGGTCCGGGACGACGTCGGCGCTGGTCTTCGGCTCCCACTTCCCGGCGGCGATGGACGTGCTCTTCACGCAGGCGGAGCGGATCGGACTGCGGATGACCTCCGGCCTGGTGGTCAGCGACCGCCTCCTCCCGGAGAGCCTGCTGGTCACCCCGGAGCGGGCTCTGGAGGCCGGCCGGACCCTGGCGGGGCGATGGCATGGCCGAGGACGGCTGCGCTATGCGGTCACTCCGCGGTTCTCGCTCTCGGCGAGCCAGGAGATGCTGCGGTCGTGCGGTGAGCTGCTCGCCGCGGGAGCGGGCACGGGGCCGGGCGACGAGGGTCTCTGGTTCACCTCGCATGTCAATGAGAACCCGGCGGAGATCGCCGCCGTGCGCGAGCTGTTTCCAGAGGCCCGGGACTACGTGGACACCTATGACCGGGCCGGGCTGCTGAGCTCACGTGCGGTGCTGGCCCATGATGTGCATCCCACGGAGGAGGAGCTGGTCATCCTGGGGGAGCGGGGTGCAGCGGTGGCCCACTGCCCGACGTCGAACTTCTCCCTCGGCAGCGGGCTGTTCCCCTGGCGGCGCCATCGGGACGCGGGCGTGCCGGTCGCGCTGGGCACCGATGTCGGCGCCGGGGCGGGGTTCTTCCTGGTGGCGGAAGGCCTGCAGGCCTATTTCGGGCAGCGTCTGCTCGGTGCTGAGGGCTTGGACCTGCGCCCCTCGGACCTGCTGCATCTGGCGACACGTTCCGGCGCTCAGGTGCTGGGACTGGCCGAGGAGATCGGGGATCTGTCGGTGGGACGTCATTTCGACGCGGTGCTGGTGCGGCCCCAGACGGGCGGGACGCTGGAGCAGGTCCTGCCTTACGCCCGTGATGCGCAGGATGTGGTGGCGAAGATCTTCTCGCTGGGCTCAGCGGCGGATGTGGCCGGTGTCTGGATCGGCGGGGCTCCCGTGGGATGACGGGGCCTCGTCACTTCCCGGAGCGGTTCCCCTGGTGCTCGTCGAGCACGGCACGCATCGCGTCGAGGCCGAACATCTCGATGGCCGCATAGGCGTTCTGGCCCTCGTGGCGGGGGTCCGCGCCGGCGTCGAGGAGCAGGCGCACCGTCTCCTCGTTCTGCAGGAACACCGCACAGGTCAGGGCGGACTGGCCGCGGTCGTTGAGCCGGTCGACGTCGGCGTCCCGGTCGAGCAGGCCCTTCACCAGGGAGACGTGGTTGTTGTAGGTGGCCAGGATCAGCAGCGTGTCGCCCTTGGCGTTGGCCAGGTTGACCGGGATCCCCTGGTCGATGAGGCCCAGCAGCTCTTCGCCACGGCCCTGCCGCGCGAGGTCGAACATGGAGTTGAGGAACTCCAGCTGTTCGTCGGTCAGCTCGGGGACGTCGCCGGTGTCCTGGGGCTGTCCGGCGGCGGGGGAGGAGTCGTGTGGCATGGCCCCGAGTGTATCGGAGGCCGAGCCGGCGACGGCGGCGTGTCATGTCGTCCGAGGTCATCGACGCCGTCGCGTATGCTGAGTTATTGAAAGTCATTCTCAATAACTAGGAAGGTCGCTCCATGACCCCCTCTCCAGCGCAGGCCCTCGACACCCTCGTGGTCGGGGCGGGCCCCGCCGGCATCGGGTGCGCCCTCGCCCTCGACGCCGTCGACGGACTGACCGTCGGCGTCGTCGACCGCGGCCAGATCGGCGAGACCTTCCGGCGATGGCCGCAGGAGCAGCGATTCCTCACCCCGTCCTTCACCGGCAACGGCTACGGGTCCACGGACCTGAACTCCGTGCACCCGGAGACCTCTCCCGCCTTCAGCCTCGGTGTGGACTATCCCGACGGGCGCGGCTACGCGAAGTACCTGCGCGGTGTCGCCCGGGTCTTCGAGGTGCCGGTCGCTCCGGAGTGTGAGGTCACCTCGCTGCGGCAGGACGACGGCGGCTTCGTCGCCACCACCCCGCACGGGCCCATCCCAGCGCGGACGGTGGTCTGGGCCGGCGGGGAGTTCCAAGACCCCGCCGTGCCACAGATGGCGGGGAAGGGCGCGCTGGTCCACACCTCCCGCCACGAGGCCTGGGGGCCGCGGCAGGGTCGCCTCGTGGTGCTCGGCGGCTACGAGTCCGGCCTCGACGTCGCCTGCCACCATGTCGAGGCCGGCGCGGAGGTCACTGTGCTCGATGCCGACCATCCCTGGGACGCCGGCGAAGGGTCCGATCCGTCCTTCCGCCTGGCGCCGCGCACCAGGATGCGGCTGGCTCGCGCCCAGCAGACCGGCAGGCTCCGCCTGCTGGCTCGGCATGCCTCGTCGGTGGCCCGCGACGGAGACCGCTGGTCGGTCTCTCTCAGCGACGGCACCGTGCTGGAGGCCGACTCGGCACCTTTGGCGGGCACCGGGTTCGGGCCTGGTCTCGGACCCGCGGCGCATCTGTTCGACCGCAGGGAGGACGGCTGGCCCCTGGTGGACGCCGACGATCAGTCCACCCGAGCCCCCGGGCTCTTCCTTGCCGGAGCGGCGCTGCGTCACGGGTCGCAGCGCTTCTGCTTCGTCTACAAGTTCCGGCAGCGCTTCGCCCATGTCGCCCGCGTGGTCGGCGAGTCCCTCGGGAAGGACTGCACGGCGCTCGAGGCCTGGCGTCAGGCCGGCATGCTCGCCGAGGACGTCGAGTCCTGCGGGGCCGAATGCGCGTGCTGAGTGCTTCGCCGCCTTGGCTGTTCCTGCTGGCGATCGCCGGCGGCCTGCTGCTGGGACTGACCGGCTCGGACGCCGCCTGGGCGGAGCATGCGACGGATCCGCTGATCATGTTGCTGCTCGGGCTGGTGTTCCTGGAGCTGCGAGTCGGTGGGGCGCGGGAGCTGCTGCGCTCGCGCCGCGCCGCCGTCGTGGCGCTGGTGCTCAACATGCTCGTGCTGCCGGCGGCCGCCCTGGGGCTGGTGACGCTGCTGGTTCCCGACAGCGAGGCCGTGCGTCTGGGGCTGCTGATCTATCTGCTGTTCCCCTGCACGGACTGGTTCCTCGGATTCACCCGGGTGGCCGGTGGGAACGCTGTGCTGGGGGCGGCGCTGATCCCGGTCTCCCTGGTGCTGCAGCTGCTCCTCTACCCGGTGTGGATCTCGCTGGTCACCGGGCGCAGCCTCCCTGGAGTGATGGAGGCGCTGTGGCCGGCTGTCACAGAAGGCCTGCTGATTCCGGCCGCAGCGGCGGTGCTGGTGCGCCTGCTGGTCGGTCGGGCGGCCGGCCGTGACGCGCTCGCCGCCGTTCAGCGGGCCGGAGGCGCGGCCCTGCCCTGGGTGATCGCCGCGCTGATCCTGGTGCTCTTCGCCGCCGGGGCGTCGGAGGCGGTCCTGGTGCCGTGGGTCTTCGTCCAGGTGCTGATCGTGGTCGCCCTGTTCTTCGCGCTCAGCATGGGGCTCGCTGTGGCCGTGTCGCGGCGTGCCGCGTTGGCCGAGCCGGATCTGATCCTGGTCATCTTCACGACGGCGGCTCGGAATGCGCCGCTGATGCTGGCCGTCACGGCCCTGGTGCTGGGCGAGGATCCCGTGGTGACTGCGGTGATCGTGCTCGGCATGCTGCTGGAGTTCCCGCATCTGGCGGCGGTGTCCTGGTGGATGCGCCGGCGTCGTCGCAGGGATCGTCGTCGGAGTCGGAGGCTCGGTGTCGCGGAGCCGCTGACGGCCGCGTCCTGAGGCGATAGCCTGCCAGGGAGACGGCGGTTCCCCGAGCCCCACTGCGTGAGTATGCAATGGACTGAATATTTATGTAGACTCCTCGGTGAGCCGACCACCACACCTCCCTGGCCGCCCAGGGACGACATGCAAGGAGCTGGACCCGTGACCGATCGCATCGTTCTCGCCTACTCGGGCGGCCTCGACACCTCAGTGGCCATCGGCTGGATCGCCGAGGCGACCGGCTCCGAGGTCGTCGCCGTCGCCGTCGACGTCGGACAGGGCGGAGAGTCCCTGGAGACCGTCCGCCAGCGCGCCCTGGACTGCGGCGCCGTCGAGGCCTACGTGGCCGACGCTCGCGACGAGTTCGCCGAGCAGTACTGCATGCCCACGCTGAAGGCCAACGGGCTGTACATGGACGCCTACCCGCTGGTCTCGGCCATCTCGCGACCGGTGATCTCGAAGCACCTCGTCGCCGCCGCTCAGCAGTTCGGGGCCTCCACTGTCGCCCACGGCTGCACCGGCAAGGGGAACGACCAGGTGCGCTTCGAGGTCTCCATCCAGACGCTCGGCCCGGAGCTGAAGTGCATCGCCCCAGTCCGCGACCTCGCCCTGACCCGGGAGAAGGCCATCGAGTACGCGGAGAAGAACGACCTGCCGATCGAGACGACGAAGAAGAACCCCTTCTCCATCGACCAGAACGTCTGGGGACGGGCCGTGGAGACGGGCTTCCTGGAGGACATCTGGAACGGCCCCACCAAGGACGTCTACGACTACACCGAAGACCCGGCCTTCCCGCCGGCGGCCGACGTCGTGACCATCACCTTCGATCAGGGCGTGCCGGTGGCCCTCGACGGACGCAGCGTGACGCCGCTGGAGACCATCGAGGAGCTCAACCGCCGCGCCGGCGCCCAGGGCATCGGGCGGATCGACATCGTGGAGGACCGACTGGTGGGCATCAAGTCGAGGGAGATCTATGAGGCGCCGGGCGCGATGGCCCTGATGGCCGCCCACCGGGAGCTGGAGAACATCACCCTGGAGCGCGAGCAGGCGCGGTTCAAGAAGACGGTCGATCAGCGGTGGACCGAGCTGGTCTATGACGGCCAGTGGTTCTCGCCGTTGAAGAACAACCTCGACGTCTTCATCGACGAGACCCAGAAGTACGTCTCCGGGGAGATCCGCCTGGAGCTCCACGGCGGCCGCGCCACGGTGCAGGGCCGGCGCTCCGAGACCTCCCTGTACGACTTCAACCTCGCCACCTACGACGAAGGCGACTCCTTCGATCAGTCGTCGGCGCCCGGATTCATCGACATCTTCGGGCTGTCCGCCCGGACGGCCTCGCAGCGCGAGGAGCGGATCCACGGCAAGCCCGACCTCTCCGGCGCCGGCGTCGAGAAGTGAGCGCAGCCGGCATGGGAACGGAGTCGACCAGCCAGACGCACGGCACCAACGAGGGCTCCCTGTGGGGTGGGCGCTTCGCCTCCGGGCCGGCCGATGTGATGGCGGCGCTGAGCAAGTCCACGCATTTCGACTGGAAGCTCGCCCCCTATGACATCGCCGGATCCCGGGCGCACGCCCGAGTGCTGCACCGGGCGGGGCTGCTGACCGAGTCCGAGCTGGAGGGGATGCTCTCGGCGCTGGACGCCCTCGCCGAGGACGTCCGCTCCGGGGCCTTCACTCCCGCGGAGTCCGACGAGGACGTCCACGGGGCGCTGGAGCGCGGGCTGCTGGAGCGGGCGGGCCAGGAGCTCGGCGGCAAGCTGCGCGCCGGACGGTCGAGGAATGATCAGATCGCCACGATGGTGCGCATGTACCTGCGGGATCAGGTCGCGGTCATCTCATCCGGCGTCCTCGACGTCGTCGAGGCCCTGGTCTCCCAGGCGCGGCGGCACCCGACGGCGCCAATGCCGGGCCGCACCCATCTGCAGCATGCGCAGCCGGTGCTGCTGGCCCATCATCTGCTCGCCCATGCGTGGCCGCTGCTGCGCGACGTCGACCGTCTGGCGGACCTGGACCGTCGTCTGGCGCGTTCCCCGTACGGCTCCGGAGCGCTGGCCGGCTCCTCGCTGGGTCTGGACCCGGCGCAGGTGGCCGCCGAGCTGGGCTTCGACGGGCCGACGGAGAACTCCATCGACGGCACCGCCTCGCGGGACCTGGTGGCGGAGTTCACCTGGGTGACCGCGATGATCGGGGTGGACCTCTCCCGGATCAGCGAGGAGGTCATCTTCTGGGCCACCAAGGAGTTCGGCTTCGTCACGCTCGACGACGCGTACTCCACGGGCAGCTCGATCATGCCGCAGAAGAAGAACCCGGACATCGCGGAGCTGGCCCGCGGCAAGGCCGGCCGGCTCATCGGTGACCTCACCGGTCTGCTGGCGACGCTCAAGGCGCTGCCGCTGGCCTACAACCGGGATCTGCAGGAGGACAAGGAGCCGGCCTTCGACGCCGTCGACACCCTCGAGCTGCTCCTTCCGGCGGTCTCCGGGATGATCGCCACGCTCGAGTTCCACCCCGAGCGACTCGCCGAGTTGGCCCCGCAGGGGTTCTCCCTGGCCACGGACGTCGCGGAGTGGCTGGTCCGGCAGGGTGTGCCGTTCCGGGTGGCCCATGAGGTGGCCGGAGAATGTGTGCGGGCCTGTGAGCAGCATGCGCCCGTCAAGGAGCTGCACGAGCTCACCGATGAGGAGCTGGCCGCCATCCACCCGGCTCTCACGCCCGAGGTGCGTCACGTGCTCAGCGTGGAGGGCTCCCTGGCCTCCCGTGACGCCGTCGGCGGCACCGCTCCGGTGCGGGTCGCCGAGCAGCTCGAGGCGGCCGCCGCCGAGTCGGCACGGCGCCGCGCGGCGCTGGGAGGCTGACCATCGGCGGTCGGCGCGACGCAGATGACTGAGATGGCCTCCGGACGCTCGATCTCAGATCCCACGACGCAGCGCAGGCGGCGGCCCCGACTCCTCGGGGCGGCCGCCTGCGTCGTCGTGCTCCTGACCTCCTGCGGGGGAGCTCCGGAGGAGCCTGACGATCAGACGTCCGCCGAGCTGCCGGAGGCTCCGGTCCAGCGGCAGGCCCCGTTCTCCGCGCAGGCGCGTGAGGCGGCCTCGCTGGCGGATCTTCCCGTGCGCGAGATCGCCGACCCGGACTGGGTCGCCGCGACGGCCGAGTCGGAGGAGATTCCGCCGCGCGCGCTGGAGGCCTATGCGGGTGCCGCCCTGCGGCAGCGTGCCGAGAGGCCCGGATGCGGTGTGGGCTGGAACACCCTGGCGGGGATCGGGCAGGTGGAGTCCCTGCACGGCACCTACGCAGGCTCGAGCCTGGAGGAAGACGGCACGGCCTCACCGCCGATCATCGGCATCGCCCTGGACGGCGGTGAGGGTGTGGCGGAGATCCGGGACACCGACGGCGGCGAGCTCGACGGCGACGATGAGTGGGACAGAGCCGTCGGACCGATGCAGTTCATCCCGACCACCTGGGGGCTCTACGCTCAGGACGGCTCTGCCGGGGCACGCGAAGAGGGCCCGGACCCGCAGAACATCGATGACGCCGCGCTGACCGCCGCGGTCTATCTGTGTGAGCGTGGTGGGCCGCTGACGCAGGATGAGGGTTTCGCCACCGCGGTGGGGGCCTACAACCGCTCAGTGCCCTACATCAATGACGTCGCCCGGTGGGCTGAGCGGTACGCGGGGGCGTTCTGAACGGGCTCCTTCTGAGGGTGGCGAGCCCGTCGCCCCGGCTCACCAGCTCGAAGCCGGCCGGCGCCGCCTCCGCGGCGAGCGCGGCCTGTGTGACGGGCTGCCATCGGCTCACAGCCTCCACGCTGCGCAGCACCGTGCCGCCGTCGCGGACCTCGTAGCGCTGCACTAGGCCGTCCGGCTGGGGGAGGAAGCGCGCCACGTAGTCCAGTCCGCCGAGGCGCCGATGCTGCTCCACGGACCGACCCGACGGCGGTGCGAGGTGCCGGTCGGCGGTGACGAGTCCGGACGCTCCGGGCGCCATACGCTGTTCCAGCTGCGCGAACATCTCCCGGCGCTGGTGGCTGCTGAGGTGGCCCAGCATATGCGTGCAGAGGAAGCCGTCGATGGGCCCGGTGAGCTGGGCGAAGGCCGCGGGTGCAGGTTCGGCGATGATGCGGACGCGCCCGGCCAGGTCCTCGTCGGTCGAGATCCTGGTCAGCAGGCCGGCCCGCATCATGGCCGAAGGCTCGACGGCGGTGATGCGGCCGTCGAACACCCGGGACAGGGCGTCGACTCCCAGCCCCGTGCCGGCGCCGATGTCCATCACCACGGCGCTGTCTCCCAGCTCTCCGAAGAGCTCCTGGAGAACAGGCCTGATGGGGCTCCACGTCTCCTCGCTCAGGAAGAGATCATGGAGCTCACCGATGAGCTCGTACTCGTCGAGCTGGGACCTAGGCATGCTGTCAGCCCTGGCGGGCCTTGAGGCGGGGGTTCTTCTTGTTGATGACGTAGGTCTTGCCGCGGCGGCGCACCACCTGGGAGCCGGGCTTGTTCTTCAGCGAGCGCAGGGACTTGCGGACCTTCATGGCATCCTCCTAGTGATAATGAGTAGCATTAGCAGTGATCATACGCTTCAACCCTGGAAGGACGCGAATGGAGATCACGCCGGAGGACGAGCCGCAGGGAGCGAGCATCGGAGGGCGGGCGGACGTCGTCGCCGTCGTCGGAGCCTGCGCACCGGAGCGGCAGGAGCTCGCGGCGCGCCTGGCCCGCGCCGAGAACCGGGTGCTGCTGCCTGCGCGCAGGATGCGCGCCGAGCCGGAGGTGCTCGATCAGGCGGTGACGCTCCTGGGCCGGATGCGTGCGGCGCAGGGCCTGGTGGTCGAGCACCCGCTGGAGACGCCGGCCATGGAGATCATCGGCCTTCTGGCCGACCCCACCATGGCCACTCGGCTCTCCGCCGTGGTCTGCGTGGTGGACGCCGCGCATCTGCTCGACGATCTGGAGGCGGAGGACTTCGTGCCGCTGCAGGACGGGGCCCACCACGCGGCCCGGGCGGAACTGATGGTCCAGCAGATCGAATACGCCTCGGACATCGTGCTGGTCAACACCTCCGGCCTTCCGGCTCACCGGCTCCGCACGCTCGAGGCGCTGCTGAGCGCGCTGAGTCCGCGGGCCACGGTGCGACGCGACGGTGGCGTCGCGGACGGATGGCCTCGGCGGAGCACGGAGTACTCCCAGGAGCAGACGAGGGCCGGGTGGATCTGCCAGCTCAACGGGGACTTCGCCCCGGAAGTGACCACCGAGGACGTCACGGTGATGCGGTACGACCAGCTGCGACCTTTCCACCCGGGCCGGCTGCATGCAGTCCTGGAGACCTTCTTCTTCGAACGCGGCGCCGGGCAGGTGCTGCGCTCCGCCGGGTTCTGCCGACTGGCGACCCGGCCACATGTCACCGCCCAGTGGGACCATGTGGGGGCCGGATTCGCCCTGGAGCCGGTGAGCTTCGACCACCAGATACGGGAGGAGGACGAAGTGCTGGCCTTCGGGCAGGACGTCGCCGTCGTCGGGCTCGGTCTGGACACCCGGAGGCTCACCGCGGCCCTGGACGAGGCGGCTCTGGACGACGACGAGCTCGCGGCCGGTCCCATGGCCTGGTCCACCTTCCCCGATCCCTTCCCGGACTGGCGCACCGCACCGAATCTGTGAGCACAGTGAGTCCCACCGGTGCGGGATGGAAGAATGGTCGGCCGTGGACCTTCATCAGCTTGACACGCTCTTCGACGGGCACGCCACGGCGCTCGCTCCGGCCCTGCTGGGCTGCCGCCTGACCGTGGTGACCGTACAGGGTGCTGTCACCGTCCGGCTGACTGAGGTCGAGGCCTACGGTGACCAGGGCGAGGACCCCGGAGCGCACAGCTTCCGCGGCCGCACGGCCCGCAATGACTCCCTGTTCGGGCCTCCGCGGCGCACCTACGTCTACCTGAACTACGGGATCCATCGCTGTCTGAACCTGGCCTGCGGACCCGAGGGCACGGCCGGGGGAGTGCTGCTGCGCGCCGGCGAGGTGCTCGCCGGACGCGGCCTCGCAGTCGAGCGCCGGGGGCGGGACACCGGGGTGAAGCTGCTCTCGGGGCCCGGGCGTCTGGGTCAAGGGCTGGGCATCACGCTCACCATGGACGCCGCGCCGGTGACACTGGTGCCGCCCGAGGCGCCGCAGCCTGCGGATCCGGACCCCGAAGACGTCGCTTTCCTCCTCTCGCCGCCCGGGGAGCCGGTCGGCGAGAGGCTCTGGGGCCCGCGGGTGGGCGTCTCCGGTGTCGGCGGAGGCCCGGAGTTCCCCTGGCGCTGCTGGCTGGCCGGTGAAGCCAGTGTCTCGGCCTACCGGCCGGGTCGGGATGTGCCCGCTCGGGAGGTGCTGGAGCGTCGGCAGAGCTGACGGCGACGCCGTCATGTCCTGTTCACCCTCTTGCGGGTAGGATAGGTGGTCATCTGTTTCAGACACGAGAGCCGTACTGCTTGATGAGTGACACGACCAGCTCGAGCGCATCCGAGGTCATCCCGGATCGTCCGGCCGCGCGCAACGGCCGTTCCGGAGGGCCCTCCGGAGACATGCCCACCGACGGTGAGGTCCCCGTCCCGGCGCTCGACGCCGGCGTCGAGGAGGAGCGGGAGTACGTGGGCCTGCTGTACCGCAGGCTCGACGAGCTCCGCGAGGAGAAGGAGACCCAGCTCTCCGAGGTGCGCAGCACCGGGGCGGTGGGCACCATGCAGAACGTCTCGGAGCGCGACGCCTTCGCCACCATGTATGAGGATCGGCTGGCTCAGCTCAACGCCGTGGACGATCGGCTCGTCTTCGGGCGCCTGGATCTCGACGGCGGCGACTGTCGGTACATCGGCCGCATCGGGCTGACCACCGCCGAGCGGCAGCGGCTCATGCTGGATTGGCGAGCCCCGGAGTCCGGCGTCTTCTACCAGGCCACCGCCTTCGATCGGCAGGGCGTGCGACGACGCCGGCACCTGATGCTGCGGCGTCGGGACGTCCAGGGCGTGGAGGATGAGGTCCTGGACCCAGACCTGCTCGAGGAGACGGCGGAGAACCACGGGGACGGGGCTCTGCTCGCGGCGCTCAACGCCCGGCGCACCGGTCAGATGGGCGACATCGTCGCCACCATCCAGGCGGAGCAGGACCGGGTGATCCGCTCGGACCTGCCGGGAGTCCTGGTGGTCCAGGGTGGGCCGGGGACGGGGAAGACTGCGGTGGCCCTCCATCGGGCCGCCTATCTGCTGTACAGCCATCGGGAGCGGCTGAAGTCCGCCGGGGTGCTGATCGTGGGGCCGAACTCCACCTTCATGTCCTACATCGACCGTGTCCTGCCCTCGCTGGGCGAGACCGGCGTGGTGATGTCGTCGGTGGCTGAGCTGTACCCCGGGGTGCGCGGCGTCGAGGAGCAGGACTCCCGGGTCGCTGAGATCAAGGGGCGGCTGCAGATGGCGGAGGTCATCGGTGCGGCCGTGGCCCAGCGTCAACGCACCATCGCGGAGCCGCGAGAGGTGGACGTCGACGGCGTCAAGGTCTCGGTCACCCCGGCGATGATCAACCGCGCCCGGGAACGGGCCCGGGCTACCGGCAAGCCCTACAACGAGGCGCGGACGACCTTCGTGAAGGTCGTGGTGAAGGACATCGCGGAGAAGCTCGAGCGCATCCTGGCCAAGCGGTCCGAGG
Source organism: Nesterenkonia sp. CL21 (assembly GCF_031705515.1). Lineage (NCBI taxonomy): Bacteria > Bacillati > Actinomycetota > Actinomycetes > Micrococcales > Micrococcaceae > Nesterenkonia > Nesterenkonia sp. CL21. The sequence continues at coordinate 51,108 of NZ_JAUTWR010000014.1, forward strand.
GCAACGAGGCGGACCGCTCCTATCTGGTGGAGGACGTCCGCACCGCCCGCGACGTGCGCGTGCTGCTGAACCTCTGCTGGCTGCCGCGGACGCCGCAGAATCTGCTGGAGGACCTGTGGAGCCGGCCGGCCTATCTGGAGGCGGCCGCACCGATGCTGACCCGGACCGAGCGGGACCTGCTGCGGCGGGAACCCGGGGAGCCGTTCACCGTCGCCGACGTCCCGCTGCTCGACGAGGCCGCCGAGCTGCTGGGCGACCTCGACGAGTCCGCCGGACGGGAGGAGGCTCGGCAGAAGGCCGCCCGGGAGCGGCAGCTCGAGGACGCCCGCAAGGCCGTGGAGAACGCCACCCCCGCGATGGCCGAGATGGGCATCGAAGGCTTCCTGAGCGCGGAGGACGTGGTGAGCCTCAACGAGGAGACCGCCGCCCGCCTCAGTGCTGCTGAGCGCGCCCAGGTGGACCGCACCTGGACCTACGGCCATGTCGTGGTCGATGAGGCCCAGGAGCTCTCACCCATGCAGTGGCATGTGCTCATGCGGCGGTGCCCCCTGAAATCCTTCACCGTGGTCGGCGACATCGCCCAGGGTTCCTCGGCGTCGGCGGCGACGAGTTGGCAGGCCGCCCTGGAGCCTTTCGTCGGCGAGCGGATGCGCGTCGAGGAGCTCACGGTCAACTACCGGACCCCGCGCCGGATCGTGGATCTGGCCGAGGCCGTGGCCCGCTCCGAAGGACTGGACATCACCTCGCTGCGCACGGTCCGCGAGGGCGACCATGCTCCCGTAGTGGACCAGGTGGCGGACGATGCCGTGGTGCCGGCGGTGGTGGAGGCCGTCGACGCCGAGTTCGGCAAGGTCGGAGACGGCCTGGTGGCGGCCATCGTCCCGGAGCGGCTCCACGCGTCCGCCCGGCGCGCCCTGCGGGAACGCTTCGGCGAACGGGTCGGCGACGGCGCGGGCTCACTGAGCCAGGACATCGTGGTCCTCACCGCCGATGACGCCAAGGGTCTGGAGTTCGACGCCGTGGTGGTGGTTGAGCCCGCCGAGCTGCGCGAGGAGGCCGCGGGCAGGATCGGCAGCCTGTATGTGGCGCTCACCCGTCCCACCCAGTCGCTGCACGTCGTGCACTCGGGCGAGCTCCCGGCGGGGTTCGACGCGCGGTGAGACGACACCGGGCCCCGGACCAGGGCCCGACACTGCTACCGTACGAGTTGTGATGGAGAAGAACCTCGTGGAGAACCCAGCGGCGCTGGAGACCCAGCGCAACGATGACAGCTTCGAGAACATCTGGCAGGAGCTGAAGTGGCGCGGCCTGGTGCACGTGTCGACGGAGGAGTCTGCACTGGAGGAGGCCCTCGCGGGGGACCCCATCACCTATTACTGCGGATTCGATCCGACGGCGGCTTCTCTGCACCTGGGTCACCTGGTGCAGCTGCTCACGATGCGACGCATCCAGCTGGCCGGTCACCGGCCCCTGGCGCTCGTCGGCGGCTCCACCGGCCTCATCGGCGACCCCCGCGAGTCGGGGGAGCGGGTGCTCAACACTCCGGAGACCGTGGCCGGCTGGGTGCGCAGCATCCAGGACCAGGTGCGCCCCTACATCTCCTTCGAGGGGGAGAACGCTGCGCAGATGGTGAACAACCTGGACTGGACCCAGGGGATCACCGCCATCGAGTTCCTGCGGGACATCGGCAAGTACTTCCGTGTGGGCACCATGATCAAGAAGGACCTGGTGGCCAAGCGGCTGAACTCTGATGAGGGAATCTCCTACACGGAGTTCAGCTACCAGATCCTCCAGGGTCTGGACTACCTGCAGCTGTACCGCGACTACGACTGCACGCTCCAGTTCGGGGGTTCCGACCAGTGGGGGAACATCACCGCTGGAACGGAGCTTGTCCGGCGGGTGGAGAATGCCCAGGTGCACGCCCTCGGCACGCCGCTGATCACGAACTCGGACGGCACCAAGTTCGGCAAGTCGGAGGGCAACGCGATCTGGCTCGACGCCGAGCTGTGCTCGCCGTACACCTTCTACCAGTTCTGGCTCAACCAGGCCGACGCCGATGTGATCGAGCGGCTGAAGGTGTTCACCTTCCGCAGTCGGGAAGAGATCGACGCCCTGGCTCGCGAGGTGGAGGAGCGCCCCTTCTCCCGGGAGGCGCAGCGGACTCTGGCATGGGATGTGACCACGCTGGTCCATGGGGAGGAGGCGACCCGAAAGGTCATTGCAGCCTCTGAGGCGCTCTTCGGCAAGGGGGAGATCGCCGAGATCGACGAACCGACCCTGCGCGCGGCCTCCGCTGAGCTGCCGGTCGCAGACCTCGACCCGCAGTCAGCCTCCGTGGTGGAGGCGCTGGTCTCCACCGGTCTGGTCAGCTCGAAGTCCGAGGCACGGCGCACCGTCAAGGACGGCGGTGCCTACGTGAACAACACCAAGGTCGACGACGGCGAGACCCCGGCCGGTTCGGAGCTCTGGCTCCATGGCCGGTACCTGGTGGTGCGTCGCGGCAAGAAGAATCTGGCCATCGTGCGCCGGAACGGCGACTGATCACCGAGACCCAGACCGGCACGGCAGCCGCGGCCCGGACGTCCCTTGGGACGCCGGCGCCGCGGCTGTTCTCGTCTGAGACGCACATCACCCCCGATCCGGTTTGCGCGGGGGCGAGGTGCTGTGTAAAGTTTCTACTCGTGCTCAGGGCACAGGGAAGACAGCCGAAAGGCAGAAACCCGGTGCAGAGCACACTGTGGCGGTCACGTCACAGGGCTTCTTGACGCTCATCCTTGAGGATGGCCCAGAGCATTCGGTGAGACACCGAGTTTGCACGGGTCAGACGGATAGGGTAGGATAGAC
>NZ_JAUTWR010000015.1:0-52027 GCF_031705515.1 Nesterenkonia sp. CL21
GGGGGTCTGTGTGGGCCCCCCCCCCCCCCCCCCCCCCCCCCCCCCCCCAAACTCCAGACCAACTCGATGCGGATCAGCGTCTGTCCCGACGCCGGCCCAGGAACTCCTCGGCGAGGTCCGCGGGCGCGCAGGCGAACCAGGCGTCCTCGAGCGCCACACGCAGGTCGTCAGGATCGATGGTCTCCAGCTGGATCAGCACGGAGGGGTGGCCGTCGAAGTGCGGGGTGCTGAACAGGCCCGGGACCCCCGAGCCGAGGATGGCGGCCTTCTCGTCGAGGTCCTCCACCCGGACGGCCACGATGGGGCCCGAGGGCGGCGTCTCATCGCCGAAGCGCCGGATGTCGGCCTGCGTGAACGGCCGCTCCCAGGCGAAGGCCGCACCCCGGATCGACCACTGAGGATGCCCGCGGGAGGTCCCTTCCACGACATCGGGCAAGGACAGTGCGAGGGTGCGGACGTCGTCGACCGTGGGAGTCACCGGGACCACCTTCTGCCAGCATGCCGGAGGAGCTGCGGGGGGGGCGGGGGACGACGGCGCCGTCGCCCGCACGCTCAGGCTACCGGCGGCGGGGTGCCGGGCAGCAGGGTCGGCGGCCCATTCCCTGCGGTTCTCCGGCGTGGCAGGATGCTGTCGGGTCGCCCGCGCCGGTGCCGGGCGACGTCGAATCGACTGATCAGACGATGGAGGGGCTGTCCATGGCGTGCAGGATCGGTGAGCTGGTGCTGGAATGTCGGGAGCCGGAGCGGCTGGCGGAGTTCTGGTGCGAGGTGCTGGACTTCGTGGTCCTGGACCGCCCCGGCGACGGCAGCATCGAGATCGGCGCCCGGGACGGGTTCGGCGGCTCTCAGCCCACCATCATCCTCAGCCCCCGAGATGAACTCTCCTCCGTGGCCACACCGCGGCTTCACCTTGACCTCAACGCCACCGACCGGGACCAGGCGGCAGAGCTGGACCGGTTGCTGGCCGCCGGGGCTCGCCCCGCCGACGTCGGGCAGTCCGGTGAGGAGGAATGGCACGTCCTGCAGGACCCGGAGGGCAACATCTTCTGCCTGCTGCGGGCTCGCATCGCGCCCGTGGGGTGACTGATGGCCGGGGAGGCCGAGATCGGGAGGCCGAGATCGGGCGGCAGCCCGGGACCCGGCCCGCGTGCTGATGTCAGGATGCGTCCATGAGATTCGCGCAGCAGATCGTGGTCCTGGACGCCGACGACGTCGCCACAGTCGCCTCCTTCTGGGCCGGCGTGTACGGGGGCCGCGTCAGACCCTCCGATCCGAGCTGGTATGAGGTGGAGGTGGACGGCGACTACCCGTTGGCCGTGCAGCACGCCCCGGACCATGTGAGGCCTGAGTGGCCGGACGGGCAGCCGCAGCAGATCCACCTGGACCTCTATGTGGAGGACATTCGGGCCGAGCATGAGCGGGTCATGGGGCTCGGAGCGGAGCTGCTGGAGGCGGCCGAGGACCTCGACGCCGCCACCGGGTTCCAGGTGTACGCCGACCCGGCCGGGCATCCGTTCTGCCTCTGCTGGGGCTGGCCGATCTGGCGGGCCCAGCTGGACGGCTGACCGCGCAGGTGTCGATTCTGGCCCGCGCCGATCGTCATCACTGTGTCAGATCATCATCCCGACGAAAGGACGTGGTGACCATGCGATGCACCCTGCTGCTCTACTACCCGGAGCCCGCCCCCGGAGAGCTCACCGAGGAACAGCTCGCCGAAGGGATGCGGGCGTTCGACGCCTACGCGACATCGCTCGAGGAGGCCGGCGTGCTGCGTGGTCTGGAAGTCCTGCATGACACTCACGCGACGACGTCGGTCTCCGGCTCACCAGGGGACCTCCGCATCCAGGAGGGCCCTTTCGCCGACGGCGAGGAGCGCCTGGGCGGCATCGTCACCGTGGAGGTGGCGGATCTCGACGAGGCCGTCGCCTGGGCGGGACGGGCGCCGGCCGTCGAGTGGGGGCACATCGAGATCCGCCCCGTGGCCACCCGTTTCGTGGACAGTCAGTGGCTGGGCGAAGCGCCGGTGAGCTGACCGGTCGGAGGCGCACCGGTGCATCGGAACGAGCCTCCGGCGGAGGTCGACACCACCCATGACGCTGCCCCGGAGCCCGCCCGCGAGGCGGTGGAGCGCCTGGCCGCAGAGTCCCGGGCCCGTCTGCTGGCCCTGCTGGCGGCCGCCGTGCGGGACCTCGCCCTGGCGGAGGACGCCCTGGCCGACGCCTTCGAGCGGGCGCTGTGCACCTGGCCGGAGAGCGGGGTGCCACAGCGCCCGGAGGCGTGGCTGCTGACCGTGGGCAGGAACCGGCTGCGAGATCATCTCGGGTCTGCGGCCGTGCGCACCTCGGTGCCGATCGATGCGGACCGTCCTGACGCTCGAGTCGCGGAGGGGTTGGCGGCCCGTGGCGTTCAGCTGGACGAGGTCGACGTCGACCGGATCCCGGACAGACGTCTGGAGCTGCTGTTCGCCTGCGCCCACCCGGGGATCGCCGAGTCCATGCGCACCCCGCTGATGCTCCAGGTGGTCTTCGGCCGTGAGGCCCAGCAGGTGGCGAGTCTCTACGACGTCCCGACGGCGACGATGGCCCAGCGACTGGTCCGGACCAAACGCCGCATCCGCGACGCCGGCATCCCCTTCCAGATCCCGGGCCGTCAGGACATGCCTGCTCGGCTGGCCGCAGTCCTGGAGGCGATCTACGGGGCGTATGCCAGTGACTGGCTCGACCAGTACGACTCCGTGCGGGAGTCGCTGGCGGAGGAGGCGCGGTGGCTGGCCCTCGTGGTGGCTGAGTTGCTGGGCGACGAGCCCGAGGCGTGGGGGCTGGCCGCCCTGCTCACCTACGCCCAGTCGCGGGCGCCGGCCCGTGCCGCTGTACCGTGGCCGCCGATCCAGGAGCAGGACACCGCTCTCTGGGACCCTCGGCTGATCCAGCAGGCGGAGGGGCTCCTGCGCCGGGCGCATGGGCTCGGCGCCCCGCTGGGGCGATTCCAGCTCGAGGCCGCCATCCAGTCGGCGCATTGCGATCGGAAGCGCACCGGGAGGCTGGACAGGGCTCGCCTCCTGCAGCTCTATGACGGGCTGATCGCTGTGGCTCCCACCCAGGGGGCGATCGCCGCCCGCGCCGCCGTGCTGGCCGCAGAGGAGTGACACCCGGACCCGGGACGTGCCGACGCCGTCGGCCGTTGTATCGTCGAAGGGCCCGGCGTCGTCATCGCGCCGAGGCGTCCCGAGGATCAGCGGAGGTGGACCGTGAGCGCACATGTGGGCGTCGTCGTGACCGACCAGTATCTGCCGGGCGTGCAGGACCCGGACACCGGGCTGCTGCTGCCCGCGCTGCGCGCCGCCGGGCTGCGGGCCACCCCGGTGGTCTGGCACGCGCACACCCCCGGCGACGGCGACTATGACCTGTTGGTGCTGCGCAGTCCCTGGGACTACCCCTGGCGGGAGGACGAGTTCCGCGCCTGGCTGGAGCAGACCCACCGGTACGTGCCGGTGCTGAACACTCCGGCCCTGGTGGACTGGAATCTGGACAAGGTCTACCTGCGGGAGCTCGAGTCCCACGGGGTGGCTACCGTGCCCACCCGGTGGGCGGATACGCCGGAGCAGCTGCCTGCGGCCCTGGCCGCCCATGTCGACGACTGGATCGTGCTGAAGCCCACGGTCTCTGCCGGCGCCCTGCACACCGGGCTGCTGCAGGCCTCCAGCGACGACGCCCGGCGCCTGGGCGAGCAGATCCTGGCGGCAGGACGCACCGTGATGATCCAGCCGGAGGTGCCGGAGCTCTCCGAGGGGGCGGAGAAGGCGCTGTACTTCATCGACGGGCAGCACACCCACACCATCAGCAAGGGGGCGATCCTGGCCCGCGGAGGGGGACTGGCCGGCGGAGAGTACTCCGAGGACCCGCAGCCGGTGGAGGCCACCGCCGCGGAGGCGTCCTTCGCCCACCAGGTCATGGAGGCCATCGACGTCGTCTCCCCGGCGGCCTCCCCGCTCTATGCCCGAGTCGACCTGGTCACCAGCGCCCAGCACGGCATCGTGCTGCTGGAAGCCGAACTGTTCGAACCGGTGCTGAACCTGCACAAGGTGCCGGAGGCGGCCACAGTGCTCGCCGCGGCCATCGTGCGGCGCGTGGAGCGCGTCTCGGACGGCCTCTCCTCCCTGCCGCGCCGGTGAGCCCGTCGTCGTGAGGGGACGCGAGGCCTGTCACGCGGCCGACGGCGGCGTCGTGAAGATCCGGTAGCCCCGCTGCGGGTCGTAGCCGTGGACCTCTCGGGTGCTGAGCACCGCCATGAACTCCAGGACGTCGCTGGTGATGACCTGCCCGGGGACCAGCACCGGGAACCCGGGCGGGTAGGGGGTGACGAACCCGGCGGAGACCGGGCGCTCGCCGGCGGCGACCCGGGCTCGCAGCTCCTCGGGGAACACGTGCTCGGTGTTCCGGCGCTGCTGGCCGGCGAAGAACGCGGTGCGCATGTCGCCGTCGGGTAGCGCCGCATCGGTGGCGTAGCCGGGGGAGAAGGCGCTGAAGTCCGGCAGCGGGGGCAGCGGCTCATCCTGGGCCGCACGGTCGTCGGGATGCCGCCGGGACAGGGCGGCGTCGAAGCGTTCGGCCAGTTTCACCAGCACCTCGATCAGGTAGGCGATGGCGCTGCGGGAGGTACCGATGTTGGTCATGAACAGCACCGTGTTCCCGCTGGTCTTGTTGACCTGGATCCCGTACCGGTCCATCAGGTGCTCGTGCTTGAACGTGTCCCCGTCGACGCCGGTGCGGCTGATCTCGATGGTGATGCGGCTGGGGTCGACGACGAACTCGTCGTGCGCCCAGGCCTCCCACATCGGCGCCAGTCCGTGGCGCAGCGGCATGGGCCTGCCGGTGCCCCGATGTTCGGCCGGGATGAGGTCATGGGCGGTGAGCACCCGGAAGGTGCGGCGCAGCAGCGGGTGGCGGGCGATCGTCTGGGCCAGGCTGGAGGCCAGGTCCAGCTGCCGCTGCACCAGGGCGTAGCCTTCCAGCTCCACCTGACGGCGCCCGATGTCCAGGGAGGAGAGGATCTGATAGTTCGGCGAGGTGGAGGTGTGCGTCATGTACGCCTCGTGGAAGGACTCTTCCGCCTCCCGCTCCCAGTCCTGGTCGTGGACGTGGATCATGGAGCCCTGCCGCAGCGCGGTCAGCGTCTTGTGGGTGGACTGGGTGGCGTAGACCCGGATGCGGGCCTCCGGGCTGGGGATGAGCTGCTGGGCCAGCCACACCTCGTCCGGGGCGGGCGCGCCGTCGGCGTCGTGCAGGCGTTCCTGCTGGGCCCGGTGGGCGGCGGCGTGGGCCGGGGACTTCAGCCGCTCCTCCAGATTCTTCGCCGCGTTCATGGCGGTGCGACGCCGGGTGACCGGGTGGAATGCGGCGAAGGCGAACCACGCTTCGTCCCACAGGAACACCAGGTCCGGCTTGATGGCCAGGCATTCGGCCATGACCCGCTCGGGGTCGTAGACGATGCCGTCGAAGGTGCAGTTGGTCAGGGTCACCATGCGTACCTCGTCGAGGCGCCCGGCGGCCCGGTAGTCGAGCAGCAGCTGTTTGATGCGGTCCAGCGGCACAGCCCCGTAGAAGGCGAAGTCGTTGAGCGGGTAGGCCTCCAGATAGGCCGGCTTCGCTCCGGTGAGGACCACCGCATGGTGGTGGGACTTGTGGCAGTTGCGGTCCACCAGCACGACGTCGCCCGGTGCGGTCAGCGCCTGGTGGACGATCTTGTTCGCGGTGGAGGTGCCGTTGGTGACGAAGAACGTCTGCCGGGCGCCGAAGGCCCGGGCCGCCAGGTCTTGGGCCTTCTTGATGGTGCCGGTGGGCGCCAGCAGGGAGTCGAGCCCGCCGGAGGTGGCGCTGGTCTCGGCCAGCAGCAGGTTCAGCCCGTAGAACTCCGCGAGGTCCTTGATCCACTGGGAGGAGACCACGGAGCCTCCGCGAGCCACCGGCAGCGCATGGAAGACTCCGACCGGGCGGCGGGCGTGGTCCTGCAGGGCGGTGAAGAACGGCGTGTCATACAGGTGGGAGGCCCGGCGCAGCAGGGACAAGTGCAGCTCCAGCTGGTCCTCGCGCCAGAAGACCCGCCGGAAGCGGTGGGTGAGCGCCCCGGCCAGCTCCTCCAGGTGGGCGCCGGCCATCAGGTAGAGGTCCAGCTCAGGGCGCAGTGCGGCCAGCGTGTCCGCCAGGCGCAGCACCCGCTGCACCGAGGCCAGCTGGCTCTGCGACGACGCCGACCCCTCGGACACCTGGGAGCGGGCCAGGGCGATGGTCTCCCGGAGGTCGCGGCTGAGCGGCTGGTGGGTGTGCTCGCTGAACCCCGGACGCACCACGCAGGCCAGGATGTGCGGATTCGTCAGCACCGCGGCGACGGCGTCGTCCGCGGAGGGCACGACGACGAACTCATAGGTGAACGCGTCGGCGGGCGCGCGCAGCCGCAGCCCTTCGGAACGGATGGTGTCCCGATCGGCGGCGGTGGTCTCGTCGATGATCAGCACCTCGAACCGCGGGCGCGGATCCGGGTCCGAAGTGGTCTCGGGCCGCTCAGTCTCCTCCAGGTGCTCGTCCCGGGGCTCATCCGGCACGGTGTCGCCGCGCAGCCGGTGCACCACGCGGCCGATCAGGTCGAAGGCGGTGCGGTAGTCGCCGTCCTCCAGGAGTTCGCCGATGGTGCGCACATAGCGCTGGCCGAAGCCGGCCCAGTACATCTCGATGGTCTCCAGAGCGCGCAGGGAGCGGTGGATCTCGCTGTCGGAGGCGAGGACCTCGACGTCGTCGCTGCCCAGTGCCAGGCGCTTCACCGCGAACCGCAGATACTCCCAGGCGTCGCTGCGCAGCCGCCAGGTGCTCGCCGGCATCCCCGGGTCGCGCTCCAGGGCCGACGTCCAGGACGCGGTGCGGCGCGGAGACGTGTGGCGCGGGGGCGCGCCGTCGGCGGCGCGGGAGCCGGAGGCAGGGGTCTCCGGGGGTGCGGGGTGGTCAGCGCCATTGCTGATCATGATCGGGTGGTGTCCTTCCGGGCGTCGGCAGGCCGTGTGCTCCGATGATAGAGGGCATCAGGTCAACGGCATGTTGCCGGACGTCATCCGCGGACTCCGGTGGGGGGCGGCGGGTTCGTGCGGCTCCCCGGGCCGCCGCCTGGCCTCAGCTGGACTTCTCGGCCCTGGCCGCGGCTTTGGCGGCACGTTTGGTCTCGCGGACTTCGAGCAGCGATTCTCGGTCATAGATGTCGGCCACTGACCGTTTGGCATCTGTCTCGCCGTAGGGCGCGCTGGCCTCCCGCCAGCCCTCGCCGTCGAAGGAGAGCTGCTTGCCCAGCAGTGCGAGGAAGATCTTCGCCTTCTGCTCCCCGAAGCCGGGCAGCTTCTTGAGGCGTTTGAGCACCTCGGGGCCGGACGGGGCGTCGTGGGTCCAGATCGCCGCGGCGTCGCCGTCCCAGTCGTCCACCACAGCCTCGGCCAGCTTCTGCACGCGGCTCGCCATGGAGCCGGGGAAGCGATGCACCGCGGGCTTCTCCCGGAAGGCTGCGGTGAACTCCTCGGCGTCGTAGTCGGCGATGGTCGCCGGGTCCAAGGTGCCGAGGCGCTCGTGCAGCTTCTGGGGTCCTGCGAACGCGACCTCCATGGCGACCTGCTGGTCCAGGAGCATGCCGGTCAGCAGGGCGAAGGGGTCCTTCGAGAGCAGGTCGTCGGCCGCAGGTTCTCCGGTGAGGTGCAGGTGAGCCATGAGTTCATGATGCCAGGTGGCGGAGTCTGCGTCATGGAGCTCGGCCGTGGGTGGAGGTGAGGACGAGGAGGGCGGCCGTGGGGAGATCAGAACACCCTGCGCCAGCTCGGTCAGCCGGGTGGACAGCAGGTGGGAGGGGTTGCCGGGCAGTGCGCCGGCGGGATCCGAGTATCGCTGAGGTCCGACCAGCAGGTCCCGCAGGATCAGCAGGGTCCATCGGCGCCCGACCATCTCGGCGGCGCGCGCCAGTCCGCAGCACTGTCCGTTTTCCCGGTTCGGCATGGTAACAGGACGATCCTTGACATCAGATCCTCATGCAGGCTTCCCTCTATGAAGGTGGCGTGATGTGTCTGTGACGCGAGCCCATCGGGCAGCGCACCCTCCACGGCCACGCCCAGGAGCTCATCCCACACTCCACACCGCGCGACTGAGGACGGAGCACACGATGGCCACGACCTACCTGCACAATGTCGTCACACTGGACGGATTCATCGCGAAGGAGGATGACGACGTCGGCGCGATGCACGACTGGTACTTCTCCGGTGACCATCCGTTGCAGGATGACGAGTCCCATGCTGATGTGCATGGTGGCGCCCCGTTCCGGGTCTCCGCAGCCTCCGCGGAGTACGTGCGCGGCATGTGGGGCCGGCAGACAGTGGGGGTCATCGGACGGCACCTGTTCGACATCACGAATGGCTGGGAGGGGCACGCTCCCGCCAGCGACCATGTCGTGGTCGTCTCGCATCGCCCCAAGCCCGACGGTTGGCATCCCGAGGCGCCGTTCCATTTCGTGGGATCCGTCCAGGACGGCGTTGCGCTGGCCCAGGAGCTCGCCGGCGAGGGCGAGATCGGGATCGCCTCGGGCAATATGGGTGGGCAAGCTCTGGAGCTGGGGCTGGTGGACTACGTGGCGATGGACCTGGTGCCCGTCATCTTCGGCCGAGGCAAGCCCTTCTTCGGGTCTTTCAGCGACGGTCCGCTGCTGCTCGAGGATCCTGACGTCGTCATCGCAGGCGAAGGCGTGCTGCATCTGCGCTATCCCGTGCGGGGCAGGGCCCAGGCCGCACGGGGATGAGACCCGGGCGACGGCGGCAGCCGATCGAGGTCCGAGGGGGAGCCGGCTGTGTCGGCGCTCTGACCAGGGGTTTCAATGGTGGGCCCTGCGGGGCTCGAACCCGCGACCAGCGGATTAAAAGTCCGATGCTCTACCAACTGAGCTAAAGGCCCGCGATGCGGTCCTCGGAGCACCGCGGGGCGCACCTCGTGGCGGCTCGAGGACGACTTCCATCGTAGCCCATCACTCCGGGCGGTCGGAGGCGGGTGCCGGCGTCGCCACCGCCCCGAGGAGCTCAGGCGACGAGCCGCCTGCCTCGCTCCGATGCCCCTGTGGGACTTCTCTCGCCCAGGAATCGCGCTCCTGCCGGACATGTTGCTGACACCCTGGTGACCAGCGACGATTCACGGCATAATTGCCCCCACCGGAAGGAGACGTGATGAGCAGCACAGCCCGCCATCGCCGACCGAAGATGACCGAGCCCGCGGTGTTCGACGAGCAGGAGGGCGGCGCCGACCCGGCGACGATCTCGCAGGCCGCCCACGACACCGCCCACGCTTTGGTGTACCACGGCCGGGACTCGGACGATCCGGAGATCACCGAACGCTTCATCAGGCTCGCCGAGACGGAGGGCATCGAGGCCATCGCGGAGCTGTGGGCTGATTCCCCGGCCCATTCGTTGGCAGGCAGCCTGTGGCGGATCTACGCCATCCGCGCCGCCGTCCAGGAGAACCCCCGCCGATTGGCCGAGTACTACCGCACCGGTCGTGGGGACGGCACCACCACCGCTGCGATCGCGGGCGTGCCCGAGCCGCCCACCTCCGATGAGATGACCAAGCTGGCGGACATGGTCCTGGCGGGCATGTATACCGGGGACATCGACGTCGCCTTCGACCGGGCCGCCTCCTTCTGCCGGGTCATCGCCCGGGGAGAGGCCCTGTGGGCGGACAACCACGAGGGCACCTCTCAGGAGGTCGCCCGCCGCATGACCACCCGGGCGGACCAGCTGATCCGCACTGCTGAGGAGCTGGAGACCTCGGCCCGTGCCTACCGCGCGGGCACCTTGGACTGAGAGAACAGCAGCGCATCCGCCGTCGGCGTCGGCGAAGGGTCCGAACGACGCCGACAGAGCGCCTGTGCGCACCGCCCTGACACGTACGTCACGACTTCACAACATTCCGCCTGCATGCCTGTCACCATGCGGAACCCGCTACATGATGAGGGTAGGGTTGCGCCCGAGGGAGAGTGCGGGACCATCACGTTCCGCGATGGTTCGCGCCTGCATCGAAGTCAGCCCTTGGGGTCTGGACTCCGGCACGCGGACCCATCCACCGCACTGTGATCAGGACCGGAGTCAGCATCGACTGACTGACAGAGGGGCGACTCATGTCGGACAACAACCCATACGGACAGCAAGGTGGCTGGCAGCCGGGGCAGGATCCCCAGCAGGGTCAGCCTGACCCCCGGCAGCCGGGCGCATCCAGCCCGCAGGCCGCGGGAGGCTATGGCGCCCAGCCCGGCTACGGCCAGCAGGGGCAGCCCGGGTACGGCCAGCAGGGCCAGTCCGGGTACGGCCAGCAGGGCCAGTCCGGCTATGGCCAGCAGGGCTACGGCGGCCAGCAGTACCGTGACCAGTACGGCCAGGCCGGCTATGGCGCCGGCGGAGCCGCAGGCGCCGGTGGCCCCGGTGGTCCCGGTGGCCCCGGAGGTCCGGGCCAGCCCGGAGGCCCTGGCGGCCCCGACAGCTCCGGCAAGGGACCCGGCAAGGGCCTGATCTTCGGGCTGATCGGCGGCGCGGCGCTGCTGATCATCGTCATCGCTGTGGTGCTGTTCCTGGTGCTCGGCCGCGGCGGCGGAGACGCCGAGGCGGAGAACGGCGGCGGCGAGAACGGCGGCGAGGAGGAGTCCAGCGTCGAGCCGGGCGCGGACTCCACCCCGCACGGAGCCGTGGAGGCCTACCTGACCGCGCTCGCCGAGGGAGACGCCGAGGGCGCGCTCTCGCTCATCGACGCGCCCTCCGACACCACGCATATGACGCAGGAGGTCCTGGACGTCTCGGTGGAGCTCGCGCCGATCTCTGAGATCTCGGTCAACGAGGTGGAGGTGGGCGACTACGCCTTCAGCGAGGAGGTCACCGCCTCCTTCACCCTGGGTGAGGAGTCCGTGACCCACCGCTTCTGGACTTCTACCGATGACGAGGGCGACTCCTGGTTCCTCGACGGCGCGATCAGCATCAGCGAACCCTCGGCGGGCTCGCTGGACGTCACGCTCAACGGCGTCGAGTTCACCACCTCCGACACCTACGTGTTCTTCGGTGCGGCCTATGAGCTGGACATCGCCCACGAGAACTTCATGTTCGACGGCGACAGCGTCGTCCACGCCACCGACACCTACGTCTCCACGGCGGACCTGACCCCGGCGCTGACCGAAGAGGCCGAGGACACCTGGCGTGATCTGATCATCGCCGAGGTGGAGGACTGCGTGGCCTCCAATGAGAAGGAGGCTGGCTGCGGGCTGGACATGCCTGACGAGGTCTCCGGCGCCGAAGTCATCGAAGGCTCCATCGAGCGCTCGATGTCGACCTCCGACCAGCAGGCCCTGCAGAACATCGAGCCGCGGCTCGACTGGAGCAACCCGAACCTGGTGGGATCCGACTATGTGAGCATCACCGTCGACGTGGAGTACGAGGGACGCTCAGGCGGCAGCACCGACCTCTACGAGCTGTGGACCGGCGACCCGCGCTGGCTGGGCGACCCGGTGGTCGACATGACCGCCGAGGAGCTCGAGATCACCTGGGAGTGATCGCCACGGACTGACGCCCCTTCTGCGGAGCTCGTCGGTCCCGCGCCCCAGAAGCAGCACGACGACGGCGGCCCCGAGAGTCCACGCCGAGATGACGCCCGATGAGGGCGGCTCGGCCATGGACTCCGGGGCCGCCGTCGTCTGCTCTACACTCAGTGCTCGTGCCTCAGAACACCACCACCGCACCCCGTGACGCCCGCCCCACCGGGGAGATGATCGTCCAGTCCCTGCCGTGGCGCTGGAACACCCAGGGCCGGATCTTCCTCATCGGCGGCCTCGGCTTCATGTTCGACGCCTGGGACGTCTCCCTCAACGGCATCCTCATCCCGCTGCTCAGCGAGGAATGGGGACTTACGCCCTCCCAGGCCGCGTGGATCGGGACCGCCAACCTCATCGGCATGGCGGTCGGCGCAGTCATGTGGGGCACCATCGCGGACCGCATCGGCCGCAAGCAGGCCTTCGCCTGGACGCTGCTGATCTTCTCGATCTTCACCATCGCCGGGGCCATGACCAACGACCTCAGCTGGTTCGTGCTCTTCCGCTTCCTGGCCGGCATCGGCCTGGGCGGATGCGTGCCGGTGGACTACGCCCTGGTCGGCGAGTTCACCCCTGCCAAGCATCGGGGCCGGGTGCTGACCGCCATGGACGGCTGGTGGCCCATCGGGGCGGCGCTGGCCGGGTTCGTCTCCGCTCTGCTGGTCGGCGTCTGGGGCGACTGGCGGCTGCCGCTTCTGGCCATGATCCTCCCCGCCCTGCTGGTCTTCGCCGTACGGCTCTTCATCCCCGAATCCCCCATGTATCTGATCCGGCAAGGCCGGACCGAGGAGGCCCGGCGGATCATCGACGGCATGGTGGCCCGCACCGGCGCGGCCCCGCAGGAGTACGTGCTGATCCCGGGCACGGAGTCCTCCAGCCTGACCCTCGGCTCCCTGGTGGTGCAGCTGCGTCGAGTGTGGGCGCACAGCTGGCGGATCACCACGGTCGCGTGGGTGATGTTCCTGGCGGTGATGACCGTCTACTACATCGCCCTGCAGTGGATGCCGCACTTCCTCATCGAGGCCGGCTACGAGCAGTCCCGTGCGTTCATCACCTCGGCCGGCATGGCCGGCGTCGGGCTCGTGGGCGTGCTGATCTCCACCGTGCTGGTGGAGGCCACGGGCCGCAAGGCGCTGCTGGCGGTCAGCGCCCCGGTCGCCACCGCCCTGCTGGTGGGGCTCGCGCTGGTCATGGACGTCCCGTCCCTGGTGCTGGTCATGGTGCTCGGCTTCGGGCTGATCATCCAGATCGCCATCCCGGTGCTCTACACCTACGTCTCCGAGCTTTACCCCACGGAGATGCGCGGCTCGGGCTTCGGCTGGGCCTCCACGGTCTCCCGCATCGGCGCGGGCGTGGGGCCCCTGCTCTTCGTGGGCTGGCTGCAGCCCTGGCTGGGGCTGGCGGGGGCCTTCACCGTCTGCCTCGTGGGCGTGGCGGCCGCCGTCGTCGTGATGCTGCGCCTGGCCCCGGACACCACCGCCAAGCACCTGGACTGAGGGCGTCCCCCGGGCTCAGGCTGTCCGTCGGGGCCGAGTTGGTCCGGAGTTTCGGGTACTCGGCTCGATCGAGTCGAGTTTCGCATACTTCAGACCACGTCACCGGCGGGGTGTGCGGCACACTGGAGCCATGTGTGACGATGTCCAGCCCACCGCCGCAGAGTTCGTGTCCGTCCAGACCACCGTGGAGGATGAGCCGCAGGCCGAACGCCTGGCCGCCGCGCTTCTCGACGCCGGCCTCGGCGCCTGCGTGCAGGTCAGCGCCGTCCGCAGCTTCTATCGCTGGAAGGGCGAGGTGCATGATGACCCCGAGCAGCTGCTCACGGTGAAGACCACCGCCGCGGCCGTCCCAGGGATCAAGGAGCTGCTGACCAGGGACCACCCGTACGAGGAGCCCGAGCTGATCGTCCAGCCGATCCTCGACGGCTCCCCGGGCTACCTGGGCTGGGTGCGGGAGAACACCATCGCCCCGGCGTGAGCTGGTCTGGAGTTGTGGATACTCGGCTCGATCGAGTCGAATACCCGCAACTCCAGACCAACTCGGCGGGGCGGGGTGGGGTGGTGTGAGGTGGAGCGGGCCCCACAACCCACGACGACGGCCCCGCCCGGAGGTCCCGAAGGAACCTCGCGAACGGGGCCGCCACCGTCCGGATGTGCGGCTCAGGCAAGGGGATGGCTGAGCCCGATACCCGGAGCGTCAGACGTCTGCGCCCACCTTCCGCTGCTGCGGGTAGCGGATGGACTCGACCATCTCCTGCACCTCGTGCGACGGCGGGGCGGTCAGCTTCGACACCACGATGGTGACGATGAAGTTGACCAGGGCGCCGACGGCACCGATGCCCTCGGGGCTGATGCCCAGGATGTGGTCGTTGGATCCGGTGCCGAACACCTCCAGCGTGTAGATCATGTACGTAGCGGTGAAGACCAGACCGGTCAGCATGCCGGCGGTGGCGCCGACTCCGTTGGCGCGCTTCCAAAAGATCCCGAGGATCAGGATCGGGAAGAACGTGGAGGCCGCCAGCCCGAAGGCGAACGCCACCACCTGGGCCACGAACGCTGGCGGGTTGATGCCGGCGAAGATCGCGATGACGATCGCCGCGGCCATCGCCACACGTCCCACCAGCATCTGCTGGCTCTCGGAGGCGCCCTCCTTCTTGAAGACCCGGAAGTACAGGTCGTGAGAGGCGGCCGAGGAGATGACCAGCAGCAGCCCGGCCGCGGTGGACATGGCCGCCGCCATGCCGCCGGCCGCCATCAGGCCGATGATCGGGGCGGGCAGGCCGCCGATCTCCGGAGAGGCGAGCACCAGGATGTCGTTGTTGACGATCAGATCCGCACCGGAGGCGGCGTTGTTGGACACCGTCTCGATGGTGTCGACGCCGTCGGCGACGGTCACCAGGCCGGTGGCGCCCCAGGTCTCGATCCAGGCCGGCAGCTGGTCCACGGTGGCGCCCCGCACGCCCTGCAGCAGGTTCAGCTTGGTGAACGCGCCCACCGCGGGGGCGGTGAGATACAGCAGGGAGATGAAGAACAGGGCCCAGAAGGCCGAGTACCGGGCGCCGCGGACGGTCTTGGTGGTGTAGAACCGGATGATCACGTGCGGCAGGCCGGCGGTGCCGAGCATCAGCGAGGCCGTCACCAGGAACACGTCGATCTGGCCGCCGTCGCGCCCGGCGAACGCCTGGGTGAACTCATGCAGCCCGAACTCCGTGCTCAGGGAGTCCAGCTCGGCGAGGATCTTCCCGTAGGAGATCTGCGGCACCGGGATGCCGGTGGTCTGCTGGGCCACCGCGACGGCGGGGATCAGGTAGGCGATGATCAGCACGGTGTACTGCGCCACCTGGGTGTAGGTGATGCCCTTCATGCCGCCGAGCACCGCGTAGAAGAAGATGATCGCGGCGGCGACGATGACGCCCCAGGTGAGGTTGAGCCCCAGGAAGCGGCTGAAGACGATGCCGCCGCCGTTCATCTGGCCGACCACGTAGGTGAAGGACACCACGATGGCGGCGACGGCGGCGACGATGCGCACCGACTCGGAGTAGCGGTCGCCCACGAACTCCGGGACGGTGAACTTGCCCCATTTGCGCAGGTAGGGGGCCAGCAGCAGGGCCAGCAGCACGTAGCCGCCGGTCCAGCCCATCAGGTAGACCGAGCCGTCCGAGCCCAGGAAGGCGATCAGGCCGGCCATGCCGATGAAGGAGGCGGCTGACATCCAGTCGGCGGCGACCGCCGCACCGTTGGCGATGGTCGGCACGCCCTGGGAGGCGACGTAGAACTCCTTGGTCTCCTTCACCCGCGAGCGCCAGGCGATGAAGATGTAGAGCCCGAAGGTCAGGATGATGAAGAAGAAGGTCCAGAACTGGATGTCGCTCATGCTCGCTCACCGTCCCCGTTGCGCTCCGAGACGCCGAACTCGTCGTCGATCCGGTCCATCCACAGGGCGTAGACCAGGATGAGGATCACGAACGTGTAGATGGATCCCTGCTGGGCGAACCAGAGCCCGAGCGGGAAGCCCAGGATCTCGATGGCGTTCAGCGGCTCGATCAGCAGCACGCCGAAGCCGAACGAGACGGTGAACCAGATCGCCAGCAGGACGATCATCAGGCGCAGATTCTTCTTCCAGTAGCGCTCACGCCAGGAGTTGTCCTGTTCTGGCGGAGCGCCGCCGGAGGTGCTCTCATATGCCGTGTCGGCCATGGGAGGCTCCCTTCCCTTCCAATGCGGAGTGATCCTGTGCGGTGCTGCCCAGGACGGCTGCGCGCCACACTCGGGCGGCGCAGGTCATGAGACCAAGAAACCCCACTGTGAGTCAGCTCACAAGCGATGCTCCGCAGACGGCGCCCCTGTGTTCGCCAGCGGCGGGTATGGGTCTGCGAGCGGTCGGTGCGGGGTGTCGGTGACCGCTCGCGGCGCGGAACCTGCCGTTCGTGGACTGTTGACTGCCGTCCGGCGGTCATTCGCCGGACGGGGTGGCCCCTGTGACCCTGGTCACTCGTAGAATCGGGGCATGACGACGACGGCGAACGGCGCAGCGATGGGCAGCAGCACGACGGGCTCGCCCGCAGGGGCCGGAGGCTCCGGCGGATCAGAGAGAGGCATCTTCGGCGGCATCACCGCCCGCATCAAGGCGGGCCGTGCCACCGGCTGGGGCGTGTTCCACGCCGGCAGCTCCGCCATGATCCTCGGCGGCCTGATGCTCATCATCTCCGCGTTCCTGCCGTGGGTCGTCATCCCGATCGCGGGGGAGAGCTTCGCGCTGCGCGGCACCGACGGGCCGGGTGTGGTCACTCTCGCCGTCGGCTTCCTGGCCTTCGCCGGAGGGTTCGTCCCCAAGCGGGGCCTGGCGATCGCGCATGCGATCATCCCCGGGGCGCTGGTGGCCCTGATCGTCGGAGCGCAGACGGTCCGGCTGATCCAGCTGTCCGCACAGACCGGTTCCTGGGGCGGACTGCTGCCCGGCATGGGGCTCATCCTCGCCGCCGGCGGCGCGGTCGTCCTGATCCGGGTGGCCGTGCGCCTGTGGAGGGCCCGGCCCGCAGCATGAGCGCCCCGCCGGTCGGCCTCGCCGTCCGCCTGGCCCAGTCCGCGCACCTGCCTAGACTGGCGGCATGAGACGCGATGACCTGGGGCTGCGGGGGTTCGGAGACTCCTGGGGCGAATCCCCGGAGGTCAGGGACACTCCGGCCGAGGTCGACGCGGTCTTCCGCACGCTGCGCCGCATCGCAGCCACCTACTTCGTGGTGTTCCTCCTGCTGGTGGCCGCCTTCCCGGTGCTGACCATGACCCTGGACTGGTGGTCAGAGGCCCAGCTGGTCGGCCACCTCAGCCCGGGCTTCCTCACCGCCGGCGTCGGCCTCTATGTGGTCTTCGCCGTCATCGGCATCGCCGCCGCGACCCTCAGCTCGTCGGTGGAGTCCCGCATGCTGGGCCATGCCGGAGTCGGAGCGGAGCACGTCCTCGATGAGCCCGCGGAGGACTCCGCAGAGGAGGCCCAGAAGCAGCAGAGCCTTCGGCGCGAGGACGGACGGATCCTGCTCGACGCCGCAGTGCCGCCCGAGTCGCCGTTCCATGATCCCGACGCCGACGCCGTTCCCGACGCCGACGCCGTTCCCGACGCCGACGCCGTTCCGCAGGGCGATCCCGACGACCGGGAGGCCGGCCGATGACCGCCGCCTCCATCATCACGCTGACCGCCGTGCTGGTCATCGTCCTCGGGGTCTCCTTCATCACGCGCCCTCGGCATTCCTCCACCGTGGACTTCTACCTGGCCGGGCAGCGGGTCGGAGTCGTCACCAACTCCTGGGCCATCTGTGGGGACTACCTCTCCGCGGCCTCCTTCCTCGGGGTCGCCGCCGCCGTCTATGTCTCCGGGCTCGACGGCGCCTGGTACGCCGTCGGCTTCGCCGCCGGGTTCGTGCCGGTGCTGCTGCTGGTGGCCGCCCCGCTGCGCCGCTTCGGCGAATTCTCCCTGGCTGACTTCCTGGGCCGGCGGCTCGGGTCCGACGCGGTCCGGCTCTCCGCCGTGGGGATCGTGCAGCTGGTCATCCTCTTCTACCTGATCCCGCAGTCCGTGGGCGGCGGCATCACCTGGGAGCTGCTGGTCGGCCACGGCGTGATGGGACTGAGCCCCTACGCCACCGGGGTGCTGCTCTCCACCGCCGTGATCGCCGTCGTCGTGGCCTTCGGGGGGATGCGCGGCACCACCTGGAACCAGGCCGTCCAGTTCCTGCTGCTGCTCACCGCGCTCGTCTGGCTGGCGCTGGTGGTCACCGGGGACGGCTTCCGCTACGGGCAGGCAGTGGAGCAGCTCAGCCAGGAGCCGCTGAGCAACCCCGCCGAAGGCGCCCAGGGCTGGGAGCTGCAGCCCGAGACCAACCACATCGACGACGGCGAGGCCGCCGTGTTCGGCGAGCCCGGCGCCCGCTACGGGCAGCTGGGCCAGGTGGCGCTGGTGGTCACCCTCGGGCTCGGCACCGCCGGGCTGCCCCATGTGATGAACCGCTACTTCACCGCCCCCACCGGGCGGGCCGCCCGCACCACCACGGTCTGGGTGCTGATGCTCATCGGCGCCTTCTACGCGCTGGCGGTCATGCTGGGCACCGCCGCGCGGGACATCATCCCCGCCGCCGTGGCCGACCACCCCTGGCTGGAGCCGCTCACCATCGACGGGGTGCTGCGCATCCCCGAGCACGCCCTGCCGGTGCTGGGGCGCATCTACGGCGGGGAATCCGGGCTCGGGCTGGTGGCCGCCGCCGCGCTGATCGCCGCGATGTCCACCGTGGCCGGGCTGCTGCTCGCCTCCGCCGCCACCTGGGGCCATGACGTCTACGAACGCCACATCAACCCGCATGCCACCCAGCGTCAGGCGGTGTGGGCGGGCCGGCTCACCACCCTGGTGGCCGCCGCCACCGCCGCCGCCCTGGCCATCGCCCTGCGGCCCGACGCGTTCACCCCCGCCATGCCGTCCCTGGTGGCCACCATGGTCACCTGGGCGTTCGCCGTCGCCGGCTCCGCGCTGACCCCGGTGATCGTGCTGGCCATCTGGTGGCGCCGCCTGAGCGCCCGGGGTGCGGTGGCCGGGATGCTCACCGGCGGGGCGCTCGCGGTGGTCATGTTCACCGCCGGAAGCCTCCTGGAGCCGGCCTGGTGGCGGGAGCTGCTGGTGGCCCCCACTCTGGTGGCCGCCCCGGTGGCCGGCGTCGTCGCCGTCGTGGTCTCCCTGCGCACCACACCGCCCGACGACGTCGAACAGGCCTGGAGGATCATGCACGGCACCGCGGCGGACCGGCAGGCCGAGCGGCTCGCCCGGCTGACCATCGCCGCCCGGCGGGCGGAGCGCCACGACGCCGCCGGCCGCCGTCGAACCCGCCTGCCGCGGCCGGGCAGAAGGAGGAACGATGCGCGGTAGCCTCATCCTGGCCGGGGCAGTGGTGGCCATCTGGACCCTGGTGTACCTGGTGACCCAGGTGCTGGTGCATCCGCCGTTGGCGATCCTGCCGACCATCGGCGCCGGCACGGTGCTCACGCTCGCCGTCGTGCTGGGCTACCCGTCGGCGCTGCGCGGGCCCCGTGGTCGCCGCGGCGGCCGAGTGGGCGGCAGCGTGGGCGGCCGCATCCCGCCCCGGGATGAGCGGGACCGGCTCGAGGCGGCCCGCGGAGTGCGGGACCTGGCGGCTGCAGGACGCTCGGTGCCGCTGCGCTCCGGGCTCACCCCGGACGCGGCCCGCCGCACCGCTGAGCTGCTGCGTCCCATGCTCTCCGGGGACGCCATCGCGATCACGGACCGGGAGGACATCCTCGCCTTCGTGGGGCCGGGGGCGGACCACCACCGGGTGGGCGGGGAGATGCAGACCCGCGCGGCGGTGCGTGCCATCGAGAAGGGCCGCACCGTGGTGGTGCGGGACGCGGCCGGGCTGGGCTGCAAGGTCCCGGACTGTGCGCTGCGCTCCGCGGTGATCGCACCGCTGGCCATCGGCTCGCGGGTGGTGGGCTCCCTGGGGGTGTTCCAGGCGCGCACCGAGATCCCGCCGAAACAGCTGGTGGAGGACATGGCCACCATGCTGTCCCTGCACCTGGAGCTCGCCGAGCTGGACCGGGAGCGCCGCCTGGCCACCCACGCCCGGCTGGACGCCCTCCGGGCTCAGATCAATCCGCACTTCCTGTTCAACATCCTCAACACCATCGCCTCCAAGGCGCGCACCCGGCCGGAGGAGGCCCGGGAGCTGCTGCTGCGGCTCTCCGAGTTCTTCCGCTACGCGGTCCGCCAGGAGGGGCACTTCGCCGAGTTCGCCCAGGAGTACTACTTCGTGCGCACCTACCTGTCCCTGGAACAGGCCCGCTTCGGGGACAGGCTGCAGGTCCGCTACGACATCGACCCGCAGGTGCTGACCTCCCGGGTGCCGGTGCTGACCATCCAGCCGCTGGTGGAGAACGCGGTCAAGCACGGCATCGCGGACAAGAAGGAGGGCGGCACAGTGCGGCTGCGGGCCCGGGTGGACCCGCTGACCCGCACCACCCATATCCGGGTCTCCGACGACGGCGTCGGCATGGATGCCGAGGTGCTGGCGAAGCTGCTCAGCGGGGACCAGGATGTGGGCGACCATGAGGACAGCGTGCTGACCGGGGTGGACGCCGTCGGCCACGCAGGAGTGGGGCTGACGAACATCACCGAGCGGCTGGAGTCCCTGTTCGGGGACCGCTATGACCTCTCCATCTCCACTCCGCGCAGCGGCGGTACCGTGGTGGACCTGCGTGTGCCGATGACGTGACGGGCACCCGCGCGGCTCCAGGCCGGCTCTGACGCCGTGTCCGGGCCGGGGCGCGGTCAGCAGCCGCATCCGATCAGCAGGTTCTCCCCGGACCAGCGGAAGACGTCCTCGATCTCCGGGACCGGCTCGGCGCCGGCGACGCTCAGCGGACTCGTGGCCGGATCAGGTAGGGGCGGCCAGCGGGTGCGTGCATCATCGGTGACCTCGATGATCGCGTGGCCGAAGACCAGGGCCGTCAGGGGGTAGGCGATGCGGGCGGAAACCGGCACGCTCGGGCCGCACCTGTGGATCGCGCCGATCAGCGCCTCGTTGAGCCGGTAGGCCCCCGGGCCGCCGATCGGGCGGTCGAACAGCACACGCGCGATCGCCGGATGCGCACGGAACTCCGCCAGCACGTGGGCCGCGAAGTCGACCACGCGCCGTCGTGCCGCCTCCTGGTCCTCGTCTGGGTCGGCTCGCGGCGTGCCCGGGCTCGGGCTGGCGCCGTCGGGGGACAGGAGTGTGAGATCCAGGTGCTCCAGCGCCGCGTCCGCGACCTCTTCGAGGAGCGCATCGCGTGACCGTGCGTAGGTGTAGAGCGCATTCGGGGCCACGCCGAGCTCGCGGGCGACGCCCCGGAGGCTGAAGGCGTCCATCCCGTCCCGCTCGAGCACCGCGGTCGCGGCGGCGAGCACCAGCGGGACCGACAGATCGCCTCGTGGGCCAGGTTTCCGGGCCCTCCCACTTGTTCGCATCACTGCGGCACCTCTATCCATGACCATCATGGAGTCTGTACAGCGTACAAAACTGGCGGCCGGGCGCCCGAGGGCCACGCCGTTCGTCCTTGCCTTCGCGGTCCTCGTCATGGCCGCAGTGGTGCTGGCGACCATGCCTGTCTACGCCGGGGCGGATCCGGCCTATCTCACCGTGCTCACTCCGGTGTTCCAATGGGTGCCGTTCCTGGCGATCCTGGTCCTCCATGCCGTCCATCGATCCCGGGTTCGGCAGGCCCCAGGGGGCGAGGCGGGGGAGGCCCCGTGGAGGCTCTGGGCCGCCTCCGGGGCGACCCTGCGCGGCAGAAGCGGCTCGATCCTCGCGGTGTCGCTCGTGGCTCTCATCGCTCTGGTGATCACCGCTGTCGTCCCGCTCCTCGCCTCAGGGGCGGCCGGCATGATCGAGCTGCGCTGGGTGGAGGGCGCGGCGTTGGCCGCGCTGCTGACGCTACCGGTGGCGGTCGTGTTCATGATCCCCGTGGCGGGGGAGGAGCTGGCATGGCGGGGATACCTCACGTCGTTGCTGAGCCGGCACCGATTCGCGGCGACCACCGCCCTCATCGGCGGCCTGTGGGCGCTGTGGCATCTGCCGCTCCTCGCAGCGCTCGCCCACGCCGGGGAGCTCGACGGGCGCGACGTCGTCTCCAAGACCATCGATCTGCTGCTGGCGGCCGTCCTCGTCAGCGCTCTGCGGTATCTCTCCGGCAGCGTCTGGCCCGCAGTGTTCGCCCACGCCCTGTTCAACAACCTCTTCCAGATGGTGCAGTACAACTTCATGGAGCCCCTCTCCTCGGCGTCGGCCAGCGGCTACTGGGGGTACATGGCGGTCTCATGGGTGACGTGGCTGATCGTGGACGCCGTGCTCGTGGTCTGGGTGTATCGCAGGACGGGCGGCCGTCTGGATCTGTGAGTGCGGGTCGGGGCGGGATCCGCGCTGTGACGCCCGTCATGGAACCCTGGATGCCAGCTCTATACTGAACGGATGATGCCCCGCGCGCTGATCGTGGATGACGAGGCCCCCGCCCGCGAGGAGCTGCGCTATCTCCTCGAGGAGGTCGGGCGCGTGCAGGTGGTCGGGGAGGCCACCAACGGGGAAGAGGCGCTGGTGCTGCTGAACTCCCTGGACTACGACCTCGTGTTCCTGGACATCCGGATGCCCGGGCTCTCCGGGCTGGAGATCGCCGAACAGCTCCGGGAGATGCCGCATCGGCCGCAGGTCATCTTCACCACCGCCTACCCGGACCACGCCGTCGAGGCCTTCGATCTCGCCGCCGCCGACTATCTGGTCAAACCCTTCGACGCCGAGCGTCTCCAGCGGGCCGTGGAGCGTGCGCTCTCCTCGGGAGGGGAGCGTGCCGAGCCGGGAGCGCGCCACGACGACGGCGTCCCTGCCGCGGCCGACGCTGAGCGCCAGGCGGTCCGCCCGCGGGCTGCCGAGCCGGAGCCGCTGGTGAGGATCCCCGTGCAGAAGGACGGTCGGACCATGCTGGTGGACGGGGACTCCATCGTCTATGCCTCCGCGGCCCGGGGGTACTCCTCGCTGAAGCTCGGCGATGAACGGGTGTTGGTCTCCTTCTCGCTGAATGAGCTCGAGCGTCGCCTGCAGGGTCACTTCTTCCGTGTCCACCGCTCGTATCTGGTGAACCTGCGCTATGTGCGCGAGCTCGTCCCGGACTTCCGTGGTGCGCTGGTGCTGGTGATGAACGACCGCC
Source organism: Nesterenkonia sp. CL21 (assembly GCF_031705515.1). Classification (NCBI taxonomy): domain Bacteria; kingdom Bacillati; phylum Actinomycetota; class Actinomycetes; order Micrococcales; family Micrococcaceae; genus Nesterenkonia; species Nesterenkonia sp. CL21. The sequence continues at coordinate 22,860 of NZ_JAUTWR010000015.1, forward strand.
AGCGCAGCCGGGTGGAGGTCTCCCGCCGCCATGCTCGGGAGCTGCGCCGCCGGCTGGGCGTGTGACGGCCTCAGGCCTCGGGTGAGGGCAGCGGCAGCACGCTGAGATAGACGCGGGCGCGGCGGTCGTCGTTGCCCGGACCTGAGGTCTTCACCCGCTCGGAGGCGGCGTCGGTGTGGCGTGCGATGACCTCCATCAGCTCGTCGCGCATCGCCCGCATCTCCTCGGTGGACATGGTGGCGGTGTGGGTCGAGTCCACGGAGGCCTCGATCCAGTGCTGCGGCTCCTCGTCGATGTGGGTCATCCAGCGGCGCAGGGTCTGGAGGCGCTCCTGCATCTGGTGCTGGATGACGGTCTGCGCCATCGGTGTCTGACTCGGGTCACCCTGGATGACTTCAGCGCGCAGGCTGAACCCCGAGGGCTTCCACCACCGCTCGCGCCCGGTGCCTTTCTCCGGATCCTCCTCCACGAGGCCGTGCTTCTCCAGCTGACGCAGGTGGTAGCTGGTCTGCCCGGTGCTCTCTTCCAGATGTTTGGCCAGCTGGGTGGCGGTGGCCGAGCCCTGGTCGGACAGGTAGGAGTACATCGCCATCCGCAGCGGATGGGCGAAGGCCTTCATGGTCTTCGCGTCCATCCGTAGATCCGCCTCACCGGGCAGCTTCTCCGGGGCCTGGTCGGGCAGCTGGGCAGAACTTTCCGGGCCGGGGGTCTTGCGCGCGCTCATATGCAGAGATACCTTTGCATAGAAGTTGTTGCAGAGAAATCTCTGCAAACCTTTCTCGGCACCAGTCTACGGAGATGATCACCATGGCGCACACCACCACAGCGGAGCAGACGTCCGACGACGGCGTCAGCCACGGGGCCACCTCCGGAACCGAACCTCTCGGCCGGCGGTTCCAGGCCCATCTGGGCAGCGTGGCGCTGGCGAATCTCGCGGACGGCGTCCTGATGACCGGCATCCCGCTGATCGCCGTCTCGCTGACCCGGTCTCCGCAGGAGATCTCCCTGCTCTCGGCGCTGTTCTGGCTGCCCTGGCTCCTGTTCGGGCTGTTCGCCGGGGTGGTGATCGACCGTTCCGACCGCCGCCGGGTCCGGATCGTGGCCCTGAGCCTGCGGGTCGTCGTCCTGGTGGGCCTGATCGCGGTCGCCCTGGCCGGGGCGCTGCGCATCGAGGTGCTGATCCTCTTCATGGGTCTCTACGGACTCACCCAGGTCTTCGCGGATCTGGCTGGGCGCACTATGGTCCCGCAGGTGGCGCCCCGCTCCCGGTTGGCTGCCGCCAACGGGCGCACCATGGCCGCCGAGCAGGTCTTCAACGACTTCATCGGTCGCCCCGTGGCCGGGCTGCTCGTGGTGCTCGGCGCCGGCTGGCTCCTGGGTTTCTCCGCGGCAGTCTGTGCGGCGGCGGTGCTGCTGATCACCCTCGGGCTGCGCGGCGACTACCGTGCGGGCCGCACCGGTCAGCCGCGAGCCACCGCGGTGACGCGGGCTGCCGAAGAGCCGCGGGCCGCAGAGGAGCTGAAGCAGCCCGCCGAGGGGGAGAGGTCGCCGTCGGATGCCGGTCTGAGCGCGGTCTTCGAGGGGCTGCGCCTGGTGTGGCGTCACCCGGTGCTGCGGCCGTTGGTGATCATGTCCTGCGCCGCCAACCTCGCCTCCACGGCGTTCATGTCCGTGTTCGTCCTCTGGGCGGTGGGGCAGGGGTCGGCGATCGGGCTCACCGAGGCGCAGTACCCGTTCTTCGCCGTGGCCAGTGCGGTGGGTGCTGTCAGTGCCTCCTTCCTGGTGGAGCGGATGACGCGGCGCGCTCCCGAGGTGCCGCTGATGCTCGGCTCCTTCCTGGCGCAGGTGCCGATCATGCTGCTGCCGGTGCTCTTTCCCCGCTTCGACGTCCTGCTGCTCGCCGGTCTCCTGCAGGGCTTCCTCAACATGACCGGCAATGTCATCGCCTTCACGCTGTTCCAGCGCCTGGTCAGCGGTGAGGTGCTGGGCCGGATGACCGGCGCGATCACCACGGTCGGCTTCGGGCTGATGCCGCTGGGTGCGGTGCTGGGCGGGTTCATCGGCGAGCATTTCGGCCTGCCGACGGTGTTCGTCGCGGCCGCCGCGCTGCTGGGGGCGGCCGTTGTCTGGTCCATGACGCAGGTGCGGCAGTCGATGGTGGAGGCCGCCGAGCAGCGGATGCGCCATGCCGAGGACGGCGGAGACGCCGATGGTGACGGCGACACCGGTGCTGACGGCAGCGGGCACGACGGTGGCGATGGCAGGGGCGACGGGCCGGGCGTGAGCCCGAAGGCGGACGCCCAGGCGCCCCAGGGTCGGGGCCGCCGGACCTCACGCCGGACCTCACGGCGCACGGCAGGGCGCACGGCAGGGCACACGGCAGGGCGCCGTGACCGGCTCCGTGCGGAGGCCGAGCGCGATGCCCGTCGCCACGATCTCGGCGGCGGCGTCGAGTTCCGCTGGGCCTGACCCTGATCTTCTCCGCCCTGGTCCTGCCGGTCGATGTGGGGGATCTGCGCCTAGCTGGCTGCCCTCCGGCGCCGCTCAGCTGGGCACGGGTCCCCCGGTCGCGGGGAACAGCGGCTGCTCCCCGCGTTCCAGGGCCAGCAGATGCTCCTTCCGGGGAACGCCGCCGCCGTAGCCGGTCATCGAGCCGTCGGCGCCGATCACCCGGTGGCAGGGCACGATGATGGAGATCGGATTGCGGCCGTTGGCCAGCCCCACCGCCCGCGAGGCGCCGGGGCTCCCCAGGTGCGCGGCCAGCTGTCCGTAGCTCCAGGTCTCCCCGTAGGGGATCTCCTGCAGCGCCGCCCACACCCGCTGCTGGAAGGCGGTGCCCTCCGGCGCCAGGGGCAGGTCGAAGGTCCGGCGGTCGCCGACGAAGTACTCGCCCAGCTGCTCGGCGGCGCGGCGCACGACGGCGGCGGCGTCACCGAGAGCCACCGCCTCACCCCGACGATCCGTGGCGGCATGACGGTGCTCGGCCATGAAGACGCCGGTCAGCGCCTCGCCGTCGGTCACCAGCGCCAGCGGCCCCACCGGGGAGTCGATCATGCTGTGCGACCGCGCACCCTGTGCTGACTGGGTGTTCTGTGTCGCCTGGGAAGCCTCTGCGTCCTGTGTGGGCGTCCGGCTCATGGGCTGGTCTCCTTCGTGTGGGGTGAGGGCTGCGGCAGGCGGGCGACGGCGTGGTCGCTGCTCGCCCACAGCAGGGCGGTGGCATAGGAGCGCCAGGGCCGCCAGGTCTCGGCGCGTGCGGTCAGCGGGCGCGGGTCACCGGGCAGGCCCAGTCCCTGCGCAGCCAGCCGGGTTCCCAGGTCGGTGGCGGGGAAGGCGTCCGGATCCCCCAGCCCGCGCAGTGCGATCATCTCCACGCTCCACGGGCCGATCCCACGCAGGGCGGCCAGTTCGCGGCGGGCCTCCGCCCAGGGAGCGCCGACATCGAGACGCAGCCGCCCGGAGGTCAGAGCATCCGCCACCCCGTGGAGGGTCTCGCGGCGCGACGCCGGCATGCCTGGCCAGGCTGCTCCCCATGGGGCCGTGCCGTCGTCGTCATCGTCCGAGGGGGCGTTGGCTTCCGCTGAGGCGAGGGCCGCGGCCGTGGGGAACAGATGCGTGGGGCCGTCGGGCACACGCAGGGCATCGGGCAGCGGGTCGCCGACGGCCCGGGTGAGGCGGGCACCCGTCGTGCCGGCGGCGGTGGTGGAGACCTGCTGGCCCAGCACCACACGAAAGGCCAGCTCCTCGGGGTCGGTGGTGCCGGGTAGTCGGCAGCCGGGGGTGCTGGCCACCAGCTCGGCGAGCACCGGGTCGGCGCTCATGGCCTCGTCGATGCCGACCGGATCCGCATCCAGATCCAGCAGACGGCGGCACCGCTGCACCGCGGAGGTCAGGTCCCGCAGATCGGAGAGCCGCAGCTCGGCGTCGATCCGGCCGCGCTCGCCGTCGTCCGGGGTCAGGGAGGCCACCCCGAGGCCATGCGGCAGGCGCAGTGCCCGATGGAAGGTTCCGGAGGCCGGGGACCAGGTCTCCACTCCGGGGACGGCGGTGGCGATGAGGTGCCCGAACAGACTCGGCACGTGCAGCGGGGGCCGGTAGGCGAGTCGCAGCCTCAGCCGGTGTGGGGTGCCGCCGTCGTCCTGGGGTGCCCGGTCAGCGGCCTGCCCCGGCCGGACGACGGCCACGGATCGTCCGTTGCGGCGGGCGGCCCGCAGCTGGCTGGGGGAGGCGGCGAACACGGCGCGCACCGTCTCGTTGAAGGACCGCACCGAGGAGAACCCGGCGGCGAAGGCGATCTCGGTGAAGCTCAGCGCGGTGCCTTCGATGAGCGTCCGCGCGGTGGAGGCCCGCTGGGCCCGTGCCAGGGCGATCGGCCCGGCTCCGAGCTCGGCGCGGAGCACCCGTTCCACCTGCCGGGAGCTGTATCCCAGGGACGCGGCGAGTCCTTCCACGCCGGTGCGGTCCACCTCGCCGTCGGCGATCAGCCGCATCGCCCGGGCGGTCGTGTCCTGGCGGATATTCCACTCCGGCGAGCCGGGAGAGGCCTCCGGGCGGCAGCGGCGGCAGGCCCGGAACCCGGCGCGCTGGGCCGCGGCGGCCGTCGGGTGGAAGGTCAGATGCTCACGATTCGGCGGCGGAGCCGGGCAGCTGGGTCGGCAGTAGATCCCCGTGCTGGTCACGCCCACGTAGAGCCGCCCGTCGAAGCGGGCGTCACGGGTGCGCACGGCCTTGATGCAGGCCTCGGCGTCGGGGAGCAGTGAGGTGGTCACGTCACCAGCATGCGCCGGTGACGCCGTCGGCGCCAGCAGGAATCCGACATCGTTGTCTCGGCCGGGCTACCTCCCCCCTACGCCGAGTTGGTCTGGAGTTGTGGATACTCGAGTCGATCGAGTCGAGTATCCACAACTCCAGACCAACTCGGCCGGAGGCAGGGGCAGGGGGCTGCTCAGGGGGAGGAGCGCGGCGGACGGGGGATGCCCCCGGGCCCCTGGGAGTCACTGGGCCCCTGGGAGTCACTGGGTCCCTGGGAGTCACCGGAGCCGCCGTCGGCCGCGTTCGGGCCGGTGGAGGTCCCGGATCCTGAGGTGCTGCCGGTGGAGGTCGGTCGGTCGCCGCGTCCGCTCGGGTCGGGCATCGGCTTGGTGGCCTCCAGCGTCGCGGGCTCCGTCCCCGAGGACTTCCGTGGGGACTTCCCGGAGGACTTCCGCCCCAGTCTCGCCGCCGGGGAGTCCGCGACGGCGTCGGCGGGCTTGGCGCGCTTCCAGGCCCGGTGGCAGCCCAGCAGCACATAGGCCACCAGCAGCCCCACCGCGAGCAGACCGTCCAGGATGAGCGTCAACCAGGCGCCGTCGGCCGTCTCCAGCTGGGACCAGGCGACCAGCGCCAGGCCGAGCTTGTGCAGGAAGGCCAGCTCCAGCACGCCGGGGTAGGCGGTCGGCCGCCAGGCCACCAGGGCGAACAGTCCGGCGAAGACCACCAGGCCGAAGGCGCGCCAGGCGTCGTAGATCAGGTGGTCGTCGGCGGCGGAGGCCAGCTGGGCGATGCCGGCACCTGCGGCGCCGGCGGCACCCAGGGCCGCCAGGATCAGCAGGGCACGGCCGACGACGGCGCGTCGCGCCGCGGCCTCGGGGGACGATGTCATCTCTGCTCCTCTGCTGCTCGACTGGTGCGGGTGCCGCCGGTGTCAGGCGGCAGCTGCACCGGGAGGTGACGACGCCGCGGAGGCTGGCTCCGCGACGTCGTCGATGCAGTCAGACTAAGGCAGGAGCGTCCCGCTGACCAGGGATGAGGGCGTCGTCCCGGGCTCGGCGGGCCGGTGAGGTCACCGGGAGATCTGCAGCAGGTCGTCTCCGGCGGTGACGTGGTCCGCCGTCGTCGTCGTCACGGCATCCTCCGGCTGGTCCAGCGCCACCACGGGGATGACGGTGGAGATCCCGTCGCCGGTGATCTCCCCGGGCGTCCAGCGGACCATGGGGTCGCCGCGGTGCACGGTGGCGCCCTGCTCGGCCAGGACTTCGAAGCCCTCACCCTCGAGTCGGACCGTGTTGATGCCCAGGTGGACCAGCACCCCGACGCCGGACTCGGCCTGGATCACGAAGGCGTGCGGGTGGATCTTCACGATCTTCCCGGCCAGCGGGGCGCAGACGGTGGTCTCCTCCGGCGACGGGTCCAGGGCGATGCCGGGCCCGACCATCGCGGAGGAGAACACCGGGTCCGGCACCTCACTGAGGGGGAGGACCCGCCCCGGGCAGGGGGCGGTCACCCGCGTCGGCGAGACTGCCGGTCTCTCAGCGGTCACCGGAGGTCCTCGATGTCTTCGGCGATGGTGTCGGCCTCGGGCCCGACGACCACCTGCACCACGGTGCCGCTGATCATCACGCCGTGGGCGCCGGCGGCCTTGAGGGCCTTCTCGTCCACGAGCGAGGCGTCTTCGACCTCGGTGCGCAGCCGGGTGATGCACGGCTCGATCTCGATGATGTTCTCGGATCCGCCGAGTCCGGCCAGGATCTGCTCTGCACGGTCAGCCATGAGGGGCTCCTTCTCTAGGGGTGTGGGTGGTGCGGTCGAGGTGGGTGAAGCTGCGGGATGCCGGGGCAGGTCACGCGTCGGTGCGGGTGACCTTCGCCAGTCCCTGGGGCGCGTCCGGGTCGAGGCCTAGAGTGCGGGAGAGCTCCTCGACGATCAGCTGGGCGGGCACGATGTTGGCCAGCGGGGCAAGGGTCTCCGGCAGGTCGGCACCGGGCACGTGGACGTCCGCGGCGGCCTGGAACTCGGGGTTTCCTCCGATGCCGATCACGGTGGCACCGCGCTCCTGCAGGTCACGGGCCAGGTGGACCATCGGCTCGCTCAGCGGGCCGTCCGCGGCGGCGTGCACGACGGCGGCCACGCCCTCACCGACGGCGGCGATGGGACCGTGGCGCAGATCCGCGTAGGAGTACCCGCGCACTGGGCGCAGGCAGGTCTCTTCGATCTTCAGGGCGGTCTCCAGGGCGGTGCCCATGAGCAGTCCGCGACCTGTGGCCACCGTGGTGCGGTGGGAGGCGAGGACCTCGACGGCGGCGTCCACCCCGGCGCGCGCGGCGAGCAGGCGCTCGACAGCCTCGGGGACGTGACGCAGCCGCTCTTCCAGGGCGTCCGCGGCCTGCGGGTCTCGCCGGCGCAGCGCGGCGAGGGTGAGCACCACCATGCCGACCAGCTGGGCGGTGTAGGACTTGGTCGCCGGGACGGCGAGCTCCTCGCCGGCACGGGTGATCAGGGCGACGTCGGCCTCGGCCGCCAGCGGGGAGGTGGCACCGTTCGTCAGCGCGACGGCGGCCGCACCGTGGTCCCGGCCCCAGCGCTGGGTGGCGACGATCTCCTCCGTGCGCCCGGACTGCGAGGCGCTGACGAGCACGGAGTCGGCGAGGTCCAGGTCGGACCGGTAATGCGTGGCGACGCTGGGGGAGGCCAGTCCACCGGTGAGGCCGGCTTGGGTCTCCAGCAGGTAGCGGCCGTAGACGGCGGCGTGGTCGCTGGTGCCGCGGGCAGCGAAGAGGACGTGGCGTCGGCCGGAGAGCAGCTCGCTGAGACGCCCCTGGGACGGGAGCAGCGCCTCGAGGGTGGCGCGCAGCGCCTCGGGCTGCTCGGCGATCTCTCGCGCCATCTGGGTAGACCGTGCCTGCGGGAGGGACATGGATTCCTGCTTTCGGGAGAAGGACCGACGGGCTGTGTGGTGGTGCCCTTGACATCGCCTGTGATCGACGCCATAGTCAACTGGTACGTACCAGACCGTATCAATCACGCAGCGAGTTGTCGAGAGGTGGATCACGTGACCCTGGAGGACGAGCAGCGGCAGGACCAGCGCATCACCGATGGTCCTGAGCCGAAGCACATCCAGCTCAGCGCCGCCGTCGCGCGCCTGGCCACGGAGTCGCTGACGCCGGGGGAGATGATCCCCTCGGAACGCACGCTGATGACCGAGTACGGGGTCTCCCGCGCCACCGTCCGCAAGGCTGTGGACTCACTGATCGTGGACGGTCTGCTGCGGCGGGTGCCCGGCAAGGGGACCTTCGTGGTGCAGCCCCGGCTGGAGAGCCGGCTGCACCTGGCGTCCTTCACCCAGGACATGCGCCGCCGCGGGCTGCACCCGACCACACGGCTGATCAGCTGCGAGGCGGTGGAACCTCCTCCGGAGGCGGCCGCCTCGCTGGGGATGGACACCCCCGGATCGCGTGGCCGGGCTTGGGCGTTGACCCGGGTCCGCTGCGCCGACGGGCAGCCCATCGCCGTGGAGACCGGATGGTATCCGGCCTCCCTGTTCCCGGATCTCGACCGCCGGGACCTCACAGGGTCCCTCTATGACATCTTCTCCGCCGACTACGGCGTCCTCATCGACGCCGCCGAGCAGACCCTGTGGGGTGAGGCGGCGGACGCTCCGACGGCACGGATGCTGGAGGCCGAGCCGGCCACCCCGCTGCTGGTCTTCCGTCGCGTCTCCCACGCGGCGGGCCGACCGGCCGAGCATGTGGTCTCCCGCTACCGCGGGGACCGCTATCAGGTCCACATGAGTCTCAGCCGGGACGACGTGTCGTCCTCCTGAACGGCCCGACTCCACAGAGAACCACCCCACCACCACCGATTCACTCGCCCCTGGAAGGAGCGCTCCGATGAGTTCGCCCGAAACCGCCGACAGCGGCCCCGAGACCAAGAAGAGATCCACGATGCCCAAGATCAACCTGGCGCCGGTGCAGAAGTTCGGCCGCAGCCTGCTGCTGCCCATCGCGTCCCTGCCGGCAGCGGCTCTGCTGCTGCGTCTCGGCCAGCCCGACCTGCTCGGCGAGGAGGGACTGGGTTGGAACCAGGTCGCGTCTGTCGTCGGAAGTGCCGGTGACGCTCTGTTCGCCCACCTGCCGCTGCTCTTCGCCCTGGGTGTGGCCATCGGCATGGCCAAGAAGGCCGATGGCTCCACCGCACTCGCCGCCCTGATCGGGTACCTGGTCTATGACGCCGTCACTGAGGCGATGTCGCCGCTGGTGCTCGGCGCACCGGCCGAGGGTGAGGAGCAGGCCCTGATCAATTTCCACGTGCTCGGAGGCATCGTCATCGGTCTGGTCGCGGCCTGGCTGTGGCAGCGCTACTACCGCATCAAGCTGCCCCCGTACCTGGCGTTCTTCGGAGGCCGGCGCTTCGTGCCGATCATCACCGCGCTGGCGGCGATCATCATCGCCGTGCTGATGAGCTTCATCTACCCGCTCTTCGACGCCGGGATCACGGCCCTGGGTGAATGGGTCGCGGCGAACGCCGTGCTCGGTGGGTTCGTCTACGGCATGATGAACCGCCTGCTGATCCCGCTGGGTCTGCACCACATCCTGAACAACCCGCCGTGGTTCATCCTGGGTTCCTATGAGACGGCCGAAGGCACGGTCGTCCACGGTGACATCGCCCGATTCCTCAGCGGAGACCCCACGGCCGGGTCCTTCATGACCGGCTTCTTCCCGATCATGATGTTCGCCCTCCCGGCTGCCGCCCTCGCCATCTATCACGCGGCTCGGCCGTCGCAGAAGAAGGCCGTCGGTGGTCTGATGGGCGCCGGTGCCCTCACCGCCTTCCTGACCGGTGTCACCGAGCCGCTCGAGTTCGCCTTCATGTTCGTCGCGTTCCCGCTCTACGTCATCCACGCATTCCTCACGGGTACGGCGATGGCCTTGGTGAACTTCCTGGAGATCAAGATGGGCTTCGGCTTCTCCGCCGGTCTCTTCGACTTCGTGCTCAACTGGAACATCGGTACTGACCCCTGGCTGCTGATCCCCATCGGATTGGGCTACGCGGTGATCTACTACGTGCTGTTCCGCGCGGTGATCAGGCTCTGGAACCTCAAGACGCCCGGCCGTGAGGACGAGGACACCGAGTCCACCCCCGCCTCGGAGCAGCGCGGATGACGCTGATCCACGCGACGGCGGCCCTGACCCCCGCCGGCGATGTGTCCCCCTGGTGGCTCCGCCTCCAGGGGGAACGCATCGTGGAGTCGGGCCCGGGGGAGCCACCCGCACCGGCAGATGTCAGCATCGAGCACGGTGTGCTCTCCCCGGGATTCGTGGACGTCCATGTCCACGGCGGGGGAGGGGCCTCGTTCCTCGACGGCGCGGAGGCGGCCCGCACGGCCCGGGCGGCACACCTGCGCCACGGCACCACCACCATGCTGGCCTCACTGGTCACCGACCCGTACCCGGTGATGCACGACTCGTTGGCCGGGCTGCGGGAACTGGTGCAGTCCGGCGAGATCGCCGGCGTCCACCTGGAGGGGCCCTGGCTGAACGCCCGGCGTCGCGGCGCCCATCATGAAGAGCACCTGCGCGCGCCCGATCTGCAGGCGCTCGACCAGTTCCTCGCCACCGGACTGATCCGCATGGTCACACTCGCCCCGGAGCTGCCCGGAGGCCTGGAGGCGGTGCGCAGGCTCGTCGATGCCGGCGTCGTCGCCGCCGTGGGCCACACGGACGCCGACTACGATCTGATCCGGGAGGCGCTGGCTCACGGGGCCAGTGTGGGCACCCACCTGTTCAACGCGATGCCGTCCCTGCATCACCGGGCGCCCGGCCCGGTCGCCGCGCTGCTGGAGGATCCGGACGCGTGGGTGGAGCTCATCACCGACGGCGTGCACGTCCACCCGGCCGCACAACGGCTGGCCTTCACGGTGAAGCCTCACCGCTGCGTGTTGGTCTCGGACGCCATGTCCGCCGCGGCCGCCGCCGACGGCCGGTACCGGCTGGGCAGCCTCGAGGTTCAGGTGGACGACGGTGAGGCCCGCGTGGTGGAGCCCTCCGGAGAGCTCGGCTCGATCGCCGGTTCCACGCTGACGATCTCGGCCGCCGTGCGGCACAGCGTGCAGCGCGCGCAGCTTCCCCTGGACCAGGTTCTCCAGGCCGCCACGGCCCACCCGGCGCAGATGGTCGGGCTCGAGGAGGTCGGCACCCTCGCGGCGGGGTCCCTCGCCGATGTGGTGGTCCTGGATGATGATCTGGAGGTGCGCGCGGTGATGACGCGGGGCGCCTGGCTGGAGGGCGCGCCGTCGTCGTGACGTTTTGTTGCGCCACCGGAGACAAATGGCTGGTTGCCGGAATGAACCTGACATCCTGGTGGTTCACACCTGGCGTGAGCGCTCTCGCTCGCCTGTGTACCCGTGAGAGAGAAGGAAGCGATGACTGCTGTACCCACTGTCACACTCAACGACGGCACGGAGATCCCGCAGTTCGGCTTCGGCGTCTGGCAGGTGCCCGCCGAGGACGCTGAGCGTGTGGTCTCAAAGGCCCTCGAGGTCGGCTACCGGCACATCGACACCGCGGCCGTCTACGGCAACGAGGAGGGCGTCGGGCGCGCCATCGCCGCCTCGGGGATTCCGCGTGACGAGCTCTACGTGACCACCAAGCTCTGGGTCTCGGACTTCGGCCGCGCTGAGGCCAAGGCCGCCATGGAGACCTCCCTGGAGAAGCTCGGCCTGGACCGCGTGGACCTGTACCTGACCCACTGGCCCGCGCCGGCCACCGACCAGTACCTGCGTGCCTGGGAGGGCCTGGAGGACATCGCTGAGGCGGGCCTGTCCACCTCGATCGGCGTCTCCAACCACCTGGAGGAGCACCTGGACCGGATCGTGGCCCTGGGTGGCCGCACCCCTGCGGTCAACCAGATCGAGATCCACCCCTACCTGCAGCAGCGCGAGGTCGTGGAGGCGAACCAGAAGCACGGCATCGCCACCGAGGCCTGGAGCCCGCTGGCGCAGGGGCAGGTCTTCGACGAGTCGGCCGTGCGGGCCGCCGCCGAGGCCCACGGAGTGACCCCGGCGCAGGCGGTCATCCGCTGGCACCTGCAGCAGGGCCGCATCCTGTTCCCGAAGTCGGTCACCGACGAGCGGATCGCCGCCAACTTCGACGTCCTCGGCTTTGAGCTGACCGACGCCGAGCTGGAGGCCATCGACGGTCTGGAGAAGGGCGGGCGCCTCGGCCCGAACCCGGCCGAGTTCAATCCCGGCTCCTGACCCCCGCCTGGCTGCGGTGTCCTATGATCGCAGCCGCCTGAGAACGCCGCTGGGCCCCGTCCGATGATTCGGACGGGGCCCAGCGGCATTCTCAGGGACCGTTCAGCGGGTCAGGCCTGCGGGTTCTCCTCCTCCTCGCCGGAGTCGCCGTTGCCGACGACTTCGTCGTAGAGGTGCCCGGACTCCTGCTCCCAGCCCTCGGCGGACTCGGCGAACTCCGGGGTGTCGAACTGCTCGTCGGCGATCGGGTCGTGGTAATACGCCTCCTCGTCGAGGTTGAGCGTGCCGGTCTCCGGGTTGACCTGCGTCGCGTGGGCCGGGACGTCGTGGATGGCGAAGACCATCTCGTCCGTGGTGGTGACGGTGCTGTCCGTGACCCCACGGCCGGTGCCGGATGGCAGGCCGGACAGGGTCGAGGACGTGCCGCCGAAGAACCCGGACAGGGCCCGGCCCTGGCCCGCGACGATCTTGCGCAGGCTCCGCTCCACCGCGGGGCCCTCTTCGGCCCCGGCCACCTCGCGGGCGGTGTCCACCAGGGAGGCCGGGGAGGCCTGCGGGCGAATCCGCACATAGCGAGGCGCCGTCGCGCCCTCGTAGTACAGCATCCGGATCATGCCGATCACCGCCAGCACCAGCACGATGGACAGCGGGGCGGCTGCGGCGATGGAGCTGACCTGCAGCACGCGCAGAGCTGCGTCGGCCGCCTCGCCCGCGGCGGCGATCAGCACGATGGCCGCCGCACCCTCGACCAGAGCCCAGAACACTCGCGTCAGGCGAGGCGTGTCGGGACGGCCGCCGTGGGAGAGGATGTCGACCACCAGCGAGCCGGAGTCGGACGAGGTGATGAAGAAGAACGCGATCACCAGGATCGCCACCACTGCGGTGATGGAGGCGATCGGCAGCTGCTCCAGCAAGGTGAACAGCGCGGCCTCGGTACCGATGTTGCCCTCGGCGTCGACCATGACGCCTTCGGTCAGCTGGTAGTAGATTCCGGAGGATCCGAAGATCGAGAACCAGATGATGCCGATCAGGGTCGGGGCCAGCAGCACGCCGAAGACGAACTCACGGATGGTGCGGCCCCGGGAGATGCGGGCGATGAACATGCCCACGAAGGGTGCCCAGCTCATCCACCAGCCCCAGTAGTAGATGGTCCAGTCGGCGGACCAGCCGCCGCCGTCGCCGCCCGCGTAGGAGGCGCCGGTCTCGAACATCAGCTGCGGGAACGCCCAGGCATACTCGCCGGCGTTGGCCACCAGCTGCTGCAGCAGGTACAGCGTGGGGCCGGCCAGCAGGACGAAGATGGCCAGGGCGGCGGCCATGGTCATGTTGATGTTGGACAGCCACTTCAGTCCCTTGTGGACACCCGTGATCACCGAAATGGTGGCGATGGCGGTGATGCCCACGATCAGCCAGGTGAGCAGCGCCGTGTTGGACTCCGCCCAGCCCATGAACTCGAGCCCCGCGGCGATCTGCTGGACGCCGAGGCCCAGCGAGGTGACCACGCCGAAGACGGTGCCGACGATCGCGACGACGTCGATGACGTGACCGACCCAGGACTCGATGAGCCGCCGGCCGAAGACCGGCTCGAGCAGCCACCGGATGGACAGCGGGCGCCCACGGCGGAAGGTCATATAGGCCAGGCCCAGCCCGACGACCACGTAGATCGCCCAGGCATGCAGGCCCCAGTGGAACAGCGACTGGCCGATGGCCGTGCCGGACAGCTCGGCCTGAGTGGCCATCAGGGTCTCACCGGCGGCGTCGACGCCGACCTCACCACTGATGTCCGGCGGGGCCACCATGTGCCACAGCGGCTCGGCCACGCCCCAGAACACGAGGCCGATGCCCATGCCGGCGGAGAACAGCATGGTGAACCAGGACAGGATCGAAAACTCCGGCTTCTCGTCATCCCGGCCCAGTCGGATGTTGCCCGCCTTGGAGAGCCCGGCCCAGATCGCGAAGAGCACGAACCCGGTGACGATGGCGACGTACCACCAGCCGATCCCGTTGACGATGTTGCTGTTGAGCTGTTCGAAGGCCTCGTCGCCGTGCTCCCGGCCGAACCAGGTGGCGAAGATCAGGGCGGCGGCGATGATCAGGACGGCCGGGATGAAGACTGGCTTGCTGAGGCTTCGCCAGACGTAGCTCACCGACCAATGGTTCACTTCTGCTTCGGTGTGCGAAGCCATGAAGTCCTCCTTGGTTGTGTATTACCGTGAAATCTTGTGCTGCAGTGTCGTCTCGGTCAGCGTCTCGATCGTGGTGAAGGCATGAAAAAGACGGCGGAGCCGTGCGCGCCGCCAGGTCCTCCCGGAGGGAGCAGTCGCCTGGTCAGCAGTCTGCAGCGGCGTCGACGCCGTCATGGTCATGGCGCATCTCATTCTCGAAAAACTGACGCTCATGGTCCATTAGGCCTTAAGTGGAGTCCCGAGGGCAAGCCGCGCGGCCCTGACTGGTGACGATAGCGCAGATGTTCTGTCAGGATAAGAGGTTATCCAATCAATTCTTCTTCTTCCGTCAGGAGAGAGACCATGAGCAGCTCTGTCGGCTCCTCGGGCTCGGCCGGCGGCGTGCGGATCCGCGAGTCCTTCGCAGGCCGGAAGGCCTTCATCCTCACCGCCATCGGCTCGGCTGTCGGGCTGGGCAACATCTGGCGCTTCCCCTACATCACCTATGAGAACGGTGGCGGCGCCTTCCTGATCCCGTATCTCATCGCCCTGCTCACCGCAGGCATCCCGATCCTGCTGTTCGACTACGCCGTGGGCCACAAGTTCCGCGGCTCCCCGCCCATGGCCTTCAAGCGTCTGCACCCCGGCGCGGAGGTCATCGGCTGGTTTCAGGTGGGGATCTGCTTCCTGATCTCCATATACTACGCGGCCATCATCGCCTGGGCGGCCAGCTACACCTGGTTCTCACTGTCCCAGGCCTGGGGCGACGACGCCGAGGGCTTCTTCTTCGCCGAGTACCTGCAGTACGACGGCGGCGGCGCCGAAGGCGCAGGACTGTCGGTGGACTTCGTGGCGCAGGTGGGCTGGCCGCTGATCGCCGTCTGGGCGCTGCTGCTGTTCTGCCTGGCCGTCGGCGTGCGCCGCGGCATCGCCACGGTGTCCCTGATCGGGATGCCGGTGCTGTTCGTCATGTTCGCCATTCTGGTGGCCTACTCGCTGACCCTCGAGGGCGCGGCCGCCGGGCTGAACGCCCTGTTCACTCCGGACTGGGGCGCGCTGACGGACGCCACAGTGTGGATCCAGGCCTACGGGCAGATCTTCTTCAGCCTGTCGGTCGGATTCGGCATCATGATCACCTATGCCTCGTACCTGAAGCGGAAGTCGAACGCCACCGGGTCCGGTCTCGTGGTCGGGTTCGCGAACTCCTCGTTCGAGCTGCTGGCGGCCATCGGTGTCTTCTCGGCCTTGGGCTTCCTGGCGCTGGCGGCCAACACGGCCGTGGACGAGGTCGTCTCCTCCGGGCTGGGGCTGGCGTTCGTGGCCTTCCCGACGATCATTTCCGAGGCTCCCGCCTCCGCCCTGGTGGGTGTGCTGTTCTTCGGCTCGCTGACCCTGGCGGGCTTCACCTCGCAGATCTCCATCCTGGAGGTCGTGATCTCCGCGGTGAAGGACAAGACGGGCTGGTCGCGCGGTCTGACGGTCGCCGTCGTCGGAGGTTCCAGCGCGATCATCTCGATCGTGCTGATCGGCGGGGTCTCCGGGGTGACCATCCTGGACACCGTCGACGCGTTCTCCAACAACATCGGCATCGTGGGCGGCGCCTTCGTCGCGGTCCTGCTGGTGGCCTGGGTGTTCCGGAAGATGGACGTGCTGGCCGCGGGCCTCAACGCCTACGGCTCCTTCCGGGTCGGCACGGTCTGGAAGGCGCTGATCGGCATCGTGCTGCCGATCGTGCTGGCCGTGCTGCTCTACATGGACATCTCCGACAAGATCGCCGAGGGCTACGGCGGCTTCGACACCTGGGTGGTGGCCACATTCGGCTGGGGCTCGCTGGCGCTGGTCACCGTGCTCGCGGTGGTGCTGACGCTGAGCCCGTGGAACGCCCGGTCGGCCATGCATATGGAGGACCCGGAGATCGATGAGGACAACTATGACGAGCTGGTCGGCGCCGATGGCCGCCGCCGCGGCGGACCCGCCGACTCGTCCGCGTCGGAAGGAGGGGAGCGCTGATGGACGCTGCAGCGATCGTGATGATGCTCGTCGCGCTGATCACCGTCTGGGGTGGTCTGGTCGCGGCGATCGTGCACCTCTCCAAGCATCCTGACCAAGGATGAGGCGACGCCTCGGGCGGCGGTCTGGAGGCTGAGGCCCGAGGCGCATCGTGACGGCGGGGTCGTCCCGGTCAGGGGCGGCCCCGCTGTGGCGTGTGTCACCATGCATCCACATCACGAACATGTCACAACGATGAATCGTTCCATCGCCCGAGTGTCACACCTCCGTAACTGTTCAATCTTTGAGCTGATCTGGGTTGGATGAGGCACCGGCCGCCGCTACGGTGGTCAGCATGCCTACAGGCCCACGTATGTCCGCGCACGGACTTCGCCGCACCCTGGCGATCAGCGCGACCGCCGGAATCGCCGGAGGGCTCCTCCTGGGAGCCGCCGGTCCGGCGCATGCGACACATGCCAGCGACGGCGAGGAGTCCTCCGCGCCGTCGCTGCCGTCGTACCCGGCCCCCGGGCAGCCTCTGCCGACGCCGGCGCCCGAGGAGGCCGCGGATGCTGCCGACGCCGCGGACACCACGGTGGAGAAGGCCGAGGGCGATGTCCGGGTCGCCACCCTGCACGCGGGCCTGACGGGCGATTCGGCAGAGACCGTGCTGGAGACCCTCCGCGGCGGGCACAGCCCCGCCGCTCGGACCGTGGCCCGCACCGCGCATCTGAACGCCCCGGACATCCTGGTCCTCACCGGCATCACCCACGACTCCGACGGTCGGATCGCAGACACCCTCAACGCCCGCTATCTGGCCCCGGCAGGCCTGGACCTGCCCTACGTCTACACCGCCCCGACGAACTCGGGCATCGACTCGGGCACCGACCTCGACGGCGACGGCCGCATCGGCGGCCCCGGCGACGCCCTGGGCTACGGCGAGTTCCCCGGCCAGCACGGGATGGTGGTCTACTCGGCGTACCCGATCCTCGAGGACGAGGTCCGCACCTTCCAGGACTTCCTGTGGCAGGACATGCCGGACAACTCGCTGCCCCAGGCCGACTACTCCGATCTGGACAAGTCCGTCCTGCGGCTCTCGGCCACCTCCTTGTGGGACGTGCCGGTGGAGATCGGCGACGACGGCGAGACCCTCCACGTCATCGCCAACAGCCAGACGCCGGAGCAGGAGGCCCGCAGCTTCGACGACGTCCGAGCAGCCGACGAGCGTCGCTTCATCGAGGACTACGTGTCCGCTGACCCTCAGGGCGGCGCCTACATCTATGACGACGTCGGGGAGGCCGGAGCCCTCGAGCCCGATTCCTCCTTCGTGGTGGTCGGCGAGCCCGGCGCCGGGCCCGGGGACAGCGCCCCGGCCGAGGCCGAGCCCGAGGACGACCGTGACCTGCCGCTGCTGGACTCCCCGGCAGTGCAGGACCCGCTCCCGGAGGCCGTCACGGACCAGCCGCTCAGCGCGCGCGCCGGAGACGACACGGACACCGACGAGCACGCCACCCGGGCCGTCGAGGGGGAGCCGGATCGGCGCGTCTCCCTCGTGCTGCCCGACGCCGAGGCCGAGGTCAGCGACTCCGGGATCTTCTGGCCCGCAGAGGGTGAGTTCGGCTTCGACCTTGTGGACCCCGCCGGGAATGCCGTGCTCGCCGACCGCCTCGTCTGGGTGGATCTTCAGGCGCCCTGACGCGTCCCACGGGCCGAGCGACCGACTGACCCGTCAGCGGTGCGCCCCGACTGCCCCGCGTCCTGGTGGATGCGTTAGTCTCCCTTGGAGAACGCCCCGTCCCCGTCTCCCGGTCGCGGCCCGTCCGCGGCAGAGGAGCTGACGACCCATCGGAGCCGCAGAATGACCCCTGATTCGCTGATCCCCCGCGGTGGTGCCCTCGACCGCACGCCCGCCCCTGCCGAGGCGCCGGCACCGGCGCCCCGGCCCTCCAGTCCACGCCCGGCGCCGGCTCCCCGCCGGAAGAAGGAGCGGCGCGGCCGGTCGATCATGCGGGGCGCGGCCGCGACCTTCTTCGGCCAGCAGGCGCTGACCTTCGCCTCCCGACAGGCCTTCGCCGACGACGGGAGCCTGACCCCGGCCGCCGAGAGCTTCCTGACCCGCGCCGTCACCGTGCAGCGCCCCCTGGTGATGGCGAATCTGCGTCACCTGCGGAAGAACCACCCGACGTTGAGCAACCGGCAGCTGGCGCGAGAACTGGACAAGGAGTTCGTCCGCGTGATGACCGGAGCGGGCGCCGCCATCGGCGCGACCGCGGCGATCCCCTCGGTGGGGACCGTCGTGTCTTTGGGACTCTCGGCAGTGGCGACCGGCGGCTTCCTGGAGACCAGCGCCCTGTACGCGCAGTCTGTGGCCGAGCTGTCCGGGGTCTCCACGGAGGACCCGCAGCGGGCCCAGGTCCTCGTCATGGGGATCATGCTGGGCGAGGAAGGGCGCCAGCTGCTCGGGGAGCTCTCCGAGCAGGTGGATGGCCGCGGCGCCGGACCGTTCTCCACCCTGGTGCCGATGCGATCCTTGGCGAGCTCATCCAGTGTGGGTGGCCTCGTCGTGGACCAGATCAAGCGGCAGTTCGTCAAGCGCTTCTTCATCCGCCAGGGGACCACCATGGTGGCCCGTGCGATCCCCTTCGGGATCGGCGCGGTGGTCGGGGGAGCGGCCAACCACGTATTGGCCAAGCAGATCGTCCGCGCCGCGCACCGCACCTTCGGGGAGCTTCCGGAGCAGACCCCCCAGGCACTGATCGACGACATGCGCCGCGCGCTGGAGCGCGAGAAGTTCCGCGCCGACCGGAAGGAGCGGCGCGGAAGGAAGAAGGAGCTGCGTGCCGAGCGTCGGACCCAGCTGAAGGAGCGTCGCAGTGACAGCGACGCCCGCCGCCGCGAGCTCAAGCTGGAGCGTGCACGCAAGCGTGCTCAGCGGGCCGAGCAGCAGCTGCAGAAGGTCCAGGCCGAGGCGCCCGAGTCGCCGTCGCGCGCCCCCGAGGGCTCCGCATCCGCAACCCCTGGCGAGGATCGGGACGCCTGATGGACGGCGCGGCCGGTCGTCCCACAGCCCCGGGCAGGGGAGGGGCCGACCTGTCGTCTGCTGTTCACCCGGAGTCGCCGGGGCGCGTCGCCTGGGCGTCGCACGCCGTTGGTCTCGGCGGGATAGCGTGAAGCCGTGGCTGATGAACGACGTCGACACGGATCCAGCGGCCCGGTGTCCCCGCTGCCCCAGGCCCACCCGGTGGGGCGCATCCCCGACCCCGCGCTGCACCCGCTGCCGGCGGACCTGGACCTCATGACCCCCCTGCGTCCCCGCCGTCGGGCGAAGGTCTACGCCCACCGGGGCTCCTCCGGCCTCTTCCCGGAGCACACCCGGGCCGCCTACCGACGTGCCCTGGACGAAGGGGCGGACGGCATCGAGATCGATGTGCACCTGACCCGTGACGGAGAGGTGGTCTGCTTCCACGACGCCCTGGTGGACCGCACCTCGGACGGCCACGGCGCGGTCGCCGACCTCACCCTGGCCGACATGCGCCGGCTCGACGTGCACTCCTGGAAGACGCCGCGGCTGCCCGCCGAGTATGGGCGCCCCGGCGAGCAGCTGATGACGTTCGAGGATCTGCTGGAGCTGCTGGTCGACGCGGGCCGGGATGTCGGCCTGGCGGTGGAGCTCAAGCACCCCTCGCCCTTCGGGCACCGGTTGGAGGAGAAGGTGCTGCAGATCCTGCTGCGATTCGGCTGGGACCCGGAGACCTCGCTGGTCCCGGGCCGAGGGGCCCGGTCTCGCCACGCCGCGGCCTCGGCTCCGCAGGTCGACGTCTCCTTCATGAGCTTCTCCCCGGGCTCCCTCCTCCACCTGGCGGAGATGGTGCCCCCGGAGAAGCTCTGTGCGCTCTTCGACCAGGTCACCGAGGAGCAGGTGCTGCGTCGGCTCGAGCACCTGCGGTTCTCCTTCGCGCTGCGGCCCGTGGTCTCGGCAGTCATGCGCGGCACGGCCCGCGACTGCGAGGCCATGGTGTGGAACGCCCAGGTGGGGCTGGCCGGACCGGGCATGCGCTTCGTGCGGGAACGACGCGCCGACGTGAAGGCCTGGCTGGCCCGCGGGACGGGCCTGCGGGTCTGGACCGTGGACGAGCTCGAGGACGTCGAGCTGCTGCTGGCTCTGGGCGTGCAGGAGATGACCACGAACTTCCCCGCCCGGGTCATCGCGGCGGTGAGCACCTCTGGTCAGGACACGGAGCGCGCCCCTAGTCTGGTGCCATGATCGTGGCATTCTCTGTGGCAACTTCCGGCACTCCGCAGCCCGGCCATGAAGGCCAGACCGAGGACGGCTCCGTCCACGAGGCGGTCGCCGCCGCGGTGGCAGTGGTCCGGGACTCCGGGCTGCCGAACCGCACCAGCGCGATGTTCACCGAGATCGAGGGCGAGTGGGACGAGGTCTTCGACGTCGTCAAGCGCGCCACCCAGGCGGTGGCCCCCTACGGCAGTCGCATCTCCCTGGTCATCAAGGCGGACATCCGTCCCGGTCACAGCGGTGAGCTGGAGGGCAAGGTCGCCCGACTCGAATCCGCCCTCGGCGACTGAGCGCGGCATCGTGGGCGTCGTGGTGGTCGGCTCGATCAACGTCGACCTGATCGTCCGTGCCCGCAGACACCCCGCCCCGGGGGAGACCGTGTTGGGGCAGGACCTGGAGGTCCGTCCCGGCGGGAAGGGCGCGAACCAAGCTGTGGCCGCAGCCGCCCGCGGCGCATCAGTGACGTTCATCGGCGCGGTCGGCTCCGACGAGTTCGCCGAGCCGGCGCAGTCGGGTCTGCGCGCCGCCGGCGTGGACCTCACCGGGCTGGTCACCGTTGCAGCACCCACCGGACTCGCCGTGGTGACGGTGGACGACGTCGGCGAGAACTCGATCGTGGTGATCCCCGGGGCGAACACGGAGTTGGACCGTGACGCCGTCGCCGGACATGAGGCACGGCTGAGCCAGGCCGCCGTCGTCGTGCTGCAGGGCGAGATCCCGCGGGAGGGTGTGGAGGAGGCCGCACGCCTCGCCCAGGGGCGGGTGGTGCTGAACCTGGCACCCGCGGTGGAGGTCTCCGCCGCGACGCTGCGTCGTGCTGACCCGTTGGTGGTCAACGAGCATGAGGCCGTGCATGCCGCTGCGCTGCTGGCTGGCTCCCGGGGATCGACCCCCGGCGCCGCCGAGGGGCCCGTCGGCGGAGGGTTGGCGGCCGTGCGGGCGCTGGTCTCCGACGGCGTGCCCTCGGTGGTGATGACGGCCGGGGCGGCCGGGGCCTACCTCGGCCGGTCCCTGCCGGGGTCCGGCGTCGAGGTCACACATGTGCCGGCACCCGCAGTGGACGTGGTGGACACCACCGGGGCGGGGGACGCGTTCGTGGGCGCCCTGGCGGCGGCGCTCGACGCCGACGCCTCCGTGGAGGAGGCGGTGCGTCGCGGTGTGCGTGCAGGGGCCGACGCCGTCCGGACCACCGGGGCCCAGCCGACGTCGTGAGCCGCAGCGCCAGGCAGGGCGCTCAGCGGCTCAGCCGCGCTGCTGTAGGGCGAATCGGTTCCCCTCGGTGTCCTCGAACAGCGACCACCAGCCCCAGGGGTGCTCCTGGGGCGGGGTCGGGAATCGCACACCCCGGGCGGTCAGCACCTCGTAGGTCGCTCTCAGGTCCTCCGCGTAGAAGAAGACCTCCGAGGTGGGCAGGCCCTCCGGAGCATCCTGGGTGTGTTCGCCGTCCGGGTCGAGGCTGAGCACCAGCCGGGTCTGTCCGTCAGGCGTGGTGACCTCGAGCCAGCGTTCGCCGCTCTCGCCGTAGGGCGCGTCGATCGCCACCTGGCAGCCCACGACGTCCACCCAGAAGGACAGCGCCCGCTGCTGGTCCCGCACGCCGATGGCGACCTTGCCCACTCCTCCGATGCCCATGATGCGTCCTCTCCTGCTGTCCCGGCTCACCTCCCGGCGGGAGGCTCACTCACCGAGGACGGGTCCGAACTCCGGGCGGTCGGCCAATCGCCGGTCCTTCTTCTCCGGGACCACCATCAGGGGGCCCTCTGCGTGGTGGAGCACGCCCTGGGAGGTCGATCCCAGCAGCATGCCGGCGAAGCCGCCGCGGCCCCGGGTGCCCAGCACCGTGAGCTGCGCGTGGCGGGTCTCCTCCACCAGGACGTCCACGGCGGTGCCGTCGATGACCTCGGCGTCGATGTGCAGGTTCGGGTAGTGGCTGTGCAGCCAGCGGCGGCCGGCCTCGAGCTTCTCGCGCAGCTCCTCCACTGCCTGCCCGTCCTCCACATGCGTGGGGATCCACACCAGCGTGGCGCCCAGCGGGGGCAGTGCACAGACGATTCGGAGCGTGGTGCCGCGCTCGCTGGCCTCCCGGGCGGCGACCAGCGCGGCGACCCGGCCATAGTCGGAACCGTCCACGCCGGCGACCACGGGTCGCCTGTCATCGCTGCGCCGTGGAGACTCCGAGGCGCTCTCCGAAGCAGAGGCGTCCGGGGTGATGATGGGGATCGCGCCGGTGGCGGTGGTGACGGCGTTGGTCTCCTGGCAGGAGAACTTCAGCGGCACCACCACGGTGGGACACTTCGCGTGCGCCGGCAGGGCGGCGGACACCGATCCGAGCAGCCGACCCAGGAAGCCGCCGCGCCCGCGGCTGCCGACCACCAGGACTTCGGCCTCCTGCGAGTAGTCGAGCAGGACCCCGGCGGGGTCGCCGGACTCTATCGTGTACTCCACCTCGCCGGGATAGTCGCGCAGAAACTCCTTGGCCTGATCGATGACCTTCTCCGAGCCCTGGCGCAGCGCCGACTCGTCCATGAGCGCATAGCCGCCGTCCATGGAGGAGGCGGCGAAGGCGGGCAGCGAGTAGGCCGTCACCACGGTCAGCGGCAGCTGCCGACGGTTCGCCTCCGCGGCGGCCCAGTGGGCGGCGCGCAGCGACTGCTCCGAGCCGTCGACGCCGACGACCACACCGTGCCGACGGGAGCCGTCGGGCCTCTGGCCTGAGGTGCCCTGTCCGGGGTTCTGAGCTGGTACGACGTTCATCCTGACCTCCAAGGCGCGTCGGGTCCCGCGTGGGGTGACCCCATGGTACAGCCCAGGACTCGCGCGGTACGAGATGTGGAACACCCCAGCTCACCGGCCGATCCGGACGGGGAGCTGGGGTGCAGGTGTGCGACGGCGTCGCACGGCCATGGACGGTGGGGTCAGAAGATCATCATGCCCACGATCGCGGCGCTCATCAGGTTCGCCAGGGTGCCGGCGAGCACGGCACGCAGGCCCAGCTGAGCGATGTCGGAGCGGCGGTTCTTCGCGATCCCGCCCAGCCCGCCGAGCAGGATGGCCATGGAGCTGAAGTTCGCGAAACCGGTCAGCGCGAACGTGATGACCGCCTGGGACTTCACGGAGAAGGCCTCAGCCTGGGGCGCGAAGTCGGCGAAGGCGACGAACTCGTTGAGCACCAGCTTCTGGCCCAGGAAGGACCCCGCGGCCACGGCCTCCTCCCACGGGACGCCCACGGCCCACATCAGCGGCGCGAACACGTAGCCCATGATCTGTTCGAACGTCAGGTCCGGGGCGCCGAACCAGCCGCCGACCTGACCGATGCCGAGGTTGATCAGGGCGATCAGTGAGATGAACGCCAGCAGCATGGCGCCGACGTTCGCAGCGAGGCGCAGGCCGTCCCCGGCGCCACGGGCGGCGGCGTCGATGACGTTGCGCGGCTTCTCCTCGGAGCCGGCCGCGGCCGCAGCGGTGTCCGTGACCGAGACGTCCGGACGGGGGCGCTCCCCGTCCGACGTCGTGGAGTCCTCAGGGCTTGAGACGTCGTCGCTGTCGGTGGCGTCGTCCGTGGCGGGGCGGTCTTCGGTCAGCGTGGTGGTCGACCCTGAGACCTCGTCACCGACGGTGTCAGCACCTGCTGCGGCCGCCCTGCGGCCCCTGGTGTAGCGGCTGCCGCCCAGCGTCGCCTCGTCACCGGCCTGGCGCTCGGACTTGCCGGCGTCGATCTCATCGAAGGATCCGGCAGGGATGATGATCTTGGCCATCAGCAGCGCGCCGGGAGCGGCCATGAAGCTGGCGGCGATCAGATACTCCAGGCTGGCGCCCATGCCGGCGTAACCCACCAGCACGGACCCGGCGACGGTGGAGAGCCCTCCGACCATGACGGCGAAGAGCTCGGACTTGGTCATCCCCGAGATGTAGGGGCGGATGACCAGCGGGGCCTCGGTCTGGCCGACGAAGATGTTCGCCGCAGCGCTCATGGACTCGGCCCGGGAGGTGCCCAGCAGCTTCTGCAGGGCACCTCCGATGACACGGACGACGAACTGCAGAATCTTCAGGTGGTAGAGCACCGCGGTCAGCGAGGCGAAGAAGATGATCACCGGCAGCACTGCCAGCGCGAAGGAGAACATCCCTTCGCCGGCCAGGTCGCCGAAGACGAAGTCGATGCCTTCGCCCGAGACGTCGATGATGCTCTGCACGACGCGCGTGACCCCGGCCAGGGCAGTCTGGCCCCACGGGAGGTAGAGGACGACGACGGCGAAGAACACCTGGATGGCCAGGGCGATCGCGACGGTGCGGACGTTGATCTTGCGTCTGTCCACGGAGAACAGGATGGCGATGGCGAGCACCACGGTCATGCCCATGATGCCCCAGAGGATGTTGATCACGAGAGCCTTTCCTCTCAGATGCGGAGTGATGACTGGCGGCGAACCGTCGGGGTGACCGCGGGCCGCAGGATCAAATGGGGGAATCCCCGAATATCAGGGCAAGTATGCCGAATCACTGAGCTGTGCGCCACACCGGCCGGGTCGGCTGTGCGGTATGACGACGGCGGGCCCGGACAGACGCAGTGTCCGTCCGGGCCCGCCGTGGTCAGCAGGTGGTCGCCTGCCGGCGGATCACCAGTAGCGCTTCGCCACCGGGTGCGGGTCCTGGTAGGCGTAGTACAGGTCGGTGACCGTCAGTCCCGCCTGCGGGTTCCGGGCATGGGCGATCTTGCCGTTGCCGATGTAGATCGCGTTGTGGGTGGCGCGGCCGCCGTTGACCCAGAAGACGATGTCACCGGGCTGCAGGTTGTCCAGCGAGACCGACTGGCCGCCCTGGAACTGCTGGTGCGCGGTGCGCGGCAGGAAGATCCCGGCCTGGGCGAACGCCGCCTGCATCAGCGAGGAGCAGTCCCAGGCCTTCGGGCCGGTGGCGCCCAGCACATAGTGGGTGCCCGGCTCGTTGACCTTGCCGACGGCGAAGTCCACGGCGATCTGTGCGGCCGAGGAGCTGCCCGCGGCCACGGACTGCCCGCCCGAGCCGGAGCTCGAGCTGCCGGAGCTGGAGGACCCGGAGTCCGAGGACCCGGAGCCGGAGGAGCTGCTGCTCTCTTCGGGCGCGGGCTCCGGCTCGGGCTCGGGTGCCGGAGTGAGGCGGGTGACCTCGCGCTGCAGGGCGGCGTGGTCGATGACGCCGTTGCCGCCCACCAGGTCGGAGTCTCCCAGGATGGACTCGAAGGTCTCCTGCACTCCGTCACCGCGCAGCTCAGCCAGCTGCTCCACCAGAGCACGGGTGCCGGGCAGGTACTGGTCCAGGCTCGGTCCGGTCGGCTGCGAAGAGCTGCTGCCGGAGGAGCCGGAGGATCCGCTGCCCGATGATCCGGAGCTGGAGGACCCGGAGCTCGACGAGCTGCTGCTGTCCTCCTCCGGCTCAGGCTCAGGCTCAGGCTCCGGCTCGGGGGTGAGCTCGGCGACCCGGGCGCGGATGGCGCTGTGGTCCAGCAGGCCGGAGGAGTCGGTGAAGTCCGAGTCCTTGATCAGCTGGTCGAACATGTCGGAGGCGGATTCGCCCTCAAGCTCGGCGAGCTCCTCGACCAGCGCGCGGGTGCCCGGCAGGTACTGGTCCAGGCTCGGACCGGAAGGCTGCGGGGCGCTCTCCTCGGAGGAGCTGGAGGAGCTGCTGCTCTCCTCCTCCGGCTCAGGCTCGGGCTCGGGGGTGAGCTCGGCGACACGGGCGCGGATGGCGCTGTGGTCCAGCAGGCCGTCGGAGTCGGTGAAGTCCGAGTCGTCGATCAGCTTGGCGAACATCGATTCCACGGACTCGTCCTCGAGCTCGGCGAGCTCCTTGACGAGCCCCTGGGTGCCGGGCAGGTAGTCGTCCAGGCGGTGGGCCGGCTGGGCCGGCTCCTCCTCGGCAGCCTCGTCCTCGGACGCGTCGGCGTCGCTGGCCTCGTCCTCGCTGGCCTCATCTTCCTCAGGCTCCGGCTCGGGCTCCGGCTCGAGCTCGTAGACACGGGCCTGGATGGCTGCGTGGTCGAGCAGGCCGTCGGAGTCGGTGTAGTCGTCGTCGGCGATGAGCTCGGCGAACAGCGACTCGACGTCGGTGTCCTCCAGCTCGGCGAGGCGCTCCACCAGGCCCTGGGTGCCGGGCAGGTAGTCCTCCAGGCGGTGCGAGGAGGTTGCCGGGGCGTCCTCCTCCTCGGAGGTCTCGTCTGCCGAGGTCTCGTCTGCCGCGGCGTCATCGGCATCCTCGTCCTCAGTGCCTTCAGCGTCCTCGTCTTCATCCTCAGGCTCAGGCTCAGGCTCAGGCTCCGGCTCGAGCTCGTAGACGCGTGCCAGCACGGCGGAGTGGTCCAGCAGGCCGTCCTCGTCCAGGAAGTCCTCGTTCTCGATGAGCTCGGCGAACAGGGACTCGACGTCCGTGTCCTCCAGCTCGGCCAGGCGCTGCACGAGCTCCCGGGTCCCTTCGAGGTACTGGTCGAGGCTCTGAGCCGGGAGCTCAGCATCGGCAGGGTCTGGGGCCTCGGACTCGTCGGGCGATGAAGCTTCCCCTTCTTCATCGTCCGACGAGTCCTCGGCGGTCTCGTCCTCGGCGTCCTCCGCTGACTCCTCGTCCTCGGAGTCGGCCGACATCATCTCGCGCAGCTGCGCGATGCGGTAGGCGATCTGCTGCGGGTCGACGTCGCCGTTCTCGTCGTGGAAGTCTGAGTTCGCCTCGATCTGGGCGCGGAGGATCTCCACGGGCACGCCCTTGAGGTCGGCCAGCTCTTCGATGAGCTCGAGGGCGCGCTCACCGACCTGGGTGACGTGCTCGGCGCTCTCCTCGGACTGCCGGTCAGCGGCCTCGGCAGCTTCGGCGGCGGCCGTGGACTGCTGGGCGGCCTGTTCGGCCAGCGCGTCGGCCTCGGAGGATTCCTGCTCGGCCTGCGCGGCGTCGGACTCGGCCTGATCCTCGAGCCGCTGTTCGGTGGCGGCGTCCGCCAGGGCGTTCTCATCCTCGGAGAGGAGGACGTCGCCCGCGCCGGTGTCGCCGGCGGCGTACTGCTCAGCCGCGCCGGAGTCGGCGGTCTCGGCGGCCTCTCGGGCTGCCTCGGCTGCGGCGGCGGCCTCAGCGGCCTCCTGTTCGGCCTCGAGGGCGTTCTGGTGCTCCATCTGCACCGCGGCCTCGAGCTCCAGAGCGCGCTGGTTGGCCTGCGAGAGTCGCTCGTTGATCTCGGAGATCATCTGGTCCGTCGCCTGGGAGGATTCCTTGGCGCTGGAGATCTCCTTGGCCGAGGGCACTTCCGGAAGCTCGGTCACCACGACGGAGGCTGCGGATCCCTCGGCGTTCTGGTTCTGCTGCTGGACGGTGCTGGCGGCGCGGTCAGCCAGCAGATCGGGAAGCGTCGTCCCGACCAGGGCAGTCGTCACGACGGCGGCAGTCACTGCTGCCACGCCGAGATTGCGGCGGTTCTTCACGGTAGTTCCTCACTTGTTCCTCACGGGCGCAGCACCACGCGCTCGGGCCGGCCGCTGGATGCGGACGCCTCGGTCCTGTGGGGTGCTGGTTCGACCGTGGAGATCTGCGGACCGCGACGACGCGCAGAGCTCCCGCGATGGGATTGTCGGACCAGTGCCCCAGGACTCTCATCGGCGACACCGACGGTCTCCGGCCCTGCTGTCCCGCAGACCCTGTCAGGGGCCTCCGTTCCGCTCGGACGTGTTGACGCCGTCACGGGTGACAGTGGTGCCGACGACCGTCAGAGAAGGGAATCGCATGACGGCCATGTGGCGCTACACCCGTCACGATAGTTGCGGTTTCGTCACCTTGGCAACAGCTCGTGTCGTTCCTGTGATCTACCTGTGAGGCCCGGATCCGCGTCATTCCGGGGATCGGAGGTCACGGAAAGGTATCGCTCAACCTTCAAGTAGGTTGAAGGTTGAGCTTCCGTGACTTCGACTTCCTCATGTGATACGGCCTGGCCTCAGGGGTGGGGAGAGGGGGCTGTGCGCCCTGTGGTCCGGCGCGCTCATCCCCAGCCGAGGCGATGCAGCGTCGCGTCGTCGATGCCGAAGAAATGGGCGACCTCGTGAACGACGGTGATGGTCACCTGTTCGACGACCTCGTCGCGTGTGGAGCACATCTGCAGGATCGGCTCCTTGTACAGGGTGATGCGGTCCGGCATGGCCCACGGCTCCCCGCCGCGCTCGGTCAACGGGATGCCCTCATAGAGGCCCAGCAGCACCGTGTCCGGGTGCTCTCCGGGCTCCGGCTCGTAGCGGTCCTCCACGAAGACGGCGACGTTGTCCAGCTTGTCGCGCAGGGCCTGCGGGATCATCTCCAGGGCGCGGGAGGCTGCCTCGTCGAAGTCCTCGTCGCTCATCTGAACCGGCATGGGCTCCAGTCTAGGGGCCCCCTCCGCGGTGCGTCGTTGCCGGCGTGTGCGTTGCGGGGCAGAAGAGATCCATGCGGCGAGCGGCCCTGACCGGGGAGAACTGTGATCGATCACAAAAAGTCTGGGAAAACCCTTGACACGGCTAGTGTGACCGCGCTTACATTTGGGTCGTATCGCAGGACAAAAAGGATGCCGCAGCCGGGATCGACCTCGAGCCGCGGGAATGCTCGCACCGCTTCGGCCGTGGAGCCGGATCAGGACGGGGAGGACACTGTGACAGCGATAGGCGAGACGGAGGGGACCACGTCTCCCTCCACCCGGAGGATCGGCGCCGTGCCGCGCCTCTGGCCCCCGGGGGTG
>NZ_JAUTWR010000016.1:0-50495 GCF_031705515.1 Nesterenkonia sp. CL21
AGACCGAGGTCTCCCCCTTCGTACAGACCGGGGATTCCCCCCGCTTGTGTCGTGCGTAGATTCCGCGTCCATTGGAGTGTCCTATTCATTGACGAAAACCGTGGACCGGCGCAGGTGCGATGCATCACACCTCGCCATCCCCCTAGCCAAGACGAGGCGGGGTGGAGTGTCAAGGGTTTCGTCAGCTGACGAGCAGGAAATCCAAGGATTCACGGGCGAATCACTCGGCCGGTCGGAGCAGAGCCGCGCAGGCGGGCACGCCGACCCTGTGACGCCGAAGAAAGCAAGCCCTACCGGCCGGGCGGCGCTGCCTCGTAGAGGGAGCCCCGCCTCGACGCGGATCAGTCGATCAGGTCACGCACGGCGATGACCTCATCCCGGCCCGGGCCCACGCCCACACCGGAGATCCGCGTGCCGCTCATCTTCTCCAGGGCCAGCACGTAGTCGCGGGCGTTGACCGGGAGATCATCCAAGGTCCGAGCTCCGGAGATGTCCTCCGTCCACCCGTCGAAGTGCTCGAAGATCGGCTTGGCGTGGTGGAACTCCGTCTGCGTCATCGGCATCTCGTCATACCGCACGCCGTCGACGTCATAGGCCACGCACACCGGGATCCGCTCGATGCCGGTCAGGACGTCCAGCTTGGTGAGGAAGTAGTCGGTGAAGCCGTTGATGCGGGAGGCATGCCGGGCCATGACGGCGTCGAACCACCCGCAACGACGCGGGCGACCGGTGTTCACGCCGAACTCACCTCCGGTCTTCTGCAGGAACTCGCCCCACTCGTCGAACAGCTCCGTGGGGAACGGACCCGCGCCCACCCGGGTGGTGTAGGCCTTCACGATGCCGATGGACCGGTTGATGCGCGTGGGACCGATGCCGGTCCCCACCGAGGCGCCGCCGGCCGTGGGGTTCGACGACGTCACGAACGGGTAGGTGCCGTGGTCGACGTCGAGGTAGGTCGCCTGGCCGCCCTCCATGAGCACGACCTTGCCCTCGTCGAGCGCGTCGTTGAGCAGCAGCGTGGTGTCCACGACCATCGGACGCAGGCGGTCCGCGAAGGACAGGAAGTATTCGGCGATCTCATCGACCGTGATGGAACGCCGGTTGTACAGCTTGACCAGCAGTTCGTTCTTCTGCCGCAGAGCGCCGTCGATCTTCTGGCGGAGGATGGACTCGTCGAAGATGTCCTGCACCCGGATCCCGAGGCGGCCCACCTTGTCCATGTAGGTGGGTCCGATGCCGCGGCCTGTGGTGCCGATGGCCCGCTTGCCCAGGAACCTCTCGGTCACCTTGTCCATGGTCTGGTGATACGGAGCCACCAGGTGCGCATTGGCGGAGATCCGCAGGCGGGAGGTGTCCGCGCCGCGGGCCTCCAGCCCTTCGATCTCCTCGAAGAGCGCCTCCAGGTTCACCACCACGCCGTTGCCGATCACCGGCACCGCGTTCGGGGAGAGGATGCCGGCCGGCAGGAGCTTCAGCTCGAACTTCTCCCCGCCGACGACCACCGTGTGGCCCGCATTGTTCCCACCATTGGGTTTGACCACGTAGTCGACGCGCGAGCCGAGCAGGTCCGTCGCCTTGCCCTTCCCCTCGTCTCCCCACTGGGCACCGACGATCACGATGGCTGGCATGTCGCTCCTTCAGGGTCCCGGCTCTGCGTCGGGACGTCTCGACGTCAGTGCCGTCTCCTTGCGCCGACGACACCGTCGGAAAGTCTACCAACGCGGGTATGACAGCCTGATGACGCCGTCGCGACGCTCCGCAGCCCTCGGTCCTGGACCGCTGCCTCTGCCCTGGCCCGCGACGCCGACGCCTGGTTCAGCCCAGCCGCCCTCCGGAGGCCTCCAAGTAGCAGCCCGCGCACAGCGACTCGTACCAGACATCCTCCCCGTCGATGGCCACCTGGTCACCGTCGAAGATGATCCTGTCCCCCGCCCGGCGGGTGTTGAAGACCGCCTTGGCGCCGCAGCGGCAGATGGTCTTCAGCTCTTCGAGGGAGTGCGCAATGTCCATCAGCCGGGCCGAGCCGGGGAAGGATCGGGTGCGGAAGTCGGTGCGGATCCCGTAGGCCAGCACCGGGACACCGTCCAGCACTGCGATCCGCAGCAGATCGTCCACCTGCTGCTCGGTGAAGAACTGGGCCTCATCCACCAGCAGGCACGCCACCGACTTCACACCCCGGCGGAGCGCACGGGACTCCGCGTCGTCGACGCCGTCCAGCAGGGTGCCGGGAGCGTTGGCCTCCGCATGCTGGCGGAACAGCTCCCGCAGGGCGGCCCGAGGAGGGACCAGGAAGTCCACCGACCGGGTCACTCCGAGCCGGGAGACGATCTCGTCGGCACCTTTGGTGTCCAGCTCCGGCTTGGCGAGCAGCACCCGCTGCCCGCGCTCCTCATAGTTGTAGGCCGCCTGGAGAAGGCCGGTGGACTTCCCGGAGTTCATCGCTCCGTACCGGAAATAGAGCTTGGCCACCTTCGTCCTCTCTGATGCGGCTGCGGGCCCGCTCATTCTACGAGGGCCGCTCCCGCAGAGACCGTACCCACCGTCGCCCTGCCTCGCGGGAGAGTCCTCAAGGACAAAAGTTAGTCCAGTGGTCTTGATTCTGAGGGTGGCCTGTGTCTCAATGGACCCGTGACCAAATACCATGCAGTTCGCGACCAGCTCCTGGACCGCCTGGACGGCATGGCCGCCGGCGACCAGTTCCCCCCGGAGCGGGACCTCGCCCAGGAACTCGGCGTCTCCCGGATGACGCTGCGGCGAGCCATCGACGAGCTCGTCGCCCGCGGAGCGGTGCGCCGACGCCACGGGTCCGGCGTCTTCGCCCTGGGGCCGAAGCTCGACCAGGCCCTCGTCGCCAGTTCCTTCACCGAGGACATGCGCGCCCGCGGGCTCACCCCGGGCGCCCACACGCTGTCCCTCGAGGTCTCCCCCGCGGGACCCCGGATCCGGCGGCAGCTGCAGCTGGACGAGGGCGAGGAGATCGTGACCATTTCGCGGCTGCGCCTGGCGGACGACGAGCCGATCGCCCTGGAGGATCTCACCGTGCCCCGCACGCTGCTTCCGCACCTGCGTGCCGAGCACCTGGAGAACCGCTCGTTCTACGAGCTCCTGCGGGAGCAGCACGGCATCCACGTGGCCCACAGCGTACAGACCATCGAACCCACCGTGCTCGACGACGAGGAGGCGCGACATCTCGACGTGCCCGTCCACACGCCGGCCCTGCTGTTCGAACGGACCTCGCGCAGCGCGGACGGCACCCCGATCGAGTTCGTCCGATCGGTCTACCGGGGCGACCGGTACAAGATCCGCACCGAGCTGACCGTGCCCGTCGCACCGGACACCGCAGAGGACGCCGGCGGCGGGAGGCAGCCATGATCATCGCCGGGCTCATGGCGGGTACCTCTGCCGACGCGCTCGACGTCGCCCTGGTGGAGTTCCGAGCAGAGGAGGAGCCCACCGCCGACGAGCAGACCGGCGGCCTCTCGCTCACGATGCGCCTGCTCGCCTCCCGTGAAGTGCCCTTCGAGCAGCAGCTGGCCCTGGACATCCTGCGGCTGCTCGAGCCCGCAGACGTCCCCCTCCAACTGGTCAGCAGCGTGGACGCCCGCCTGGGCCAGACCAGCGCCGAGGCGGTCAGCACCCTCTGCCGGGACGCCCAGACCAGCTGCGACCTCGTCGTCTCCCACGGCCAGACCGTCCGGCACGACGTCGTCGACGGGGTCGTCACGTCCACCCTGCAGCTGGGCCAGCCCGCGTGGATCGCCGAGGCCACCGGCCTGCCCGTGCTGTCCGACGTCCGGGCTCGTGACGTCGCCGCAGGCGGGCAGGGCGCACCGCTGGCGAGCATCCTCGACCATCTCCTGCTGGCCGGAGGGCGCACCCCCACGGCGATGCTGAACCTCGGAGGCATCGCCAACATCACGGTGGTCTCCCCCACCGCGGAGACGATCGCCTTCGACACCGGGCCCGCCAACGCCCTGATCGACCTGATGGCCCGCCGCATCACCGGCGACCCCCGCGGCTTCGACCGCGACGGCGCCCTCGCCGCCCAGGGGACCGTGGACCCTGTGCTGCTGGCGGACCTGCTCTCCGATCCCTACTACACCCTGCCCGCACCGAAGTCCACGGGCAAGGAGCACTTCCACGCCGACTACCTGGACCGGCATCTCAACCGCCGCCGGGCCGCCGGCACCGCCCCGGACGACGTCGACGTCATCGCCACACTGACGACGCTGACCGCCCGCACCGTCGCCCAGGCCTGCCGGGCCCACGGGGTCCGCGACGTCGTCGCCTCCGGAGGCGGGACGCGAAATCCCACGCTGATGACGCAGCTCCGAGCCGAGCTGCACACTGAGCTGCACTCGGGGCCGCACACCGGGCCGGACGCCGGCGTCGAGCTCCGCACCACGGACGAGGTCTTCGGTCTCCCGGAGGGTGCCAAAGAGGCCTGCCTGATGGCATTGCTCGGCTGGCTCAGCTGGCACGGCCTCCCCGCCACCCTGCCGAGTGTCACGGGAGCGGCCCACCGCAGCATCGCGGGCCGTCTCACTCCGGGCCGCCGGCCGCTCCGCCTTCCTGCCCCCTCGCCCCTGATGCCGACGCGCCTCCGCGTGGTCGGATGACACTGAAAGAGAGCTGACATGCAGACCATCGACCTCCTGGTGATCGTGGCCTATCTGGCCGCCACCGCCTGGCTGGGCCTGAAACTCAGCGGACGCCAGTCAGGACTGAAGGACTACTTCGTGGGCGGGCGCAATCTGCCCTGGTGGGCCGTGTGCCTCTCCGTGGTGGCCACCGAGACCAGCGCCCTGACCGTCATCGGCATCCCGGTGATGAGCTACCTGGGCGACATCAACTACCTGCAGCTCGGCCTCGGGTACATCCTGGGCCGCATCATCGTGGCCTTCTTCATGCTGCCGAGGTACTACGACGGCGAGATGGTCACCGCCTACGCCTACCTGGGCAAGAGATTCGGCCAGTCCACACAGACCACCGCGGGGATCACCTTCCTGTTCACCCGGCTGCTCGCCGACGGGATCCGGGTGCTGGCCGCCGCCATCCCGGTGAACATGATCCTGCAGGGCCTGGGGCTCAACACCAACTACTTCACGATCATCGTCGTCCTGGCGGTGGTCACGATCCTCTACACCTTCATCGGCGGCATCAAGGCCGTGGTGTGGGTCGACGTCGCCCAGATGTTCCTCTACGTCTCCGGCGGAGTCCTCGCGATCATCATCATCACCGCCGCCACCGGAGGCGGCTGGCTCGGTGACGCCGCCGAGGCGGGGAAGCTCACCATGATCGTGCTGGAGGGCAATCCGCTCTCCAACAACGCCTCCTTCGTCGCCTCCCTGCTGGGCGGCATGGTCTTCGCCATGGCCTCCCACGGCTCCGACCAGCTGGTGGTCCAGCGGCTGCTGGCCTGCCGCACCAAGGCGGAGGCGCAGAAGGCCATCATCGTCTCCGGCGTCGTGGTGTTCGTGCAGTTCGCGATCTTCCTGCTGGTCGGGCTGGCGCTGTGGGGCTACTACGAGCACGCCTCGCCGGAGTCGCTCGGCCTGACCCGCGACGACGAGATCTTCCCCCTGTTCATCATCGAAGGTCTTCCCCCCGGCATCTCCGGCCTCCTCCTGGCCGGCATCATCGCCGCCGCCATGTCGACCCTGTCTTCGTCGCTGTCCGCACTCTCCTCCTCCACGGTCACCGACGTCTACGCCCGCTTCCGCAAGGCCCCGGTGACGGACCAGGAGGGCCTGAAGGTCGGGCGCTGGGCGACCATCGGCTGGGGGCTGGCCTTCATCGCCCCGGCCGCTGTGTTCCAGTCCGACGAGGGGAACATCGTGGTCCTCGCACTCGGAGTCGCCGGCATCACCTACGGCGGGCTGCTCGGCGCCTTCGTCTTCGGGATCCACAACCGGCGGGCGCGCGCTGCGGACGCCAACATCGCCTTCCTCGCCGCCGTCGGGGTCAATGCGTTCTTCTTCGTGATGGAGAAGTACGTCACCGGCGAGGTGTGGGTGGCCTGGCAGTGGTACCCGCTACTGGGTGTCCTGGTGACCTTCGCCGTCGGGGGCACGCTGTCCCTGCGGCACCCCGCCCGGCCGAAGCTGCCGGCGGCCCCCGGCCAGCAGCACAACGATCAGGAGAGGACCCCCGGACGATGACCGCTGACGACGCCGACGCCATGCCGGACCGTCCCCTCCCGCCCACGGAGCGGCGCAGTCCGCGCAGCCGCCACCTCGACGAGCTGGACACCCTGGGGGTGCTGCAGCTGCTGACCGCCGAGAACGAGGCGGCCGTCCAGGCCGTCACGGCGGTGCTGCCACAGCTGGCCGAGGTGGTCGACGCCGCCGCCGCACGGATGCGCCGCGGCGGCACCGTCCACTACTACGGGGCCGGCACCTCCGGACGGCTCGGAGTGCTCGACGCCAGCGAGCTCAAGCCGACCTTCAATCTGGAGCCGCACCGGGTCGTGGGGCACATCGCCGGCGGACGGGAGGCCCTGGTGGAGGCCGTGGAGAACGCCGAGGACTCCGCGGAGGAGGGCCGGCGGGACGCCTCGCAGCTGGGCCCCGACGACGTCGCGATCGGTCTGGCGGCCAGCGGCTCCACCCCCTATGTGGGCGGGGCCCTTCAGACCGCCCGCGCGGCAGGGGCCCACACCGTGCTGGTCTCCAACAATCCGCACGCGCCGCTGGCAGGCTCAGCCGACGTCCACCTGGCTCTCGACACCGGACCCGAAGTGGTGACTGGCTCCACCCGGCTGAAGGCCGGCACCGCCCAGAAGCTCGTGCTCAACGGGTTCTCCACGGCACTGATGATCGCTCTGGGCCGCACGTGGCAGAACCTCATGGTCTCCGTGGTGGCCACCAACGCGAAGCTGCGGGACCGCACCGTGCGCATCCTGTGCGAGGCCGTGGGCCTTGAGGAGGCTCCCGCACGGGAGCTCCTGGAGCACGCCGGCGGAGACCTCAAGTCCGCCATCGTCAGCTCGCTGGCGGACGTCCCGGTCACGCGGGCCTCGGCCCTGCTCGACGCCCATTCCGGATCGGTGCGGGACGCGATCGCCGCCGGTCTGCAGCCCGAGGAGCGCGGCTCGTGACCGCCCTCCCACCAGAGGCCGGCGTCCTCGGCCTGGACATCGGCGGATCCGGAAGCCGGATCGCCTGGGCCGGACTCGAACCCGGACCGCGAGAGGTCCTGACAGGCCCCCGGGTGCGGGTCAGTGCCTCGGGAAGCTCCGTCCCCCAGCTGGCGCGGGAGCTGCTCGACACCGCCGCACGCACCTGGCCCGAGCGCATGCGCGCCCTGCACGGCGTCGGCGTCGGCGCCACCGGTGTGGCCTCGCTGGTGAGGGACCCCGCCCGCCTGGCGGCCCAACTCACCGGAGAGACCGCGTGCCCCGCGGCTGTGGCCGTGGACGCCGTCACGGCACATCTGGGAGCCCTGGGCGGAGCGGGCGGCGCCGTCGTCGTGCTGGGCACCGGGGCGATAGCCGTCGGGCACCCCGGCCCGGATGCGACGGGGCTGCATCCCCCGCAGTGGCGCCGTGTGGACGGATGGGGCCACCTGCTCGGAGATCGCGGCGGCGGAGCCTGGGTGGGCAGGCACGGCCTGGAGCTGGCGATGCGCACCCACGACGGCGTCGACGCCTCAGACGCGCACGACCCTCCGCAGCGGCGTGCCGGAGAGGCGCTGCTCGCCGCGGCGCGGAGGCGCTTCGGGGAGCCGGCCACCTGGCCCGGGCAGCTCTACACCCGCGAGGATCGCGCGGGCGTGCTCGGTGAGTTCGCCCGCGACGTCATCGCGCTGGCCGACGGCGGCGACCCGGCTTCGGACCAGCTTCTGCGGCAGGCTGGGAGGGAGGCCGCGCAGAGCGCCCTGGCCGCACTCGTCACCGACGGCGACCTCCACGACGACGGCGCCCCCTCCTCCGATGTCACCCCCTCCCCCTCCGTCCCCGCTGACGTGGTGCTCACCGGAGGGCTCGCGCGCGCCGGCAGCGCGCTGACGGACGGCTTCGCCGCCCGGATCACGGAGCACTCCCGCACCGTCACGGTCCGTCAGGCGGCAGGCGACCCCCTGGACGGCGCGCTCACACTGGCCCGGCTCGCCGCAGGCGACCGCCTCTCACTCCAGGACGGTGCCGTATGGATCTGAGGGGAACCCCGGAGCTCAGCCCCTCCGCCCGCCGTCGTCTGCTGGCCGACCTCACCGGCGCCGTCGGCAGGGACAGGGTCCTGGACCGGGCGATCGATCGACATTCCCGGGCCCATGACGCCTCGCACTACCTGCTGGTGCCCCTGGTGGTGGTGATCGCGGAGAGCATCGAGGAGGTCGCCGCCGTGATGGCCGTCGCCGCCGCGCACCGCGTGCCGGTGACCTTACGCTCCGGGGGCACCAGCCTCTCGGGCCAGGCCTCCGGGGCCGGCATCCTGGTGGACACTCGCCGGGGATTCCGCCGCATAGAGGTCCTCGACGACGGCGAGCGCGTGCGCGCCCAGGCCGGTGCCACACTGCGGGCGGTCAACACGCGTCTGGCCCGCCACGGACGCGCTCTGGGCCCGGACCCCGCCAGCGAGGCCGCCTGCACGATCGGCGGCGTCATCGCGAACAACTCCTCGGGGATGGCCGCCGGGATCGAACACAACTCCACACGGACTCTGGAGTCACTGGTGGCGGTGCTGCCCTCCGGAACGGTGGTCGACACCGCCGCCGAGGACAGTCTGCTCCACCTGCGCCGCCACGAGCCCCGGTTGGTGGCCGACCTCGAACGGCTGCAGGATCGGATCCGTCACGACCCCGACGCCGTCGCGGAGATCCGCGAGCGCTTCTCCCTGAAGAACACCATGGGATACTCGCTCGACGCGTTCTGCGAGGCCGAGGGTCTGCTCCAGCTGCTGAACCGGCTGCTCATCGGCTCGGAGGGCACGCTCGGCTTCGTGGCCGACGCCGTGTTCCGCACCGTGCCGGTCCAGCCGGCTGCGGCGACCGGCCTGCTGATTTTCGACTCCGTGGACGCCGCCGCCCGGTCCCTGCCCGATCTGGTGGGCACCGGGGCGAAGGCGCTGGAGCTCATGGACGCCGAGTCCCTGCGGGTGGCCCGGCGCCTCCCCCAGGCGCCGTCCGCCGTGGACGGGTTCGAGGTCCGGGACCATGCCGCGATCCTCGTGGAGTATCGGGGAGACGATCCCGCCGAACTGGACGGCGTCCTCGGCACCGCTGCGCCCGTGATCAGCGCCCTGCCCACCGTGCGGCCTGCTGAGCTGAGCCGAGACCCGGCCGCGCGCGCCGCGCTGTGGAGCGTCCGCAAAGGTCTGTACGCAGCCGTCGCCGAGGCCCGCCCTCCGGGCACCACCGCGCTGCTGGAGGACGTGGTCGTGCCGGTGGAGCGCCTGGCAGCCGCCTGCCGGGAGCTGGCAGGGCTCCTGGCCGAGCACGGCTACACGGACCCGGTGATCTTCGGACACGCCAAGGACGGAAATCTCCATTTCATGATCACCGAGGACACGGAGGACCCCGCGGACCTGGCCCGCCTGGAGGCCTTCACCGAGGACCTGGTGCGGCTCATCCTGCGGCACGGCGGCAACCTCAAGGCCGAGCACGGGACCGGGCGCGCGATGGCGCCGTTCATCGACCGTCAGTACTCGGCCGCCCTGGTGGAGGTGCTGCACGGCGTCAAGCGCGCCTTCGACCCCGCCGGGGTGCTGAATCCCGGCGTGGTGCTGACCGCAGACACCCGAGCCCACCTGCAGGATCTCAAACCCGTGGACCGGGTGGACGACGAGGTCGACCGCTGTGTGGAGTGCGGATACTGCGAGCCGGTCTGTCCCAGCCGGGACCTCACCCTGACCCCGCGGCAGCGGATCGTGGTGCGGCGGGCGCGCGCCCGGGCGGAGGCCGACGGGGATCTCGCACTCGTCGCCGCGCTGGACGAGCAGCAGCAGTACGAGAGCATCGACACCTGCGCCGCCGACGGCCTCTGCGCCTCCGCCTGCCCGGTGGGGATCGACACGGGCGCGCTGGTGAAGCGCCTGCGCGGTGAACGTCGCGGGCGGCTCAGCGCGGACCTGTGGAGGGCCGCCGCCCGGCACTGGGACACCGCCACGGCGGCAGCGGGCCGCACCCTCGACGCCGCGGCCCATGTGCCTCCCGGACTGATCACCGCCCCCAACCGTGCCGCGCGCGCCCTCATCGGTCCTGACACCGTCCCCCTGTGGTCCACGGACCTGCCCTCCGGGGGCCGACTGCGCAGCCTGCTGACGCCCCCGGCTGACGACGGAGAGGCCGACGGCGGGGCACGGGGCACCGGGGAGGGTGACGCCGCCGTCGGCCAGGCGGCGGCGATCTTCCTGCCCAGCTGCCAAGGCGCGATGTTCGCCCCAGCCGGATCCGCAGGCACCGAGGGCTCCGGCGTGCAGCAGGCCGTGTCCGGGCTGTGCGCCGCGGCCGGCCTGCGGCTGCTCGTGCCCGAAGAGATCGACACGCTGTGCTGCGGCACCCCGTGGTCCTCCAAGGGCTTCACCGCCGGACAGGACGTGATGGCAGAACGGGTGCTCACAGCCGTGGCCGCCCTGCAGAGGCCTGAGGCCGGCACCATCGGACATCCGCCCGTGATCGTGGATGCGACCTCCTGCACCGAAGGTGTCCAGACGATCATGACCGACGCCAGGGCACGGCAGGACCCCCGGGCCGTGTCCGTGGTGGACGCGGTGAGCTTCGTGGTGGAGCACGTGCTGCCGCGGCTGACCGTGGACCCGAGGCGCAGGGTCGAGTCGCTGACCCTCCATCCGACCTGTTCGTCGCAGAAGGCCGGGGTCTCTGCCGACCTGCAGACGCTGGCCGAGGCCGTCGCCGTCGAGGTGCATGTCCCGGCCGACTGGGGGTGCTGCGGCTTCGCCGGTGACCGCGGGATGCTCCACCCGGAGCTCACGGCGTCGGCGACCGCCGCCGAGGCGCGGGAGGTGCGGCAGCTCGACGCCGTCGACCACGCGTCCTGCAACCGGGCCTGCGAGATCGCGATGACCCGGGCGACGGGCCGCGTCTACCGGCACCTTCTCGAGGTGGCCGCCGATGTCCTGGTGGTGTGAGCGAACCGGCGTCGCGTCGGGAGCTCACCGACTACTGCCGCCAGACCTTCGCGACCAAGCCCGGCTGGCAGGGACTCTGATCTCCCCCCGACAGGGTCATCCCCCAGCCGGGGAGGGCTCCGACCGCACCGCCGGGAGGTCGGAGCCCTCCTCGCCCGCGCTGACGGAAGCCTCAGAGCCGCCAGCAGCTGCTCACCGGAGTGACGCCGTTCAGCGTCGCCGCCGTGAACAGCGCCACACCCGGCATGCTGGCCACGTGCCCGCCCACATGGGTGGGCGCCACGTTCGATTCGAACGTCACCCTCGCCCCCTCGCCGCACCACCGCTGCGCCAGGCCACGGCCTGTGGAGTAGGGGATGACGTCATCGAGCAGCGAATGGTTGATCTGCACCGGCACCTCCGGGGCGCGACCGTCCCCGATGCGCTGCGCCGCCAGCGCCGAGGCGAAGGGCTCATCCTGGATGAGCTCGGTGAAGGCGCGGCCGTCCACGGTCAGCGTGGCGGTGTCCACGAGCATGTGGCTGATCAGCGCGGAGACCGTGCACTGGCCGGAGACCTGCTCCAGCCGGGCCAGCCCTTCGTCATTGAGGAACTCGGCAGGGTCCAGCCCCTCGGACTCGACCAGCCCGCCGAGCGCGAACAGGAGGAACGCGTTGTACAGGCTGCTGTCGATCATGTCCCCGACCTCGAACAGGTCTGCCGGCACCGCCCCGGCCGCCCCGGAGATCAGGTTCAGCTCCGGCGCGTGCTCATGCGCCGTCTCCAGGGCCGCGGCCGCCGCGCCTCCGCCCTGCGAATATCCGCGGATGTGCACGGGGCTGTCCGGCCCGAGCCCCACTCCTTCGGCCTGCTGGGCTGCCCGGGCGGCGTCGAGCACCGCATGGGCCTGGTCCACGCGGTTCATATAGGT
Source organism: Nesterenkonia sp. CL21 (assembly GCF_031705515.1). Lineage (NCBI taxonomy): Bacteria > Bacillati > Actinomycetota > Actinomycetes > Micrococcales > Micrococcaceae > Nesterenkonia > Nesterenkonia sp. CL21. The sequence continues at coordinate 11,998 of NZ_JAUTWR010000016.1, forward strand.
GTGCGTACCCTCGGTGCCCAGTCCGATGTAGTCCGGCATCACGACGGCGTAGCCCGCCTCCAGCGCCGCAGCCACACCCAGGCCCTCGTACTCGGTGCCGGCGGCCAGCTGCCGGCTCGGGGCGCACTGATCGCCCAGCCCCTGGGTGCCGGGCGCGTGGACGACCAGCGGTCGCTGCGGGTCCTCGCCACCGCGGCGCGGCTCCAGGACCGTGGCGACGGCGGCACGGGCCTGCCCGTTCGAATCCGTGGTGCGGTACATGATGCGGGTGACCTCGGCGTCGTGCTCGATCAGCCCGATGGGGTCCAGGTAGAAGGTGGCGGACTGCTGGCGGACCAGCGCCCCGTCCTGCTCGGGGAGGTCCTGCGGCACGGCGTAGAAGTCCTCATCGGTGCCCTGCGCCAGATCCTCCAGGGCGGCAGCATAGTGCACGTCCTCCTCGGTCAGGTCCGCTGAGGACCCGACGGCGGCTTCGGCCTCCTCCACGGTGACGTCGTCGGGGACCTGCTCAGCCGTCAGGTCGGCGGGACCGGCGTCGTCGGCCTCCTGCCGCTCCTGCCACAGCTGCTCCAGCTCCGCGATGTCCTCCTCGACCGCGAGCTGCTCCGGCTCGGCCGAGGCCGCCGGCATCACCGCCAGCACCAGCACCGCGGCGGACAGCGCCGCGCCCGCTCCGCGGGCGAGGCACCTCATGCTCCGCGGTGGGGACCCTGTGGGCTCTCCATCCGGTGTCCGGCGGCGGGGGCGGGGCGTCACAGAGTTCGTCATCGAGCCTCTCCATCAGTGCGGGATCAGAACCGGAGCACTCATTACCCACGGGTGTAACCCGTGAGTAACCAGTGATCCGCATCACACACTACTGGGAGGGGTGAATCCTGGGAAGACCCCTGCCGACTGAGGCTCTCAGCGCTGGAGCTGGGAGATCTGCTCCGGCGCGGAGGGGTCGCAGTCCCGCAGGAATGTCTGGATCCGGTGGATCTCCTCCGTCTCCCCGATCGCCGTGGCGGCCTGGCCGAGGGCCGCCAGCGAGCGCAGGAAGCCGCGGTTCGGCTCATGGGTCCACGGCACCGGGCCGGACCCGCGCCAGCCGGAGCGGCGCAGCGCATCCAGTCCCCGGTGATAGCCGACCCGGGCGTAGGCGTAGCCCTCCACGGTGTACCCCTGGGACAGCGCGTCCTCTGCCAGCAGCGCCCAGACCAAAGACGACTCCGGGTGCTTGGCAGCCAGGTCCACGGGCTCCTCACCGGCGGCGAGTGACTCCGTGACCTCGGGCTCGGCCGGCAGCAGCGTGGGCTCCGGCTCCATCAGGTTGCGTCCGACGATGCTCATGGCCGCCATCCTACGCGGCTCCCCAGCCCTCACGCGCGGATGATCCCCCGCTCTGACGCCACCCGAACCGCCGCAGTCCGGTTGTCCGCTCCAAGCTTCTGGTAGATGTGCACCAGGTGCGTCTTCACCGTCGCCACGGAGATGAACAGTTGGCGAGCGATCTGCTGGTTGGACAGCCCTGTGGCCAGCAGCTCCAGCAGCTCCACCTCACGGGTGCTCAGCGAGGTGCTGTCATCCCGCATTCTGCCCATCAGCCGGGCGGCGACGGCGGGAGCCAGTGCCGTCCGCCCCGCGGCCGCATCGTGGACCGCTCGATGGATCTCCTCCGGAGCGGCGTCCTTGAGCATATACCCGCTCGCCCCAGCCTCCACCGCGGCCAGAATGTCGGCCTCCGTGTCATAGGTGGTCAGGATCAGCACCGGAAGTCCGGGGCACTGCTGCCGCAGCTGACGAGTCGCCGCAACCCCGTCCATACCCTCCCCCATCTGCAGATCCATCAGCACAAGGTCAGGACGGAGCCCCTCCGTGACGAGCCGCGCGACGACGTCGAGGGCCGCTTTCCCGTCCGCCGCCTCAGCCACCACTCGGATCTTCGGATCCTCACTGAGCATCGCGCGCAGACCCGCTCGGACCACCGGGTGATCATCGACCAACACTGCGCTCAGCCCGTCACCGGGCTGAGCACCGCCCTCGGCTCCGGGACTCTGCCTCACTCCGCCCATCGCTCCACCTCCCCTGGCAGCTCCTGAGGCAGCGCGGGCTCCTGCCCCAGGGGAATGCGGATGGACACCGCCGTTCCCGAGCCGGGGGAAGACTCTACGTGCAGCTGGCCGCCCTGGGCCGCGACACGGTCGCGCAGCGCCCCGAGGCCGACGCCGGTGCCCATGGGGCGCTCGGCGCCGGAGGCAGGGGGCACCCCGACCGTCGTGTGCTGATCGAAGCCGACGCCGTCGTCGACGACGTCGACGAGCAAGGCCTCCTGCAGGAACGTCAGCGTGACGGCGGCCGTGTCAGCCTGGGCATGCCGCAACACATTGGCCAGGGTCGCCTGCACCGCCCGCAGCACCAGCATCGCCTGGCTGCCCGCGACGGGTCGGAGACCTCCGCTGACGCGTAGTCGGCACCGCAGGCCCTGTCCCTGTGCGGCCGCCTGCGCTTCGATCTGCCGGCAGGCACGGCGCAGCTCGTCGAGGAGGCCCGGATCCTGCAGCTCACCGGACTGCAGCACGGCGACGAAGCGTCGAGCCTCATCCAGGTTCTCCCCTGCAGTGCGCACCACCGTGCTCAGCTGGTCCCGGGCCTGCGCAACGGAGCCTGAGTCGAGATTGGAACCTGCGGCACGACTCATCAGGACGATGCTCGCCAGCCCCTGAGCGAGCGTGTCATGGATCTCACGGGCCAGCCGCTCCCGCTCGACGAGCGCGCCCGCCTCCCGCTGGGCGGCGACCAGTTCCTGGCGAGCGCGCTGCAGGTCCTCCATCGTCTCCCGAAGCGCGCGGTTCTCCTGATCCATGATTCTGTAGGCCTGCGCCATCAGCCCGGCACAGACGGCTCCGATGATCGGTCCGATCACCGTGGCGGGATGGTCTCCTCCGGGCTGGTTCCAGAGCGCGAGGACGACGGCACCCGTGAGACCCGCGACGGCGACGACGGCCCATGGGACGCGCAGCAGGTGCAGGTGCAGGAAGAACAGCGGGAAGGCGACCCAGGCGAAGTCTGCGCTGACGGCCAGCAACCCACCCCACAGGCCGGTGACCACGAACAGCCACACCAGCGTGCCGCCCTGTCCGAGCGCTGAGTCCGTCCGCAGAGGTCCGGTGCTCGACGACGCGGACGTCTTCGCCTCCGAGACGCGCCGTTCCACGAACGTGCCGGCCACGTAGACCGCCGCGAACACCAGCGTCAGTGCGGCTCCGGTGACGCGGATTTCGACGGAGTGAGGACCGTCCAGCAGTCGGATGAGCCCAATGACGAGGAGCACCGCCACGCTGGTGTGCAGACCCACGCGCAGGCTGCGCAGGATCACCACACCACGCCCTGCCCGTGGATGCTCATCCGGCCTCAGCATCCCCCCATCGTATGCGGGCGAAGACATCAGGGCATCAACCGAACGGTTGACCGGCACCTCCACCTTTCGGAGGCCGAGGCTCCACCACCCAGGCGATGGAGGACCCGCACTCGCGAAGGAGAGTGGAGGAAGACACGGCGGATGCCCTCCGCCCCGACCGACCAGCGAGGTCGGAACACCCCTGACGATGATCGGAGATCCTGATGTATCTGGCACTTCGCGAAGTCCGCTTCGCCCGCGGGCGCTTCGCACTGATGGGCACAGTGGTCGCCCTGATCACGCTGCTGCTGGTGATGCTCACCGGACTGACCTCCGGACTGGCGCGACAGAACGTCGCCGCGATCGACTCGCTGCCGGCGGATCGGATCGCCTTCGGGGATGACGAGCGCGAACCCAGCTACACAGAGTCCTCCGTCGACGCTGAGCAGCTGGAGACATGGCAGCAGGCCGAAGGCGTGGCCCACGCGGAGCCGCTGGGCATCAGCCAGACCACGGCCGAGGCCGGGAACGCGGTCTCAGTGGCCGTCATCGGACTCGCCGAGGACTCCCGAATGACGCCAGACGGCGAGGCGGCACCGAGTGTGGATCAGACGGTGGTCTCCGAAGAGATCAGCGAGGACCTGGGGCTGACAGTCGGCGATCCGGTGACGGTCAACGGCCAGGAACTCACGGTCAGCGCCGTGACTCCTACCCAGTGGTACAGCCACACCCCGGTGATGTGGACCGCACTGGCGCAGTGGCAGGAGCTCTCCCCTCGCGGCGATGCCGATGCCGTCGGCACCGTCCTGGCGATCACCGCACAGGACGACGCCTCCCCGACCCTCGATGAGCAAACGGTGGATGACGCCGCCGGCACGTGGAGCATGACCCCCACAGAGAGCTTCGACGCGCTGGCGTCCTACTCCTCCGAGAACGGTTCGCTGACGCTGATGCAGGTCATGCTCTATCTGATCTCCGGTCTGGTGATCGCGGCGTTCCTCACCGTGTGGACCGTCCAGCGCACCCGGGACATCGCGGTGCTCAAAGCTCTCGGAGCCTCCACCGGCTATGTGCTGCGCGATGCTCTGGCGCAGGCCGCCGTGGTGCTCACTCTCGGTGCGGGCATCGGTGGTCTCGCCGGGTGGGCCGGCGGTCTCGCCGCCAGCGGGGCAGCGCCTGTCGAACTCACCATGCTGACGACTCTGGCGCCCGCGGCCGGAGTCCTCCTCACCGGGCTCGCCGCCGCCGTTCTCGCTGTCCGCCGGGTCACCCGGGTGGACCCCCTCCTCGCACTCGGCGGCAGCTGATCCGCGCCCGCACTGTCCATCACCCTTCCACCTCATAGGAACACGCATGCCCACATCACCATTCACCTCGGACCAGACGGCATCGGCCGTTCCCTCTGACACCAGCTCCCGCACCGTCCCGGCACACGCGCCGACAGCCCTCGAGCTGGACGGTGTGACCCTCACCTACCCGGACGGCGCAGGAACGCTCACCGCTCTGGACGGGGTCTCGCTCCGCGTCGGCGCGGGTCAGATGCTCGCCCTCGTCGGTCCCTCCGGGTCCGGAAAGTCCAGTCTGCTCGCCGTCGCGGCCACTCTCGTCCAGCCTCAGCACGGCGTGGTGAGCATCGCCGGACGCGATGCCGCCCAGCTCAGCCGCCGAGGCCGCGACCGGCTGCGGCGCGACGAGATCGGCATGATCTTTCAGCAGCCCAACCTGCTGCCGTCGCTGACGTCGCGTGAGCAGCTCATCATTGCTGAAGACATGAGGGGCGGCGCCCGTCGGTCGGCCGCGGCCAGGGCCGACGCCCTGTTGGAGGAGGTCGGCCTGACCGACGCCGCCGGACGGAGACCTCATGAGCTCTCCGGAGGAATGCGCCAGCGTGTCAACATCGCTCGCGCCCTGATCGGCTCGCCGTCGGTGCTGCTGGTGGACGAACCGACGGCCGCGCTGGACCACGACCGTTCCCTGACCGTGGTGCAGCTGCTCGCGAGACTGACGGCCGAGCATCAGGTAGCCACCGTGATGGTCACCCACGACACCGAGTACGTGCCGGTGGCCGACGCCGTGGCCACGATGCGTGACGGCGCTCTGTCCCGCCCCGAACCGACCGACACCGGAAAGACCTCATGGAACTGAGCTCCTCCAGCCCTGGGCCTCAGCTGGGCGACCGGCGAGCATCCCGTGGGGTCTCCTCAGGTCGGAGGAGTGCCGAGCACAGGACCGTCACCGGAGTCATCAGCACGCCCCGACGCCCGCACCTGCTTCTTCGGCGCCCCGTGGATGACCCGGTGACGGATCCAGGCCGAGATCTGGTCGATGATGATGGTGACCACGATGATCACCACCAGGGTGATGCCGATGCGGTCCCAGGCCCGCACGTTGAACAGGGCCGAGAGCAGGGATCCGATGCCGCCGGCGCCCAGCACACCGAGGATCGCCGAGGCCCGGATGTTGACCTCGAAGCGGTACAGCCAGATGGCGATCACCTCCGGCATCACCTGCGGAAGCACCGCCCAGCGGATCATCTGCAGCTTGGTGGCCCCGGCGGCGCGCGAGGACTCCAGCGGCCCCGGATCCACCCCCTCGATCGCCTCCGAGATCAGCTTCGACAGGGTCCCGATGGAGCTCACTCCCAGGGCCAGCGCGCCGGCCAGCGGCCCGAGGCCGAAGATCGGCAGCATCACCGCGATGGCGAACACGATCTCCGGGACCGCGCGGATCACCGAGAGGATGAACCGCACCACCGCATACAGGGGCAGCGGCGTCATGTTCCGCGCGGCCAGAAAGCCCATGGGCAGGGAGAACAGCGCCCCCACCACGGTGCCGATCCAGGCGATCTGCACCGACTCCAGCATGTCGGAGAATGCCGTGGTCCACGCCGCCTGCACCTCCGGGGTCAGCGGCTGGAAGACACCCTGGACCATCAGCGTGGAGTAGTTGAGGAAGTTCGCGGGAAAGTCGGCCAGCCGAGAGAAGTTCGCCCCCGTGGTGGAGATGGCCGCGATGAAGAGGATCCCGAAGGCCAGCATCCCCAGGTTCCACCCCAGCTTGGAGGGCTTCACCGGACGGGCGTCCAGACGATCCGGGGCGAAGCGAGGACCGCCGTCTGCGCCGGAGGAGCTCCGCGACTGTCCGCCGGGTTCGTGGGAGTGGCTCATGTCAGCCTCCGTCGGATGGTCAGGGACAGGAAGTCCACGGCCAGCACCACGACCACCAGGGCGATCATGATCGCCGAGATGTTCTCATAGGCGAAGCGCGAGAGCTGCACGCTGATGATCGAGCCGATGCCTCCCGCGCCCACGATCCCGAGCACCACGGAGGCGCGGATGTTCAGCTCGAAGACGTAGAGGCTGTAGGACAGGTATCCGGGGAGGATCTGCGGCACCACAGCCACCCGGTCGCGCTGCAGCAGGTTCGCCCCTGAAGCGTCGGCGGCCTCCAGCGGACCGCGGTCCACGGCGTCGATGGTCTCACCGGTCAGCTTGGCGATGATGCCGATGTTGAACATCACCAGCGCCAGCACACCGGCCATGGGTCCGGCGCCCCCGGCGGTGCCGCCCAGCATCGCCACGAACAGCAGGCCGTACCCGATGTCCGGGATGGACCGGATCACCGAGTTCAGCGCCTTCACGAACTGGGAGACCCCCGTGTTCGGGCTGGAGACCGGGGAGGCCAACATGGCCAGCAGCAGGCCGATGCAGCACCCCACGGTGGTGGCGACCACCGCCATGGCGAGGGTGACCAGCCACGCGTCGGAGACCCGCCAGATGAATGCCCAGTTCGGGTTCAGGAATCCCTGCAGCACCGGTTCGGCGCGGTGCAGGTCCTCCCACAGCGGGGACAGCGTGAATCCGATTCCGGAGCCGCCCCACCAGGTCACCCCGATCACGGCCAGCGCGCCGAGGATCGGCAGCGTGCCGGTGCGGGTGCGCCAGCCCAGGACCAGCACGGCCACCAGCGCCAGGGCGCCCAGCGCCGGATACAGCGGCACCCGACCCACACCGATGTCGAGGACGAGCGTGGACGAGGAGGTGGCCAGGAAGAACAGGATCAGCAGGACGACGACGGCGGCCAGGCCCAGGTAGCCCGTCACACTGGGACGCGGCTTCTCCGGTCGGTCCGCTCCGCCGGAGGCCGGAGGTCCCCCGGGTGCGGAGGGCGGCGCAGTGACGGTGACGCTCACCGGCCAGCACGCTCCGCCGGTGAGGCGGCCGATCCGCCGCCCTCGACCTCAGGTCCTTCCTCGGGTCCGTCCTCGGCGCCCAGGGCCTCGTCCACGCTCACCGGAGCGTCGGGGGCGACGTCCTCAGCCGTCAGGGACCGCTGGTAGACGCCCTCGATGGCAGCATCGGTGGCGGCCTCCACGGGGCCGTCGAAGACGACCTCCCCGCCGCGCATGCCGATCACCCGGTCTGCGTACCGGCGCGCCATGTCCAGGTGGTGGAGGTTCACGATGGTGGTGATCCCCAGTTCCCGGTTGATGCGTCGCAGGTCCTGCAGCACCTGGTGCGCGGTGGGCGGGTCCAGGGAGGCGACCGGCTCGTCGGCGAGGATCACCTCGGGATCCTGGGCGAGCACCCGGGCGATCGCGACCCGCTGCTGCTGTCCCCCGGAGAGCGCGGAGGCCCGGTTGTAGGCCTTCTCCACGATGCCGACGCGCTCCAGCGACTGGAAGGCGATCTCCTTGTCGGCCGCCCTGTACCAGCCCAGCAGCGAACGCCAGGAGGAGGTCTGGGACGACCGACCCACCAGCACGTTGGACAGCACGGAGATCCGGCTGACCAGGTTGAAGGACTGGAAGATCATGCCGACCCGGGAACGCAGGCGGCGCAGCTGCCGACGGGAGGAGGGGTCGACGACCTCGTCGCCGACGGTGAGGGTGCCCGAGGTGTAGGGCACCAGGCCGTTGATGGTACGGATGAGGGTCGACTTTCCCGCGCCGGACAGGCCGACGATCACGACGAACTCTCCGGCCTCGATGTTGAGGTCGACCTTCTTGAGGCCTGGGAAGCCGCCGGGGTAGACGACATCGACGTTCTCGAATCTGATCATGGGGTTTCCTGTGGACCGTGTCGCGGGAGGCCCCGACCGGCGGTGCGCCGGTCCGGACCTCCCGCGACAGGGGGACGACGGCTGGCGACGTCGCCCGGACGGGGTCGGATGGGCTTACTCGTCGCCGAAGTTCGCGGCCACATCACGGGCGGCGTCGAGAGCGTCGATGTTGGCCTCCACGAGGTCGTCGATCTCATAGACGTCGAAGAGGACCTCCTGACCCTCCTCGGACTCGGTGAGCGCCAGGAAGCCGTCGGTGATCTGCTGCTTCTCCTCGTCGCTGAGGTCAGCGGCGAGGGCGATCCCGTCATTGGGGATGTCCTCGCTCCAGGCGAAGACGACGACCTCGTCGCCGACGTCCTCCTGCTCCTCCACCACGGACTCCCGGGCGTCGTCGAAGCTGACCCCGATGCTGATCTCGCCGTTGTAGACGTTGAGCACCGAGTTCGGGTGGCCCCCGGCGAACTGGGCGTCGATGTCGCTGAGCGGGTCGAAGCCGTTGAGCACCTCCAGCTGGGTGGCCGGGTAGTAGTAGCCGGAGGCGGAACCCTCATCCACGAAGGAGATGGTCTCGCCCTCCTCGATCAGCTCGAGCGCCTCCTCCCCGACCGGTCCGGACTCGGCGGTGTCGGTGCCGTTGCAGAACAGCATCTCGTAGCCCTGGCCGGTCTCCGCCATGACGGGCTCGTCCAGGCAGTAGGTATCCGGATCATTGGTGAACCACTGGGTGACGTAGGTGTCGGAGCCGTAGCGCACGGACTGGAGCACGGCCTCGGCATCGGCCTGGTCGATGGCCTGGACCAGCGCGATCGGGCCGAACATGCCGATGTCGGCCTGCCCGGTCTGCATGGCGGTGACCAGTCCCGCATAGTTGTCGGTGATGTACGGCTCGACATCGCGGTCCAGCTCCTCGGCGAGCAGCTCCGCCAGCGCGTCGGCGTCCTCGACGAGCTGGTCCATGTCCTGCGAGGGGACCAGGCCGAGCACGAGGGCGTCCCCGTCTCCGCCGTCGCCGCCGTCATCGGAGTCCGCGACGCAGCCGGCCAGAGCGAGCGTGAGCACGCCGCCGACGGCGAGTGCGGAGGTGGTCTTGATGCGCATGAGTGATTCCTTGTCGATCATGATGCCGGTGGCTGCCGGACCTGCACATCGATCGAGACCCCCAGTGCACCGTCCGGCAGGCTCCTCGTCCCGAGCCGCGGCACCGCGTGCCTGAGCCTCGTGTCGAGAGCCTCATCCGGGCACGCCGCACCTGACGCGGGGCGCGAGTCTGATCCTCACTCTAGAGCGGAGAGATGGGCCTCACAAGCCACGGAAGGGGCGTTTGATCAGGTGTCACACAGTGTTCACATGCCTGGCGGAAGCCCGTGATGCCGCTCACGACGTCGGCATGAGCGGCATCACGTGACCTGCGAGTAGGTATCGGGGCTGGTCAGCGCCTTGCGCGCACTCGCGCCCAGGACCTGATGATCGGCGCGGCATCGGCGAAGTCCTGGACGCGATGATCCGGCTCTCCGAGTCCGGTGGCGAATCTGTCGATCAGCAGCGTGGTGCCGCCCAGGGCCGCGAGGTGCTCATGATCGTTGCGCCAGATGTCCCCCACCGAGAGGATCTCCTGCGCCGGCACGGGCTCCTCCCCGCCGATCAGCTCCCCGGCCCGACGCAGGACCTCCGGCATGCCGAAGGGCTTCCGAGAATCTGTGATGACGGCGTCGAAGGCCTCGGTGAGCCCGAGCGTCTCGAGCCACGGGCCGAATGCGGCGGCGGGGGCGTTGGTGGCCAGCACGACGCCGGCCTCCGCACGGACCTCGTCGAGCAGCTCGGCCAGGCCTGCGGGCGCGTGGACATCGGTGGTGCCCAGCCCGCGGGCCAGGAGGTCCTCCCGTCCGCCCAGGAAGGCCTGGCCGGCGTCGGCATCGCTGAGGCCCCGCTGGCGGGCCAGCAGCTGGACCAGCTGATAGCCGTCCTGGACCGGCCAGGAGACCGGGTGGGCGCTGGGGGCTCGATGCGGCTCCGCACCCCGTTCGACCGGTTCCTGGTCCACGCCGCGGGGGAAGCCGGTCTCATCGAAGGCGATGTCGGCGGCGAGCAGGTCCTCGACGGCGAGGGCATGCGCGACGGCGGCCTCCACGCCTCCCTCCTCCCCCCGGGCGGCGAGGATCGCGTCCACGCGACGAGCATAGGCGAGCACGGGGTCGTCGCCGAGGCAGACGGTACCGTCGAAGTCGAGGAGCAGCAGGCGGCGGCGCGGTGTGGAGGGTGTCGTCGTCACAGGCCTCAGCCTAGCCCGCGACGGGTGCGGCCCGGGAGGCGGCGGGGAGCTCGCCGCGGAGGCAGAAACGGCTCAGGACCGAGACGTGGGCGTCCACCGAGTCCAGCGCGGGCATCGGCGCCTCGGCCGGCGGGATCAGGATGCCGATCTCGGTGCAGCCGAGCACGACCGCATCGGCGCCGCGGGCCTGCAGCGCCGTCATCGCCGCGAGGAAGTCGCTCCGCGCCGGATCGGTGAAGTAGCCCTGGGTGAGCTCGTCGAAGATCCATCGGTCCAGCGTCCGGCAAGTCTCGGGGTCGGGCACGACGACGTCGATCCCGTGGGCTGCGAGCCGGGCGCGGTAGAAGTCGTCCTGCATGGTGCGGGCGGTCCCCAGGATGCCAAGCGTCCCATGACCCGCGAGGCGAGCCTCCTGAGCGACGGCGTCGGCGATGTGGATCAGCGGCACGTCCACGGACGCCTCCACGGCAGGGGCGACTTTGTGCATCAGGTTGGTGGCGATGGCGAGCGCCTCCGCCCCACCGGCGACGAGCCGCTGCGCTGCGGCGGCGAGCACATCTCCGGCCGTCTCCCAGCGGTCGGCGACCTGGAGGGCGCGGATCTCGGCGAAGTCGGCGGAGTCGATGAGCAGCGGAGCCGAGGCGTGGCCCCCACGAGCGTCAGCGACAGCCATGTTGAGGCCGCGGTAGTACTGCACGGTGGAATGCCAGCTCATGCCTCCGAGCAGACCGATGCGATGCATGATGAATCCTTCCCTGTGGATGCCCCGGGCGGCGCAGGCCACACACGCCCTGACGACATCACCATCATGTTTCCTTGGGGTGATGAACGGTAGACCCAGTCGTGATGCCCCAAGGCATAAGCTGGACTTATGGAAGACTCCGAAGGGACCGCCGCGGCCCATGACAATCACCAGAACAGGAATGGCGCCGCCGAATCGACCAGCCCCGCGACCCGCCCGCTCGCCGTCGACCTGGGCGACGAGTTCACCGACGCGGAGCTGGACCCCGAGGCGCTGCGGGAGCAGGTCAGCCCGGACTATGACCTTCTCCCCGAGGTCGATGCCCCCGGATCGGCTCCCCGTGGCGACCGGATCGGCCGCCACGGCCGCCATCATCACGAGCATCCTGCGCCCCGCCGGGGCGAGGAGGAGCAGCTCGATCTGCGCAAGCTGCTGCTGTTCGAACGCGCCGTCTCCGCCGGCAGCCTCAGCGCCGCCGCCGTCGAACTCGGCTGGTCTCAGCCGGCGGTCTCCCAACAGCTCAGCACCCTCGAGCACTCCCTCGGCACCCGGCTGCTCACCCGCACCACCCGTGGCGTGGTGCCCACCCCGGCCGGCCGTATCCTGCTCGGCCGCGCCGAAGCCATCCGCGCCCAGGCGCGCGGCGCCCTCGAGGACCTGCGCTCCGCCGTCAGCCCCGTGGACCAGACGCTGCGCATCGCAGCCTTCCCCTCTCTGCTCGGAGGCGCGCTGGCGCCGTCGTTGGAGCAGCTGGTCGGCGGAGGCGGAGGGGGCTTCGAGGTCCTCGAGCACGAGCCCCCGGAAGCCCTCGACCTTCTGCGCCGCGGGCGGGTCGACGTCGCCCTGATCTTCCGCCACGGGCCCGGCGAGGCGATCCCCTCCGGCCACCGGGCAGTCGTGCTGGGCGTGGACCGGCACGCGCTGATCCTCCCGCGCCGGTGGGGGCTGGACCGGGATGTCCGCGAGCTCGCCGACGCCGAAGACCTGCCCTGGGTCGCCGGCTGCCGCCGGTGCACCCAGCATCTGACCCAGGTGTGCGAGGCCGCCGGCTTCACTCCGGCCATCCGTCATGTCACCGATGACCCTCAGGCCATCCAGGCACTCGTGGCCCATGGGCTCGGGGTCGCCCTGATCCCCCGTCTCGCCCTGCGAACCCCCGGGGCCACCGGCTTCGCGGACCGGCTCGACGTCGTCGATCTTCCGCAGCTGGTCCCGCGGGAGATCACGGCCGTGCACCCGGAGAGCTGGACCGGCACAGCCCGCCTCGACGAGCTGATCTCCGCCCTGCGCGGCCGGCTCTGAGCGGCCCCCGCGACGCGGAGGCCCCGAAGGAAAAGCCCCCGAAGGAGAAGCGCCCGGGCGCACGGGAGGGCCCGCCACCTGACGGTGACGGGCCCTCCCGAGGTGCCGGCCGCGCCGAGAGCCCTCGACGACGGTCAGCCGATCCGGACGCGACTCAGCGCAGGGTCTTGCCTGCCGAGCCGAGCCGCTGCGCGGCCTCGACGATGCGGGCCGCCATGGACTCCTCGGCCTTGGCGCCCCAGACGCGCGGGTCGTAGGTCTTCTTGTTTCCGACCTCGCCGTCGACCTTCAGCACGCCGTCGTAGTTCGAGAACATGTGCCCGGCCACCGGACGCGTGAACGCGTACTGGGTGTCGGTGTCGATGTTCATCTTGATCACGCCGTAGCTCACGGCGTCGGCGATCTCCTGCTCCGTGGAGCCCGAGCCGCCGTGGAAGACCAGGTCGAACGGGCTGTCCTTGCCGTACTTGGCGGCGGTCTGATCCTGGATCTCCTTGAGGATCTCCGGGCGCAGCTTCACGTTGCCCGGCTTGTACACGCCGTGCACGTTGCCGAAGGTCAGCGCGGTGATGTAGCGCCCCTTCTCACCCAGACCCAGGGCCTCGATGGTGGCGGTGGCGTCCTCGACCGTGGAGTAGAGCTTCTCGTTGATCTCGTTCTCCACGCCGTCCTCCTCACCGCCGACGGCGCCGATCTCGACCTCGAGGATCTGCTGGGCCGCGGCGGAGCGGGGCAGCAGCTCCGCGGCGATGCGCAGGTTCTCCTCCAGGGTCTCGGCGGAACCGTCCCACATGTGGGAGTTGAAGATCGGGTCACGCCCGGCCTTGACCTCCGCCTCGGAGGCCTCGAGCAGCGGCAGCACGAAACCGTCCAGCTTGTCCTTCGGGCAGTGGTCGGTGTGCAGGGCGATGTTGACCCCGTAGTTCTTGGCGACCTGCTTGGCGAAGGCCGCGAAGCCCAGCGAGCCGGCCACCATGTCCTTGATGCTGGCGCCCGACCAGTAGGCGGCGCCGCCGGTGGACACCTGGATGATGCCGTCCGACTCGGCCTCCGCGAAGCCACGGATCGCGGCGTTGAGGGTCTGCGAGCTGGTCACGTTCACTGCCGGGAACGCGTAGCCGCCGGACTTGGCGGCGTCGATCATCTCGTTGTACTTGTCCGGTGTAGCGATGGCCACGGGCGAACTCCTTCGAGTCGTGGGTCAGAGGGTCTCCCGATCCATCCTAGCCGCGCAGACCCGTACGGCGAGCGGCACAGCTCACATCGGTCGCGGGTATACCGGGTAACCTGCTGAGGCGACCGCCTGTGACGCCATGACCGTCACCTCGGGGATTCCTGGTACCGCACTGAACAACGCCTGTATAGAGTGAGACCCATGACACACCTTGCCTCCGGATGGGACCCCCATGACGATGACTTCGCCGTCCCGCTGACCCGAGGGGAGGCGGTCGCGCAACGTCTTCGGGAGGAGATCCTGACCGGGCAGCTGCCTCCCGGGGCTCCCCTGCGAGACGCCGAGCTTGCCTCACGGCTCGGGGTCAGCATCACCCCGGTGCGCGAGTCGGTGGCCACGCTCATGGCCGAGGGTCTGGTCGAAGCCCTGCCCAACAAGCGACGTCGGGTCTCCGTGCTCACCCAACGGCAGGCCGAGGAGCTCAGCGACCTGCTCGGCACTCTGCTGATCATCGCCGTCGAACGCCTCCCGCTGCCGATGGACGACGATGCGGAGATCTCGGAGAGCCCCGTGGGCGCCGTCGCCGCCGCCGCGCGCCTCATGGCGCAGGCATGCCGGTCAGACACCCGAGACACCGCGGAATCCTCCTACCGCACCTTCGCCTCCACGCTGTTCCGCGCGACCGGCCACACCGAGCTGATCAGGGTCGCCGTCCCGACCCTGCGGCGCACCCTGAGCATGTTCCGGCAGTTCCCGGTGGAGGGCCTGCTCCCCACATGGGCTGCGGCGCTGGACGATCTCGCTGACCACCTCGACGACCTCGAGGGCGCCGAGGACCGGTCACAGGCCGAGGCCGCGAGGAAGGCCGCCACCGAGCGGACCGCTCAGCTGGTGCGAGACGTCCTGGCCCTGGTGCACGACACCAGTGAAGACGACGGTGCGGCCTCCGCGGCAGCGGCCGACGCCGCCGACGACGACTGACCTCGCCCGAGCTGCGCAGGTCAGCGACCGATCGACTCCGTGGCCGCCATGCGCCAGTTGACCATCGCCGCCCCCAGCACCACGGCCGCCGCCAGCAGCGGGGCGAACAGCGCCGTCGAGGTGCCCACGTGCTCGCCGATCTGGCCCACCAGCGCCGAGGCAGAGGACTGCCCGACCACGATCCCCGTGGTGGCCACCGTCATCGCAGTGGCGGCACGTCCCCGCGGACTGCGGGCCGAGACCAGACTGAACACCGTCACCAAGGTGGGCCCCAGCCCGATGCCCAGCAGCCCCAGAACCGCCAGCATGCCGCCGAGTCCGGGCACCCATGGCAGCATCGCGGTGCCGACGAGCATCAGCCCGGCGAAGATCAGCCAACGCGCCCGCAGCGAGAACCGCTCCGGAAACAGTCCGGCACCCAGGGCGAAGGCCGCCGAGCCGATCCCCATCACCCCGTAGCCCAGACCCGCACTCTCGCCGTGGCCGGCGTCGGTCATGAAGGAGGTCAGGGAGGTCAGCACTGAGCCGAAGAACAGCCCGATCCCGAGCGCGCCCACCAGCACGGTCAGCAGGGATCCGTGGAACAGCTCCCGCACCGGGGCGACGAGTTCCGGCTCGCCTCCCGAGGGGCGCACCTCCTTCGCACTGCGGTGCAGGGCGAAGGAGGTCACGAAGACCAGGGTCAGCAGCGCCGCCCCGACCACAGGGGCCGCCGGGCTCACCAGCGCGGCCAGCAGTCCCACGATCATCGGCCCGAAGACGAAAGTGACCTCGTCGGCGGCGGACTCATAGGCCATCGTGCGGCTCAGGGTGCGGTTCTGACGGGCCGCCGGCAGCCGACGCAGAATGATGGCCACCAGCCGGGTGCGGGACATCGGCGGGATCTGCGGGGTGGTCGCTCCGATCAGCAGCGCTGCCACCAGCACGGCCCAGTCCGGCAGAGGCGAATAGGCCACCCAGGCCATGGCCAGCAGCGTCACAGTGCTGGCCAGCCCGACCACGAGCACCACGAGCCGCTGGCCCCAGCGGTCCGCGGCCGCACCCACCAGCGGGGCGCACAGGGCCGTGCCCAGGCCCACCATCGCGGAGGTCAGGCCGCCCAGCCCGAGGGAGCCGCGGGCGGAGACCACCAAGGTGAGCACCCCGACGACCATCATCGCGTAGGGGAAGCGCGCGATCAGGGCGATCGGGAAGAAGGACGGGCCGGCCGCACGGACCAGGGTGGGTCCGTCATCAGGGGGAAAGACCGGGACGTCGCGCCCGGAGGACTGGTCCTGGGAGCCGTTCCGGCGATCGGAGTCGAGAGTCGTCATCGTCGCGCACCTCCTGCAGCGCACACATGGAGCAGTGCCGCCTTGGCGTGCTCCACGATGAGCATCACCAGGTAGATACACAGACTGGTCAGAGTCGAGCCACGCAGGGATTCCCGCGCAGGCCGACAGAACAGTGTACAGGACCTCCCCGCACGCTCAGTCGCGGGAGCCGCTGTTCTCCGGACCCAGGGCATCCAGTGCGGCGAGCAGGTCTGCCCGGTGGCGCGCGTCGTCGAGGTCCACCTGCAGCACGCGGGCCGCGGTGCCGACCACGCGCCGCACGGTGTTGCGATGGAGCCCCAGCTCCCGCGCGGCACCGTCCCATCTGCCGTGATGCAGCAGCCAGCAGTGCAGCACCTCCAGGCACTCCTCTCGGCGGCCGTCGTCGAGCGTCCGCAGCGGAGAGAGCATCCGGTCCGCCAGCGCGGCCCGAGCCTCCTGCGGCACCGCCGCCGCCCACCGCCCCGGCGTGCGCGCCGCAGCGGCGTCCTCCGCCGTGAACTCCGCGGCGGTGACCGAGACGCCCCGCGCCTGGGCCACCGCGGTCAGCGCCACGGCCTCATCCATGGCGACTCCGAGCCGACCCACGGGCTGGGCACGGCTGACCGCCACCACCCACCCCTGGTCCTCACAGAGCCGCAGACGACGGCGAGACGGCGGGGTCGCCACCAGGGCGCGCAGATGCCGCCCGTCGCGGTCGGCAAGGCCCGCTGAGACGAGGGTGGACCACCAGGCCAGCTCCTCAGGACCGTCCACGGTCACCTCCTCCGAGACCCCGGGCGGGACGGTGCGTGGTGCGGCGACCACGGCGTAGGCGCAGCTGTCGGCGTCGACGCCGAGCACCTCCCTCAGGAGCTCCGCCGTCTGGTCCTCCGCGGTCTGGCCCTCCGCCGTTTCGCCGGACTCCGGCGTACGCCATGTGCCACCCCGGGCGGCCTCCCCCGACACCGCACGGGCCGGTGCCGTCGCACCGCGCCCCTGCTGCAGGATCAGGCGCATGGTGAGCTGGTCGACCGCGGCGCTGCGCCGACCGGGGGCCCGCAGGATCAGCTCCAGCAGGTCGCCTGCCAGCATGAGCAGGGTCAGGTCGTACTGGGTCAACGGGCGCGGGGCCACCATCAAGACGACCGGGGACGCGGCCGACGCCGGCGCCGGGCCTCGGAGCCTCAGCCTCACCGCTTCGGGCGTCGACGAGCGCGGATCGTCCTCGTGAGCCTGGAGGGCGGTGAAGCGGAGGCGCTCCCGCCCCGCCTCAGGGCGGGAGGCACGCTCCAGCTGCTCCTCACCCACGCCGGGTGGCAGCGTCCCGGACTGCTCGATCAGCCGTCTGCCTCGCAGCTGCACTGCGGTGCCGGTGGCCTCCGCCAGGCGATCCAGGATCTGCCGGACCGGACGTGAGCCGAAGGCCGAGGTGACCATGGAGATGACGCCCCGGCTCGCGGCGGCGGCCTGGGCGACCCGCTCCGACTCCAGCAGCGATGCCAGCGCGACTGTGAGCCGGATGAACGGCACGTCCTCGGGCAGGGCGAGCAGCGGCAGATCATGGGCCTTGCAGGCTGCGATCAAGGCCGGAGGGACGTCGTCGTGGACCGGCATGATCCCGAACAGCAGGGCCGCCACCCCGCCCTCGCGCAGCCGCGCGACGTACTGGTCCACGCTCGCCGGGTCCTCGGGCAGCCCCAGCCCCGTGACCAGCAGCAGCTCATCTCCCGCCAGGTAGCGCCGCGGGTCGTCGAGTTCGATCACCGGCGCCGAGGCCACCGGGATGCGCCGGACGGACCCGGGATCCTGCGGGTGGAGGCAGCGGATGCGCAGCTCCCGCTCATCGAGGAGCCGGCCCAGCTCGACCGTGATGCGACCGCGCCGGTGCTCCTCAGAGCGCAGCTGCTCGATATAGGGCAGCTCCTCCGCGGGCGTCATCTGGTCATTCTATCCCGGCAGACGCTAGAACAGGATGTTTCGTCCCAGGACGTCTGTGATGCGTCGCACTAGCATGACACCAGGCGCGCCGACGGGGGCCTCCCGGCGGCGCACAGCCTCGAGACGCTGCAGGAGACGCCCTCATGATCCTCGACATCGCGGTGATCGCCGTCTACACCGCCACCATCCTCGGCGTGGGCTGGTGGGGCCTGCGCCGGTCCACCACCAAGAGCGACTACCTCGTGGCCGGACGCCGTCTGGGGACGTTCATGTACTCCGCGGCGATGTCCGCCATCGTGCTCGGCGGAGCCTCCACCGTGGGCGGCATCGGCCTGGGCTACAGCTTCGGCGTCTCCGGAGCGTGGCTGGTCACCGCCATCGGGCTGGGGATCCTGCTGCTCTCGGCGCTGTTCGCCCGGCACATCGTCAAGCTGCGCGTCTACACCGTGATGGAGATGCTGGACCTGCGCTACGGGCCGTCCTCCCGCGTCGTCCCGGCCGCGGTGATGTTCCTGTACACGTTCATGCTCGCAGTGACCTCCACCTTGGCCTACGCCACCATCTTCCACGTGCTGCTGGGCGTGCCGAACTGGGCGGGGATCCTCATCGGCGGCAGCGTCGTGGTCATCTACTCCACGCTGGGCGGCATGTGGTCGATCACGATGACCGACGTGATCCAGTTCGTCATCAAGACGATCGGCATCCTGCTGCTGCTCGCCCCGGTGGCGGTCATCCATGCCGGCGGCTTCGCCGAGATCCGCGAGCGCGTGGGGGACTCCTTCTTCTCGCCCACCGCGATCGGCGGCGCCACCATCGTCACCTACATCATCACCTATACGCTCGGACTGCTGATCGGCCAGGACATCTGGCAGCGGGTGTTCACCGCCCGCACCCCGCGCATCGCCATGATCGGCGGCAGCCTGACCGGGGTGTACTGCATCGTCTACGGGATCGCCGGCGCGGTGATCGGCATGTCCGCCCGCGCCATCTGGCCGGATCTGCCCAACCCGGACGAGGCCTTCGCCACGATCGTCCAGGACGCGCTGCCCACCGGCCTGCGGGGCCTCGTGCTCGCCGCCGCCCTGGCGGCCCTGATGTCCACGGCCTCGGGGGCGCTGATCGCCGCCTCCACCGTGCTGACCACCGATCTCATCCCGTACGCCCGCCACCTGCTGCAGCGCGGTGCCGCCCCGGATCCGGCCGAGACGCGGGACCAGGAGGACGTGCGGGGCTACCGCGGCGCCACCCTGCTGCTGGGAGTCGCCGTCATCCTCGTGGCCACCATGGTCACCACAGTGGTGGGCGCGCTGGCCATGGCTTACAACGTCCTGGTCGGCGGTCTGCTCATCGCCATCCTGGGCGGCCTGGTCTGGCGCCGCGGAACCCGTCAGGGCGCCACCTGGTCCATGGTGGTCGGCACAGTGGGCGTCATCGTCACCATGGCCGTCACCGACATCCTCGCCAATGAGCCGATCTACGTGGGTCTCGGCGCCAGCCTGGTGACCTATGTGGTGGTCAGCCTGCTGACTCCGCCCACCTCCGAGGAGGTCCACCGGGAATGGGTCCGCCGGCTCAGCCGCAGCGACACCACCACGATGAGCGAGATCCCGCCCCACGATGAAGGAGCACCGACCCGATGACCTCCCCGGACCTTCCCGCCGGCACGCCCGGCACCGCCGGCACCCCCGGCACGCTGGGCACCCGCATCGGGGGCGACGTCGTCCTCGAGTCCCTGCAGGCGCTCGGGGCCGAGGGTGTGGTGGGGCTGCCCGGCCAGCACGCCCTGGGGCTGTTCGACGCGCTGCGCCGCTCCGAGCTGCCCTGTCTGGCCGCCCGAGTCGAGAACAACGCCGGCTTCATGGCTGACGGTCTGGCCCGCGTCACGGGGAAGCCCGCACCGCTGCTGCTCTCCACGGGCCCGGGTGCGCTGACGTCGCTCGCCGCCCTGCAGGAGTCGGCGGCGTCCTCGGTGCCGGTGCTGGCGATCAGCGCCCAGGTGCCGGTCGCGGGCCTGGGCGGTGGGCGCCACGGGTACCTCCATGAGCTGCCGGACCAGTCGGCGTCGTTCCGAGGGGTCGTGAAGAGCACCTTCACGGTCCGGCGGATCTCCCAGATCCCCTCGGCCCTGGCCGAGGCCTGGACGACGGCGGCCTCCGCCCCCCAGGGGCCCGTGCTGGTGGAGATCCCGCAGGACGTCCTGTTGGAGACGGCCGAGCCGTCCGTGCCGCCGGTGGTGAACCTGACCGCGACGCCGACGGCCCCTCCTGCGCGCGAGGAGCTGGTCCAGCAGGCGGCGGACCTGCTGCGCGGCGCCGAGAACCCGGTGATCCTGGCCGGCGGCGGAGTGGTCCGCGCCGGCGCAGGAGAGTCTCTGCGTCGTCTCGCCGAGGCGCTGCCGGCCCCGGTGGTCACCACGTTCAGCGGCAAGGAGGCCCTGGCCTGGGACCATCCGCTCAACGCGCGCAGCTGGATGGAGGACATCGCCACCACGGAGTTCCTGGAGTCCGCCGATGTGCTCCTGGTGGTCGGCAGCGGCCTCGGGGAGCTCTCCAGCAACTACCACACCTTCGCACCCCGCGGCCGGGTCATCCATGTGGAGGCCGACCTCGGCAAGGTCACCGCCAACCACACGGGGCTCGGCGTCCACGCCGACGCCTCCGCCGCCCTGTCCGGGATGGCCGCCGCCGTCGAGAGCTCCGGTGCGCCGGACCCGGGGCGACGCACTCGAGCCGAACAGCGCGTCACCGCCCTGCTGGCCACCGTGGCCCGTCGGCTCGAGGGCCAGGGGCTCGAGAGCGAACGCGCGCTGCTGTCCGGCCTCCGGCAGGCCGCTCCGGAGGGCACCGACACGTTCTGGGACATGACCATCGCCGGGTACTGGGCCTGGTCGGCATGGGACCCGCGGGATGGACGCTTCGTCTCCGCGCAGGGCGCCGGCGGCCTGGGCCATGCGCTTCCCGCCGCGGCCGGGGCCTCCTTCGCGCGCCGGCTGCGTGGTGAACCGTCAGCCGTGCTGGCCGTCTCCGGCGACGGCGGGGCGCTCTACGGCATCGCCGAGCTCGCCGCCCTGGCCCAGCACCAGCTGGACGTCACCTGGCTGATCGTCGACGACGGCGGCTACGGCATCCTGCGGGAGTACATGG
Source organism: Nesterenkonia sp. CL21 (assembly GCF_031705515.1). Lineage (NCBI taxonomy): Bacteria > Bacillati > Actinomycetota > Actinomycetes > Micrococcales > Micrococcaceae > Nesterenkonia > Nesterenkonia sp. CL21. The sequence goes on from NZ_JAUTWR010000016.1 coordinate 33,282, forward strand.
AGTCCGCCTTCGGGACCGCCACGGCCACCGAGCTCGCCCGCCCGGACTTCTGCGCGCTGGCCGCCTCCTTCGGAATCCCGGCGGAACGGGCGACCACGGACGAAGCGCCGGATGCGGTGACCCGGGCCCTGGCCGCCGGTGGTCCCCGTGTGGTCGTGGTCCCCGCCCGGCTGGGGCTGTTCGCCCCCACACACCTGGACCGGCTCGGCTGATGTGCGGTCAGCGCCTGGTCCTGTTCACCGACCAGACCGACCTCGACCCGCAGCCCGCCCGAGAGATGCTGACGCGCCACAGCATCGGGAGCATCCTCGCCGGGCCCGAGGGCCCGCTGGCGGCGGCGCAGGCGACCACCGGCCCCGTGGAGGGCCTGGTGGTGGGCTACGCCGACGTCGACGCCGGCCTCCTGGACGCGCTGCCGGCGCTGCGCGTCATCGCCACCAGCAGCACCGGGCTCGACATGATCGACCTGGAGGCGACCCGAGCTCGGGGGGTCCCGGTGGTGCCCCTGACCGATGCCTCGACGGAGGAGGTCGCCACCCACGCGGTCGCGCTGATGCTGGCCGTGGAACGGCAGCTGCTGGCAGGGGCCCGCACTGTGGCCGCCGGCGGGTGGACGCAGGAGGCCACCGGGCTGACTCCCGCCCCGCGACGGCTCAGCGACCTCACCGTGGGCCTGCTCGGATGCGGCCGCATCGCGCGGCGCGTCGCGGCGCTGCTGCGGCCGCTGGTCGGAGAGATCATCGGCCACGACCCCCACCAAGACTGTCCGGAGATCCATCAGGTCGGCGTGGAGGAGCTGCTGCGCCGCAGCGACGTGCTCAGCCTGCATGCGCCGCTCACGCGGGAGACCCGCGGGCTGCTCGACGAGGAACGGCTTGCTCTGCTCCCGCACGGAGCCACCCTGATCAACTGCGCCCGCGGCGAACTGGTGGATCCCGATGCTCTGCTCTCCGCACTGGACTCCGGCCGGCTGCGTGGGGCCGGGCTCGACGTCCTGCCTGGTGAGCCGCCGTCGCCGTCGTCGCCGCTGCGCCAGCACCCGCAGGTGGTGTGCACCCCGCATACGGCGTTCTGGTCGGCGCCGGCCCTGGAGACCTACAGCCTGCAGCCGGCACGCACCGTGCTGGAGCACCTCACCTCCGGGAGCCTCCCCGCTCACGCGGTGCTGTGACCCGTTCCGGACCCGCCCGACAGCTCGGCCCCTACGGGGCCCGGCAGGCTCACCTTCCCGGAGGTGGGCCGGGTGAGCCTCCCGCAGAAAGTCTGAGCCCTGGTTCAGTCCCCCACGTAGGCGGCCAGATGCTGACCGGTGAGCGTGGCGCCGGCACCGTCCCGGGCCGCGGCGACCAGATCGGACGGGGTGCCTTCGAAGACCACCCGCCCGCCGTCGTGGCCCGCCCCTGGCCCGAGGTCGATGATCCAATCCGCATGGGCCATGACCGCCTGGTGGTGTTCGATGACGATCACGCTCCGCCCGGAGTCCACCAGCCGGTCCAGCAGCCCCAGCAGCTGCTCCACGTCGGCCAGATGCAGACCCGTGGTGGGCTCGTCCAGGATGTAGGTACCACCGTCGTCAGCCATGTGCACCGCCAGCTTCAGGCGCTGCCGCTCACCGCCGGAGAGCGAGTTCAGCGGCTGCCCCAGCGTCAGGTAACCCAGACCGACGTCGGCCAGCCGCCGCAGGATCTTCTGCGCGGCCGGCAGCCGCGCCTCGCCGTCGCTGAAATGCTCCAGCGCCTCATCCACGGACAGGTGCAGCACTTCGCTGATGTTCCGCCCGCCCAGCGTGTACTCCAGCACCGCGGCCTGATAGCGCCGGCCTTCGCACTCCTCGCAGGGAGTCTCCACCGTCTCCATCACCCCGAGCTCGGTGAAGACCACCCCGGCGCCCTTGCACGTGGGGCATGCTCCCTCCGAGTTGGCGCTGAACAGCGCCGGTTTGACCCCGTTGGCCTTCGCGAAGGCCTTCCGGATGGGCTCCAGCAGGCCCGTGTAGGTGGCCGGATTGGAACGCCGAGAGCCTTTGATCCCGGCCTGGTCGACGACGACCACGCCCTCCCTGCCGGCGAGGTTCCCGTGGATCAGGGAGCTCTTGCCGGAGCCCGCCACCCCGGTGACCACGGTGAGGATCCCCGTGGGGACGTCGACGTCGATGCCGGTCAGGTTGTTCTGCTCGGCTCCGCGGATCTCCAGCACGCCGTCCCGCTGCCGGACCGACTCCTTGAGCCGGGCACGGTCGTCCAGGTGACGCCCGGTGAGCGTGTCGGAGGCACGCAGCCCCGGCACGTCACCCGTGTAGACGATCTCACCGCCGGCGGACCCCGCCCGGGGCCCCAGGTCCACGACGTGGTCGGCCACCGCGATGGTCTCCGGCTTGTGCTCCACCACCAGGACGGTGTTGCCCTTGTCCCGCAGGCGCAGCAGCAGGTCGTTCATCCGGGCGATGTCATGCGGGTGCAGCCCGATGGTGGGCTCGTCGAAGACGTAGGTGACGTCGGTCAGTGCGGAACCGAGGTGGCGGATCATCTTGGTCCGCTGGGCCTCACCGCCGGAGAGTGTGCCGGCGGGCCGGTCCAGGCTGAGGTACCCGAGTCCGATCTCCACGAAGGAGTCCAGCGTCTCCCCCAGCGTGGTCAGCAGCGGGGCCACGGACGGCTCGTCCAGGCCGCGCACCCAGGCGGCCAGGTCGGAGATCTGCAGGGCGCAGGCCTCGGCGATGCTGATGCCCGCGATCGTCGAGGATCGGGCGGCCTCGGTGAGCCGGGTGCCGTCGCAGTCCGGGCAGGTGGTGAAGGTGACCACCCGGTCCACGAAGGTCCGGATATGGGGCTGCATGGCCTCACGGTCCTTCGAGAGCATGGATTTGCGCACCTGGGGCACCAGCCCCTGGTAGGTCATGTTGATCCCGTTGATCTTGACCTTCTCCGGCTCCCGGTGCAGGAGGTCGTGGCGCTCCTGGTCGGTGTAGTCGCTGATCGGCTTGTCCGGGTCGAAGAAGCCGGACTCGGTGTAGAACTTCACCGACCAGCCGCCGACCTTGTAGCCCGGCACCGTGATGGCGCCTTCATGGAGGGATTTCGTCTCGTCCACCAGCTGGGTGACGTCGATGTCGCTGACCTGGCCGCGGCCCTCACACTGCGGACACATGCCGCCGGTGATCTGGAAGTCCCGGCGTTCCTTGACCTTCTTGCCCTCCTTCTCGAAGGTCACGGCTCCGGCGCCGCTGATGGAAGCCACGTTGAAGGAGAACGCCTGCGGGGAGCCGATGTGGGGCTCGCCGAGCCGGCTGAACAGGATGCGCAGCAGCGTGTTCGCGTCGGTCGCGGTCCCCACCGTCGAGCGCGGGTTGGCGCCCATGCGCTCCTGGTCCACGATGATCGCGGTGGTCAGGCCCTCCAGGTGGTCCACGTCCGGGCGGCCCTGGGAGGGCATGAACCCCTGCAGGAAGGCGCTGTAGGTCTCATTGATGAGCCGCCGGGACTCGGCCGCGATGGTGCCGAAGACCAGCGAGCTCTTGCCGGATCCAGAGACTCCGGTGAACACGGTCAGTCGTCGTTTGGGGATCTCCACACAGACGTCGCGGAGGTTGTTCTCCCGGGCTCCGGTCACCCGGATGATGTCATGGGTGTCCGACGGCGCAAGCGCGTCAGCTCCTCGGGACGCGGGCGGAGATGTGGGCGTGGCGGTGGTGGTGCGAGCGGGGGTGGGCGACGTCGTCGTCATAGGTTCTCCTGGGGAGCACCGGTCGCGCGTCCCGAACGGGTGAACGCCGGTGACGCGCGATCATGGACAGGTGCACAGCAGTGTAGTGCTCCCCCATGACGGCTTCCTCAGGACGGCTTCCTCAGGACGGCTCCATCAGGACGGCTTCATCGGTCCGCCCCCGACGTGTGACCGTGTGCGGCACGGAACTCGCTGGGCGTGTGTCCCGCCTGCCGCCGGAACCATGCCGTGAAGTTGCTGGGGTCATCGAACCCGATGCGGTCTCCGATGCTGTGCACCGGGAGGTCTGTCTGGACGAGGAGCCGACGGGCCTCCAGCAGGAGGCGCTCGTCGATGACCTTCTTGGGCGTGACGCCTCGGGCCAGCCGAGACGCCCGGGCCAGCGTCCGGGGAGACCAGCCCAGCGCGGCGGCATAGTCGGAGACGTCATGCCAGTCCGCGAACCGTCGTTCCACCAGCCTCCGGAAGTCCCGGAAGGCCGGCGGAAGCTCGGCGAAGTCCTCCTGGCCTCGGTGCCAGGACACCAGCTGGATCAGCAGGGCCGAGAGAGCGTGCCGCAGGGCGGATCGCTTCAGGGGGCGCGACTTCGCACCGTCTGAGGCGAGGTCGCGCACTGCGGTGCTGAGCACGGCGAGACGCGCGGGGTCTGTGTCCTGCGCATCCCACCAGTGGGGCCCTTCCGGAGAGTCGGCGGAGGTGAGCCGGGTGGTGTCCGGGTCCAGGAGCCCGCCAGGGAAGAGCAGCACGGTCCCCTCCAGACGCGTGGGATCCTCCCACAGCTGGACCTGTCCGGGACGCACCCAGAGCACCGTCCCGGGCGCGAGGCGGTGCTCGGCGAAGTCCACCATGTGCCGGGCAGCGCCGTGCTCAATGAGCATCACCTGGTGGAATCCCATCCGCTGCGGCCGATCGAACAGACCGGGCGAGGCCCGGCCCAGCAGGTCATCGACGGTGTGGACCTCCACCTCGCCCGCCTGGCCCGCAGGAGGACGGTAGGCGACGTCCTCAATCGCATCGTGTCCCATATTCACCATGATATGTCCACTTCTCACCGGGACCTTGCACCCGGTGAGGAGTAGATTCACCAAAGTCAGAGACACCGACCCGGACAGGAGAACCATGGCTCACATCGCCGTCATCGGAGGCACCGGCCACGCAGGCTCACACATCGCCGCAGAGGCCGCCCGCCGAGGCCACCACGTCACCACCGTGTCCCGCAATGGATCGGACCGGACTGCTCCCACCGACGCCGCGGGGCAGATCCACCACATCGCCGGCTCCGCCGCCGACGCTGAGCTGGTGGCCCGGTTGGCCACCGACCATGACGTCATCGTCCTCGCCCTGCCGGCGGCCGGGGAGCCCGGTCTGTCCGATCATCTGCGTACGGTTCTGCCTGCCGCGGCGCGCGGAGGAAGCCGCGTCGCCGTCGTCGGAGGCGCCGGCGGCCTGCGAGTCAGCCCGGACGGGCCGATCCTGATGGAGACCGCCGACTTCCCTCCGGAGTACCGTCCCGAGGCGACGGCCCACCGGGAGGCACTCGACGTGCTGCAGCAGGACACCTCAGGGGCGCGCTGGTTCTACCTCTCCCCCGGAGCGATGTTCGGGGCGGAGCTGCAGATCCCGTCGACAGGTGAGTACCGCACCTCGGACGAGGTCCTCCTGACGGACCCGGACGGCCGATCCCAGATCAGCGGGGCCGACTATGCCCTCGCCCTGGTCGACGAGATCGACCGCCCTGCTCACGAGAACCGCCGGTTCCACGCGGCACAGTGACGGAGTGCTCCCGGCGGGAGGGGGTCAGCTGCGCACTGGATCCGCAGATCTCATGCCAGCGGCCTTCTCCCCCTGGGCGCCGTTCGCCAGCACGGGCAGCACCTGGCGCGTGGACACCACGACGGTCGGGTCCACGGTGGCGAGGATCAGCTCATTGCCGGTCCCCGCGACGGCCAGCTCCTGTCCGGCCGGACCGATGACCGCCGAGTGCCCCACGCCCGTGGGGGCGCCCTCCACCGGTTCCCGACCCACCACCCAGGGGTCCGGCTGATCGCAGGCCACCACATGGCAGGTCGCATCCAGCGCCCGGGCACGCACCAGGGTCTCCCACTGCCGGATCTTCCCCTCACCGGCGCCCCAGGAGGCGGAGACCACGACGGCGTCGGCCCCCTCCCGTGCGTAGTGCTGGAACAGCGCGGGGAACCTCACGTCGTAGCAGGTGGCCAGCCCGAGCGTGACACCGTCGAGGCGGATCAGCTGCGGCGTGGCGCCGGGTTCGACGGTGTCGGACTCGCGGAAGCCGAAGGCGTCGTAGAGGTGGATCTTGTCATAGGTGACGTCCACGCCCCGGCCCACCGCGAGCAGGGTGTTGCGCACCCGCGGGCGGCCGGCCCCCGACGCCGTGCCGGGGGTGAACATGCCGGCGATGATCAGCACCCCATGGCGGCCGGCGATGCTGCGCACCTCTTGGGCCCACGGGCCGTCGGTCTCTTCGGCGATCGGCACCAGCGGGTTCCCGAAGGCGCAGTGCATGGCCTCCGGGAACACCACGGCGTCGGCGCCCTGCTGGACTGCCCGTGCGGTGTAGGTCCTGATGAGCTCCAGGTTCACCTGCGGGTCCTCGGTGCTGAGCACCTGGGCGACGGCGATCTTCACGCGGCCTCCTTCTCCTGGTCGGTGGCGCCCTGCGGGCGCCGGAAGTCATCGAACTCGAGCAGCAGGGACACCAGCAGGCCGCCCAGCAGCGCCCAGAACGGGGCGGAGATCCCCAGGATGGTGACGTTGGCGAGCCCGATGATCATGGCCACGAGAGCGCCCAGGCGGAACGTCGACGTCGCGAACGCGCCGCGGAACGCGGTCAGCAGCACCCCCAGCATGGCCAGACCCGCCAGAGCGGTGATCAGGGCCGCGGGCAGCGTGGTCACCAGGGTCACGGCGACGGAGGCGAAGAGCCCGAAGGTCACGAAGATCGTGCCGTTGACGAGCACCGACGCGTAGCGGTCGCGGCGCAGGCGTCCTGCCTCCGGGGACCCGCAGATGGCAGTCATCGGGCCGGCGATGGAGGCGTTGTGCCCGCCCATCCAGGCCACGGCCAGGCTGGCGGCCCCGCTGATCACGGTGATGCTGTTGACCGGTGGCCGGTAGCCCTCGGCGATCAGGACGCCCATGGACTGGATGTTCTCCGCCTGGATGACCAGGGCCAGCGGGATGCCGACCCCGAGCATGGCGAACAGGTTCCACTCCGGGGCTGTGAGCTCCGGGGTGACCCAGGTGAAGCCGTTCCCGCTGGAGTCCATGCCGCCGGTGATCAGCACCGCCGCCACGCCGAAGACCAGCGCCCCGACCACCCCCGGCACCTGCCGCACGAAGCGGCTGAGCAGCACGTATCCGAGCAGCGCGGCGGCCACCACGATCGGAGCGGCGGCGGTCGCGTCGACCACATTGACGGCGTAGCGGATCAGCACCCCGCCGATCATCGCCATGAGGATCGGCATGGGGATCCAGGCCACCAGCACCCGGACCCACCCCGTGAGTCCCAGCACCAGCACCAGGACGCTGGCCACCAGATAGGCGCCGATCATCTCCGCCAACGAGTAGGACTCGAGGCTGGAGACCACCAGGGCCGCCGCCGGGATGGACCAGGCGCCGACGATGGGCTGCTTGTAGTACAGGCCCATGATGAAGGAGATCAGGCCGCCGACCACGTAGACGGCGGAGATCCAGGCGACCGTCTTCCCGGGGGTGAGCCCCGCGCTGTCGGCGCCGTCGACGATGATCAGCGCGGGACCTGTGCAGCCGAACACCGCGGAGACGACGCCGGCGCCCACGCTGGAGATGTTCAGGCTCCGACGCAGGGAACGGATGCTCTCCCGCGGGCCGGGCCCCCGTTCGATGAGCCGATCGGACTCCAGGACGCCGTCAGCGATGTGCTCGTCGTCGGTGTGCCCGTCGTCGGTGTGCCCGTCGTCGACGGCGGCACCGGCGTCGCGTGCGGAGGGTGAGCTGTTCGTGGAGGTCATCTCATGTCCTCACGCGTACCACGGCACGGGCTCATGGCCGAAGTCCTTGAACGCGCCGAACCGGCCGGCGTTGAAGCTCAGCCCGCTGCCGTCGCGGTCCCGGCAGTGCTCCACCTGGCCGAAGAAGACCCGGTGGTCACCGATGGTGTGCTTCTCCACCACACGGCAGTCCAGCTGGGAGAGCGCGTCCCGGATGACGGGCAGCCCGGAAGGGGTGGTGTCGAAGCTGCCGTCGGCGAAGCGTTCGCCTCCCCGGGAGGCGAACTGACGCGCCACGGCCTCCTGTTTGCTGCTCAGGATGGACAGGGCGTACCGGTCGCTGGTCTCGATGGCGTCCCCGGTGCGGGTGTCGAAGTTGAGCGAGATCATCACGATGGGCGGGTCCAGGCTGATGGAGGTCAGCGAGTTGATCGTCATCCCGGCCTGCTCCTGACCGTCGTCGGCGGTCACCACGGCCACTCCGGTGAGGAAGCGGCCGATGCAGCGGCGCATCGCCAACGGTTCGGGCTCGGCGGTGAATGGGGTCATCTGCAGTGGCATGTCAGTCCCTCACTGGTAGTAGCGGACTTCGAACATCTTGGCGCCCTCTTCGGACACCCACGGTCCGTGCTCCATGCCAGGCGGGCGAGTGGCCCAGTCCCCGGCGGAGAAGACACGGTCCAGGCGCAGGTCCCGGAAGGAGCCTTCGAAGATGAAGACCTCCTCCCAGAACTCGTGGGTCAGGGCGCCGTTGGGCGAGGTGTCGGTCCCGGGCTCGAACTTCAGGATCCGGGTGACGGCGTCGCTCTCGGAGTCCTGGGCGAGGATCGCCTCGCTGAGGCCGTCGATGTGCGGGGTGCAGTCCCGGAACTCGACCGAGGCGGTGGGGGTGAACTCGAATTCTGGTTTGGCCATGGTGGTCTCTCCTGTTCAGGTGGTGGCGCCGAGCGCGGCGGGGCGGAGGTCGGCGTCGTCGTGCTCGAGGCTGTAGGAGCCCAGGAAGGAGTCGAGGTCCTCCAGCAGCTCCGGGTAGCCGAAGTTCTGATACGTGTAGACGCCCTTGACCACGAACGGCGCACCGGCGTAGAAGAGCTCGTACTGCTGGTGGCGGCCGGCGAACTCGGAGCCGATGACGTCCCAGGCCAGGCGGAACAGCTTGATGCGCTCCTCGCTGGAGACGTCGGGAGAGGTGATGTAGCGCTCGACGTCGCCGCGGGTGGTCTCGCTGAGCATGTCCTGGTGGCTGGCGGGCATCTGCAGCACCCCTCCGCCGACCAGGTCCCGGAGGATCTGGATGACTCGCGGGTAGAGTTCGGCCTGCAGCCCCATGGCGCCGTAGAGGGCGCGCCGGCCGGGGACCATCATTCCGCTCTCGTCAGGCTCCGCGGTGTACTCGGCGGCCAGCAGGGAGGACTCCACGGAGGTGACCAGCGCGGCGAGCTCCCCGAGCTTCTCCTGGACGCCCGGAATCTTGTCCGTGCCGTTGACCTGGGAGACCTTGCGGGCGATGGAGGCGATGAACTTCAGCTTCTCGGCGAAGCGCGTCTGGGCCTGCCAGTTGCCCAGCGCGTGGGCGCCGGTGGCGAAGAACTGCGCGCGCAGGATGGCGGGGTCCCGGTCCACGAAGACGCGGTCCCACGGGACCAGCACGTCGTCGAAGACCACGAGGGAGTCGGGCTCGTCGAAGCGGGTGGTCAGCGGGTAGTCGAAGGCTCCGGTGGTCGACGGCGCGTACGGACGCCGGTTGATCAGCTTCAGCCCGGGAGCGTTGACCGGCAGCGCGAAGCTCACGGCGAAGTCCGAGTCATCCGGACCCAGCGGCTTGATGCAGGTCACCAGGATCTCGTCCGCGACGGCGGCGCCGGTGGCCAGCATCTGCGAGCCGCGGACCACCAGACCCTCCTCGGTCTCGTCGACGACGCCGACCTGGATGTAGTCCCCCTCCCAGCCGGAGGCCGTGGTGGCGCGGGAATGCTGCGGCGGGATGATCGCGTAGGAGACGAAGAGGTCCTCCTCCAGTACCCGGCGATAGTAGCGGCGCACGTTCTCCGCGAAGGGGCGGCCTTCGACGTCGAAGACGTGGGAGTTGGCGGCGAAGGCCGCCAGGAAGGAGCCCACGTGGTCCGGGCTGCGGCCGACCCAGCCGTGGGTCTGGCGCGCCCAGGTGGTGGTGGCCTGGCGCCGGGCCGCCAGCTCCTCGCGGCTGCGGGGGATCCCCAGCGCGCGGTTGGCGGTGCCGCCGGTCTCCGGGGATTCGTACTGCATGCCCCGGGCGGGGTCGGCGGAGGTGTCGTACAGGGAGGCCATGGTCCGTGCGACGGGCGCGAAGGCGGGGTGCTCAGCGACGTTGCTGACCACCTCGCCGTCGAGGTGGATGGTGCGGCCGTCGTCGAGACTGGCGAGATAGTCCGTGCCGGTTCTCATGAGCAGATCACTTCTCCTTGGTGATGGTGTAGCGGTGGGTCAGCTCCGGGGCGTCGTCGCCCGCGGAGCCCGGGGTCTGGATGCGGCAGGTCAGCTCCCACTCCGTGGCGTACCGGAACGTTCCTGCACGCAACGGAATCGTGCCGCCGAAGCAGATGTAGTCGCCGCCGTCGAGCTCCAGCTCGTGCTCCATGAGCGGCAGGATCTCGCGGGGCTCCCGCAGCGACTCGAAGCTGCCCACCTGGTAGAGCTCGCCGTCGGCGTGGCACTGGGCGGCCACTGCCGCGAGCGTGAAGCTCTCCAGGTCCCCGAGGGGAAGCACGTGGAGTCCCATGGGTTTGGGGCAGGCACGCTTGGAGCGCCCGATGTCCTCGGTCTCCAGCTGTCGGTCGGTGTGGTCGGACCCGAGCCCGAGGTAGTAGCGGCCCTGATGGCGGATGTAGACGGGCTCCACCTCTCCCGAGGTCCGGTCCGAGGAGACCTCCACAGACTGTGCCGTGGTCACAGACTCGGCCGCGATGCGGTAGAACATCGGTGTCCTCGGCGGCGGAGGGACGCCGATGCGGGCGAGCTCCTGGATGTGATGGTCCACGGCGGCCTGGTCGCGGGCCGTGTAGCCGGCCACGACGGCATCGAACGCGTCGAGCTGGAGGTCATGCCCTGTTCCGGGCACATGAAGAGTCAGCACTGATGGTTCCTTCTCAGCAGGTGGCGATGGTTGGGAGCAGACGGACCGCGGGTCAGCGGCCGTCAGTGAGCACGCGTGCGGTGGAGCTCAGGTGGCGGCGGGTGGCCTCGGCGGCGGCCTCGGGGTCGGCGGAGGCGATGGCGTCCACGATCGCCCGATGCTCCCCGATCACGGCCTCGATGCGGTTGGCCGCTTCGACGGCCTGGACGCCGAGCCGCAGCTGCTTGTAGCGGTGGGCCTCATAGAGGTCCTCGAACACGGAGTTCCGGCCCCGCTGGACGATGGTCCGATGGAAGGCGACGTCGAGCCGGACGAACTCCACGGGGTCCCCCGCAGCCTCCTCCTGCGCGGCGAGCAGGTCCCGCAGCGGCGTGACGTCCATGCCCTGGGCGATGGCCTTCCGCGCCGCCCAGATCTCGATGACCTCCCGGACCTCCATGAGAGAGTCCAGGTCCGCCTGTTGGAGGGCGGGCACGACGACGCCGCGATTGGGCAGTCGGCGGATCAGCCCGTCCCCCTGGAGTCGGAGGAGCGCCTCCCGGATCGGAGTCCGGGAGAAGTCCGAGCGGCGAGCCAGCTCGCTCTCGGAGAGGTGCGCCTCCTGATTCCAGGGCAGGGACGTCACCTCCTGGCGGAGCCAGCGGTAGGCCCCGTCGACAGCTGTCTCGACCTGCTCGGTGAAGATGGACATGACACCCCTTCCGTGGTCTGTGTCACACATGATCGTAGACGATCTGTATACAGGTCGTCAACAGGACGTGGTCATCGAGGTGGAGCCAGCGCCGACTCCCCTGCCAGACCACACCTGCCGCCGGCACGAAAGACTCGGACTCGGGCTCGGACTCGGGCTCGGACTCGGGCTCGGACTCGGTCTCGGTCTCGGTCTCGGTCTCGGGCTCGGGCTCGGGCTCGGGCTCGGGCGATGTCACAGATCCGATGCGCGCCCCGTCCTCAGGATGGAGGCCCGCGCCCCGGGTCACGGATAAAAGGACACCTCATGGAGATCGCGCTGTGGATCGTCACCGGCTTCCTGGCCGTGGGATTCCTGGTCGGCGGCATCGCGCTGCTGGCACTGCCGCGTCAGCGGTACCGGGCCCTCGGAAGGAATCAGCACTGGGTGGACATGTTCGACACCGGCACGCTGAAAGGCCTGGCGGCCCTCAAGGTGCTGGCCGCCGCGGGACTCGCACTGCCGACGACTCTCGGCATCGCCGCCTGGCTGGCGCCTCTGAGCGCACTGGGCCTGATGATGTACATGACCGGCGCCACGGCCGTGCGCGTCGTGAGACGCGAGTGGGGCTACGCCCTGGGCGATCTCACCTTCATTGCCCTGTCCGGGTTCGCCGCCTGGGGCTGGGCGTTCGGACCTGGCGCCCAGCTCAGCTGCTGAGGCCAGCCGGTCAGCCCTCGCCGTCGGCGGCGCCCAGCGCGGGACGCAGTTCGAGCCACTCTCTGACGGGCCTGCCGCCGGCGCCGGGGGCGTGGGCCAGCTCTGCAGCGATCTCGCGGGCGCGGCTCTCGTCGGCGACGTCGATCAGCATCCACCCGGCGATGAGGTCCTTCTCCTCGGGCAGCTCGTCACCGACCACCGGCGCCCCCTGATCATCGGAGCTGACCCATGTACCTTCGGGTGCCAGGGCCAGGCTATTGACGTACTCGCCCGTCTGCTGGAGGCGCTCGGCCAGACGCTCCATGAACTCGACGTGGTCGGCGACCTCCTCGGGCGTCCAGTCCCGCATGGGCACGTCGTTGGCCGCCGCAGGTGCGCCCCGGTAGTGCTTGATCAGCAGATACTTCATCCTCGTCCTCTCTCCGACCGCACGGTCACGCGTGACCTCGACCCTAGGGGGAGCGCCGACCCCAGGGAACACCTCACGCCCACCCCACACCGATCAGCGTGGTCGCGTCGAGCTCAGCAGCCCCTGCCCCCTGCAGGGACGCCAGGTACTCCTGGCGGACGCGCTCGGTCTCGTCCTCACTGAGGCCAGTCAGCATCCCGGCGAAGCCGGAGCCGGTGATCACCAACCACGCGAGGGACTCGGAGAGCGAAAGACGCAGCTCAGACTCGGTCACCTCGACGTCCCGGAGCCCGCGGCCCGCGAGCCAGGGGCCGAAGGTCTCGGACGTGTTGACCTCGTCCAGGAGATGGCGTGGCCGGGAGGGGAACTCCTGTCCGGTCACGGCCGCGATCGCCTGCGCCAGATGGCGACCGGAGGCTTCCATGGAGCCGCGTCGCCAGATGGTGACAGCGGCACGACCGCCGGGACGGAGCCTCTTCACCAGATGCTCGGTCCCGGCGGTCATGTCGGAGAAGAAGAAGATCCCCAGGACGCACTGGACGACGTCGTATCCGCTCCGGCCCCAGGACGTCACATCCGCGACCGCCGACGTGATGTTCTCCAAGCCGTCGGCCTGCCGCTCGAGGTCGGCCAGGAGCGGAGCGGCGAGGTCGACAGCGTCGACGTGACCGCCGGGACCCACGCGTCGTGCCGCTGGCAACGCGGACGCCCCGTTGCCGCAGCATGCATCGAGCACCAACTCGCCCTCCTGCGGCGCGGAGAGTTCTACGGTGGAGGCGCCGATGGGCCTCCAGAGATGCTCTCCGAGTCGGTCGAAGTCGCTGGTCGAGCTCGCATCGGAGAAGGCGCGCGTGATGCGCTCACGGGAATCCATGCACCTCATGCTAACGATTCTCATGAGAGGATTCTCGGGTGGGCGCTCACGGCGCGGAATCGCCCCCGCCTGAGCGTTGTTGATCCTGAGGGCCACCACGGAAGCGCCGGGCCGCGGTGGGGCACGATGGCCACCACCGACCACAGAGAGCGGAGAGATCGTGACGCGACAGTTCGACGCCGAGTACTGGGAACAGCACTACCAGGGATTACCGGGGCACTACCCGTCACAGACCGCCATGAGCTCAGGCCCGGGGGACCCCAATCCGCATCTGGTGCGTGAGATCTCTCCGCTGTCACCGGGGAGCGCCCTGGACGCGGGCTGCGGCCACGGGATCGAGGCCGCCTGGCTCGCGGAGCAGGGATGGAAGGTCACCGGCGTCGACATCTCCCGGACGGCACTGGACCGGGCCGCACGGATCCTGCGCGCCCGCGGCATGGATCCGCGTGTGGAGCTCATCGCCGCCGATCTGACCACCTGGGTACCGGAAGGGCAGTACGACCTGGTGACCACCCACTATGCGCATCCCACGATTCCGCAGCTGGACTTCTACCGACGCGTCTCAGGGTGGGTGGCGCCGGGAGGCACGCTGCTGATCATCGGCCACCTGCACGGCGAGGGCGACGCTCACGAACACGATGCTGACGCACACGGCGCTCCCGGACGCGACGCTGACGCACACGGCACGGCCGAGCACGATGCTCCCGGCCACCGGGGGAATCCACCGCTGGAGGCGCAGGTCCGGGCCGCCGACGTCGCCGCCCTGCTGGACGAGTCGTCCTGGCGGATCGAGACCGCGGTGGAGATGAGCCGGACGACTCTGCGTGGGAAGGACAGTGTCAGGCTGGACGACGTGGTGATTCGGGCCATCCGACTGCGCTGAGAGGCCGGGATCTGCGGCGCGTCAGCCGTGCAGGCGGATCCCGCGGGACAGCTGTTCGAAGGCCCGCACGGCGAGCTCAGCGGGCGGCTCGGAACACCCGGCGTCGGCGGCCCAGTGCTCGAATCCGATCCGGACGGCGTCGGTGGCCGCTGCGGCCATCAGCCGCGCGGCCAGCGGATCCACGTCCGGCACGAGGCCGGTGATGACCTCCTGCAGTCGTTCCTCGGAATCGCGATTGACGCGGTCCCAGACCGCCAGGAGGGCGTCGTCCTCGGCGGCCGCCCGCAGCAGGCCCCGCATCATCCGCCGCGTGGAGTCCTCGGCGCCGCCGTCGACGTCCAGCAGCGCCCTGATGACCTGCGGAATGGCGGCCCGCGGGTCACCCGGCCCCGTGTCCGCCAGGGCCTGGCGCCACTGGTCGGCACCGACGCTGAGCAGCGGCGCCACCGATTCCTCCTTGGTCCGGAAGTACCGGTAGAAGGTGCGCAGAGAGACCCCCGCACCGTCGGCGATCCTCTCCGCGGTGACCGCCGAGACGCCGTCGGCCGCGAACAGCCGAGCCGCGGAGCGGGCGATGTCCAGCCGGGTGAACTCCTTGCGACGCTGTGTCAGGGTGGTGGAACTGGTCACATCCAGCAGAGTACGGGAATCACGACCGACGTGCACACGTTGCCATGATGGCACACTGTGCCACTTAGGCAGGATGTGCTCACCGGAGGCGGATGCCCGCTATGCCCGGTGAGGCCGGACGCCTGGGACCCACGTCCCACCGGCCTGCAGTCGAATCCCGCGCATCGCGCCGCGGAGAAAGGATCACCCCATGCCCACAGGATCGACCCTGCCCCCCGCGACCACGACCCCCGGGCCGCGCAGCGCGCTGGCCGCCGGCGCCATGGTGCTGGCGCTGCTCGCCACGGGATGCGCCGCAGAAGACGACGGCGCCACAGACACCCCCGGTGACGAGGACACCGTGCAGGTGGAGGCCCCCGAGGACGAGACCGACGTCGAGGATGACGCTGAGGCCGAGTCCCAGGAGACCGATACAGATGAGACGGAGACTGAGGAGACGGAGGCCGACGGCGCCTCCGACGTGTCGGTGGAGACCGTCGGCGAGAGCCCACACGCCTTCGTGACCGGTCAGGCTCCGGAGGGCCCCGCAGTGGACGTCTCCGGTGAGCTGATCATCGGGCCGGGCGGCTACATGGCGCTGGCTCAGGACGGTCAGCCCCAGGTGCTGGTCTTCGACGAGGACGCGGAGTTCTCCTTCCGCGACGGCGCGCCCTCCGTGACGACGCCGGAGCACGGCACCATCGAGGTGGGCGAGGAGGTCGAGTTCAGCGGAGTGGAGCACCCGCTGGACGACATCGACGGGATTCCGTCGCAGCGCCTGGGCGGCGCCGACCAGCAGGTCCTCTTCGTCACCGGTGACTGAGGAGTCCAGCCGTGTCACCGTGAGCTGTGCATGACGCACGTCGGCCCTGTCGCAGCAGTGTTCACCTGCGTCGCGACAGGGCCGACGTATATCTGAAGGCGCCCGCGAGAGTAACCCGCGCGGCGCCGCAGCGGCCTCAGCTGCTGCGACCGGGGCGCCAGCCGAAGAAGTACAGGATCCAGCCGAGGGCACCCAGCAGGAACAGGCCGACAGTGGCCCAGGCACCTGTGGGCACTCCGGCGATCCGTTCCATGGCGCGCGCCTCGCCTGCCTCGGCGTCGTCCGCGGCGTCTGTCTGATCGGCGGACGGTGCCGCTCCGGTCTCGACCGCGGTCGGGGACTGCCCTCCTTCGCCGGCCTCCAGGGCCTCCGCACCCGCGCCGGGGATCTCGGAGGACCCCGCCGAGGAGCCCCGGAAGCGGTCTTCCAGCGCTGTGGGGGGAGCACCCCGGTCCAGCGCGCTCGCGGACCCGCCGTCTCGTGGGGCGGGCCCTGGGTCGAAGGTCACAGGTTCGTCGCCGCGCGCCACCGGGAGCTCACCGTCGTCACTGGGCGACCAGTCCTGGTCTGAGCCTCCAGCACCGCCGCCGCTCCGAGGAGCGCGGGGAGCCTCGGCCCGTGCCGACCCCTCCGACGGGTCGGCAGAGTCAGCGCTCTCTTCGGACGTCGAGCTGTCCGAGTCCGACTCCGACTCATCATCGGAGCCCCGCGGGGAGGGCTCCGACGTCGGGGACGGGGACGGGGTGGCCTCCGCCTGCTCCTGGGCATCACGCCGCTGCTCCAGCAGCGCCCTGATGTCTGCGCGGGACATGCCCTCGTTCCGGTCATCGGCTGCGGAGCTCTCCGAGTCATCGCCACGGTCGGATCCACCGGGTGTCTCGGGACGCTCCTGGACCGGTTCGCGGTCTTGGGAGCCGGGGGTCTGTCCTCTCTGGTCTGATGAGGATGAGGGCGCCTCGGTTCGAGAGTCTGAGGCTTCAGAGCTCTGCTGCCCCTGTTCCCGCTCGGAGCCGCTCGACTGCCGCTCCGAGCTGGATCGCCCACTGGCGTCGGACTGCCCTGACCCGCCTGTGCGGCCTGTCTGGCCTGTGCGGTCAGCGCCGCGTTCGGGCGACGGGGGTGTGCTCGTGTCGGTTGTGCTGCCGGCATCGGGCCGGTCGCCACCGCTGCCTCGGCCGCCGGTCTCAGGCCGCTCGTTCTGCTGCTGACCGGGCTGCCCACTGGGCGTCTCTGGGCGCGGCTGGGGATCAGCGGGGCGTTCCTCGGGCTGCACCGGCCGCTCCTCCGGAGCGCCTTCGGGATCGGCCGGGCGCTCATCCGGATCGACGGGACGACCCTCGGGCTGCACCGGCCTGCCCTCCGGCTGACCACCATCGTCCTCGTCGGAGTCATCGTCCTC
>NZ_JAUTWR010000017.1:0-49668 GCF_031705515.1 Nesterenkonia sp. CL21
CGACGAGGACGGCGTCGTCGTCGACCCGACCATCGCAGCCGACCCGACTGTGGTGGCCATCGGCGAGGACCTCACCGTCACCGGTGAAGGCTACGTCCCCGGTTCCACCGTGGTCGTCGACTTCTCGGACGTGGACGGCAACGTCTACGACTCCGTGGAGGGCGTCAGCGTGGGCCAGGACGGCACTTTCACCCTCACCTGGACCGTGACGAGCAACGTCGCCCCCGGCGCGCTGTTCATCTTCGGCACCGACGAGGACGACCCGAGCATCTGGGACGCCACTGCCGTGGCCGTCACGGATGCCGAGGGAGACTCCGAGGACCCGACGGTCTCGGTCGACCCGCAGGCCGTGAACCCGGGCGAGGACATCACCGTCAGCGGTGAGGGCTTCACTCCGGGCACCACGGTCACGGTGGAGATCACCGACGTCGACGGCAACGTCATCGGCACCATCGATGGTGTCGAGGTCGGCGAGGACGGAACCTTCACCATCATCTGGACGGTCCCGGCGGACACCGTGCCGTGCATCAAGGTGGTCACCGTCACCGACGACAACGACCCGGACATCAGCGCCACGAGCGTGTTCAAGGTCAACGACGTCGCTGACATGATCGTCCTGAGCATCGAGATCGAGCACCCTGTGCTCACTCACGGTGACACGCAGATCGGCTACGCCCACGGCTACGAGCCCGGCACCGAGGTGGAGGGCTTCATGAACTCCACCCCGACCCTGGAGCTCGGCACCGAGGTCGCCGATGAGGACGGCACCGTCACCTTCGTCTGGGACATCCCCGAGGAGGCTGAGCTGGGTACCCACACCTTCTCGGTCACCGCGGAGGACTACCCGGAGCAGTCCATCACCTTCCAGGTGGTGGAGGATGCCGCGGCCGGCAACGGTGAGACCGGGACAGACGACGGCGCTGAGGACGGCGCCGGCGACGGCACGGGCACCGGCACTGCCGACCCGGCTGGTGACGACGGGAAGCAGACCGGACCGGGTGGCAAGCCCGGCTCGGATCTGGCCCGCACCGGTGTTGACGGCGGCATGCTGGCGGCTCTCGCCGCACTCGCCCTGCTGCTGGGCACCGCAGCTGTGGTCTTCGCGAAGCGGAACCACCGCTCCTCGGCTGAGTGATCAGCTGAGACCCTGACGCGGATGGCTGCATCGTCCCTACCCGGGACGGTGCAGCCATCCGCTCATGTGTGCCCAGAGCACGGTGGCGGGCACACTAGGAGCAGATCTTCTGTCCCCGTGTCGAAATCGAGAGGTCGATCCCGAGCCCATGTCTCTCCCTCTTCCCCGTCTCTCTCGCACCCCCCGGGCCATGCTGACCGGTATGGCAGGTGTCCTCGGTGTCGCGCTCCTCCTCACGGGCTGCGCGAACACGGGGGAGGAGGAGATCGCCCCCACCGCGCAGGCCGGTGCCGATGTCGCCGGGGAGCCCGACACCTCCCACCTGGATTGTGCGGAGGGTGCTCTCCCTCTGGGGCAGATCATGTCCTCCGGCTCGGCGTGGTCCATGTGCTTCTCCGTCGACCCCAAACGGGGCATGGTGCTCAGCGACGTCCACTTCGCCCCGGCCGACAGGGACCCCGTCCGGCTCATCCAGGAGATGACCCTGGCGCAGATGGAGGTCCCCTACGACGACGGCGAACGGCTCACCTCGGACATCACCGAAGCCGGCTTCGGCGGGATGCGGATGCACACGCTCACCGAGGACGAATGCACCGGGGAACGTCTGGGCCTGGAGATCCCCAACATCGGGGACGGGGAGCACGGCAGCACGCCCGAACGGGAGGTGCTGTGCTCTGAGACCCAGGACTCCGGGCTCGCGTACCGGTCCCATGCCGACGGCCAGCTCACCGTCGCCCGCGGCGACGAATGGCGACTCTCGACGATCTCCAAAGTGGGCTGGTACGAGTACATCAGTGAGTACACCTTCGGTTCCGACGGCTCCATCCGTCCGGCGCTGGGCGCCACCGGAGATCTCTCTCCGGTCGACTACACCGATGAGGAGCATGGGTGGCCCATCGGCGACGGCGACGCCGACTACGCGGCCAGCCATTCCCACAATGTGGTCTGGAGGATCCACTGGGGACTCGGAGAAGACGAGGACATGGTGGTCGAACAGTACGACGCCGAGCCCACCGGAGAGATGGGCTCCCAGTCACCCATCGTGGAGGGCTCCCTGACCCGCATCGATGAGCCTTCCCTCCACGAGGGGGACGACCGCCGCTGGTGGCGGGTGATGGCGCCGGACCTCCTCAACGCCAACGACCACCCCGTGTCCTACGAGATCAATCTGGGAGTCTCCGACAGCTTCACCTTCGTGCATGACGAACACCATCACGGGGAGGACGTGGGCTATGACGTCGCCTTCACCAACCACGACGAGTGTCAGGTCTTCGCCACCCGGAACCGGGGCGGCTGCGGGCGATCGGTCCAGGACTACGTCGAGGACGACTCCGGGACCCTCGACGATGTCGTCTCCTGGGTGGCGGTCGGCTACCACCACGTCCCGCGGGACGAGGACCAGTCCCCGATGGAGCTGCACTGGCAGAGCTTCACGATGGGGCCGCGCGACTTCACCTCCACCCGTGCCGACGTCCCGGAGGAGCGCGAGGGGATCGACGGGGTGCCCGAGGACAGTGAGTTCACCCGGGGCCTCGATGAAGACGAGGACGGACGTGACATCGACCTTGATGACCTCGACGATGACCTCGACCTCGAGGAGCAGGACTGAACCGGCTCAGACCTCCACTGTGCCGCGGATGGAGACTTCAGCCTGACCGCCGATCCACAGGTCTCCGGCGTCGTCGCCTGTGACGTGGACTCGTCCCCGCCGCCCCAGCACCGTGCCCTGGGCCGCCACATAGGGCGCGCTGATCCGTTCCGTCTCCGTCAGCCACTGCGCGATCGAGGCGTTGAGGCTTCCGGTGACGGGGTCCTCCGGCAGTGCCAGACCCTCGGAGAAGAAGCCTCGGACCTCCACGTCGGCCTCGCCCCCGGGTCCCCAGGGACCCACGACACCGACCTTGAGGTCCTCCAGCCCGCCCCGTGCGAGGACCGGGCGGAGACTGAGTACGGTCGATGCGCTGTCCAGCAGCACCGCGATCCACCCAGGTCCGTTGTCCGCCCAAGCCGCGTCCACCATCTGGGCACGCTCGACGCCCAGCACGGCCCGGACCTGCTCGAGCAGTCCCGGCTCCACCGGACCGGTGCGCAGCCGCGGCGTAGCGGCGAACGCGAGCCGATCACCGTCAGGGCGCACCCGGATCAGGCCCGCAGCACACTCCTGGACGATCACGTCGGACCTCTGGGGCGTCCCGCCCATGTCCAGCCAGGCCCGCGCGGTCCCCAGTGTGGGGTGCCCGGCGAAGGGCAGCTCGGTGTCCAGGCTGAAGATCCGCACACGATAGTCCGCCTCCTCGGTGGTGGGCGGCAGAAGGAACGTGCATTCGGAGAGGTTCGTCCAGGCGGAGATGGCCCGCATGGTCTGCTCGTCCAGGTCCTCCGCGGCGGCGACCACCGCCAACGGGTTCCCCGTGAAGGGGCCGGTGCTGAACACATCGATCTGACGGAAGTCTCGGGTCATGGACTCACCCTATCCCCGGTGGAAGGCCCCCGAACCGAACCCGTGCACAGGTCCTGCACAGGTATCTCCACAGAATCCTCCACAATCCACAGGCTGCTGGGGAAAACTCCCTGAACTGGGGAAACACAGTCATGTAACTTCTCCACACTGTGGATAACGGCTGTGGAGAACCCCCATGCGGGGTGATGGAGGTGAGGGTGTGGAGAGAACACTGCACAGGCTGTGCACCATGGGCCACGCCTCTGACCAGGGGGAATGAGAGGAGAGCCCCGTCACGCCGGGGTGACCAGCGGGATGCCGACGGCGGTGAGCGCGACCAGCACGCCGGCGACGCTGGCCAGGCCGAGTCCCTGCCACAGGCTGCGACGGGGTCCGCGGGGCACACGGGCGATGACCAAGGCGCAGATGACGCCCGTGAGGAGACCGCCCAGGTGGCCCTGCCAGGAGATGTTGGGCACGACGAAGCTGATGACCGCATTGATGCCGATGAGGACCAGCAGACCGCCGGTCTGGGCGCCGGAGGAGCGCAGCAGGATGAACATGGCGCCGAAGAGTCCGAAGACGGCGCCCGAGGCACCGACGGTGGGTGTGGTGGCCGGGGTCAGGAACAGCACCGCCACAGAGCCGCCGAGGGCGGAGAGCAGCAGCAGCAGCCCGTAGCGCCAGGCGCCCACTGCCGGCTCGATGACCCGCCCGAACATCCACAGGGCCACCATGTTGAAGAGGATGTGCATCGCCGAGGAGGGTGAATGCAGCAGGGCGGAGGTCAGCATCCGCCACGGTTCGAAGACCCAGCTGGAGGTGTGCAGCGGGGCGTACCACAGCGCCTGGGTCAGCACGCTGCCGGTCAGCCACTGCAGCAGGTACATCACCACACATACGCCGATCACCCCGTAGGTCACCAGCGGGGCCCGGTCGGGGCGCGCGACGGCGCCGAAGCGGGTCCGCGGTGAAGGCCGGGCCGCACGAGCCTGCGCGACGCAGTCGGTGCAGTGGAACCCGACCGGTGCCTGGTGGAGGCACTGGGGGCAGGCCGGACGATCGCAGCGCTGGCAGCGCAGATGCGTGGGCTGGTCCGGGTGGCGCGGGCACACCGGGGCGGGTCGGGCCGCCCCGGTGTGCGAGTGCTCAGCTGACACGGGCGGAGGTCAGACCTTCTCGATCGCGATGGTCTCGACGACGACGTCCTGCTTCGGACGGTCACGCATGTCGGTGGCGACCTTGTTCAGCTCGTCCACGACCTTCTGGGAGTCCTCGTCCGCCACCTCGCCGAAGATGGTGTGCTTGCCCTGTAGCCAGGTGGTGGGCACCGAGGTGATGAAGAACTGGGAGCCGTTGGTGCCGGGGCCGGCGTTGGCCATGGCCAGCTTGTAGGGGGAGGTGAAGTCCAGCTCCGGGTGGATCTCGTCCTCGAACTGGTAGCCGGGGCCTCCCACGCCGAGACCGAGCGGGTCTCCTCCCTGGATCATGAAGTCTGCGATGATGCGGTGGAAGACGGTGCCGTCATACAGCGGAGTGCCGACCTTCTCCTCACCGGTCTCCGGGTGCTTCCACGTGATCTCACCGGTGGCGAGCCCCACGAAGTTCTCCACGGTCTTCGGGGCGTGGTGGCCGTAGAGGTCCACACGGATCTCACCGGCGTTGGTGCGGATGGTTGCCTTATGCGTTGCGATAGCGCTCATGGGCGCCATTGTCTCACCCGAGGCTGACAGGCCGCCCGCCGGCGACGTCGTGCGACGTCCGCCGACGCATCGGCTCACGTCATAGCAGGACAGGGGCTGAAGGTCGTAAGCTGAGGGCAGCACACCGATCCTGATTCGGAGGACATGCATGTTCGGTAAGAAGAAGAAACCGAGCCACACCTGGGAGCACAAGGTGCTCGCCGGCGTCGAGACGGCACGCGACTGGTCTGCCCCGAAGCTGGGCGCCGCCGCGGACTGGGCCGAGACCACGTACCGGAAGAACGCTCCGAAGGTTCAGGATGCCTCGGCGCGCGCTCTCCGGTCGGTGGAGGCCAACGCGGCAGTGGCCGCAGATCGGGCCCGGGGGCTCGCCTCGAAGGCCTCGGTGGGTCTTGAGTCCCAGTACGACAAGCTTCCCCCGCAGGCGAAGGCCGAGGTGGACAAGGTCTACGCCAAGTACTCGGATGCCAAGCGTCAGCTCTCCGAGGACTACGTCCCGGCGGCCTCGGCCAAGCTGGGCGGCTATGCGGACCGTACGGCGAAGCTGATCCACAAGGCGGAGGTGGACCCGCGCGTCGAGAAGGCGCTGGTGAAGGCCACCGGAGACAAGAAGGTCGTCAAGAAGCTGCGGAAGACCTCCGAGAAGTACGCCAAGCAGACGGCCAAGGCGCTGAAGAAGCAGCAGAAGTCGAAGAGCCGCCGCAAGGGCCTGCTGGTCTTCGGGCTCGTCGCCGCCGGTGTCACCGCCGGCGTGGCCGCGTGGCGTGCCTCGCAGCCGGTGGAGGACCCGTGGAAGAAGCCGGAGCCGATCTCCGGCGGCACCCCGGCGTCCTCGTCGAAGCCGGCCGCTCAGGCGGAGACGAACGCCGACGCGACGCCGCAGGCCTCCTCCTCGGCTGCCCCTTCGGCCAAGCCGTCAGCGGCCGATGCCTCGACGTCCGGAGCCAAGCCGGCCCAGCCGGCGGAGAGCGTCACCAAGGACGGCGAGAAGGGCGCTTCGGCATCCGGCGGCGTGCCGCAGCCGAAGCCGGCCACCTGAGCCGCTCGCTGAGAGAGTCAGACAGAGGAGGGCCCTCCGATCCTACGATCGGAGGGCCCTCCTCTGTCTGCGGGCTCCGCTGCGTGGGCTGTCAGCGCCAGCGCATCGTCATCAGGAACCCGACCATGGCGATGCCGAAGCCGATGATGACGTTCCAACCCCCAGCGGCGGCGATGGGCGCCAGACCCTGGCTGATGTACCAGACGATGAGCCACAGCAGCCCCAGGATCATCAGTCCGATCATGGTGGCCCGGTACCACAGGGGAAGGGTCTCGTCCTTCAGGTCCTCGAGGTCCTCGGCGAAGGGATCCGAGTCGTCCAGCGGGGAGCTGGACGCGACGGCGTCGGCGGGGCCGCCGCGGTTCTTCCTGCTGCGCTTGCCGCTCTTCTTGCGGTTCTTCGACTCTGGCACGGTGAGATGATCCTTCCGGGGGCGCGCTCGTCGCGTGGAGCCGCGACACCCTGGTCGACTTCGGTATCCTGACTCTGTCCCCCACCGGTGTGGGGGTCATGTGGTCTGCGCGTCATTCTATCGGGTCTGCGGGCTCCACGACGGGCCCGGCCCTTCCCGCTCGACAGGAGAGGACAGCACGTCCATGCCGACTCACCCTCTGCCGCCGTCCCGGCCGCGTCATGCACGCCGGTCCGCGGCCGCGGCTCCGGTGCGCCGATCCGTCGGCTCACGGATCCTCGGGGGTGTGGGGGAACTGTTCATCACCCTCGGCGTGCTCGGGATCCTCTTCCTGGTCTGGGAGCTGTGGTGGACCGGCCTGGAGGCGGATCGGGAGCGCAACGAGGCCACCCAGGAGCTGTTCTCCAACATCGAGGCGCTGGAGAACCCGGGCGACAGCAACGGCGACGGTGACGGGAACGGCAACGGCGGTGACGGCGGTGACGGCGAAGAGTCTCGCGGCGGGGTCGAGCTGGAGGACCTGGTCGTCCCGGGCCCCGACCACACAGCGAACTTCGCTGACCAGGGGGGCGTCATGGCGATGGTCTATGCGCCGCGGCTCGGCGCCGACTGGGCCGCGCCGGTGGTGCCCGGGGTGGGGCCGGAGTCGCTGAACCGGGCTGGCCTGGGACATTACTCCTCCACGCAGCTGCCCGGTGAGCCCGGAAACTTCGCGCTGGCGGGCCACCGTCAGACCTACGGCAACATCCTGTGGAACCAGGACAAGTTCGCCGTCGGAGACCTCATCTACGTCCAGTCTCCGGACGGCTGGTACATCTACTCCGTCACCGAGACCTACATCGTCCAGCCGAACCAGTCCGATGTGCTGGCCCCGGTGCCCGGAGACCTCGAGGCGGAGGCCGAGGGCTCGACGCTCACTCTGACCACCTGCCACCCGCCGTACACGACCCTGGAGCGGATGATCACCCACGCCGAACTGGTGGACTACGCACCGCTGTCCGACGGGCCGCCGTCTGCGGTGGCCGACACTGTGGAACGGCAGATGCAGGCCGATGGTCCCTTCGGCGATCTGAGCTCACAGGAGGCACGCTGAGATGTACGCATGGATCTTCCGGCATCTTCCCGGCCCGCTGTGGCTGAAGATCATCCAGACGCTGGTGCTGTTGGCCGCCGTCGTGCTGCTGCTGATGGAAGTGGTGTTCCCCTGGGTGGATCAGTACAGCCCGCTCAACGACTCGACCATCCAGGACGGCTAGCATGGTGCGCGATGACTGAGAACTCCGACGCTGCGGCGGCCTTCCGCGCGAAGATCCTGGTGGTCGACAACTACGACAGCTTCGTCTACACGCTGGTCGGCTATCTGCGGGAGCTGGAGGCGCAGACCACCGTGATCCGCAACGACGACCTCACCGAGGCTGAGGCGATCGCCCTCGCCGGGGACCACGACGGCGTGCTGATCTCGCCGGGGCCGGGCGCCCCGCACGAGGCCGGCGTCTCCATCGCCCTCACCCGCTGGTGCGCCGAGGCGAGCACACCGCTGCTGGGGGTGTGCCTGGGCCACCAGGGTCTGGGTGAGGCTTTCGGCGGCACCGTCACCCATGCCGAGCAGCTCATGCACGGCAAGACCAGCGAGGTCACCCACACCGGGCATGAGTCCTTCGCCGGGCTGCCGGAGACCTTCGTGGCGACCCGCTACCACTCGCTGGTGGTCGCCCCGGACTCCGTGCCGGAGGTCCTGGAGGTCACCGCCACCACCGACGACGGCGTCATCATGGGCCTGGCTCACCGGACGGCGCCCCTGTGGGGCATGCAGTACCACCCGGAGTCGGTGCTCACCGAAGGCGGCTACCGGATGCTGGGCAACTGGTTGGAGTCACTGGGTCAGCAGGGCGCCGCGGAGAAGGCCGCCCGGCTCAACCCGATCCGCTGAACGGCGGAGCCGGAGAGCCTCACCGGTAGGTGGAGATGATCGCCGCGGCGATCTCCATATAGGCCTGGCGAGTCTCCTCCTGGAGCATGTACAGATTGATCCGGTCCCCGTCGACGACGGCGCGGTCTGACGCCGTTGACCAGCGTCCCCTCGGACCGGTCCCCGTCCATGATGAACGTGGCCCCGCCGGCCTCGCGCATGGCGCCGGTGAAGGGCTCGAACAGTCCCCGGGAGGCGCCGCGGACTTTGCGGGACACGAAGGCGTGCAGGCCGATCTCCGCACCCATGGGCAGGAACTCGGCGAACTCCCGCAGCGGGGAGCTTCCGCCGGCGGTCAGCACGTCATAGTCGTCGACGATCAGCACGATCCGGGGGCCCTGGAAGGTCTCCGGCGCGGGGGCCAGAGGGTCCTGCGGCACTCGGGTGCGCAGCTCCTGCACCACGGAGGACGTCAGCCCCTGGGCCAGCGCGGCCGAGGGGGCGTACCCGCCCAGGTGACTGTCCGGGATCACCCCCCGCAGTCCCTTGCGCGGGTCGTAGACGGCGAAGACGATCTCGTCCTCGGTGTGCTGCTCGACGAGAGTCAGCATGATGTGCCGCAGGGCGGAGGTCTTGCCGGCCTGTTCGTCGCCGAGGATCAGCAGGTGGCGATCCTGGCCGGTGAGATCCAGCATCGTGGCGCTGAGATCGCGCTCGAGCAGGCCGAACGGCACCACCCCTTGGCGGGCGGGGGCCGGCACGTCCTCCGGCCGCAGCAGCGAGGGGAGCAGGCGCACCCGCCGCGGGGTGCGCTCGGGCGAGACCTCGGTGAGACGTTCGACGGCGTCCCGGACTCCGGCGTTGAGCGTGGCGGCGTCTGCCTGCCCGTCCAGCCGCGGCAGGGCGATCTGGCCCAGCAGCTGGTCGTGGTTCAGTCCCCGCCCCGGGCGGTCTTCCGGGACCTTCGCGGCCGTCTTGCGCCCATGGGAGGACTCCGCCGGTTCGGAGAGCCGCAGCTCCAGGCGGGTCCCGAAGAATCCCTGCTGGGCGATGCGCACCTCGTTCCACCGGGTGCCGGTGGCCACCACTTGGACCCCGTATCCCCCGCCCCGGATCACTACTGGGTGGAGGTGCTGCCGACGGACGAAGTGAGCCACCGAATCCTCGAATGGACCGGGGCGGCGCCGTCCTGGAACCTGCACGCGCTTCCTGTGCTGGTGCCCACCAGCACCTTCACTGACCGAGCGGAGGGTGGCACGGCGCCGGTGCCGGAAGAGGCCAACCCCGCCATGCGGAGGCTGTGGGAGCAGCCCTGGTGGCACTGGACGGTGCGGATGGCCTCCCAGGGCTGGCATGCAGAGCCCGTGGAGTATGTCTGCGCCGGGGCAGCCGGCCCCTATGCGGTCATGCCGTTGGGGCACGAGGGGCAGGCCCCCGAGTATCAGGTGCTCTCCCGGACCCCCGCCCATCTGGTGCTCTGGCAGCTGGAGGACCGTCTCCAGGCCGTGACCCACCAGCGTGACACCATCATCTGACCGGCCCGAGGAGAGAGGACTGATGCAGGATATGGGTATGCGGCGGTCGGCCCAGAGTGCTGTGCGCGTTCCTTCGACGGGCCGTGGCCGGTGGTTGTCTGTCGGGGTGCTGGTCACCGGCCTGCTCTTGGCTAGCTGCGGCGGGCCTGGTGAGGAGCCGGGCGGTGAGGGCAACGAAGGGCATGGAGGTGCTGAGGAACCGATGAGCGGCCAAAACGGCGAGGGAACCCCGGGGGCTGAGGGCACTGCTGGTGAGGGGTTGATAGATATCGAGGGTGGATTGACCCATCAGGAGCAGATGGCTGAGCTGGAGATCGTGGTGGAGGTGATGCGGGAGTACTTCGGGGACGACGTGGCGACCATTGATGGTAAGCCCTGGAGCGCGGAGCTCCATGAAGCTGAATCGGCTCCGGGTCCTGAGGGAGATGGTGTCTTCCGGCAGCGGGTGGGGTTCGATGTGCCGTTCGATGATCTGGAGGAGACCTACGAGGTGGCGGAGGAGATCGCGGAACGCCTGGGGTTGAGCGAGAATCCAGGCAACACGCAGGGGATCTCTCAGTACGAGAAGATCTTCTACGGTGCTGGGTTGGCGGAAGGGCGCGGTTTCCTCATAGCGAGCACGGCAGAAGGCGATGCTTTCCGCTCCCATTACCAAACCCGGTTGTCGGATGATCCGAGTATGCGGGAAGCGTACGAGCGGGTGATTGATAAGAATCGCCGGGAGCGCGAAGAAGAGTTCGATGTTGATAATCCTCGGCAGTTGGAGGATATTGATGATCCGTTCGATGACGACTCGTCTGACTAGGCCAGGGTGGTCACAGATTCTGGGTTGGTGGTGAGCTTCGGTGTCGGTGTTGCGTGGGGGAGTTGGCCGGACGGTCGCGGTGCTCCTGATGGTTGGCGTTGCAGGTTGTGCGGATCCTCCCGATGAAGTCTCTGTAGAGCGGCCCGATGGTGGGGAGATCGTGGTGAACTGGAGTGAGGGCCAGACCTATGAGGAGCAGGTCGAGGAGATCAAGCTCGTCAATGAGGTCATGGTCGATCACTTCGGCGAAGACGTGCTGCCTCAGATTCATGGAGAGCCGTGGGATCTTCAGGAGTACTTGGCTGTGTCGGGAATTCCGGACCCTAGTACTCGAGCTGTGGGTCATTACTTTTTTGAGATTTCGTATGACTTCTCTGGGGTTGAGCCGAGTCAGGAGACGGTGAATAAGGCGTTGGCGGTGCTTGAGGAGATTGGGCTGACGCCGAACAGGGGGCTCCAGGAGACTTATCAGGAAGACCGTGATCCTGTACTGCGGGTGGCTGGAGGTCGTGAGGAGCACGGGCGCGTGTTCGTGATCGAGCAACGGCACCCCGATGCCGACATTAAGGCCCTTTCTGGACCCGGCATTCTGATGATGAGTCGATGGATGAGGCCCAGGAGGCCAACTGGGACGACTGAGCTCGACGAGTCATAGTGTGCCCTGGCCGCCGGCTGTGAGGCCGGACAAGCTCGCGGCGGGCCTCACCAACTGCGAGCGACCGGCAGCGCCTGGTGCCGACTGGTCCGCCGCATCGGCTCACTCGTCGTCGGAGTCGCCTCCGCCGTTGTTGCCGTTCCCGTTTCCATTGTTCCCGTTGCCGTTGTTGCCATTGTCAGAGTCATTGTCAGAGTCATTGTCAGAGTCGTCGTCGGAGTCGTCACCGTCGTCCTCATCCTCCGTGGGCTCGTCGGTCGGTGACTCCTCGTCCTCCGGCTCGTCCTCGTCGTCGGAGTCTTCGCCGTCGGTGTCGTCCTCAGAGTCCTCGCCGTCCTCATCCTCGTCCTCCGGGTCCCGCGGCTCCTCCGGTTCCGGAGTCTCCACCGGCTCAGGCGCGACGGCCACCGACAGTGAGACGGTCGCACCCTGCGGGATGGGGGTGCCGGGAGCCATCAGACTGCCGTCGAAGAAGGTGCCGCCGACAGTGCCGGGGTCGTACTCGGAGGTCTCCCAGTCCACTGTGGAGTCCGTGACCGTGAACCCTGCCTGCTCCAGTTCGGAGCGCGCCTCCGAAGTGGAGAGCAGCGCCACGTCGGGCACCGGGTACAGTCCGCTGGCCACGGTGAGGTCCACGGTGGTGCCGGCCTCCACGGTGGTGCCGGCCTCCGGGTCCGTGGAGACCAGCTCGCCGGCGCCCACCGTCGGATGGTCCTCCTCGGAGACGTCACCGACCTCCAGACCCAGGGCCTCCAGCTCGGCCCGGACCGTCTCCTCCGTCTCGCCCTGCATGCCGTCCGGGATCACGACTCCGTCCGGCCCGGAGGAGAGGTACAGCACCAGCTCGTCCCCGGGTTCCACGCGCTCCCCGGCTTCCGGCTCCGTGCCGATCGCGTGGTCGACCTCGACGTCCTGATCCGGCACGGATTCGATCTCTGCGGGTTCGAGGTTCGCGTTCGCCAGCTCCTCCAGGGCCTCCGCACGGCTCAGGCCCTCCACCTCAGGGACCATCAGCTCCTGGGTGTCGAGCATGCGCACCAGAGCCCACGTGCCGCCGGCCACCAAGGCGATGAGCAGCACCACCCACAGCCAGGCGAACCGCCGACGGCGGCGCGGCTCCTCCACATCCTCCTCGTACTCCGCGTACAGGTCCGGGTCCTCCGGGGTCCGGGCCGACAGCGGTGTGCCCAGCCCTGCAGCCCCGGCGCCGACGACCTCGTCAAAGCCACGGCCGTTGCTGACAGCCGGGATCGCCTGGGTGGCGTCCTCCACCGGCACCCCGTGCAGGGCATCCTTGACCGCGGCGGAGAACTCATCGGCGTTCTGGAACCGCTCGGCAGGGTCCTTCACCAGGGCCTTGGCCACCACGGACTCCATCGCCGGGGAGACCTGAGGGTTCAGGTCAGAGACCAGCGGCGGATCCTCCCGCACATGCTGGTACGCCACCGACACCGGCGACTCGCCCTGGAACGGGGGCCGGTTGGTCAGCAGTTCGAAGAGCACACAGCCGGCCGAATACAGGTCGCTGCGGTGATCCACGACCTCGCCGCGGGCCTGCTCCGGGGACAGGTACTGGGCCGTGCCCACCACGGCGGAGGTCTGCGTCATCGTCGACGCCGAATCCGCCAGGGCGCGCGCGATCCCGAAGTCCATGACCTTCACGGCGCCGTTCTGCGCCACCATCACATTGGAAGGCTTGATGTCCCGGTGGACGATGCCCTTCTCATGGCTGTAGCTCAAAGCCCCCAGGATGCCGTCCAGATACTCGGCGGCCTCAGGCTCCGGCACGGGTCTGCCCAGCGCCTCATCGATCTTCCGACGCAGCGGCTCCCCGACGTCGGCCGCCGGGCCATGCTCCTGCGCCTCGGTGCGGCCCGTGTCACCCAGGGCCAGGACATCTGGGTCCGAATGCTCCTCCGGGCGGGTCCCGTCGGCCACCGTGCGGTCCGCGGCCGGAGACTGCAGCTGGGTGGCGGCCTCGTCGTCGACGTCGCCGCTGCCCTCATGGGAGGGGGTGCCGTGCATGATGTGCCGCAGGGTCACCCCGTCCACGTACTCCATCACGATGTAGGGGGTCTTGACCTCCGCATGGTGGGAGTCTTCGACGTCGGCCCGGCCGGTGTCATAGACGCCGACGATGTTGTGGTGGTTCAGCGAGGCCGAGGACTGGGCCTCACGCCGGAACCGCCCTTGGAACTGCGGGTCGCGGGCCAGGTCCGGACGCAGCATCTTCACCGCCACCTGGCGGTTCAGCGAGAGATCATGACCGAGGTACACGTCGGCCATGCCGCCGCGCCCGATCAGGGCCTCGATGCGGTAGCGGCCGTTGAGCACGCGGTGTCCGTTCTCAGTCATCATGCCTGTCCAGTTCGTGTCGTGTCATCGGAGCCCCCGCTCGAGGCGTCGTCGACCTCGTCCGCGTCCTCGGTGTCCTCCCCGGCGTCCTGACCGCCCTCCTGGCCCGTCTCAGGGCGGGGAGCGGCCCCCGTGCCGCCGTCGTCGGTCTGGTCGCCCTCCTGCTCGTCCTCCTCGGCGGGCGCGGGCGAGTCGTCGACGTCCTCGTCCCCGTCCTCATCGGTGGGGCTGGGGGACTCGGGCGTAGGGCTCGGGGTGCTCTCGGGGCTGGGCGAGTCCTCCTCCGTGGTCCCGGTGCCGTCGGTCTCCTGCGAGTCGCCGCCGGTGTCACCACCGCCTTCGCCCGTGCCGCCGGTGCCCTCGTCCGGGCCTCCGTCCGTGTCTCCTCCCGTGCCGCCGCCCGGGCCGTCCGTGTCCGGAGCGGGTGACGGCTGGTCCTCCGGGGGAGGAGCGGTCTCGCTGCCGGTGGAATAGGACAGCGTCACCGTGGCGCCCACCGGGACCTGGCCGGTGGGACCGATGGCCACCACCACGCCGGCCGGCTGGGCGGACTCGACCTCCTGGGTCTCCACCTCGAGGGCGAGATCCTGCAGCGCCGCGCTCGCCGCCTCCACGGTGAGTCCGATGAAGTCACCCTCATCCACCTGGACCGTCTCCGCCTCGGCGGTGAACGTCTCGGTCACGGTCGGCTGCGGCTCCGGCTCCGCACTGGTCAGCCGCGGCAGCACCCAGGAGCCGAACAGCGCCAGCAGCACCAGGGCGATCAGCACCACCAGCGGCCAGCGCCAGCGGGTCAGGGAGCCGCCGGAGGAGGACTGTCGGCGCTGCTCCTTGCGGCCGGCCTTGTCGGCTGAGCCGGTGCCGCCCGCCGAGCCGCCGGGGCCCTCGTCCCAGACGTCGTCATGGGGCTGCTCCGGGGTCCGCGCCGACAGCGCGGGGGTCGGCGTCACCTTCTGCGTGCCGTCACCGGCGGCGTCGGCCCGAGGCACGACGGCGGTCGGCTTGGTCGCGGCGGGCATCACCTGGGTGGAGTCGTCCTGCTCCGAGGGCAGCGTCATGTGGTTCCGCATGGCCGGCACGGCCTCCAGCGCGGCGTCCAGATCATGGCGGAGCAGAGCGTCGGAGGCCTCGGCCAGCTTGGTGGCGTTCATCGGCCGGTCTCCGGCGTCCTTGGCCAGCATGGACATGATCAGCGCGCGCACCGGCTCCGGGACGGAGTCCGGCAGCGGAGGCGGCGCATCATTGACCTGCTTCAGGGCGATCGCGATCTGCGACTCCCCGGTGAAGGGGCGGTGCCCCACCAGAGCCTCATAGCCGATGATGCCCAGCGCGTAGATGTCCGAGGAGCCGGTGGCGTGCTGGCCGGTGGCCTGCTCCGGGGAGAGGTACTGGACGGTGCCCATCACCTGACCGGTGGCGGTCAGCGGGACCTGGTCCGCCAGGCGGGCGATCCCGAAGTCCGTGATTTTCACCCGGCGGGTGGGCGTGATCAGCAGGTTCCCCGGCTTCACGTCCCGGTGCACCAGTCCCTGGTCATGGGCCACCTGCAGGGCGCGGGCCGTCTGGGCGATGATCGACAGCGTCTTCTCCCAGGACAGGGTCCGGTCCTTCTCCAGCAGCACCGACAACGGACGGCCGGGCACCAGCTCCATGACCAGGTACCCGGAGCCGGCCTGCTCGCCGTAGTCGTAGATGTCGGCGATCCCGGGGTGGTTCAGCAGGGCCGTGTGCCGCGCCTCGGCGCGGAACCGCCGCAGGAACGCCTCGTCCCCGGTGTACTCCTCCTTGAGGATCTTGATCGCCACGGTGCGGCCGAGGACCTCGTCGGAGGCCTTCCACACCTCACCCATGCCGCCGATGGCGATCCGCTCGGTCAGCTTGTAGCGGTCGCCCATCAGGATGCCCACAGCTGGTCTCATCAGTCGATCACCGCCTCGAGCATCGTGCGCAGGTTCGGCCCCGTCAGGGAGGAGCCGGTGTCATAGTCGATCCGTTCATAGGTCACCGTGACCGCGTACTGCGGGTCCTCGGCAGGGGCGAAGCCGGTGATCCAGGAGTTCACCTGGTCGGTGCCGTCGATCTGCGCGGTGCCGGTCTTCGCGGCGATGTCGAAGCGGTCAGACTCGGCCCGCCAGGCGGTGCCGGACTCGACCGGTCCGAGCATCAGCTCGGTGAGCTCCTCAGCTACGTCCTCCGAGATCGGCTCGTGGAGGACCTGGGGCTCAGGCTGCTCGATGATCTGCAGATCCGCTCCCCGCACCGACTCGATGAGGTTCGGAGTCATCATGGTGCCGCCGTTGGCGATCGCCATGGCCACCATGTTCATCTGCATCGGCGTCGAGGTGACGCTGCCCTGACCGATGGAGGCGTAGGCCAGCATCGCATCGGAGTCCACCTCCGGGAACTGCGACGGCGAGACCTCCAGGGGGAAGTCGAAGTCCTGGTTCCAACCGAAGGCCTCGGCGGCCTCGCGGATGGGGTCCTCGCCCAGCTCCATGGCGGCCTCGGCGAACGGCGTGTTGCAGGACTGCGCAGTGATGAAGCGCAGGTCCGCCTCCGACTGCTGCTCACAGATACCGCCGAAGAAGTTCCGCAGCGTGCGGTCGGACTGCGGCAGGTCGATCTCCGAGGGGTTGTCCAGCACCGTGTCCGCGTCATAGTCGCCGGAGTCCAGCATCGCCGCCAGGTCGATCAGCTTGAAGGTCGAGCCCGGGGCGATCGTGTTGAACACCGCCTGGTTCCGATAGGCGCTGAGCCCTTCGACCTCGTTCAGCTGCTCCATGTTCTCCTGGAACTCGCTGGTCGAGTGCACGGCCAGGTCATTGGTGTCATAGCTGGGTTTGGACACCATCGCCTTGATGTCTCCGGTCTGCACATCGGTGACGATGATGGTGCCCCGTGTGCCCTCCGGGATGGTGTCATAGGCCAGCTGCTGCAGCTCGGGGTCCAAGGTCAGCTCCACCTGGGCGCCCTCCAGGGTCTCCCCGGTGAAGAGGGAGGTCAGGCGGTCGAAGAACTGGCTGTCCGCCTGGCCGGTGAGGTACTCGTTCATCGAGTTCTCCAGCCCCGTGGACTGGGCGGCGATGGAGTAGAAGCCGGTGATGCCGGAGTACAGCTCGGCGTCGCGGTAGACCCGCTGGTACTCGAAGTTCGTCCCCTCGGAGGGCACGGACTCGGCGATGGCGCTGCCGTCCACGGTGATCGCGCCTCGGGGTGCGCCCCGATCCTGGTAGAGCTGCCGGACGTTGTCCGGGTGGGAGTTGAGCTCCTCGGTCAGGGCCACCTGGATGACGCTGAGCGCGGCGAAGAGGACCAGGAACAGCCCCACGCTGACGACCCAGGCGTGTCGGATCGCGTTGTTCATCGGGCACCCCCTGAGCTGTCCGGGGAGGTCTCCGCCGCTGAGGGCGGTGCCCCGTGGGCCGGTGCGTGACGCTGCGTGCGCTCCGCGGCGGACAGCGGCTTGGCCACCGGACGTTTCGGCTCGGCGTCCTCCGGTCCCTCCTCATGGGTGGGGTTCTCGGTGCCGGCGGCCTCAGTGCCGCTGGCGTTGACCATGGGGCCGACGACGATGGGGCGACGGGCGGCGTGGGAGATCAGCAGCACCAGTGCCAGGATGATCCAGTTGGCCAGCAGGGAGGAGCCGCCGGCGGCGAGGAAGGGAGTGGTCAGACCGGTCATCGGGATGACCCGGGTGATGCCGCCCACCACCACGAAGATCTGCAGGACCAGCACCACGGCGAAGCCCACCGAGAGCAGCTTGCCGAACGCGTCCCGGGTGCCCAGTCCGGCACGCATGAACCGGCTGAACAGCAGCAGATAGAGCATGAGCATTGCGGAGAGGCCGATGAAGCCCAGCTCCTCGCCGAAGGAGGCGATGATCATGTCCGAGTTGGACAGCGGCACCCGCTGCGGCAGACCCGACCCGAATCCGGTGCCGGTCAGCCCGCCGTTGCTCAGCCCGAACATGCCCTGGACGATCTGGTCCGACCCTCCGATCGCCCGCGAGTAGATCTCCGGGTCGAAGGCGTTGAGCCAGATCTCCACCCGCCGGGTCACATGGGGGACGAACAGGTAGGCCAGCACGCCGCCGACGGCGACCAGGCCCCCACCGATCAGGATCCAGGACAGCCGCGAGGTGGCCACATAGATCATGCCCATGAACAGGCCGAAGAACATGATCGAGGTGCCCAGGTCGTTCTGGACCACCAGCACGCCGATCGCCACGATCCAGGCGATGAACATCGGGCCCAGGTCCCGGGCACGGGGAAGCTGCAGGGGGCCGATGCGCCGACCGGCCAGCAGGATCAGGTCCCGGTTGTTCGCCAGGAACCCGGCGAAGAAGATCGCCAGCGTGATCTTGGCGATCTCCGCCGGCTGGAACGAGGCGAAGCCGAGGTTCACCCAGATCCGGGCGCCGTTGATGGTCATGCCGAAGCCGGGGATCAGCGGCAGGAACAGCAGCACGATGCTGACCACCAGGGAGATGTAGGTCAGCTGACGCAGGCGACGGTGGTCCTGCAGGAACCACAGCAGCGCCATCGCCGCGACCATGGACACCAGGGTCCACATCAGCTGCCGGTCCTCCGCCGGTGGCCCTCCGGTGACCAGGTCCAACCGGTGGATCATCGCCATGCCGAGCCCGTTGAGCGCCACCACGATCGGCAGGATGAACGGGTCCGCGTACTTCGCCCGCAGGCGCAGCACGATGTGGAAGGCGAAGGTGATGCCGGCGAACAGCGCGGCCTCGGTGTAGTAGGTGCTGTCGTAGGGCTCGTCCATGGCGACGGCGACCAGGAACTTCGCCCCGATGCCGATGATGAGCGCGAGCAGCAGCAGGACCAGCTCCACATTGCGGCGCGGCTTCGGCGCGGTCTCCAGCTGGGTCACTGCTCCTCACCTCCGTCCTCATCACCTGTGGGCTCGTCTGTGGGCTCGTCTGCGTCGTCGTCGGACTGCGCGTCCTCGGGGTCGGCGTCGTCCCCGGAGTCGGCGTCGTCCTCGGCGTCCGCGCCGGTGGTGGCCCGCAGCTGGTCCACGATCGTCTCCGCATGAGTGCGGTCATCGGCCGGGATGCCCCGCAGGACGCGCTCCCGGTGGTAGGGGGAGAGCTCCTCGACGTCGAAGCCGGCGTGCTCGTCCACCTCGGAGAGACGAATGGGGCCCAGGGACTGCGAGACGCCGTTGTAGATCGCGACCTCGCCGTCGTCCTGCCCCACGTAGTATTGCGTCTGGGTCCAGATGTACCCCAGGAAGGTCACCACGCCCAGCAGCAGCGCCAGCAGGGTGACGAAGGTGGGAAGGAACCACCGACGACGCCGGGACGCCCGGGTGGCGATGGCGACGTCGGCGACGTCGATGTCCGCCCCGGTCAGGTCCGCCTCCGTCAGTGCCGGATCCGAGAGGTCGGGCTCCTCGTCCTCCGCGGAGCCCTCGACTCCGGCCTCACCGGCGCTCACGGACTCCTCGGAGGCGGCGTCGGCATCGACGGTGACGCCGGCGTCGTCGGGGCCGACCGGCGCGCTGGACGTGCCGGAGCCGTCGGCCCTCTCCTCGCCGTCGGTGCCCTGCGATGTGCCGCGCGCCGCCCTCTCGCCGCTGTGGTCCCCGAGCATCTCAGAGTAGGTGTGCCGCACCGGCACCAGCGGTTGGCCGGTGAGCAGCACCGCCATCGGATGCTCGTCCACATTGCGCGCCACCACCGGGATCATGCCCGTCTCGGTGGCCTTGTCCGCGGCGCCGACCAGCAGGTGAGGGCGGGTCTCCAGCTCTTGGCCCAGCATCGAGGCGGTCAGCGGGGAGAGCTCGTCGTCCTCCTCCGGCGGGTGCTCGGAGAGCGCGTCCACGTTGACCACGGGGACCAGCTCCATGGTCTCCTCGGCGTCGCCGGCGTCACCGTCTGCGGGGGGCCGCTCGGGGGTCCGGTACCCCTCGGCGGCGGCCTCGACGGCCGCCTGGGTCAGCGGCAGGCGTCGGTCAGGGGTCAGATCGGCCTCGCCGGCTTCGATGACCTCCAGGCAGATGACGGTCACATTGTCCGGAGCGCCGCCTTCGATCGTGAGGTCGACCAGCTCCTCCACGATCGACTCGAGCGACTGCGGGGACCGCAGCTTCTGCTCGATCAGCCGGTCCGAGACCACGGCGTTGAGACCGTCGGAGCACAGCAGCCAGCGCTCCCCGGCCTCCAGGGGGAAGGAGGTGATGTCCAGCTCGGGGGAAGCGTCGACATCCCCGAGCACCCGCATCAGGACGTTCTTGTGCGGATGGAACTCGGCTTCGTCCGGGTCCAGGCGGCCCTCATCCACGAGCCGCTGCACGAACGTGTGATCCTTGCTGACCTGCCGGAACCGACTCTTCTTGAGCCGGTAGGCCCGGGAATCGCCGATGTGGGCGAACTGCAGGCGGTCGCCGGTGATCAGCAGCGAGGTGATGGTGGTGCCCATCCCGGCCAGCTTCGGATTGGCCTGGACGAGCTTGTTAAGGAACGCGTTGGCGGTCTGGATCTCGTCCGGCAGCACCGTGTCCGGCTCGGCGAAGCCCCGGGTGTCCAGGTGGGCGAGGTCCAGCACGGTGGAGGCGCTGGCGACGTCCCCGCCGGCATGACCTCCCATGCCGTCGGCGACGACGGCGAAGTAGCGTCCGGCGTAGCCGGAGTCGTCGTTCTTGGAGCGGACGACTCCGGTGTCGGAGCGGGCTGCGAAGCGGAAGACCAGGGCCACGGGCTAGGTCCTCAGCTCCAGGACGGTCTTGCCGATGCGGATGCGTTCGCCGGGCTCCACCGTCGAGGCCCGGGTGAGCTGCTCCTCGCCCAGCCACGTGCCGTTAGTGGAGCCCAGGTCCTCCAGGAACCAGCGGGAGCCCTGGGGGAACAGCCGGGCGTGCTTGCCGGAGGCGTAGTCGTCCTCGAGCACCAGGGTGCACTCCTGGGCGCGGCCGAGCATGATGGGCGCCGAGCCCAGATCCAGCTCGGTGCCGGCGAGCGGGCCTTCGGTGACCACCAGCTTCCGGGGTCGGGGGCGTGGTGTCTGGCCGGTGTGTGGGGCCTGGGATCCGGACTGGGCCCCTGGGGCGGAGCCGCCGTCGTTGCGGCGTGCCGCCGACGCGTGGGCCCGGGTCCGGGACTTCTTGGAGACCATGAGGTCACGTCCCTGGGCGCCGATGATCGACAGGATCAGGATCCACAGCAGCAGGAGCAGGCCGAACTGGAGGACCGTGACGGCGAGCTCGCTCATCACACCTCCCTGGTCGTGAGACGGAAGCGCAGCCGAGCGTTGCCCAGGGAGATCAGCGCCCCGTCGAAGAGCTCGACCTGGTCGTGGGAGCCGGACAGCTGCTCGCCGTCCACGTAGGAGCCGTTGGTGGAGCCGAGGTCCCGGGCGATCCAGCGGCTGCCGTCTCGGTAGACCTCCAGGTGGCGCCGGGAGACCCCGGTGTCCGGGATCGTGATGTCTGCGGAGGTGGAGCGGCCGATCACCGTGCTGTCCGCCCGCAGGTCATGCTGGCGACCCTCGTGGTCCAGCATCGCGACCGGGGCCTGGGCGGGCGGGGCCTGGGCGGGGACGGCGGGCTGCGCGACCGTGGGGGCGATGTCCCTGGCCTCCGGTGCGGCGGGAGCCTGGGGGGCGCTGGGAGCGCTGGGAGCCGCAGGCGCGGCCTGGCCGGCCGGGGCCTGGCTGGAGGGCGCCTGTCCGGCGTCCTTCTCCGTCTGTGACTCGATGCCCAGCTGGCCGCGCTTGAGGTCGGTGTTCTTCACGAAGGTCGCCTTCACCGGACCCAGCAGCGTGTACCCCTGGGAGTCGGCGTGTCGGATGATCTCTTCGCACAGCTCCTCCGCGAGGGCGACGCCGTACTTCCGGGCGGCCGCGAAGTCCTCCTCCGAGAGCCGGATCCGGTACACGTTGGGGACGAAGCTGCGCCCCTGGGACATGGTGAAGGACTCGCGGTCCATGTGCCGGCGTACGGCGGTGGCGATCTCCACTGGGCCGAGGCTCCCTCCGCGTCCAGAGAAGGCGCCGCGGACGGCTTTCTCGATGCCGCGCTCGAGATTGTCCAGCAGGCCCATCGGCACCTCCTTCTCCGTCGTCATGGCCGCCCCGGATGAAGGGCAGTCTCTCGAAGAGTCTACTGTCTCACCTGGCCTGGGACGCTTCAAACGCGCCTCGAGGGGCTACCGTGGGCATGTGAGCAGAGAGACGCGCAGTCGACGAGCCCCCACTCTGGAAGACGTGGCGGCCCGCGCGGGAGTCTCCCGGGCCACCGCCTCTCGGGTGGTCAACGAGGACCCTCGCGTGCGACCCCGTGCCCGCGAGGCCGTGGCCGCCGCCGTCGCGGAGCTCGGATACCGGCCGAACCGAGCGGCCCGCTCGCTGGTGACCCGAGAGGCCGATTCGATCGCCGTGGTGGTCCCCGAGGCGGAGGATCGGGTGTTCGGCGACCCCTTCTTCGCGGCGATGCTGGGAGGCATCACCCAGGCGCTGGCCGACTCTCCGGCCCAGGTGCTGCTGGCCATGGGGCGGCGGGGCCAGGGCGCGGAGAAGATCGAGAAGTACCTGCGCGGCGGATACACCGACGGCGCCATCGTGGTCTCCCACCACCGGGACGACCGGATCGGCGAGGTGCTGCGGGAGACGCAGCTGCCCGCCGTCTATGTGGGGCGCCCGGCGGGGGAGCCCCGCCTGCCCTTCGTGGATGTGGACAACCATGCCGGCGGGAGGCTGGCCGCCGAGCACCTGATCGCGCAAGGGCGCCGGAGGCTCGCCACCATCGCCGGTCCGCAGGACATGACCCCCGGAGCGGATCGCCTCGCAGGCTGGCGCAAGGGACTGGCCGAGGCTGGGATCTCGACGGACCCGCAGGACGGGCTGATGCACGAGCTGGTGGAGGTCGGTGACTTCACCGCGGCCTCCGGCGGGGAGGCGATGCAGCGTCTGCTGGCTCTCAGCCCGGAGCTCGACGGGGTCTTCGCCGCCTCCGACCTGATGGCCGTCTCGGCGGTCCATGCCCTCCAGGCGGCGGGTCGGCGCGTGCCGGAGGACGTCGCCGTCGTGGGCTTCGACGACTCCTCGGCGGCGGCCCTGTGCCGACCCCCTTTGACGACGGTGCTCAATCCGGTGGCCGCGCTGGCGACGACGGCGGTGGACATGCTGCTGCGCCTGATGGAGGGCGGCGAGGCCCAGTCGGTGCTGATCGACACGGAATTGGTGCGGCGCACCTCCGCCTGAGCGCGTGAGCGGAGAAAAGTCTCCCTTAAGTGCTTCAGTTTTGAAATAGATGCGTGGTCGGCTGTGTTGCACCCTCATGAGCCGGGACCACCGGCGCATCATGAGACCGAGACGACACGTGAGACCGTCAGGCCACGTGCCACGGCCTGACCCCATCGACCAGAGGAGCACACCCATGGCAGCACCCACCCCCGGAACCTGGACCCTCGACGCCGCCCACTCCGAGATCGGCATGACCGTCCGCCACGCCGGCATCTCCAAGGTCCGCGCCGTCTTCTCCGACGCCGACGCGACCCTCACCGTGGCCGAGGACGGCACCTCCGCGGTGGAGGCCGCCGTCAAGGTCGCCTCCTTCGACTCCAAGAACGCCGACCGCGACGCCCACGTGCGCGGCGAGGACTTCCTGGACGCCGAGAGCCACCCTGAGCTGACCTTCGTGGCCCGTGACTTCCGCCCGGCCGGCGAAGAGTTCGAGGTCACCGGTGACCTCACCATCCGCGGCGAGACCCGCCCGGTGACGTTCGACGTCGAATTCGGCGGCCAGGCCGTCGACCCCTTCGGCGCCACCCGTGCCGGCTTCTCCGCCAGTGCCGTGATCTCCCGCAAGGACTTCGGGCTGACCTGGAACGCGACCCTCGAGGCCGGCGGCGTGCTGGTCGGTGACAAGGTCTCCATCGACCTGGAGGTCGCCTTCGTCCTCGACGCCGGCGAGTGATCCGCTGACCCGGCGCTGACCGACGCCCCCGTGCCGTCAGGTGCGGGGGCGTCGTCGTGCCGCGGCCCGGACGGAGCGAAGGAGTACAGTGGCCTGCGTGTCCCTGACGGTCCTGACCCCGCTGCTCGTCATCGCCGCCGCAGTGCTCGTCGGCACCGTCCTGCAGCGTGTCTCCGGCTCCGGCGTGGGGCTCGTGGTCGCCCCGGTGCTCTCCATCCTGCTCGGACCCGGCCTGGGCGTGCTGATCACCAACATGACCACCATCGTCTCCGGGTTCCTCATCATGCTCGCCGTGTGGCCGCGCATCGACTGGGCCCGCTACCGGGTGCTCGGCCCGGTCACCGTGATCGGGGCGATCCC
Source organism: Nesterenkonia sp. CL21 (assembly GCF_031705515.1). NCBI lineage: Bacteria > Bacillati > Actinomycetota > Actinomycetes > Micrococcales > Micrococcaceae > Nesterenkonia > Nesterenkonia sp. CL21. The sequence continues at coordinate 24,285 of NZ_JAUTWR010000017.1, forward strand.
CGGCGCCTGGCTGGTGGGACAGCTGTCTGCCGGATGGCTGTCCATCATCCTGGGCGCCATCGTGCTCTGTGCGCTGCTGTTCACCGTCACGCTGCCGCAGCTGCCGCGCTGGGAGGGGCGCACCACCGGCGTCGTCGGAGGGATCCTCGGTGGGTTCTTCAACACCACCTCCGGAGTGGCCGCGCCCGTGATGGTCATCTACTCGCGGCTCTCCCGCTGGGACCAGCAGGGCTTCGCCGCGACCATGCAGCCGCTGTTCATGACCATGGGCATCGCCTCGGTGGTCACCAAGCTGCTCTTCGGCTCCGTGGAGGAGGTCGGGCAGGGCCACCTGCACCTGGGACTGCTGTTCCCCGGCATCGTGATCACCGTGCTGCTGGGGATCCTGCTGGGCGGGCGGCTGGCAAGGATCGTCCCCCCCGGCTCAGGCTCGCGCCGTGGCGATGGTGCTTGCCGGGCTCGGGGCGCTCGGGGCGCTGATCCGGGGGACCGTCCAGGTGGTGAGCGGCTGAGCGGAGGCGCCCACCACCTGCTCAGATGACCCCCTGAGCCAGCATCGCGTCGGCCACACGGAGGAACCCGGCGATGTTCGCCCCGGCCACATAGTCCCCCGCGACGCCGTACTCCTCCGCCGTGGAGGCGCACAGGGTGTGGATGTGCTCCATCGTCTCGGCCAGGCGCTCGTCGGTGTACTCGGCGGTCCATGAATCACGGCTGGCGTTCTGCTGCATCTCCAGCGCGGACACGGCCACCCCGCCGGCATTGGCGGCCTTTCCGGGAGCGAAGAGCACCCCGGCCTCCTGGAAGACGTCCACCGCCTCCGGCGTGCAGGGCATGTTGGCGCCCTCGGCGACCGCACGGATCCCCGCCTCGGCCAGGGCGCGCGCGGCGTCGCCGTCGATCTCGTTCTGCGTGGCGCACGGCAGCGCGATGTCCGCCGATTCCTCCGCCGCCAGCGACCAGACCGCGCCGTCGATGTGCCGCGCCCGGGGCCGAGCTTCCGCGTAGGCGGAGATGCGTTCCCGCCGGTGCTCCTTGACCTCCCGCAGCAGCTCCAGATCGATGCCGTCGGGGTCATGGACGCAGCCTGCCGAGTCGGAGGCGGCGATGACCGTGCCGCCGAGCTCCTGGACCTTCTCGATCGCGTGGATCGCCACGTTCCCCGACCCGGAGACGATGACCCGCCGCCCGTCGACGCTCTCCCCGCGGCTGCGGAGCATGTGCTCGGTGAAGTACACGGTGCCGTACCCGGTCGCCTCCGGACGCAGCAGCGACCCGCCCCAGGTGGTGCCCTTGCCGGTGATGACACCGGCCTCATAGCGGTTGGTGATGCGCTTGTGCTGGCCGAACAGGAAGCCGATCTCCCGGCGGCCCACGCCGATGTCTCCGGCCGGGACGTCGACTGTGTCCCCGAGATGTCGGTACGCCTCCGTCATGAAGGACTGGCAGAACCGCATGATCTCTGTCTCGCTGCGTCCCTTGGGGTCGAAGTCGCTGCCCCCTTTGCCGCCGCCGATCGGCAGACCCGTCAGGCTGTTCTTGAACACCTGCTCGAAGCTCAGGAACTTCATGGTGCCCAGCAGCACGTCAGGATGGAACCGCAGCCCGCCCTTATAGGGGCCTAGGGCGGAGTTGAACTGGACCCGGAATCCGCGGTTGATGTGGACTGCGCCGTCGTCGGCGGTCCACGGCACGCGGAAGATGATCTGCCGCTCCGGCTCGCACATGCGCTCCAGCACGGAGCTGTCCATGTACTCGGGGTGCTTCTCCAGCACCAGATGCAGGGATTCGAAGACCTCCTCGACTGCCTGGTGGAACTCCCGCTCTCCGGGGTTCCTGGCGATGATCTGGTCATAGACGCGGGCGATGTGTGCGCTGTGCGGGCTCATCGTCCTCCTTCCTCCTGTGCCGTCGGGGCGGACTCTACCGGTGCAGCGCGCCGGTGAGCTCCACCAGCCGGTCCCAGAGCTCGTCGGGACGCAGGGACTCCGCCACCGTGTGGATCTCGACCCACCCGTGGTGGTGGCCGGAGCCCTCGCGGTCCTCATCCTCTCCAGTGATGACGGCCTGCACCAGGGCTCCCGGCATGAGATTCATCAGCAGCAGGGCGATCTCCCGGCGGGCCCCCGGAGGCAGGCGCAGCGGCGCCCGCACGACCGCGGGGCGGACCGCCGAGCGTGGACCCAGGGCGCGCAGCGAGACGTCGACCCCACCGACGACCATCTGGCGGAAGAACCACGCTCCGAGCCGCATCACCGCCGCCGCCCGCCGGGGCAGGCCTCCCCCGGCCACCGCCGGCCGTGGAGGCAGCAGCCAGAGGCTCACGCCGACGCCGACGACGACGGCCACCGCCCCATAGACCAGCTTCTCCGGGGCGGCCTGGGTCAGGCCCGTCCACAGCAGACCGACGACGAGGCCGCGCAGCAGCGCGGCCGACACCCAGCGCGCGATCATCCGCCGCCACCTCCTGAACTGATCAGCACCAGCAGGGAACCGGCGGCGAGCAGCGCCAGCAGGACCGCCCCGGAGCGGATCCAGTCCTCCAGACCGGAGTCGGCGCGCTGCCCGAGAGCGCGGGCGGCCGCGGCCGCACGGGACCAGCCCTGCCGCCACGCCTCCGCGGCGGAGTCGGCCGCGCGTCCCAGCGTCCGCAGCCCCCGATCGGTGGCGTCGGTGGCCTGAGCCACCGCAGATTCCGCCGGCATCACGAGGTCACCGGCGGGCACGGCCGGCGGTGAGATCCGACGCCCCACCAGGATCGCCACCACGCTCAGCACGGCGGCCACCGCCGGCGGCCACAGGCCCTCGCCCACCGCGGCGGCATCGAACCCTGGGGTCGAGACTTCAGGAGAGCTTGCGGCCATCCACCACGGCACGGCGGCACCGCCCAACACGATGACGGCCCAGGCCCCCAGCGGACCCGCCCCCGGATTCCTGGCGTTCCGGGCCCCTGCTGCGGGCAGCACTCGGACCAGCCGCACCATCAGCAGCGCCGAGCCGAGGGCGAAGAACGGGAGCACCGCCTCCAGGGCGGGCGCATCGGCGGCGACTGCGTCCTTGGTCGCATACTTGGCGGCCCACCCCGTGGTCAGCGGGGCGCCGACCAGAGACAGCCCGGCCAGCAGCGTCCCAGCGGCCACTGCTCCCCGGAGCAGCCGAGAACCCCCGGCGCTGAGGAGCGGCACGGCCAGGAACAGGGCACCCTTGACCAGGCCATGGTGCACCGCGTACACGACCACGGCCGCCGTGACCTTCCCGGCGAGGGAGGGCTCGACCACCGCCACCGCCGCGACGGCTGTCATCAGGCCCATCTGCGAGACCGTGGAATAGGCGAGCACGACCTTCGGGTCCGTCTGCAGCACGCCCACGGCGACGGCGAACAGCCCACCGGCGGCGGCCACGACCATCAGGGCGGCCCCGGCGCCCGGCTGGGCCAGCTCCGGGCTGAACCGGAGGAACCCCAGCAGCCCAGCGGTGACCAGCGCCCCGGACAGGACCGCTGAGGCGGCCGGGGGAGCGGCGGGATGGGCCAGCGGCAGCCACAGGTGCAGCGGCACCACGCCGGCCTTGATCCCCAGGCCGAAGCCCAGCAGCGCCAGGATCAGCCCCGTGTGGTCCGAGCCCACGACGGCGGCGGGCGACTCGGCGAGGCGCAGGCCGCCGGCGGCCCCGACCATCAGCACAGCCGCCAGCAGAGCCGTCTCGCTGAGCACGGAGAGCACCAGGTACACGCGGGTGGCCCGGACCGCGGCCCTGTCCAGGTGATGGATCACCAGCCCCGCCGCGGCGAAGCTCATCACGGCGAAGGCCACATAGAACGTGACCAGGTCAGCCGCCAGGAACACGCCCAGCGTGCCGCCCAGGCACAGCAGCAGGAAGGCGCTGAGCACGGGCATCGGCAGCGAGCGGTCCCGCGGCCCGGGCGCCGGCCGCCAGGCGATCGTGGCCAGGGCGGCCGCGTGGAGCAGTGCGGTCAGCACCACCAGCGGCCTGCTCGTCTCGTCCAGGATCAGGCTGGTGCCCAGGAGAAGGCCAGGGACCTCCACCGCGGACTGCTCCGGGCCTCCACGGGCGGCGACCGGAAGGATCAGGGCTGGTAGGGCGGCGAACGGTGCGAGCCGCGCCGCCGTCGTCGTGACCCGGTCTCGGTGCGGCTCCGGCAGGGCTCGGCCCGCCAGCAGGAGACCGCCCAGCAGCAGCGGCAGCGCACAGCACAGCAGCAGGAGCATCAGCCGAACACCCCCTCGGCGATGAACTCCGCCACGCGCAGCGGCGCGAACGGCAGCGACGCCCCCAGGCCCACCAGGGCCGTGAATGCGGCAGTGGTCACCGCGGGGACCATGAGCATCCGCGGCTCCCGCACCGGTGAGCCCGGCTGTGCGGCGTCGACGGGCGCCCACAGACGGATCACCACCGGCAGGAAATAGGCGGCGTTCAGCAGCGAGGACAGCACCAGGACCCCGAGCACCCAGCTGTGCTCCGAGGCCAGTGCGCCCTGCCCCAGCTGCCATTTGGAGATGAACCCCGCCGTCGGGGGCAGGCCGATCATGCCGACGGCGCCGACGGTGAACGCCGCAGAGGTCAGCGGCATCCGCCGCCCCAGCCCTCGGGTGTCCTCCACCCGGTGCACTCCTAGGGTCTCGGCGAACAGCCCGGCGCAGAAGAACAGGGTGATCTTCATGATCCCCTGATGGACCAGGTGCACCACCCCGCCGGCGGTCGCCGTGATGTCCAGCATGCTGATGCCCAGCACCACGTAGCTGACCTGCGAGACCGTCGAGTACGCCAGGCGCCGCTTGAGGTCGGACTGGCGCAGCGCACGCAGCGAACCGTAGACCACGGTCACCGCGGCCACCACCAGCAGGGGAGTCAGCACCCCCAGCTGGTCGGCGACCTCGATCCCGTAGACGTCATCGACCATCCGGACGATGCCGAACACTCCCGCCTTCACCACGGCCACCGCATGCAGCAGGGCGGAGACCGGAGCCGGCGCGATCATCGCCAGCGGCAGCCACCCGTGCAGCGGCACCAGCGCGGCCTTGACCCCGAGTCCCCCGATCAGCAGCCCGAAGATCACGGTGGCGACCTGCGGTGAGGCCTGCGCCAGCTCGGCGACGGACTCGGCCCCGCCCTCGGCGAAGTCGACCGGGCCCGCCAGCATGGTCAGCCAGACGACGCCGGTGAGCAGCACCAGTCCGCCGGTCAGCGTGTAGCGGAGGTAGATCCGGGCGGCATGCAGGGCCTTCGGCGTGCCCCGGTGGGCCACCAGGGGGTACGTGGCGACGGTGAGCAGCTCATAGAACACCAGGAAGGTGATCAGGTTGCCGGAGAAGGAGATCCCCACCGTGGCGGTGACGCACAGGCTGAAGAAGCCGAAGAATCGGCTCCGGTGCGGGCTGCCCTCCAGGTATCCGATCGCGTAGATGGTGGTCAGCAGCCACAGGATCGCTGAGAGTCCGGCGAAGAACAGGGCGAGCGGGTCGACCCGCAGCACCAGGTCGATGCCGGGCAGCAACGGCATCGAGACCTCCGGCCGGACGCCGTCGGCCACCACCGGGGGCACCAGGGCGGCCACCAGCGCGACCTTCACCGCTGCCGCCGTGATGTTGATCGCCGACCGCGTGCCCACGCGTCCTTCGGCCAGCGGGAAGATCGCCGCCGCCGCGACCAGCGAGATCAGGACCATCACCAGCGGCAGCCAGGAGATGATGCCCCCGAGGGTCTCGTGGAGGGACCCCTGCAGCGTCGCCTCGGCCGTCACCATGGCGCCCCCACCCCCAGCACGGCGTCGGTCCAGGCCCCGAGCAGCCCGGTGCCGACCGTCAGCAGGCTCAGCGCCAGAGGGACGCCCTGCGCGGTGTGCGGCACCGTGCCGAGCCCGCCCCGGGCAGGACCGACCGGCTGCTCGTCATCCTCGGCCTCCACCAGCAGAGGCCCCACCGCCTTCAGCAGGTAGGCGGCCGAGAGCAGCGTGCCCGCGACGAGCGCCAGCACGATCACCGGCTGGGCGACGGCGACCGCCGAGGTGGCCAGCTGCCACTTGCCCAGGAAGCCCAGCGAGATCGGCAGTCCGATGAGGCTCAGCGCCGCCAGCCCCATGGTGAGCACCAGCACCGGATGGTCCCGTCCGGCGCCCCGGAGCGCGGAGATCTCATCGGTGCCGTGGATCTCCTTCAGCGTGCCCACGGCCAGGAACAGCGACGCCTTGGCGAGGGCATGGCTCAGCGCCAGGGCGACGGCGCCGCCGACCGCTCCGGCGGCCACGTCGCCGGCCTCAGGGTCGGTGATGATCGGCAGCAGCAGCATCCAGTAGCCCACCTGCGCCACCGTGGAGCAGGCGACCAGAGGTTTGAGGTGCGTCTGTCGCAGGGCCGCCGCGCCGCCGACCAGAAGCGCGGCCGCACCCAGCACGGCCAGGCCCCAGGACAGGACCCGCAGCGCGGCCTCGCCGTCGGCGGCGACCTCCGGAGCGATCCACAGCCAGCAGCGCAGCAGCACGAACAGGGCCGCCTTGATCACCAGCCCGGACAGCAGCGGCGAGACCGCCCCCGGCGCGCCGGCATGGGCGGGGACCAGCCAGCGGTGCAGCGGCACCAGCGCCGTCTTCAGCGCCAGCCCCACGCTGATCAGCACCATCGCCAGCACCACAGGGGCGCCCTCGACGTCGGCGGCCGCCTCGGCCACACGCAGCACGTCCAGATGGCCGGTGGCGGCCAGCAGCAGTCCCACGCCCAGCAGGAACAGCAGGGAACCGGCGACGGCGATGAACAGGTACCGCAGGGACGCGGCCAGGGCGTCCGAACCGCCCAGGGCCACCAGGCCGATCGCCGTGAGCCCCACCAGCTCCAGCCCCACATAGGAGTTGAACAGATCCCCGGACACGAAGACCGCGTTCAGCCCCGACCAGCAGCCCAGCCACAGCGGCCAGAAGGCGGGGTGCCCGGCGCGTGCGTCGTCGCCCGTCACGCCGGTGGCCCACGGCAGCGCGGCCGCATACAGGGTGGTCAACGCCCCGACCGCGGCGGCGGCTGCCAGGAACAGGGCGCTCAGGCCGTCCGCCCGCAGCATGATGCCCAGCGGAGGGCCGTGCCCGGAGAGCGCCAGCTCCTGCACCTGTCCTGCGGCGACGGCGGAGACCACCGCTGCCGTGGCCAGCACCGTGCCCGCGGCCGAGACCGCCCCGACCCAGCGGCGCGCCGCATGAGGAAGAGCCAGGGAAAGCGTGGCGGCGAGCAGCGGGAGCAGTACCACCGCGCCCAGGGCGAGCTCGGGCAGCGTCATGGGAGCTCGTCCTCCCCGCCGTCGGGCCCTTCCAGCCGACGGATCAGCACCGCCCCGAGGCCGGTGAACGCGACGGTGATGACCAGCCCGGTGATGACCAGGGCGGAGAGCAGCGGATCCACCTCGGCGCCGCGGGACGCCACCGCCATGAGCAGCAGCAGCGAGCCGACGCCCATCACGTTGAGGGAGACGAGCCGGGCGACCAGATCCTGGACCGTCACCAGGCGCACCAGCCCGGCGACTGCGACGGCGATCCCGATCAGTCCGTACCACTGGTCGGCGGCGAGAGGCATCATGCCACCACCTCCCGCCGGGCGCGGACACCCAGGTAGAGCAGATGCAGCGCCGCGGCGATGCCCACGGTCAGGGCGATCTCGACGGTGAGGATCACCGGGAATCCCCAGGCGTGCTCCCAGTCGAGCCACCCGCGGCCGGTCATCGGCCCCAGTGCGGCGGCGCCCAGGAACACCAGCACCCCCGCCGCGAGCCCCCACGGCATCGCCCGCCGCAGATCAGGCAGCGACCGCGCTCCGGAGGCGTCGGCGAGCATCATCAGGCCTGCGAGCACCGCCCCCGCCTGGAACGCCCCGCCGGACTCGGAGCTCCCGGCGAACAGCAGCCACAGGCCCACCACCACCAGAGCCGGGGCGCTGACCCGGGTCCACCAGCTCATCGTGGTCCCCGGGGAGGCGGTGCGGCCGCCGAGCTCCGTGCCGGTCACGGCCAGCACGGCCACCCCGGCCAGCATCAGCACCGCGGATTCGAGCAGCGTGTCATAGGACCGGAACGTCAGCAGCACGGCGGTGACCTCATGCTCGACACCGATGGCCCCCATGGCCGCCGGCAGCGACTCTTCCCAGGCCGGCAGCAGACGCTCCACCTCGAGCCACACCTTCATGAAGACACCCGTGACCACGGCCCAGGCGAGGACCGGGGCGCCGGCCCGGGCGAGACGGGGCAGCCACCGGCCGGCTGCGCCGTCGTCGCGCGGGGGTTCCTCGGGGCCTTGAGGCGCTGGGCCGCCGCGGGCCAGCAGCACGAGGATCGCGCTGAGCAGCCCCGTGCCCAGGGCGGTCTCTGCCAGGGCGACGTCCACGCTGCCCAGCCGCAGCCACACCAGCGCCATGATCACCGCCATGACCAGGAAACCCATGACCATGGTCATCCGTCGGCGGGGCAGCAGGGCCGCCCCCGCGGTGACGACGACGGCGAGGCCCAGCGCGAGGTCGACCACCGTCATGACGCCCCCTCCCGCTGCTCCCGCTCCAGGCGGGCCAGCACGTGGGCGCTGGCCGACGCCGCCCCGAGGGCGAGGATCCACGTGGCGAGCAGCACCACGCCCGCCGTCCAGCTGCCCAGCAGCACGCCCACGCCCAGCAGGACCAGCCCCAGGCCGAGGGTGTCCGCCTTGGCCAGTGCGTGCAAGCGGCTCCGCACGTCGGGAAAGCGGATCAGCCCCACCGTGCCGGCGGTGAAGAAGAACGCGCCGGTGATCAGCAGCAGTGCGGCGCCGATCTCACGCAGCAGCTCAAGGGACACCATCGGCGGACCCCCGTCGTGCCTGCGGAGAGCTGCGGCGCAGCCCCACGGTGCGCACCGCGGCCGTCAACGCCGCCAGAGCGGTGAGGATCAGCCCGACGTCGAGCATCCTCAGATCGGGGGGAGAGACGGACAGCGCCAGCACGGCGGTCAGGGCGGCACCGGTGGTGCCGCTGAGCAGCACGATGAGCAGCCAGCTGTCCCGACCCCGCTGACGCGTGCCCACCAAGGCCGCGACGACCAGATTGACGAGTAGGACCAGGAAGACGGCGATCAGGATGAGATCGAGCATCGGACTCCTCGGCGGGGTGCGCTCCTGCAGGTCAGACTCTCCGTGCCCACAGTACTCAACACGGCCCTGGAATGATCGGACCATGGATTCCCGCATCATCGTCCGTCCCCCGCTGCCGGAAGAGGCCTCCGCCGTCGCCGCCGTGCAGAACACCAGCTGGCGCGAGACCTACTCCGGGCTGCTCAGCGAACAGTTCTACGACGACGCGGCCCTGGCCAGCCGCGTCCGGATGTGGGAGCAGGTGCTGGCTGATGGGCGGCAGAGCGCCCGCGTCGCAGAGGCCGAGGGGGAGCTGATCGGTGTGGCGCTCGCGGGTCCCTCGGTCGAGTCGGACCCGGTCCGGGCGGAGCAGCTGTTCGTGCTCTACGTGCGGCAGGACTGGCACGGAAGCGGGGCCGGGTCCGCACTGCTGGAGGCGGTGCTCGCCGACCGCCCCGCTCAGCTGTGGGTGGCCGCCGAGAATCCGCGGGCGCGCCGGTTCTACGAGCGTCAGGGTTTCCGCGCGGACGGTGCGGAGGTCGTCGACGACGACGCCGAGGGCCTCCATGAGATCCGGATGGTCCGCTGACCGCCTGAGCCCTTCAGCGCGCGCATCCGCCGCCCGGCGTTCATCCCGGATTCACGGATTCGAGGGATTCACGACTCCTGTGTGGTTAGGATGAACCAGGTTTGCGCATCGAGGTCGAGGGAACCTGCCCGGTGCGCGGCCCTGTTCGCACCGAGGCAGAAAGGGATCACCGATGACCGCATCAGGCGGATCAGGATCCACGTCTGTCGGATCCGTGAGGGGCGCCACATCCTCCTCCGAAGATGACAGACCGGCAGATCAGGCGCGCCCCGCTCCGACGGAGGCCGAGCTGGAGGCCAACAGGAAGCGGGCCCGGCGTCGGGCGAAGTCCCGGAACTGGTCCCTGTTCCTGCTCTTCGCAGGCCCCAACATTCTGCTGATCCTGGCGTTCATCTACTATCCGCTGCTGTCCAACATGTACTACTCCACGTTGGACTGGCGGCTCGGTTCGCCCCGAGCCACCCCGGTCGGCCTGCAGAACTACGTCAACTTCTTCACCTCATCCTCCGGCATCGAGGTCTGGCGGGTCACCGGGATCTTCACCGCCGGCGCCGTGCTGGGGTCCATGATTCTGGGCCTGCTCATCGCGCTGGTCATCAACAAGAAGATCCCCGGCCGCACCGCCGCCCGCACCGCCGTGTTCTCTCCGTACGTGCTCTCCGGCGTCGGCGTGGCCCTGGTGTGGAACTTCATCTTCGACCCCAACCGCGGCGGGCTCGCCCACATCCTCGGAGCCTTCGGCATCAGCTCTCCCCAGTGGTACCTGGACGAGGACTGGGCGCTGTTCATGGTGATCATCGTCTACGTGTGGAAGAACCTCGGCTACTGCGCCGTGGTGTTCCTGGCCGGCCTCCAGTCCATCCCCAAGGACCTGCTCGAGGCCGCCATCATCGACCGGGCCGGCGCCACCCGACGCTTCTTCTCCGTGATCCTTCCGCTGCTCACACCCACGGTGTTCTTCCTGTTCGTCACCAACATCATCTTCTCCATGACGAACGCCTTCGACATCCTGCGCACCATGACTCCCACCGGGCACGGCACCAACACGATCATCTTCGAGATCTACCTGCAGTCCTTCGGCGCCTACCAGCGCGCCGGATACTCGGCCGCGATCGCCGTGGTGCTGTTCTTCACCCTGTTCCTGATCACCGCCGTGCAGCTGCGCTACGTCGAGAGGAAGGTCCACTATGCGTGACATCGCCCCGACGCAGCGCCTCACCAAGGAGCAGCGCCGCCAGCGCCGCCGCGGCACCTGGGCCGACGCCTTCCGCCGCGAGAACCTCCTGGACACCATCCTCACCGGCTACCTGCCGATCCTGGTGGCCCTTCTGATCATCGTGCTGCCGCTGGCGTGGATGATCCTCTCCAGCTTCAAGCCCCCCAGCGAGATCGTCACCCTGAACCCGACGTTGCTGCCCCAGGACCCGACCCTGAGCAACTACAGCGACGTCGCCCGTCGGGTGCCGCTGCTGACGGTGCTGGGCAACAGCATCTACGTGACCGTGATCGGCTCCACCATCAAGGTGGTCCTGGCGATCACCACCGCCTATGCGCTGGTGTTCATCCGAGTCCCGGGGGCGAACCTGATCTTCCTGGGCATCCTGGTGGCCCTGATGGTGCCGCCTGAGGTCTCTATGCTGCCCAACTTTCTGACGATCTCCGCCCTCGGCGGCCGGGACACCCTGTGGGGGATCATCCTGCCCGGCCTGGGCACCGCCTTCGGCACCTTCCTGCTGCGCCAGCACTTCAAGGCGCTGCCCAAGGAGCTGTTCGAGGCGGCGGAGCTCGACGGCGCCGGCCACTTCCGCAAGCTGTTCCAGATCGCAGTGCCCGTCTCCCTGCCGGCCATCGCCACGGTGGCTCTGGTGACCGTGGTCAATGAGTGGAACAGCTTCCTGTGGCCGCTGATCATCATCGACTCCCCGGAGAAGATGACCCTGCCGGTGGGGCTGAACCTGCTGCAGTCCATCGAGACCCAGACCGGCAGCTACGGCATCCTGATGGCCGGCGCGGTGCTGGTCATCGTGCCGATGCTGATCGTCTTCGCCGCCCTGCAGCGCTACATCGTCGCGGGCCTCACCCAGGGGGCCGTGAAATGACCCGGTCCCCACACCAGACCCGCATCCGAAGAACGCACCACTGCACACCGCACCACCGCACCACTGCACACCGCACCACCGCACCACTGCACACCGCACCACCGATGAGGAGCACATCATGAGGATCACCAGTTCCCGAGCTGTCCGCGGCACCGCCGTCCTCGGCGTGGCCGCCCTGGCCCTGACCGCCTGCGGTCCCGACACCACCGGTGGAGACGGCGAGGCCGAGGTCGAGGGCGTCGACTGGTCGGAGGTCGAACCGGCCGAGGAGATCACCTTCTGGACCAACCACCCCGGCGGCTCCGCGGACGTGGAGGAGGAGCTGATCGCCGGGTTCACCGAGGAGACCGGCATCGAGGTCAACGTCGTCACCTCGGGCGCCAACTATGAGGAGACCTCACAGCGGTTCCAGACCGCCCAGGGCACCGGTGACGTCGGCGACGTCGTCGTGCTCTCCGACGCCACCTGGTTCCCGAACCACCTGAACGACGCCCTCGTGCCGGTGGACGAGCTGCTCGAGGCCGCCGAGGTGGACACCGACGGCTACGTGGACGCCCTCTATGAGGACTACCTCTACGAAGGCAGCCACTACGGGGTCCCCTACGCCCGCTCCACCCCGCTGTTCTACTACAACGCGGACCACTACGAGGAGGCGGGCCTCTCCGAGGACGACGTCCCCGAGACCTGGGAGGACGTCGCCGAGGTGTCCGAGCAGCTTATGGACGCCGAGGTGGCATCCTCGGCCTTCGCCTTCCCGCCGCAGGACCAGTACCCGGCCTGGACCATGGCCAACCTGGTGTGGGGCTACGGCGGCGGCTGGTCCGAGGAGTGGGACTTCTCCTCGGTGTCCTCGCCGGAGACCGTCGAGGCGATCGAGTTCGCCCAGGCGGCGGCCGAGGACTGGGCCTCGGTGGCCTCCGGCGACCAGGCCGACGACTTCGCCTCCGGTGCGGCCAGCCAGGTGGTGGCCTCCACCGGTTCCCTGAACGGCATCCTGGACACCGCTGACTTCGAGGTGGGCACCGCCTTCCTGCCCGGCGGGCCTGCCGGCGACGGCGAGACCCCCACCGGTGGCGCAGGCCTGATGATCGCCTCCGACTCCGAGCCGGAGCGTCAGCTGGCCGCCGCGATGTTCGTGGGCCACATGACCAACCCGGAGTCCACCGCCTCCTTCTCTGAGGCGACCGGATACGTGCCGGTGCAGAAGGACGCCGACATGTCCGCCGTCTACGAGGAGAGCCCGCAGTTCGAGACCGCTGTGGAGCAGCTGGAGCGCGCCCGCGTGCAGGACTACGCCCGCGTGTTCCTGCCCGGCGGCGACCTGGCCTTGGCGCAGACCCTGCAGCGCATCCTCACCCAGGACGTCGACGTCGCCGATGAGCTGGAGTCCCTGGAGGAGGAGTTCCAGGAGCTCTACGACCGCGACCTGGCGGCGGAGCTGGAGGACTGATCCTCCACGGTCAGGTTGGCTAGGGTGGGACCGGACGTTCGTTCGGGCACAGGAGGTTCCCACCATGGCTGAGAAGACACCCCACCAGAACACCACCTTCACGACGGAGGGCGGCACCGCGCACGGCTACCTGGCGCTGCCGCCCTCCGGCACGGGTCCGGCGGTCATCGTGATCCAGGAGTGGTGGGGTCTGACCGACCACATCAAGGACGTCACCGACCGGCTCGCCGCCGATGGCTTCGTCGCACTGGCCCCCGACCTCTACGGCGGGTGGATCACCCACGACGGCGACGAGGCCGGTGAGATGATGTCGAAGCTGCCCGCCGAGGAGGGTGCGAAGCAGCTGGCCGGAGCCACGGACTTCCTGTTGGAGCATGAGGCGGTGACCTCCAAGACGGTCGGCGCCATCGGCTTCTGCATGGGAGGCGGCTTCGTGCTGGCCCTGGCCGCCCAGCAGGGGGCCAAGATCTCGGCGGCCGTGCCGTTCTACGGCGTCGGTCAGGCCGTCCCGGACACCTACACCGGCGTCAAGGCGGCCGTGCAGGGGCACTACGCGGAGCAGGACGCCATGTACCCGGTGGAGGAGGCGAAGGCCCAGGAAGAGCAGATCCGCTCCGAGTCCGGTGCGGAGGTGGAGTTCCACTACTACGACGCCGGCCACGCCTTCCACAATGACGAGAACCTGATCGGCACCTATGACGCCGAGAAGGCCAAGCTGGCCTGGGGCCGCGCCGTCGACTTCCTGAAGGCCAGGGTGGTCTGACCATGGACACCGAGTACCGTTGGTCCACCATCACCCGCGACGACGTCGAGGCATGGGCCGGCCTGGTCAACCATCTGGGCGACGTCGACGGGACCGAGGAGTACTACGCGGCCGAGGACCTGGCCGAGGAGCTGGACTCCTCCCAACTGGATCCGGCGCGTGACACGTTCGCCGTCTGGGCGGATGATCAGCTGGTGGCCTTCGGCAAGGTCACGGTGAAGAGCACCCCCGACCGGGACGGCCTGGTGGGCGCGCAGCTCGACGGCGGCGTGCACGCGGATCACCGTCGTCGGGGCCTCGGCAGGGAGCTCATGGCGCGGCTGGAGGCCAGGGCCGCGGAGAAAGGCGGCGAGCAGCACGACGGCGCGGAAGGCTACTTCGGGATCGCCGGGGCCCGAGCCGGCTCCGCCACCCAGGCGTTCCATGAGTCCCGCGGCTATCAGGTGGCCCGGTGGTTCAACCTCATGGCCCGGCCCCTCACTTCCGGGGAGACTGCCGCCGACGTCCTGGACGGGCGCGCCGCCCCTCCAGGGGTGAGGTTCCGCCGTCCCGGGCCGGACGATGAGGCCGCGGTCCGCGAGGCCCACGCCGCCGCCTTCGCCGACCACTGGGGCTCCGCACCCCCCGATCCCGCGAGGTGGCACGAGAGCTGGACCGCCCGCAGCACCCGGCACGCGGTCTCCCGCCTCGCCGTCGACGACGACGGCGTGGTGCTGGCCTATTCGCTGGCCAGCCAGTGGGAGGAGCGCGCGGCCTACCTCGACCTGGTCGGCACCGTCCCCTCTGCGCGTGGAACCGGGCTCGGCAGTGCGGTGCTGGCCGAGAGCATCGCCGCAGCGGCCGCCACGGGGGACTACGACCTCATCGAGCTCGACGTCGACTCTGACTCCCTGACGGGAGCCACCCGGATCTACGAGCGCCTGGGCTTCACGCTGAAGTTCGCCACCTCGGCCATGCGCCGACCGGTGACCTTCGGAGGGACCGCGTGACGCTGCGCCTGGCGGCGATCCCGGGCGCCACCCCGGACAAGTGGCTGCAGCGCTGGCATCAGCGATTCCCGCAGATCCGCATCGCCGTGGACTACTACGACGACGGCGCCCCCGACGGCTCCGACCAGCTGCACCGGGTGGCCGCCGGGCTGGCCGACCTCGGCTACCTGCGCCTGCCGGCCGGGGAGGTGCTCACCGACGAGCGCTTCCACCGGGTACGCCTCTATGAGGAGCTGCCCGTGGTCTGCGCCGCCGCCGAGCACTGGGTCGCCGCCGCCGAGGACATGGTGAGCTGGGAGGACATCGCGGAGGAGGCCTTCCTGGATCCGACCCAGATGGCTCCGGCCCACGTGGACCCGAGTGCGGCGGTCCATGAGCCGAAGGCCGGGGGCGAGTTGGCCGCCGCCGAGCGGATGGCGCTGGAGGTGGCGGCCTCCGGGGTCGGCCTGCTGCTGCTGCCGAACTCGGTGGCCCGCGCACTGTCCCGCAAGGACGTGGTGATCCGCGCTGTGGAGGGTCTGCCCGGCTATGAGGTGGGGCTGTGCTGGTTGAAGGACCGCGATGACGAGGTCATCCAGGAGTTCATCGGCGTCGCACGGGGGAGGAAGGCCGGTTCCGGGCGTTCGGAGCTCGAGGGTTCGACGTCGGGACGGTCGTCAGGGCGACCGTCGGGGGGACGGCGGCAGACCGGCGGCTCGGACGGCCGGACCGGCGGCCGGGGCTCCCAGGTCAGGCCGGGAGCCGGTCGCGCAGGGCGCGGGCGGCCGCCGCGACGTCGTCGGCCTCGGTGACCGCACGGACCACCACCACGCGATAGGCGCCGGTCTCGACGACCTCGTGGATGGTCTCGGCATCGATGCCGCCGATGGCGAAGAACGGCTTCGGCGTCTCCAGCTGTGCCGCGTAGGCGGGCAGGTCCAGCCCGACGGCGGCGCGGCCGGGCTTGGTGGGGGTCTCCCAGATGGGTCCGGTGCACCAATAGTCGATGCCGGGGTCGTTGGCGGCCTCCCACACCTGGTCTTCGGTGCGGCAGGAGCGGCCGATGATGACGTCGTCGCCGAGGATCAGCCGCGCCTCCTCCGTGGAGAGGTCCTCCTGGCCGACGTGGAAGACGTCGACGCCGGTGATCCGCGCGACGTCGGCGCGGTCGTTGGCCGCGGAGAGGCCCGCGTACTCGTCGGCGACCTGCCGCAGCAGCGTCAGCGCGGCGATCTCGGTCTGCACGGTGACGTGCTTGTCCCGGACCTGGATGATGTCCACCCCGCCGGAGTAGGCCTCCACGAAGAAGTCGCGCAGCGCGTCGAAGTCCAGCTCGTCCACCGGGCCGGCCTCCGGGTCGGTGATGAACCGCTGCAGGTCCGTGCAGACGTAGAGCCGCGAGGCCGTGAGCCGCTGGCGGCGCAGCTGGCCGACGTAGTGCTGCTCGTGGGCGGAGGGCTCGTGGTCATGCGCCGGTGAGTTCATGGTCCCAGCGTACCGAGTCGGGTCCGCGGGTGCTCAGTCCTCCGGCTCAGTCTGTCGGGTCAGCTGGACCGCATGACCCAGCCGCAGCCGGCCAGCGGGGAGCCCCCGGCGGCCTGCTCCTGCTGGTGCTCGCTGGGGGTGTAGCTGATGAACACCATGTCGTCGCTGACGTCCATCAGAGGGTCATCGCCGAAGAAGAAGCCGCCCAGCCAGAGGTTCGCACCGGGACCGCCGTCGAGGACCTCGCCGTCCGGGTCCGGGGTCAGGGTCACCACCTGATCCCCGCCGGGGAACCACTCGGGGGAGTCGGTGCCGGGGCAGACGCCTCCCCAGGCGCGCACCGGTGCGGTCTGCACCAGCAGCGGCTCGCCGTCGGACTCCTCGACCTCGACGGTGCGGGTCAGGTGCTGGTGGTCATGCCCGTCAGGGGCGAAGGGGCCGTCGCACTCCCAGTCGGAGTGGTAGTTGACCACAATGCTGACCTCCAGGTGGAGGGCGCCGTCCTCGATGCGGACGTCGGCGACGTCGTTGCCGCACTCCTGCGCGGCGGCCACCGGGAAGGGGTGCTGCTCGGCGACCGGGTCGCCGTCGCCGGGGTCCTCGGTGCCGAACCAGACGTACCAGAGCGTCTCGGAGTCCTCCCCGAAGGTGGCGGTCAGCGGGATGACGGCATCGGTGACGCCGTCACCGGTGAGGTCCCCCTCGATCGGTTCCCCCATGGCGTAGACGGCGTCGCGCTCGTCGGCACGGACGGACGGATCCATCTCCTCGCCGAGGTCGGGCCGGTGCCGGTAGGCCACGTAGACGTCCTCGGCCTCGCCCTCGGTCAGGTGGATCTCCAGCGGGGCATTGATCCCGCGCGGGGCGAACTGCCAGGTGGCCTCTGCGGCGTGCTCGCCGATGGACGGCGGCTCGTACTCGGGCTCGGGCTCTGGCTCAGGTTCCGGCTCTGGCTCCGGTTCGGGGTCTGCCGCGGGAGCTGCGGCCGTGGTCTCCGGCTCCGGGGTGGATCCCTCGCCGTCGTCGGCGCCGCAGCCGGCGGCGAGCAGCCCCACCGCCGCCAGGACGGCGACGGCCCGCGCTGAGTGTGGGGTGGCTGAGTCTCTGGCGGCTGAGTCTCTGGCGGCTGAGTCTCTGGTGATCATGGCGGCGTCCCCTCCGCTCGGCGAATCCGTGTCGTTCAGAGTAGCCGATCGGACCGTATCGGAACTGGAAGCGCTTGCAGGAATCCGGAGAGATCCGTAGTGTGCTGTGGGTCACATCACCCGACATCCCTCGGAAGGAAGTCTTCCCGTGCCCTCTCCACGTTCCCGTCCTCTGCTTGCCGGGACGCTCAGCGCCGCCCTGCTGCTGACCGCCTGCGCGCCTGTCGTCCCGCCCTCTTCCGCCGCCACCGTGGATTCCGCGACGACGGCCTCGGCGACGACGTCATCGGCCGACGCAGACGGTCAGCGTGCCCTCTGGATCGATGCTGAGACCATCGCCCTCGACGTCTCGGGTGAGGCCGAGGAGGTCGTGCTGCAGGCCGCTGGGGAGGAGTACGTCTTAGAGGATGCCGGCGCGATGACCGAAGAGCAGGCGGATGCCCACCGTCGCTATGCGGACTACGCGACCTTCACCGTGCCGCGGCAGCTGGACGTGGCGGAGGCCCTGCGCGGGGAGCTCGCCGTCGTGGCCCGCGACGGATCCGGTGATGTCCTGGAGGCCACGGGCGTGCAGATCGCCGGGGTGCTCGATGACGTCTACGCCGACGCCGCTGACGAGGACCTGGGCCTGACCTGGAAGAACAAGAAGCCGGAGCTGGCTGTGTGGGCCCCGACGGCGCGCAGCGTGGAGCTGGAGCTGCACACCACGCCCGACGCCGAGCCGACGGTCCACCGCATGAAGCAGGACAAGAGGACCGGCGTCTGGTCGGTCAAGGGCAAGAAGGACTGGGCGGGGCAGTTCTACCGCTACCGGGTGGAGGTCTGGCATCCCGAGACCGGTCAGGTGGAGACCCACTCGGTCACCGACCCGTACTCGGTCTCGTTGGCCGCCGACTCCACGCACAGCCAGATCGTCGACCTCGAGGACCCCGCCCTCATGCCCGAGGGGTGGGAAGGCCTGGACAAGCCCGCGGCGGTGGACCCCGCGGCCGCGCAGATCTGGGAGGTCCACGTCCGAGACTTCTCGGTGGCGGACGAGACCATGCCCGAGGACCTGCGCGGCACCTACAGCGCCTTCACTGAAAGCGGTTCCACTTCCGTGGGACACCTGGAGGACCTGGCCGAGGCCGGACTGACCCACGTCCACCTGCTGCCCACCTATGACATCGCGACGATCCCCGAGGTCGACCAGGCTCAGCCGGACTGCGACCTCACCGAGTTCGCCCCCGACTCTCCGGAGCAGCAGGCCTGCATCGGCGAGGTCCGCGGCGACGACGCCTTCAACTGGGGCTACGACCCGCTGCACTTCAACGTCCCGGAGGGCTCCTACGCCACGGACGCCGACGGCGCCCAGCGCATCCTGGAGTACCGGGAGATGGTGATGGCGCTCAACGACATGGGCCTGCGGGTGGTCAACGACGTCGTCTACAACCACACCTCCGGCTCCGGGCTGTCCGACACTTCCGTGTTCGACCGGATCGTGCCCGGCTACTACCACCGCCTCGACGCCGAGGGGAATGTGGAGCGCTCCACCTGCTGTGAGAACACCGCCCCGGAGCACACCATGTTCGACAAGTTCATCGTGGAGTCGGCCCAGCTGTGGGCCGAGACCTACCGGATCGACGGGATGCGTTTCGACCTGATGGGCCACCACCCGAAGGACAACATCCTGGCCGTGCAGGAGGCTGTGGAGGAGATCGACCCGGACTTCCTGCTCTACGGCGAAGGCTGGGACTTCGGGGAGGTGGCAGGCAACGCCATGTTCGAGCAGGCCAGCCAGCTGACCATGGGCGGTACTGGTGTGGCCACCTTCAACGACCGCCTGCGCGACGCCGCCCACGGCGGCGGGCCGTTCGACGAGGACCCCCGCATGCAGGGCTTCGGCACCGGCCTGTGGACCCAGGACAACGGCTCCGGACTCACCGGCGACGAGGGCCAGCAGCTCGACCAGCTGCTGCACGCCGCGGACCTGGTGCGCATCGGGCTGGTCGGCAACCTCGCCGACTACACGCTGACCACCGCCGGGGGCGAGACCGTCCCCGGCTCGGAGCTGGACTACAACGGAGCCCCGGCCGGCTACACCGAACAGCCCGGCGAGGCGGTCACCTACGTGGACGCCCACGACAACGAGATCCTCTTCGACCTGCTGGCCTACAAGCTGGACCACGACGTCGCCGGGCTCGACCGGGCCCGCATGCAGTCGGTGAACCTCTCCCTGGCCACGCTGAGCCAGGGGATCGGATTCGTCACCGCAGGCTCCGAGCTGATGCGGTCCAAGTCCCTGGACCGGGACTCCTATGACTCGGGTGACTGGTTCAACGCCATCCGCTGGCAGTGCGGGGCCGCCCAGGAGTTCGGGGACTCCACCAACGGGTTCGGCGTCGGACTGCCCCCGGCCTGGACCAGCGAGGCCAAGTGGCCGTGGGCGGAGGAGACGCTGAACGCCGTCGAGGCGCCCACCTGTGAAGAGATCGAGTTCAGCCGTGACCGGCACCTGGAGCAGCTGCGCATCGCCTCCTCCACCGGGGCGTTCAGCCTGGGCACCTTCGAGGACGTCGCCGAGCGGGTCGAGTTCCCGCTCGACGGCGCAGGCGAGCCTGGCGTGATCACCATGACCATCGACATGTCCGGACTGGACGACGCCTTCGAGCAGGTTACGGTCATCATCAACCCCACCCCGGAGCCGGTGGAGCAGACCGTGCCCGAACGGGCAGGCGCTGCGATGGACCTGCACCCCGTGCTGCAGGACTCGGTGGACGAAGCCTTCGCCGAGGCCGGTTTCGACGCCGAGGCCGGCACCTTCACCGCCCCGGCGCGCGCCACCACGGTGTTCGTGGAGTGAGGGTACGTGGCGTGAGGGTACGTGGCGAGTGACCAGGAAGGGGGGTATGACCCCGGTCAGCTGACCTCGTCGAGGTCCTCCAGGGCGACGAAGCCGCAGTGGCGGTCCTCGGCGAGGTAGGGGTTGGGGAAGGTCACCAGGGCGTACGCCTCGTCCGCGCCATGGCGCTGGACCTGGAAGGCGCCGTCGTCGTCGAGGGAGCCCTGGATGCCGATGCTGGTGGGGATCTCTTCGAGCGTGGCGGCGACATCGGCCTCCGGAGAGGGGGCGGTGAGCACCTGCTGAGAGCCCTTCCGGTGGATCTCGTGCTCGGTGAACGGGCAGACCCCGCCCCATGCCGAGAGGGGCTCCACCTGCACCGGCACCGGTTCGCCGTCGAACTCCTCGATGGTCAGGGTTCGGCTGGCCTCGGCGCTCCCGGGTTCGGCGCAGGCGTCCTCTGGCAGCCGCAGGGAGGACGTCACGGTCAGCGCTCCGTCTTGGGCCTGCACGTCCTCCACCCAGTCGCCGCAGCGGGCGCCCCGGCCCACCGGATGCAGGACCTGCACCGCCGGCTCGTCCTCGGCCTCGGCCATCTCCTGGCCCAGCCAGACGAACCAGTGCACCTGGTAGCCGTTGCCGTCGACGCGGAGGATGTCCAGGACGACGTCAGGGATGCCGTCCCCGTCGATGTCGCCCACCACGGGCTCGTCACCGAGCTCGTACGTGACGTCGGAACGTCCCAGGGCGTCGCCGTGGCGCTCGCCGTCGTGCAGCGGGACCAGTTCGGGTTCGGGGCCGACGCCCGGCAGCTCCCAGACGGCGCCGGCCACGTGCTCGAGGATCTCCTCCTCGGTGGGGATGACGGCCTCCGGGGCTGCCACAGAGGAGTCAGAGGTGTCGGAGGGCGCTGCGGCCTCCGAAGCCTCCGGCGGCTCGGGGGCCTCCGCCTGTGGAGAGCTGCAGGCGGTCAGCAGCAGAGCCGCCGCGGTGAGCGCGACCCACCACGGCGCGGGTCCGGTCGCTCCTGCCCCTGCGATTCCCTGTCGCATCGTCGTAGGAGTCCTCGTGCGTCCCCTCATCCGTCCCTCCGAGCTGTGTGCGAGTTCGGTGCTGTACCGTGCTGTGCCGAGCTGTTCCGTGCTGTTCCGTGCTGTACCGTCCTGGGACACAGGCTATCGGGATCGGGTGACATGACGGTCCAGACCACATGCTGGACGCCCGGGCCGACGTCGTTGACAGCATCACCGGCGCGACGCACCCTGTGAACCATGTCTCCCACGCACTCGGCTCAGCAGGCGCGTCCGGCCGCGGATCAGAGCCCGCGCAGCGCAAGGCTCGCCGTCACCGTCTTCCCGCTGCTCATCCTCGGAGGGGCCGCGGCCGCTCTGCTGCTGCCCGGCACGTTCGCGCCGCTGGGCGCCGGGGTCACCTACGCGCTGATGATCATCATGTTCGGCATGGGCCTCACGCTGACCCTGCCTGACTTCGCCTTGGTGGTGAAGCGGCCTCTGCCGGTGCTGCTGGGCGTGGTCTTCCAGTACAGCATCATGCCGCTGCTGGCCCTGGGGATCGCGGTGCTGCTGCAGCTGCCCCCGGCGCTGGCGGCCGGTCTGATCCTGGTGGGATGCGTGCCCGGTGGGACGTCGTCGAACGTGGTGACCTACCTGGCCCGCGGCGACGTAGCCCTCTCGGTGACCATGACCTCGATCTCGACGCTGCTCTCCCCGGTGCTCACGCCGCTGCTGACCCTGTGGCTGGCCGGCCAGTACCTGCCGGTGGCGGCAGGCGACATGGCCTCCAGCATCGTGCAGATCGTGCTGATTCCGGTGGTCGGCGGGATCGTGCTGCGTCTCCTGCTGCCGAGGATCGTGGCCCGCATCCAGCCGGCGCTGCCGTGGGTCTCGGTGCTGGGCATCACCTATGTGGTGCTCGCCGTCGTCGCCGGCTCCCATGACGTGCTCGCCTCCGCCGGCGTGCTGCTCATCCTCGGCGTGATCCTGCACAACTGCTGCGGCTACGGCATCGGCTACCTGGCCGGCTTCCTCACCCGCGGCTCTGTGCCCACCCGGCGGGCGATCGCCGTGGAGGTCGGCATGCAGAACTCCGGTCTCGCCGCAGGTCTCGGGGGTGCCCACTTCACCCCCGAGGCAGCCCTGCCGGGTGCGATCTTCTCCGTCTGGCACAACATCTCCGGCGGGCTGCTGGCCTCTGTGTGGGGCCGGCGTCGTCCGGGCGCCTGACGTGCCGGTTCAGTGTTGGTCCAGTGCCGGTCCAGTGCCGCCTCAGTGCGTCGGCGCCACCAGTGGATCCCGGCGCAGCATCATCACCAGCGACACCGCGAGGGCCAGGATCACGAAGATGAACGGTGCGGCGGAGAGCATCACCGCCGTCTGCAGGCCCTCCAGGCCGCCGGCGTAGAGCAGTGCCGCCGCCGTCGCGCCGGTCAGCACGCCCCAGACGGCCATGACCGAGCGCTGCGGGTCCATGCGGCCGTCGGAGGAGATCACCGAGAGCACATAGGTGTTCGAGTCTGCGCCGGTGACGAAGTACAGCACCACCAGCACGACGGCGGCCACGGAGGTCAGCAGGGTCAGCGGCAGCTGGTCGAGCAGGCCGAAGAAGGCGGTGTTGACGTCTTCGACGGCGGCCTCCCCGATGCCGGTGCCGCGTTCCAGGTCCATCCACATGGCGGCGCCGCCGAAGACGCTGAACCACAGGGAGAACACCAGTGACGGCACGCCCAGCACCACCAGCACGAACTGCCGGATGGTGCGGCCGCGGGAGATCCGGGCCAGGAACACGCCCACGAAGGCGCCCCAGGAGATCCACCAGGCCATCATGAAGTAGGTCCACCACTGCATCCACTGCAGGTCATCGGCGTCGGTGGGCAGCATCAGGCTGATCTCCACGAACCCGCCGGCGTAGGAGCCCAGGGAGCGGAAGAAGACGTTGATCAGCCAGCTCGTGGGGCCGGCCACCAGCACGAAGATCAGCAGCGCGGCGGCCAGGACCATGGTGGTCTGGCTCAGATAGCGGATGCCGCGGCCCACCCCGCTCATGGCGGAGGCGGTGAAGATGAGGGTGATCAGCGCGATGATGCCGATCTGCACCGACGCCGTGGTCAGCGGCAGCCCAGTGATCTGGCTGAGCCCCTGGCTGATCTGTGCGGCACCCAGGCCCAGCGACGTCGTCGTGCCGAAGAGGGTGGAGAGGATCACCAGCACGTCCACGGCTTTGCCGAGGAGCCCGTCCGCGTGCCGCCCGATCAGCGGGCGGAGGATCGGGGAGACCAGCCCCTTGTTGCCCAGCCGGTGCGTGGAGTAACCGATGGCGAGCCCGAAGGTCGCGAACACGGCCCAGGCGTGGATGCCCCAGTCCAAGAAGGTGAACCGCAGGGCGTCGACGGCGGCCTCCTGGCTGCCCGCTTCGGTCAGCCCGTGCGGCGGGTCGAACAGGTGGGAGACCGGCTCAGCCACCCCGTAGGTGATCAGGCCGATGCCCATGACGGCGCCCAGCAGCATCGCGATCCACGCATAGGTAGGGTACTCGGGGCGGGAGTCGTCCGGGCCCAGGCGGATGCGGCCGAATCGGGTGAACGCCAGCACCAGCA
Organism: Nesterenkonia sp. CL21; assembly: GCF_031705515.1. Classification (NCBI taxonomy): domain Bacteria; kingdom Bacillati; phylum Actinomycetota; class Actinomycetes; order Micrococcales; family Micrococcaceae; genus Nesterenkonia; species Nesterenkonia sp. CL21. The sequence continues at coordinate 48,309 of NZ_JAUTWR010000017.1, forward strand.
GCAGGGCGATCAGCGCCAGCGGAATGATCAGCAGGGACCAGCCGCTGGTGGCGGTCACCCAGTTCATCGCGGCCCCCGCGCTCGCGTTCATCCGCTCTGGCCAGAGTCCGGCCACGGCGATGAACGCGACGATCAGCGTCACCGCGGTCCAGAAGACCGCGTTCAGCGAGGTGCCGGGCTTCTGCGGATTCTCAGGGAAGCGCTCGGCCTCTTGGGGCAGCAGCGTGGCGGTGGAGGTGTGGGGCCTCGGAGGGTGCGGCTCAGCAGGGGTGTCCTGCGGCATGGCGGCGGGTCCGTTCGTCGGGGGAGGGGAATCGCCGTGTCAGAGCGCAGGAGCACGGAAGGCTGTGCGCCGGACCTGCTGCCGGCCGAAGCAGAGCGGCGGGCGATCCGGCTGGGTGAGCTCGGCGAGAATTCGCACCACCCTACACCGGATCGCCAGACGCGGATCAGCGGACCTGGCTCGCGTGTTCGAACTCGAAGCGGCCGCCGCGGGGGTGCTGGGCGTCGTCGTGCTCCGGGTCCGGGGCGTGGCCGACGTTGATCACGGCCAGCGTCTTCCAGCCGTTCTCCGCGTGCACGGCGGTGTCGACGCCGGCCGGGTCCAGGCCGGTCATGGGGCCAACCTGCAGACCGTGGGCGCGCAGCGCGACCAGCAGATAGCCGAGCTGGATGAGGGCATTGTCACGTCCCATGGCCGCCCGGGCGTCGGGCTTGTCCGCGAAGTTCTCCCGCAGACCGGGCATGCCCGGCGTGAGGAAGGGCATGTGCTCATGCCACTGCGGGTCATAGGCCGCCACCAGGGTGAGCGGGGCTGCCAGCGTCTTCTCCTGGTTGCCGGACATCAGGTGCTCGACGACGGCGCGGCGGGCCTCCTCACCGGCGACAACGGTCAGCCGCAGGGGCTGGTTGTTGAAGGCCGTGGGCGCCCAGCGCAGGTCCTCGTAGGCCCGGCGGATGATGTCCAGGTCCACCGGCTCGTCGGTGAAGCGGTGGGTGGTGCGGGCGCCTTCGAAGAGCTGGTGCAGGGTCTCGCGCTCGACGATCGTGGTCTCGGCGGTCGTGGAGGTCATGGGGCTCCTCAGCTGGTGGGGGCGTGCAGGTTCTCGTTCAAATCTGAACAACAGTGGGGGAAGGGGCGTTCTTCCGATCCGGAGCGACATGTGATCGGAGTCACGGTGAGGGAGAGGCGGGGTGGCGGCAGAAGCCGAAGGTTTGTCAGTGCGTGCTGGAAGGGTCAGGAGCACACCGGAGGCCTGAGCGGAGCCACCGCCGGGCTGGGGTCGGATCTGACCGTGCGTTTTGGCCGGCTGGTCCCGCTCCTCCGGGGTGTGTCAGAGGGTGCAGGAAGACTGAGCAA
>NZ_JAUTWR010000018.1:0-49308 GCF_031705515.1 Nesterenkonia sp. CL21
CTGCAGAAGTACTTCGTGCGGGGGATCATGCTGGGCTCCGTCAAACAGTGAGGACGCCCGACGGCGCCCACCTCCCCTCCATGACTCTCTGGCGATGCATGTCCAGGTTCACGACGTCCGGGACCCGATGTCCCGGACGCCTTCAGAAAGGAACACTCGCATCATGATCATCACAACCACAGCAGGACAGCGACGTCGGCTGCTGCCGGTCGCCGCCGCTTTGGCGGCAGGGTCCCTGGTCCTCTCGGCCTGCGGCGGCGCGGCCGACGGGGACGCGGACGCCGAGGTCGACATGGAGGAGGTGGGTGTCGGCGCGATGGAGGACTACGACGTCGGCGACACTTTCGTGGCGACCGAGCCGGTGGAGTTCTCTCTGCTCTATCGGGACCACCCGAACTATCCGCTCCGGAACGACTGGTCCTTCTTCGAGCACCTCGAGGAGGACCACAACGTCACCTTGTCCGCTGAGAACGCCCCGCTCTCCGACTGGGAGGAGCGGCGATCCCTGGTCATCGGAGCCGGAGACGCCCCTGACTTCATCCCCGTCGTCTACCCCGGGGATGAGACCCAGTTCATCTCGGGCGGCGCGCTGCTGCCGGTCAGCGACTATCTGGAGCACATGCCGAACTTCACCCAGAAGGTGGAGGACTGGGGCCTCGAGGAGGACATCGACAGCCTCTACCAGGACGACGGCAAGTTCTACATCCTGCCCGGTCTGCATGAGTCTCCGCAGGACCAGTACTCCGTGGCGGTCCGCTGGGACATCTGGGAGGAGCTCGGCTATGACGAGCCGGAGACCTGGGACGAGTTCGCCGAGCAGCTGCGCGGGGTGAAGGAGGCGTATCCGGACATGGTGCCGTTCTCCGATCGGTGGCAGATGGATGCGACGCTGAGCTTCGCGGCACCCAACTTCGGCACACAGGCCGGTTGGGGGTACAGCGGTGCCTACTGGGACGAGGATGCTGAGGAGTTCACCTATACAGCTGCTCAGGACGAGTACCGGGACCTGCTCGAGTACTTCCACGGGCTTGTGGACGACGGGCTGATGGACTCCGAGTCCCTGGTCCAGGACGACGATCAGGCCATTCAGAAATTCGCCTCCGGGCAGTCTGCGGCCATCGGGGGCAACGACCAGGAGATCCTGTCCTATCGCACCTCGATCGAGGAGGTGGGCGAAGACGACATGGAGGTCAGGCTGATCCGGGTTCCGGCCGGCCCCGCAGGGGACATCGCCCCCGGCGGCCAGACCGAATCCGGGCTGGTGCTCTCCTCCTCGGTGGCCGAGCAGGAGAACTTCGTGGCCCTGCTGCAGTTCATCGACTGGCTGTACTACTCCGACGAGGGACTGGAGTTCGCCAAGTGGGGTGTGGAGGGCGAGACCTTCGAGCGTGAGGGCGACGAGCGTGTGCTGGCCGACAGCATCGACATCCACGGGCTGAATCCCGAGGGGGATGAGGAGCTCTCCGCCGACTACGGCTTCCACAACGGCGTCTTCATGCCGGCTCACGGCTCCACCACCGACCTGGTGCAGTCGATGCTGCGTGACGAGGTGGTCGAGTTCCGCGAGTCGATGGCGGACAAGGAGCGGACCCCGGTCGTGCCCGCCACGCCGTTGGATGAGCTCGAGCGGGAGCAGGTCTCCCTGACCGAGACGGCGCTGAACGACACCGTGTCCACGGCCACTGCGCAGTTCATCCTGGGGCAGCGTGACCTCGAGGACTGGGACGCCTTCGTCAGTGAGCTGGAGGGTCAGGGCATGGCCGACTACATCGACAAGCACAATGAGGCCTATGAACGGGCCCAGCAGGAGATCGACGGCGTCGAAGCGGACATGGACCAGTGATCGGTCAGCCCCGGGGCACTGTCCGGCGCGGGTGAGAGGGGACAGCCCGAGGACGTCCGGCGAGTCCGCGCCCGGGTCCGGCTATGAGTCGGCGCCGGGCGCGGACGTCGTCGTGTGGGGTCCTGTGATGGATCATGGTGAACGGCGACGCGTCGAGACGGGCCGTCGGCGACCGAGTGCGCAGGAAGGTGAGGGATGAGCATCATGGACTCGGAGAGGGAGGGCCCGCTGGCGCGGGTCACCAATGCCGTCTATCGGATGATCGTCATCGAAGTGGCGTTCGTGGTGGCCACTCTGCCTGCGCTGATCGGCATCATCCTGCTGGACCAGGATCCGAGCAACATCCCCCTCTACGGGCTCTTCGCCCTCGCGTTCGGCCCGGCCATCACCGCCGGGGTCTACGCCTGGCGGGCGGACGCCGACATCATCCCCTGGCTGCGGTACTGGAAGGGATGGGTCGAAGGCTTCCGGCAGACGATGGTCGTCTGGGCCCCCGCCGTGATCTTCGCCACACTGGCCGCCTTCAATGCGGCCTTCGCGCAGGTGCCCGGCGCGATCCTGCTGGGCGGGGCAGTGGTGGCGGGCGCCGTCGTGCTCGTGGCGGTGGCGATGCTCGTGATCATCGCGACCTTCGACTTCCGCACTCGGGACCTGTTCAGTGTGGTGATGTACGGGGTGGCCTCCGCCCCGCTCGCCGCCCTGGGGGTGCTGGGGCTGTTCGTGGTGGTCGGTGCCGTGGTGGTGCTGTGGTCCGACTGGGTCGGGGTGCTCCTGGCCTCGGTGTTCCTGTGGCTGCTGGCCCGCACCGTGCGCCCCATGCTGGTGCAGATCCGGCAGGATCTCGTCGCCGGGTGAGCATGCCCGCCGGAGTGCGGAACGTGCCGGGGTGGCGACGCCGGCCGACGTGTGATTTGCTGGCTGGTACGGCCTGCGCCTAGAATTTCAGTGGTCCACCACGGGATCGCGCCCCCATCGTCTAGCGGCCTAGGACACCGCCCTTTCACGGCGGCGGCACGGGTTCGAATCCCGTTGGGGGTACTGCGAAGCTCCGATTTGGAGCCCAGCGAGAAGCTCTGATAGAGTTTCTAACCGTGCCAAGCGGCACGGACAACTGAAAAAGCAAGGCCCAGTGGCGCAGTTGGTTAGCGCGCCACCCTGTCACGGTGGAGGTCGCGGGTTCAAGTCCCGTCTGGGTCGCTCCAGCTCTCGGAGGAGAGTGAAGTCATCTTGTGATGGCGCCCCGGCTCTGTAGCTCAGTTGGTAGAGCGTTCGACTGAAAATCGAAAGGTCACCGGATCGACGCCGGTCGGAGCCACCACCCGAAACCCCCGCTTCCGGCGGGGGTTTCGTCGTGTCTGGGGTCCGTATGACGCGCACCGGCCTCAGCCCCGCCGAGACATCGACTGCTGAGCGCTGACTCGTATAGGTTGTGAAGTGAATGACGCGACGCAGACCTCAGGAGGCGCCATGACGCAGCAGCCCGGACACCCCGGCCCCGACGACCACCACGACCAGAACGGGGAGCAGGCCTCTGAGGGCACCCCCGAGCAGCAGGGAGAGCAGCAGACCCAGCCGTACCCGGAGCCCGGCTTCCCCGGGGCGCAGGAGCCCACCCCGGAGCCCACCGCCGACGCCGTCTCCGGAGCCTCAGCCTCCTCGGCCGCCGAGACCGGTCAGCCCTTCGACCAGCAGCTGCCCCCTGAGCAGCAGCCTCAGCCGGGCTACGGGCAGAACCCCTACGAGGGGCAGCACCCGAACCACTACGACGCCGCCCAGCACGGTCAGGGCTACGACCCGCACCAGCAGGGCCACCCCGGCGCACAGCAGGGCTACGGACAGCCCGCTCAGGAGGGGCACGGCGCCTACGAGCAGCCCCAGCCGGGCTACTACGGCCAGCAGGCTGCCGCTGACCAGCAGGCCCAGTCCGCCGCCTCGGCGCAGCCCGCCTACGGCTACGGCCAGCAGCCTGACCCCTACGCCCAGCAGCCCGGCTACGGGCAGCAGCAGTACGGCGGCCAGCCCTATGGGCAGCAGTATGAGCAGCAGTACCAGCAGCAGTACGCCCAGCAGCCCGGAGGCGCCCCGGCGCCGGCCGGTCGCCCCAACACAGTGGAGGGCAAGGGCTTCTTCGGCGCACTGTTCGACTTCAGCTTCCAGAGCTTCGTCTCGGTGAAGTTCGCCAAGTTCATCTACATCATCCTGCTGGCGTTCCTGGGTCTGGCCTGGCTGGGGTCCATCATCGCCGGATTCAGCATGGACGCGATCGCAGGCCTGCTGACCCTGCTGCTGGGCTGGATCCCGCTGGTGATCTACCTGATCCTGTTCCGCGTGACCCTCGAATTCATCATCGCGATGGTCCGCACCTCGCAGAACACCGCCGGTGTGCGCACCGAGCTGGAGGACCTGCGGCAGGACCTCCGCGACCGGTCCTGAGCACCGAGCCTCCGGACGACGACGGCGCCCGCCCCCTCGACAGGGGGACGGGCGCCGTCGTCGTCTGCTGTGGATGCCCGGAGCGGGTGCGGCCCCGGGCGCGGGGGTCAGTGCAGATCCACCACCACGGGAGCGTGGTCCGAGGCGCCTTTGCCCTTGCGCTCCTCGCGGTCGATGAATGCCGAGTCCACACGCTCGGCCAGCGCCGGGCTGGCCAGCACGAAGTCGATGCGCATGCCCTCCTTCTTGGGGAAGCGCAGCTTGGTGTAGTCCCAGTAGGTGTACACCCCCGGGCCCGGGGTGTGGGGGCGTACGACGTCGGCGTAGCCGGCCTCCAGGAAGCCGCGGAACGCCTCGCGCTCCGGCTCGGAGACGTGGGTCAGCCCCTCGGCCCGGAAGTAGTCGATGTCCCAGACGTCCTCGTCCTGCGGCGCGATGTTCCAGTCGCCCATCAGCGCCACCTGGGCCTGCGGGTCATCGGTCAGCCACGTCTCGGCGTGCTCACGCAGCTGCTGCAGCCAGGCGAGCTTGTAGACCATGTGCTCGTCCTCCAGGGCCCGTCCGTTGGGGACGTAGAGGCTCCAGACGCGGACGCCGCCGCAGGTGGCGGCGATCGCACGAGCCTCCTGGATGGGGTCTTTGCCGCCCTTGCCGAAGGCGGGCTGATCCGGGAAGGTCCGCTCGACGTCGGACAGCCCCACCCGCGAGGCGATGGCCACTCCGTTCCACTGGTTCAGCCCGAAGTGGGCGACGTCGTAGCCGTTGTGCTCGAAGACCTCCCAGGGGAAGTTGTCATCCTTACACTTGGTCTCCTGGATGGCGAGGACGTCTGCGTCCGTACGGTCCAGCCAGGCCTCCACCCGGTCAGCCCGGGCGCGCATCGAGTTCACATTCCAGGTCGCGATTCTCACGGAGGTCACGCTATCAGCCGCGCCAGCTCCCCTGCGGCGGATGCGGAACGTGCTGGTGCTGGACGTAGACCTGTGCGGGCTGGGGCTTCGAGCCGCAGGCCATCACCAGAGCCACCACCCACCCGATGAACGACCATCCGAGCAGCAGGTTCACCAGAAACACTCCGCCCACGTTGTGGCTACGGATCATGGCGACGAGGGACGGCAGAAAATAGACGGCCAGGGCGACGAGCCCGACGACGACGATGACGATGCCCACGATGGCACCTTCGGCGCCGTTCATCTCGAACATGGGTGCCTCTCTGTGGGGCGGGCGATGTCAGTCCAGGGTACTCGGGCGCCAGCGGCCAGTCTCAACGGGATCAGCTGCGCCACCAGGTGTCCTGGATGGTCACCGGCAGGGCGCGCTTGTGACGGGTGGCCAGGTAGCGTCGTTCGATGATCTCGGCGAAGTCCGTCGAGACCTCGCGGCCCTCCAGGTAGTCGTCGATGTCGTCGTAGCTCATGCCCAGCTCGGTCTCGTCCAGCTGGCCCGGGTTCTCATCCAACAGGTCAGCGGTGGGGGCCTTCGACCACAGGGCCTCATCCGCTCCCAGATGCTTCAGGATCTGGCGGACCTGACGCTTGTTCAGGGTGAACAGGGGCAGCACGTCGGCGCCGCCGTCGCCGTGCTTGGTGAAGAACCCCGTGATGGACTCCGCCGCATGGTCGGTGCCGACCACCAGGCCCCCGTGCTCGCCGGCGATCGCATACTGGGCCGTCATGCGCAGGCGGGCCTTCACGTTGCCGCGGTGGTAGTCCTCCATGGGCCGGCCCATGGTCTCGGCGTAGGCTGCGTCGAGGCCGGTCACGGCCTGTTCGATGTTGACCGTGTGCACGTGGTCGGCGCCGATGAACTCCACCGCGCGGGCGGCGTCGTCCTCATCATGCTGGACACCATGGGGGAGTCGGACCGCATGGAACCGGACCTCATGGCCCGCATCCCGCAGCCTCTCAGCCGCCCGCTGGGCCAATGCCCCGGCCAGTGTGGAGTCCACACCGCCGGAGATCCCCAGCACCAGGGAGCGGCCGTGGGCGCTGAGCAGGTAGTCCGCCAGGAATCTGACCCGGCGCTCGACCTCCTCCGCGGGATCGATCTCCGGCTTGACACCCATCTCGGTGATGATCGCAGTCTGCAGCTCACGCATGCCGCCGAGTCTACCGAGCCGCGTGTCACAGGCATATGACGGCTCGGGGGCCACGTCACCGGGGCCCAGTAGGCTGAGGCTCAGGAAGTGCCGACGGCGGAGGAGGCATCGTATGACGTCCTGCGAGGTGCTGGACGTGCAGAAGGCCGTCGCCGCCCATCGGGACGACGACTCCGAGAGCGGCTGACCGCTGGTGGAGGTCGCACAGCTGACCTGGGCGGAGCGGCTCCAAGGCTTCCTCGTGGCCGGGGCGGCCCTGCTGGGGCTCAGCCTCGGCTCCGTGGACCAGATCTCCGGGCTCGGCGAGCACATCGTGCTGCCGGCCCTCCTGGTGATGCTCGCCGCCTCCGTCGTCCAGGTCGACGTCGGCAGTGTCGGTGGCGTCAGCCGCGCCCGGCGGCTCGTGGGGGCCAGCCTCGTGATGAACTACCTCTTCACGCCCCTGGTCGCCTGGGCGCTCGGAGCCGGGCTGCTGGGCGCCCAGCCTGACCTGCGCATCGGGCTGCTGCTCCTGGGCGGTGAGGCAGCCCCTGCGGAGGCAGGGGTGTTGGTCGAGGCCGTGGCACTGGTGCTGCTGGTGCCGCTGGCCGCGGCGACGATCCTCCGGTGGGCCGCGGGTCGGCTGGGCGGAACCTCGGCCCGCCGCCGGCTCGACCGGTGGGCGTCCCGGAGCACGCTGCCGCTGCTCTGCCTGGCTGTGGGTGCCATGTTCGCCTGGCAGGCGGAGACGGTGTGGACGGCAGGAGGGACGCTGCTGATGCTGCTCCCGCCGCTTCTGGCGTGGTTCGTCCTGATGCCGCTGATCGCCACCGTGGTCTCCCGGCTGCTGGGGCTGCCGGGAGAGCAGCGGGTGACGCTGACGATGGTCACCGTGGCGCGGAACTCTCCCATCGCCCTGGGCATCGCCGTGGCGGCCTTCCCCGACCAGCCGCTCATCGCGCTGGCCCTGGTGGTCGGCCCGCTCATCGAGCTGCCAGTACTGGCGATGCTGGCGCCGCTGGTGCGGCCCCGCGGCTCCCGGTGAGGGTCACGTTCCCTGGTCAGGGTCCTTCGTCTGCAGCCCGCGGAAGTAGGCCTCCACGTTCGCCCGGTGCTCAGCCGGCGCGACGACCAGCAGCTCGTCATACAGCTGGAGGGCGGTGTGCCCATCGGGCACGAACGCCGAGCCGGCGCGGATGACCAGCGAGATGTCGGCGCTCTCCGGAAGATCCAGGTGCTTCAGCGGCATGCCCTCCAGAGTGCAGTGTCCGGTCAGCTTCACTTTCACGAGGTCCGCTCGCTGCTCGTCCAGCGGAGCGGGTTCCAGGGTCACTGCGGTGGCCGCCGTGTCCTCGACGAGCCCCAGTCGTCGGGCCACCCATGGCAGGGAGGGGGCCTGGATCGCCGTGTAGGCGATGACGAAGACCAGGACGACGTCGAACAGCCTGTCTGCATCCTCCATCTGGGCGGCCATCGGGACAGTGGCCAGAATGATGGGCACCGCCCCGCGCAGCCCCGCCCACGAGAGGAACGCCTGCTCTCGCCAGGGCACCCGGAACCAGACGGCGCAGAGGACCACCGCCACCGGGCGCACCACGAACGTCAGGAAGAGTCCGGCGGTGAAGCCCAGCAGGACGACATCCCAGGTGATCCGGCTGGGGCTGGCAAGCAGCCCGAGCATCACGAACAGCCCGATCTGAGCCAGCCAGCCCGTTCCTTCGGCGAAGGCCTGCGTGGCGCGTCGATGGGGGAGCCTCCCGTTGCCCAACACCATGGCGCAGATGTAGACGGCGGCGAACCCGGAGACGCTGATCTGGGTGGCGATGCCGTAGGCCAGTACGGCCCAGGCCAGCGCAGCCAGGGGATAGAGGCCGGCGGCAGGAAGGGCGAAGCGGCGCAGGACGAACACTCCCAGCGCCCCCAGCATCACGCCCAGCACGATGCCGCCCACCAGCTGCCCCAGGATCAGCAGCGCCACACCGGGGATGCCGCCCGGCTGGGGCGCCCCGACGGCGGCCGCTGTGGCCGCCGCGACGATCAGCACGGTCGGAGCATCGTTGAGCCCCGACTCGCCTTCGAGGGCGGACCGCACGCGGGCAGGCAGGGGGATGCCACGCAGGACCGAGAAGACGGCGGCGGCGTCTGTGCCCGCATTCACGGCGCCGAAGAGCAGGGCCAGGAGCAGGGGCAGGCCGAGCGCGTAGTGGCCGATGAGGGTCATCAGCCCGATGGTGACCACGACGCCGACGCTGGCCAGGACCGCGGAGAGTCCGATCGTGGGCCGGATGTCCTCCCATTTCGTGCTGAGCCCACCTTCCGCCAGGATCAGCGTCAGTGCGGCATAGCCGAGCCCCTGGGCGATGACGGCGTCGTCGAACTGGAGCCCGACTCCCGACTCGCCCAGGATGATGCCGACCAGCAGGAACAGCAGCAGCGCGGGAAGACCCAACCTCGTGCCCACCCGTACTCCGCCGATGGCGACCAGCAGGACGAGCGGTGCGAGCAGCATGAAGAGGTTGATGAGGTCCATGGCTTCCATTCTTTCAGGCCGCCGACCTGGAGCTCCGTGGGGTACTGGTCAGCGGAGCCGCCACCAGTAGGATGGCCCCATGATCTCCAGCACCACCGGCAGCAGCACGGACGTGTCCACTCCCAGCGCCGAGCGCCGTCGGCTCAAGCAGCTCATCGGTGAGCTCGCCGTCGTCCGCGGGGAGGTGACCCTCTCCTCCGGCAAGGAGGCCGACTACTACATCGACCTGCGCCGCATCACGCTCCACCATGAGGCCTCGCGCCTGGTGGGCCGGGTCATGATGCGCCTGCTCGACGACGCCGGCATCGACTACGTGGCCGCCGGCGGTCTGACGATGGGGGCGGACCCGGTGGCCACCGCCATCATGCACGCCGCCCACGAGCAGGGCCGGGCCGTCGATGCCTTCGTGGTGCGCAAGGCCCAGAAGTCCTACGGCATGGGTCGGCAGGTGGAGGGCCCGAACGTGGAGGGCCGGAAGGTCGTGGTCCTGGAGGACACCTCCACTACGGGCGGTTCCGCGCTGACCGCTGTGGAGGGAGTGCGCAACGCCGGCGGCCTGGTGCAGGCGGTGGCGGTCATCGTGGACCGCGATACCGGCGCCCGGGAACATATCGAGGACTCCGCCGGGGTGCCGTACCTCTTCGCGTACTCCAAGTCCGACCTCGGACTCGACTGACCTCCTCCCGACGACGCTCCGGCCCGGGCGGCTCGTGAACGGGTCGCGGTCCAGCGGCGACGCGCGGGAGGCATGAGGAACTGACGGACCACTCTGGATGGAGGAAGACCGTGGCCTTCTACAACTCCCGCGCGCACCTGGTGCCTGAGGTGCTCTCCGGCCTGCTGTCCACCGCCGAGATCGATCGGCTCGGCACCTCGGACGGCACCGCCGTGCTCGTCCGCCGCGGGCATGATCCGCAGGCCGGGGTCGCCGTGATCAGCGGCGGCGGCTCCGGGCATGAACCGGCCCATGCCGGGTTCCTCGGCGACGGCATGCTCGCCGCCGCCGTCCCCGGCTCACTGTTCGCCTCCCCGCCGGTCAGCGCCGTGTTGGAGGCGATCCGGGCGGTCACCGGGCCGGCCGGCTGTGTGCTGATCATCAAGAACTACACCGGCGACCGGCTCAACTTCGGCCTGGCCGCCGAGCGGGCCCGCGAGGAAGGCCTGGACGTGCGTACCGTCCTGGTGGCCGACGACGTCTCCCTGCCGGAGATCGAGCAGCCCCGCGGGCTGGCCGGCACCGTGCTGGTGCACAAGGTCGCCGGCCATCTGGCGGCCGCCGGGGCCTCCGTGGAGCAGGTGGCCGAGGCCGCGCAGCGGATCGCAGACGGTCTGCGCACCATCGGACTGGCCCTCACCCCGGCCACCCTGCCCGGCGAGGACACGGAGCCCACCCGCGGGGCGGAGCTGGGGCTGGGCATCCACAACGAGCCGGGCGCCCGGGAGGTCGACGTCGACGGCGCCGCCGGTGCGGTGCAACAGGTGCTCGACGCCCTCGATGCCGATGAGTTCGTCCGCACGTCCGAGCACGGGGTGGTCGCTGTGCTCAACGACCTGGGCGGCTGCTCCCCGCAGGAGGGTCTGGTGCTCACCCACGAGCTGCTCGACCGGCTCGGCCGCGACGCCGTCACCCGCCTGCTGGGGCCCGCCCGCCTGATGACCTCCCTGGACATGCACGGCTTCTCCGTGACCCTCGCCCCGGCCAGCGAGGAGCTGGTCGCCGCGCTGGACGCCCCGACGACGGCGCCCGGCTGGGTGCGGCCCAGCAGTCCGTGCGCCCCGCAGAAGGTTCCGGGCGTGGGTGTGGCCACCGGCGAGGTGGCCGCTGTGGTCGCCGAGGCCACGCCGCGCACCCAGGACGGACGCCTGGAGGACGCCGTGGCCGCGGCCTGCCGGACCCTGGAGTCCGCGCAGCGGGAGCTCGACGAGCTGGACCGTGCCGCCGGGGACGCCGACGCCGGCACCACATTCGCCGCCGGGGCGCAGGCGGTGCGCGGGCTGGTGGAGTCCGGGGACCTCGGCTTCGCCGACCCGGCCGCCGCGATGCGCCGGATCGCCCGCACTCTGGAGACCGCGATGGGCGGCTCCTCCGGGGTGCTGCTGGCCATCCTCGCCACCGCCGCCGGACGCAGCCTCGAGACTGACGGCCGGGCGGACTGGTCCGGCGCGCTCGCCGAGGGGATCGCCGCAGTGCAGTACCATGGCGGCGCCGCCGAAGGGGACCGCACCATGCTGGATGCGCTGATCCCCGCCCAGCGGGTGCTCGCAGAGGGTGACGGCGTCGTGGTCCCCGCGGCGGTGGCTCAGGCGGCCGCAGCAGGTGCCGAGGCGACGGCGACCCTCACTGCGCGCGCGGGCCGGGCGGTCTATGTGCCGGACTCAGCCACCCAGGGCTCCCCGGATGCAGGGGCCGCCGCCGTCGCGAAGCTGGTGCGAGCACTGGCGGATTCGCTCAGCTGACCGGAACAGGCGGGGTCCCGGTGCGTCGAGGGGTCATTCTCCCGTACGACATCCCTGACATGACGCGCGTCAGCGAGCGGGCAAGCGCCGGAATGTGACTCCTCGTCCTTCAGGCGTGGGGCGGGCTCAAGGATGGGCGGGCTCAAGGGTGGATGACGCCCAGGGGCAGGATCACGCCGCAGTCTCCCGTCGGCGGCGAAGAAGGGACCCGAATTCATCGAGCGCGGGGCGCTGGACCGCGAAGTACGCCCAGCGGCCGCGCTGGGTGCGGGTGAGCAGCCCGGCCTCGACGAGGATCTTCAGGTGGTGAGAGACCGTGGGCTGGGACAGTCCCAGCGGTGCGGTGAGGTCGCAGACGCAGGCTTCGCCGTCTTCGGTGTGTTCGATCAGGGACAGCAGGCGCAGCCGCACGGGATCCGCCACAGCTTTGAACACGGCGGCCAGGGGTTCGGCCTCCTCGGCGGTCAGCGGGCCCTGGAAGGTGGGCAGGCAGCAGGCGCTGTCGGCCGGTGTCGCGGTGCTCATGGAGTCATCGTAGCTCACGTATTGACGAATTTCGATGAGTGGTCCTAGAGTCTCTCGTATCGAATCTTGTCTATGCATCCTGGTGCCACGTCGGCTCCAGATGACGCCGACCCTGAGGAGACCCCATGCAACAGATGACCAGCACCGCTCCCGCCGCTCCCGCCGCTCCCTCCGCTGCGGACGCCCTGCCGGTCGCGGTCATCGGTGCCGGCCCGGTGGGTCTCGCCGCCGCGGCCCACCTGCTGGAGCACGGGATCGAGCCGCTGATCCTGGAGGCCGGCGACGACGTCGGCGCCGCCATCCGGGAGTGGGGCCACATCCGACTGTTCTCGCCGTGGCGCTACGACCTCGACTCCGCCTCCACCCGCCTGCTGGAAGCCGCTGGTTGGGAGCCGCCGCGGCCCACCTCGCTGCCCTGGGGGCGGGAGATCGTGGAGGACTACCTGGAGCCGCTGGCCCAGGTGCCCGCCATCCGTGACCGTCTGCGCACACGCTCCCGCGTGGTGGCCGTGACCCGCGGATCCCGGGACAAGACCCATGTCCGGGGTCGTGAAGGTGAGCCGTTCGTCCTGCGCGTCCAGCGGCGCACCGAGGTCGGACTGCAGGTCGACGAGGTCCGCGCCCGCGCGGTCATCGACGCCACCGGCACCTGGAGCGCCCCCAATCCCCTCGGCGCGGCCGGGCTGCCGGCGCTCGGGGAAGACGCACCCGGCGTCGTGCCGCACCTGACGGGAGCTCTGCCAGATGTGCTCGGTGAGGAGCGGCAGCGGTTCGCCGGCCGGCACACGCTGGTGGTCGGTGCCGGGCACAGTGCGACCAACACCCTGCTGAACCTCGCCCAGCTCGCCCGGGAGGAGCCCGGCACCCAGGTCCACTGGGCGATCCGCGGGCAGGACCCTGGCCGGACCTACGGCGGGCGCGACGCGGACGGCTTGCCGGCCCGCGGAATGCTCGGCACCCGGCTGCAGCGCGCGGTCGAATCCGGCGCCGTCCAGCTGCACGCGCAGGCGTCGGTCTCTGCGCTGCGTCCGGTCGAGGACGGGAAGGGGCACGGCGTCGTCGTCACCGTCGGTGATGGCGACTCGGCCCGCGAACTCACGGTGGACACCGTGGTGGCGGCCACCGGATTCCGCCCCGAGCTGGACATGCTGCGCGAGCTGCGCCTGGAGCTCGACCCCGCCGTGGAGGCGCCGGTGCGCCTGGCGCCGCTCATCGACCCGGAGATCCACTCCTGCGGCACGGTCCCCGCCCACGGGGCAGACGTCCTGGCCCACCCCGAGGGTGGGTTCTTCCTGGCCGGCATGAAGTCCTACGGGCGAGCGCCGACGTTCCTGCTGGCCACCGGCTATGAGCAGGTCAGGTCCATCGCCGCGCACCTGGCCGGCGACGACGCCGTCGCCCGCGATCTGGCTCTTCCGGAGACCGGGGTCTGCTCGGTGGCGGCGCCCGAGCCGGAGCTGATCGGCGTCCCCACCGGGGTGGCGCACGGTCGCACCGGGGACTGACGCGGGTCCGACGCATCAGGCGCAGCCCTTCCGGTCAGGTGAGGCCCGCCTCCCGGGCGTGGATCGCCGCCTGCATCCGCGAACTCAGGTGCAGCTTCGCCAGCACGCTGGAGACATGCGTCTTCACCGTGGCCAGGCTGATCACCAGCTCCTCGGCGATCTGCGCGTTGGAGAGCCCGCGGCCGAGCGCCCGCAGGACGTCGAGCTCCCGCGGGGTGAGCTCCCCGAACGCTCTCTCGGTGCCGTCGGCGACACTCGCGGAGGATCCCGGCGACCTGCCGGATGCGCTGGCGGTGACGGCGTCCGTTCCTGTGACCGGTGCGCCCTCGTCGGCCACGAACGTGCGCAGCAGCCGGCGCGTGACCTCCGGTGCGATGACGCCGTCTCCGGCGGCGATGCGACGGATCGCGTCCAGCAGCTCCTGCGGGTCGGCGGACTTCAGCAGGAACCCGGCGGCCCCGGCCCGTAGGGCGCCGAACACCACCTCGTCCAGGTCGAAGGTCGTCAGCATCAGCACCTCTCCGGTGCTGGCCTGGGCGATCTGTCGTGTGGCGGCGATGCCGTCGGTGCCCGGCATCCGTGCGTCCATGATGACCACGTCCGGGCGCAGGGACTGTGCCTGCTGCACGGCGACGGCACCGTCGGCGGCCTCACCGATCACCTCGATGTCCGCCGCCGTCTCTAGCAGCAGTCGCAGCCCGGCCCGGATGCTGGGGTGGTCATCGGCGAGCAGCACGCGGACGGGCGGCGTTCCGTCGTCGGCGTGCGGGGTGGGGAAGGGCATGCTCATCGTCTCCGTCCTCGGGGAAGGTCTGCCGTCAGCACCCAGAGGTCCCCGTCGCGCCCCGCCTGAAGCGTGCCGCCGGCCTGGGCGAGCCGTTCCCGCATGGTGATGATCCCCGTGCCGGTGGCCAGTGCCGGGGAAGGTCCTCTGCCGACAGGGGCGTCTGGCACGCCGTTGGTCACTCGCAGGCGCATCTGGTGTGGAGTCTCGCTGAACTCCACCCGAGCTGAGCCGTCCCCGTGGGCCGCGGCATTGGTCAGCGCCTCCTGCAGCACCCGGGAGAGGACTCCTCGGATGCCGGAGCGGGTCGGCTCGTCGCCGCGCGGAACCTCGCCGGAGACCTGCAGCGACAGGCCGCGGCTGCGGGCGACCTCCACCACGTGCTCGAGGGACGGCGGAGCCAGCAGCTCGGAGCTCTGGGCGTCGGAGCTCTGGGCGTCGCGGCTCTGGGCGTCGCGGCCCTCCGGGACGCCCTCGGGGGACTCGGCGTCCTGGCCACGCAGCAGGTTCACCATGGTCCGCAGGTCCTCCAGGGCGGTGACGGACGTCCGCCGCACCTCCTCGAGGGCGCGGCGGTCGCGGTCCTGGTCAGGGGAGCCGGCAAGCGCCGCCCCGGAGTGCAGGGCGATGGCCGAGACATGCGAGGAGATCACATCGTGGAGCTCGCGGGCCATCCGCTGGCGTTCCGCGGCCACCGCCCGGCGCCGGTCCAGCTCATGCACCCGCACCAGCGCCGCGTGCCGTTCCGCGTCGAGCCGGTCCCGTTCAGCGGCGAGCGGCCCCAGGGGATATCCCCGGCGGACCTCCACGGACCACCACAGCGGAAGCAGCAGGACGCTGCCGATCAGCAGCGTCGCGGAGACCGCCGTGCCGGCGTCCCCGTCGGCCGCGAACAGCACGACGCCGCCGGCGAGCATCAGGGCCGCGAACACCCCCGCCAGCCAGGACAGGGAGCGGCGTCCTCCGCGCAGGCCGAAGAAGTAGATGAGGTCGGCCAGGCACAGCCAGATCCCGACGCTTCCACCGATGGCCAGATCGGCCAGTACGCAGAGGCCTCCCGCCAGCAGCGCCGTCAGAGGCGCCGCCGGCTTGACGATCATCGCCGCGCCGATCACGGCCAGCGGCCCCAGATGCCACCACCAGACGGGGCCCGGCCCGAGGGAGTCCAGCCACGGCGTGGGCAGCAGACCCCGCAACTGGACCGCCAGCAGCCCGAGGGCGGCCGCCAGCGTCACGACGGTCTGGACCTGATCGCGGCGCCGCAGAGGGTCCGGCCAGGTGGGCCGTCGACCCCGGGGAGGCGGACTGCCGTCGTCGGAGGCCCTGCGCAGGCCGGGGGAGGAGTCCATGACGCCATCTCACCACAGCGCGGGCGCCTGGTCCTCCGACCAAAGTCTGAGGAGCGGGTCAGGGTTCAGCCCTTCGGCCGATGCGCAGGGCGCGGGGCCAGGGCAGGGTGGCAGGTATGAGCACCACAGACATCCTCATGCCGGTCCTGGTCAGGACCTGGTCTGCTGTGAGCCTCTCGGACCTCAGCGGCGAGCTGCCCACCGACGGGCTCGGTGCCGGACTGTGGGGGATCCTCGCCGTGCTGGCCCTGATCGACTCCACCACCTTCGGCACGCTGCTGATCCCGGTCTGGCTGCTGATGGCGCCGGGGCGGCTGCGCGCCGGACGGGTGCTCGTCTACCTGGGTGTGGTGGCCGCCGGCTATGCCGTCATCGGTGTGGTCCTGCTGGCCAGCCTGACCTTCTTCGGGGACGGGCTGCTGAGCTGGTTCGCTGAGGTCCGCGGCACGCCGGTGTTCCTCCTGGGGCAGGCGCTGCTGGGCGCCGCCCTGCTGGCGTACAGCTTCCACCTGGACCCGATGACCAGGGCGGGCAAGGCGCGGAAGGCTCGCCGCGAGCAGGCACGGGGCTCCGCCGGCCGGGTGACTCGGTGGCGTGCCCGGGTGTTGGGCACGGAGGTCTCGCCGGCCCCTGAGGCGGTGACATCACCGCGGGCGCAGACCGCCGCCGCGCCGTCGTCCGGACAGGCTGGCCCGTCCGCGTCGGAGTCCGCGTCGGAGTCGGCGTCGGCGTCGACGTCGACATCCGCGGTCCGACCGGCCGGGGTGGGTGCGCTGGTGGGACTGGGGCTGCTGGCCGTGCTGCTGGAGATCGGCACGGTGCTGCCGTACCTGGCGGGCATCGGGATGGTCGCCGCGACGGGTCCGCAGTGGCCGGCGTCAACCGTGATGATCCTCTTCTACTGCCTGATGATGGTGCTTCCGGCGCTGGCGCTGCTGGGCGGACGCCTCGTGGCCCAGCGGGCTCTGCAGGGCCCGCTGGAGAAGCTCGAGGGGTGGCTCAGCCGTCACGCGGCGGGCATGGTCGCCTGGGTGGTGGGCGGCGTCGGGGTGCTGCTGCTGATCAACGCCCTGGGATCGCTCGACGTGCTCTGAGCGGACCAAGGCCAGGGGCTCCGCGGTTCACAGCTGGCGCAGAGAGTCCAGCAGCTCGTCGGCCTGGCGCAGATTCCGGGCCAGCTTCTCCCGGCGTTCCGCCAGCTCCTCCTGCAGGGTGGCCAACCGCCCTCTGGCCTGGTCATCCTCCGGGGAGGCGGTGACGGCGTCGATGGCCTCCAGTGCCCTGGTGATCTCGTCGAGCGAATAGCCCAGCGGCTTCAACGTGCGGGCCACCAGCAGGCGTTCGAGATCGGTGGCGGTGTAGACGCGGAATCCGCCCTCGGTGCGGGAGGCCGGCAGGAGGCCGACGTCGTCGTAGTGGCGGATGGTGCGGTGGGAGAGGCCGGTCTTCTCGGCGAGTTCCCCGATGTGCATGGTCGACTTCGCGGGGGAGTCCGTGCCGGCGGCAGGGACGTGCGCCTCCGATGCGTCATCTCGTGTCCTGCTGCGGTCATGCATCGGGATCCGCCTCCGTCCGGCCAGCTGTCAGGTCCTGTCACGGCGTGCGCGTCGCCGGCCCGCCGGATGCACCGCGTCACGGGACTTTCGAGGGCCCAGTCTATGTGGCCTGCCGCGTGGTGCGCCGGTCTCGTTCTGCCCACTGACGGTATGCCGCTCCGCTGACGTCGGCAGCGCAGGTCCCGTACGCTCGTGCCATGCCTGATCAGCCCGACGCCCTGTTCGCTGATCCGCGCCTGGCCGCGGTCTATGACGCGCTCGACCCGGACCGTGGGGACCTCGACGAGTATGAGGCCGCCGTCGCCGCACTGGAGGCCCAGAGGGTCCTGGACATCGGGTGCGGCACCGGAGTGCTGGCACGTCGACTGGCCCACCGGGGGATGCAGGTGATCGGCCTGGACCCGGCCGCGGCCTCGATCGTGGCGATGCTCCCGGTGGATGCCGTGACCATGAGCGCCAACGTCGCTCAGGTGTTCACAGACGACGCGGAGTGGTCCGCAGTGCTGGCAGCGGCGCACCGCGCGATGCCTCCCGGAGGGCTGCTGGTCTTCGAGGCCCGTCGGCGAGAGGCCCGCGCCTGGGAGTCCTGGACTCCGGAGCAGTCTCGCACCCGGGCTGGTGTGCCGGGGGTGGGCGCGGTGGAGCGCTGGGTGGAGGTGGTCGACGTCGTCGGCGACGGCGAGCTGGTCACCTTCGATCAGCCCACCGTGTTCCTCGATGAGAAGACTGGCGCCCCGCTCGACGACGGCACCCGGTGGGAGTCCCGCTCCACTCTGCGGTTCCGCACCCGGGAGGAGATCGAGGGATCGCTGGAGACGGCAGGCTTCACCGTGGACGCGCTGGACCTGGCGTACGCGCCGGGCTGCGGGCGGCTGTATCTGGCTCGGCGCCGCCCGTGAGCCGGGACGGAGCTACGCCCGGTCGGTTCCGGACCCGGCGCCGGGATCCTCAGCTCAGCGCCCGCCCGATCCGTGTCACCGCCTCGGTGAGGATCCCCTGCGACGTCGCCATGTTCAGCCGAGCGTGGCCTGCCCCGCCGTCGCCGAAGGGGTTCCCCGCGGTCAGCGCGACGCCGGCCCGCGCCAGCAGCGCCTTGGCGGGGCCGCGGATCGGTGCCTCGGCGCCTGCGGCCGCGACGTCGTCCCCGGCCCCGGCCAGCGGGGTCCTGCGGAAGTCCAGCCACGCCAGATAGGTGGCCTGCGGCGGAGTCCACCGCACCTGCGGCGCATGCTCGGCCAGCAGCTCACCCAGCAGCGTCCGGTTGACGCGCAGGCCGTCCAGCAGGGCGTCCAGCCACGCCTCGCCGTGGGCGAAGGCGGCAGTGTGCGCGAGCGCGCCCACATGGCTGGGTCCGTGCGCGACGATGTTCGGCAGACGCCACAGATCCGCGACGGCGTCGGGTCCCGCGATCATCACCGCCGCCTTCAGCCCGGCCAGGTTCCAGCCCTTCGAGGCGGACATCAGACTGATGCCCCGCGGATCCACGGACAGGTACGGCGTGAAGCGGACCGGGGCGCCGTCGTCGTCGGTATCTGCGGCATCTCCGGGGCTCTGCGACGCGCCGAGGACCAGCGGGGCGTGGATCTCATCGGCGACCACCCGGAGTCCGTGCCGATCAGCGAGCTCCGCCAGCTGCTCCAGCTCGGCGCGGGTGTGCACCACCCCGGTCGGGTTGTGAGGGTTCGACAGCAGGAACGCCGGGGACGTCGAGGTGCGGGCGGCCTCCGCGAAGGTCTCCTCCAACGCGGCCGGGTCGAGTCGCCCGGCCGGGTTCAGCGGGGCCTGCACCACCCGCCGGCCGGCCTCGGCCGGGTACTGATAGAACGGCGGGTACACGGGGGAGGCGACGACGACGGCGTCGCCGGGGGCGGTGATCAGCTTCAGCGCCTCAGTGATCCCGCGCATCACATCCGGGACCGTGCTGGTGTGCGCCACCTCCAGGCTCCATCCCCAGCGGCGCTCGGCGAACCCGGCCAGCGCCTCCGCATAGCCGCGGCCGGCGGGGTATCCGGTGTCGCCGCGGTCGATCACGCCGCGCAGCGCATCGGCGATCGGCTCGGCCAGCGGCACGTCCATCTCCGCCACCCAGAGCGGCAGGACATCGTCGCCGAAGGCTCGCCATTTGGCACTGCGCCGGGTGCGCAGGGCCGCCAGCGAGAGCTGCTCCAGCGGGTTCGGTGCGGCCGTGGGGCGAGGGTCGGACTCGGTGTGCGGGGTGCTCTGAGCCATGGGCCCGAGCCTACGTCGTCGGCCGGGGGTGAGGGGAGGGTGAGGGGAGCAGACGACGTCTGCTCCGGTACCCTCGTGCGCATGGATGATGCGCCTCGCCCTCGCCCGGAAGCCGCCCCCTCCGCCGCCGAGGGGCAGGCCGAGGCACAGGGGCCCGGATCCTCCGTCTCGGGCGACCAGTCCTCCGGCGCCCGCGAGGTCGGCGTCGGCCCCTGGGAGGGGCCCTGGCCGGAGGGGGACCACTGGGACCCGGAGCTGCTGCGGGACGGTGACCGGCGCAATGTGGTGGACCGGTACCGGTACTGGCGGCATGAGGCGATCGTCGCCGATTTGGACACCCGCCGGCACGGTTTCCACGTGGCCATCGAGAACTGGCAGCACGACTTCAACATCGGCACGGTGGTGCGCACCGCCAACGCGTTCCTGGCCGCTGAGGTGCACATCGTCGGCCGGCGCCGCTGGAACCGCCGGGGTGCCATGGTCACGGACCGGTACCAGCATGTCCGGCACCACGCCACGGTGGAGGAGTTCGTGGCGTGGGCGCAGGAGGAGGGGCTGCCGGTGCTGGGGGTGGATCTGTTCCCCGACTCGGTGCCGCTGGAGACCTACGAGCTGCCGCGGGAGTGCGTGATGGTCTTCGGGCAGGAGGGCCCCGGCCTGAGCGAGGAGATGCGCGCCGCTGCCGAGGCGACGTTGTCCATCGCGCAGTTCGGCTCCACCCGCTCCATCAATGCCGGGACCGCGGCCGGCATCGCCATGCACGCCTGGGTCCGCCAGCACGCGCAGCTCATGCCGTGAACGTCAACGCGGTCAGGACGGCCCGGCAGCAAGGCGCCGTCACGTTCCCTTCCGGGTCGGCTGGGGCCTCTGGACCCCCGCGTGGTGGAGGCGGCTAGCATGAGCGGCACAGATGTCCTCCTCCGGAAAGGGCCGCCGTGACCAACTCTCTGCACGAGCTCCTGACCCGTCACGTCGAGGACGGGACGATGCCCGGGGTCGTCGGCACCGACGGTGAGGAGTTCGCGCCGATCAGCATCGGGCTCGACGCTCCGGACGGTGCCCCGCTGGAGATCGACACGATATTCCGCATCCAGTCCATGACGAAGACCGTCGTCGCCGCGGCGACGCTGCGCCTGGTGCAGGACGGGGTGATGACCCTGGATGATCCGATCGGCGCCTGGCTCCCGGAGCTGGCGGAGCCACGTGTGCTCGCGCATCCGGATGCTCCGTTGGAGGAAACGCAGCCGGCCCGACGTCCGATCACAGTGCGCCACCTGCTCACGCATCAGTCCGGCTACGGGGTCATGACCGCTGACACTCCTCTGAGGCAGGCGATGATCGACCGCGGGGTCGAAGCAGGCGCCGAACCTGTGGCACTCGGCGCTCAGGACTGGCTCGACGCGCTCGCGTCCCTGCCGCTGGCCTTCCAGCCCGGCGACGGGTGGCGATATCACCACGACTTCGGCCTGCTGGGCATCCTGCTGGGACGTCTCGGCCGCGGCAGCACCGAGGACGTGCTCGCCGAGACCGTGTTCACCCCCGCAGGCATGGTCGACACCGGCTTCACCGTGCCGAGCGAGCAGGCGCACCGTCTGCCCGCGGTGTTCCAGCGCACGGCTGAGGGCTTCGAGGCGTGCGAGCCGGCCGGGGCGGGCTTCTACGTCGCCCCGGCGCCGTTCGACGTCAGCCATTCGGAGCTGGTCTCGACCGTGGGGGACTACCACGCCTTCCTCAGCGCGCTGCGTGATGGTCGCCTGATCGACTCTGACCTGCGGGATGAGATGTGCCGCGACCAGGTGGACCAGGCGGCGAAGACCCTGGACAGCTTCTACCCGGGTTTCTGGGAGGGCATGGGATGGGGGTACGGCGTCTCGGTGGTGACGGACGGCCCGGATCGTGGTCGGTTCAGCTGGTCCGGGGGCCTCGGCACCGACTTCTTCGTCGACCCCGATGGCAGGATCTGCCTGGCCATGATGCAGGTGGCGATGGACGAGCGGGTGTTCGCGCTGCTCGCCGAGCTGCGGGGCCTGGGCAGGGCGTAACGTCTGAGTCGGCGCCGGGTCCTGGCGATGGATCCGATGCCGTCGGCGAGCAGGCCGCAGAGGACCTGCCCGGAGTTGTGACGCCTGCGGCAGGACGCGCCGCAGGCGGACCTCAGCCCAGCGACGTCGCCCAACGCCGGAGGAACTCGGCGCCGGCGTCGTCATGGATGGCGCCGGTGTCCGAGGTCAGCACCGGGTGGGCGGTCTCCGGGATGCCGTCGGCCGGCCGGACGTCCACATGGCTGACCTGGTGGCCGCGCTCGTGCAGCCAGGAGGCCATCGCGTAGTCGGTGCGGGAGTCGCCCATGGTGTACCAGGCCTGCGGGGTGATGCCGCGCTCGCGGAGCAGCTCCAGGGCCCGGGCGGCGCCGAGGTCCTTGCCGACCCGCTGATGCTCGACGTCAGTGGAGATGATGGTCGGGTCGATGCGCACCTGATCCAGCCGGTGCTTCTCCAGGAGGTCTGCGACGGCCGCGTCGAACTCCGGCTGGATCATCAGATAGTCCTCATTCTCGACGTCGACCAGCTGCTCCACGGAGATCATCGTCCGTTTGGTCTCGTCGTAGAACACGTGCCCGCTGAAGCGCTCGGCCACCAGGGCTCGGACATCCTCAGCCAGTGCGGTGGGAAGGCGGAGCTCCTCGTCCAGGTGGATCTCGCCCAGTCCGTGCGGGGTGACCTCGGCCCAGACCGCACCCTTCTCGCTGATGGTGAAGACCGGGGCGCCGTCGCGCAGCCCGGATGCCCGCAGCGGCGGGACGACCTCCTGGGCGATGAAGTCGTCGGAGCGCCCCGTGTTGAAGATGACCGGGATGCCCTGGTTGGACATCGCGGCCAGGTCCTGGCCGATGGAATCGATCGCCACAGTGCGGGAGACCGGGGAGGCGATGGGGCCGTCCACGTCCAGCAGCAGCCCGAAGGCAGGCTCGGCGACGACGGCAGGGCGGGGCGTGGTGGAGACGGTCATCTGACCAGTATCCGGGATCTGGGCGCGCACAGCAGTGGCGGTTCTCACGTTCTGAGGGCAGACGTGCCGACGGACGCCGTGTGACGTAGTTCATCCCTCCGGCTGACCAGCGGCGACGGCTGGCGTGGACGGCCCCGGCGTCATCTGTCGGCCAAGATTTTCGGTGAGCGCCTCAGCGGCTATATCCTGGTGTGGTCACGCGCGACGAGACCGCCGCGCAGGCACAGTTCAATACGGGGCTATAGCTCAGCTGGTAGAGCGCGTCGTTCGCATCGACGAGGTCAGGGGTTCGACTCCCCTTAGCTCCACACGTGACGACGCACGAACCCTGCCCCGCGGGGTTATTGGCCAGAATGTGTGTATGGCCCGGGCGTGCCATCCCCTTCCGGCCCAGCCTCTGCGGGTCCAGAGGCCTTCCTCAGCTATAGCTGAGGTGCCGTAGAGCTCAGGGCCGATCGGGTCTTCCTCCACCGGCTTTGACTGGGCTTGCTTCTCCGATTCCTGGTGATGCCGCTGAGCGAGTATCCAAGGAGCATGTGGGTGCTCGGTGAGACTGTTGAGCAGCCAGCCCACTGCTTTGCGGGCGTGGTGATCGGGCATGCCCCGATGATGGCGCAGCAGGTGCTTGATCCCACTGTTGGGACCACCCTCCAACCGGGAGGTGGCCCGTTCCACGGTTCGCTGCTGGTCTTCGATGTAGTCCTCGTTGAGGAAGGTGAACAGGGAGTCATCGCGGATCAGCTGCCGGTAGAGTCCCTGGACTCGGCGCAGACGGATGTGGGTGTACCACCAGTTCTGGTTCGGCTTAGCCCAGGAGGGGCGCTCTACGCCTTTCTTCGCGTAGGTGCGCTGCTTGAGGAAGGACTCCCATCTCGCTTCCCAGGAGGCGTAGGCGCCCATCCAGGTCGCAGCGGCATCGAGGTCCTGGACTCTCATCAGTTCCCTGGTCAGGGCCAGGATCTCCTGGCCAGCAGGCAGTCGTGGGTTCAGGGTGGTGTGCCGGATGACGGCGGCGCGGATGTGGAAGTAGCAGCGTTGGATACGGGTGCGGCGCCACTGCTGATCGACTGCGGCCCTGAGTCCGGTGCCGCCGTCGGTGACCACCACATCCGGGGCAGGGAACCGTTTGAACAGGGCTGCCCAGGCGGCTTTGGATTCTTTGTCGCACCACTGCCAGCCGATCACATGGGTGCCGTTGTGGGCGATGAGCACGCACCATCCATTGAAGTAGGTGCCATCAACGATGACCTGCCGGTGAACTTCCCCGGTCGGGTCAGGCTGAGGGACTTCGATATCCCAGCACCATGAGGTTCTGCGTCGGAATGTGCGGGGGCTATGGGTGTGCCGGGGTATCGAGGAGGGGCCCAGTATCCAGCTGATGAAGTCAGTGAACTCAGCTCTGCTGGTCACATCAGTCCGGGACTGAGTGGCCGAGGCGCCGCAGTTCTTGCACCGCCACCGCGTCCGCCCAGCGCTGGTCTTGCCGTTCTTGACCAGCTTGGTGCCGCATACACCACAGACCGGCTGATTCGAGGGAGGAGTCACTCCACATGCTTTCAAAGCATGTGCAGCCCCCTACATCGGCGTCAGATCAACGATCCCCGGCCGCGCTGTACACACATTTTGGCCTATAACCCGCCCCGCGTGATCGCGGGGCGGGGTTCTTTCGTCGTGCGGTCCGGGGCCGGCGGCCGGGGTGGTCCGGATCGCCTCGGTCGGCTGAACGGCGGCCTCGTCCCCGTCATCGATGGTGATGCGGTCGAAGAGTCCCCGGTTGAGCATCCGCCGTTCGGAGGGTTCGGCCTCGGCTCCGCGTGTCGCTTTGAGCCCGGTGTGGTCGAAATAGGACAATGTCAGGACCATGAGCCAGCAACGGTAGGTGACGAGCGTCACCGGCAGGAGGTTCCGGTGACGTTAGCACCAGTGCCAGTAGGCAGCAGTCCGCATCCAGGTGCACGATGGTGGAAGGTCGATTTCCACGCGCACAGCCCTGCCTCGTTCGATTTTGGCGCGGAAGAGGGAAAACCTGCCACGGTACCCACGTCCTATAGAGACTGGCTTCTCGCCTATATGAAGAGCGGTTTCGATGCTCTGGTCATTGCCGATCACAATACCCATGAGGGTATCGACAACGCACGAGCGGAGCTTTCCTCGCTGAGGGACGAAAACCCCGAGGGGTTTCGAGAGATCGTTCTGTTCAGCGGCGTTGAGTTCACCGTGGACGGCGGATACCACCTCCTCGGAGTCTTCGATGTCGACACTCCAAGCGAGGACATCAACGGTCTGCTCCATGTATGTGGGTACAGCGCCGAACGCGGCAGCAGCCTGGGGACTACCAAGATGTCGTTCGCGCAGGTGGTCGAGCAAATCGTCCAAAAGGATGGCCTAGCAATACCCGCTCACGCCGACGACACTAAAGGGCTCTTCGAGCACGATCTTCGCAACCAGGAAGACATCGGTCAGTCCAAAAATATCGTCGCAGTTGAGGTCGTCACCCCAGAAGGGGCGAAGAAGGCCAAAAAACAAGGATGGATTAAAGTCCTTGGCTCCGATGCTCATCATCTCGACGGCTCTGCATGCCCAGAAGGAATCGAAGCGAAGTACCCCGGAAGTCACTTCACTTGGGTGAAGATGGAGCACCCGAATCTCTTCGGGATCAAGCTTGCGCTCTCCGACGGAGCGCAATCAGTCATACCCGCACGAGAAGGCGATCCGGACCCGAATGACTTTACCCATTCCATAATTCGGCGTCTAGTCGTCGGCAAGGGCGACTTCCAAGCAACCTATGCTTTTGGTCCTTGGATGAACACGATCATCGGTGGTAGAGGAGTCGGTAAATCGACCCTCATCGAACTTGTTCGCCTTGCGATGGGTCGGTTCACCGATCTTCCCAAAGAGCTCCAAGCCGACAACCACTGGTTCTCTCCGCAACCCGGTAAGAACCTGACTGCCCGTTTCTGGAACCGCGATACACGAGTCGAGGTCCACCTTGTCCGTCTGGGCCGCACCTACCGTGTCGTTTGGGATGGCAGTCAACCTGACGAACCGATTATCGAAGTTCTCGCCGGAGGTGAATGGCAGCGCGAGGGCGGTGCGCCGCGTGATCGCTTCGCCTTACTCATCAACAGCCAAAAACAGATCTACGAGACTGCTCGTGACCCGCAGAGCTTGCTAAAGGCGCTAGACGATCAGCCTTCCATCGACTATGTGACGTGGAAAGAAGGCTTCGATGAGCTCTGCGGGCAGTACCGAACGCAGCGTTCAGAGATCAATGAGCTCAACGTCAAGATTGCCTCAGAGGATCGCCTGAATGGGGAACTCTCAGACATACGCGCTGAGCTTGAGCATATCGCGAAGCTCAGAAACTCTCCTGAAGCACGGGAGCTGGACCGCCTTACTCAAGAGGAGCAGGAAACAGCAAGGTTTGAGTCTGTTGCTGTGAGACTCGAAGAGGCAGCTAGCACATTGGTGGAAGAGTTTGGTGAACTCCGTCCTGAACAAGAAGCTCCGAGTGAAGAGCTGCCGGCTGAGGACGAGACAGGAGAGGGTTGGGCGCCAGAACAAGCGCGTCGCTTGGAGATTGTCCGTGCATACACTGCACTAGAGGGTGTCTCTCGTATCTTGCGCGAGTCCCGAGGGGTCTGGGAAGCGGTGGAGGGCAATTCTCCGCGAAGGAAGCGCATCGAGGAGCTGAACAGCCAACTTAATCCCGTAGATGACGAGACCGATGCGCCGAGCCACATCGAAGACCCGAACGAGGCCAATAGCCGTCTGGTCGCGGCGAAGAACGAGCGGGAAACAGTTCTTGGAGAGATTGAGCAGGCAAAGAAGCGGCGGGAACGAGTCGTCCAAGACGCGCAGCGCACGCTTGAACGCATCATCGAGCAACGTTCGGACCTGACTAAGAGGCGAAGCGCGCTCGCAAGTAGCTTGAGCGACAGCGACCTCAACCTGAGAGTGCTCGCCCAAGCGGACGATACCGCGTTGGAGGCCGAGCTTCGGGAGCTGGTACAGAAGCCTTCCTCGTTCGATCCTGTGTTCGGTGACGACGGCTTGCCTGTGGTCTTGGATCACCAATTCAAACCGGGAAGAGACAAGCGCGTGACCGAACTCAAGAAGCTCCTTCTGGAGCTTCAAGAGCATGGGGGAGCGGCTCCGCTGCTCAAAAAACACTCAGGAATCAACTTCGACCAGAGGTTCTTCGCTCACCTAAGCTCTCTCGACCCGCACGCGTACGAGACTGAGGTAAATCTCTGGTTCCCCGAAGACCATCTCAGAGTTCAGTATCGACAAGAAGGCGAGAATCGTCTTAGTGAAATTGATGAAGGCTCTCCCGGTCAGAAGACTGCCGCACTTCTTGCAGTTGTCCTCCAGCTCAGCAATGACCCCCTCCTCCTTGACCAGCCGGAAGATGATCTGGACAACAAACTCATTTATGACCTCGTAGTCACGACACTCAAGCGGATTAAGGCGAATCGGCAGGTTATTGTCGTGACTCACAACGCGAACGTCGTGGTGAATGCAGACGCGGAGCACGTAACGATCTTGCGACATGGCCCAGTGCCAGAGGTTGAGTCTCATGGCTCCATACAACGCGCAGATATGAAGCGCTCAATTCGCCTCATTATGGAGGGAGGGGAGCCGGCATTCGCTGCGCGTTACAAACGACTGATGGGATGACGATTGGGCCAAGCTACCGTGCGCGGCCTTGTGGATCGCGAAGTGTCATCCCCGCACGAAGCAGGTGCAGACGAACCGTGCTCGGGTTGAAGCCCAGTCGCTCGCCGACCCTGGCCAGCGACTCGCCCTGCTCGTAGCGACGGCACATTTCGAGCACCTGTTCCGATGATGGCTTCTCACGACGCAGACGCACGCCTCGCTCCCGCAACCGCTCAGCGAGTCGCTGACGGCTCACTCCCAGATCGACAGCGATCACCCGCAGGATCTCGCCGCCCCTGTACCGGCGCTTGGCCTCATCCAGCATCGCCGCCGTCAAGCACGGGACCGGACGCGGCAGCGCCCGCGTCGAGTCAGGCGAGACCAGCGCTGGTCTGCTCCGCCGACGAATCGCACGATGCGACGAGACCGCCAACTGCAAGGACGGGGCAAGGTTCGAGCACTGTCGCGCTAGCTCCACAACTGAAGACGTCCGAACCCTGCCCCGCGGCGACGCCGGGCAGGGTTCGTCCGTTGCCGGCGCGTGTTCCTCTGAACTTGCCTGGGGACTGCCCCCGGCGTGCACTGGCCTCGACAGCCATGACCAGGACCTCCGGATGACTGCCGACGATGGCTGGGTCACCCGCGCTGAAACGCCTGGTGTCATTCCCACCATCAGCGCGCTGGGCCGGTGCGCGCCCCTACACCGCCCGGGCCGCCGCGCACTGGCAGGCCGTCAGCGTTCCCTCCGAGGCGGCGGCCTCCGTGGGGCGGGAGGGATCGTGGTCGCACCGGGCCGAGGGCGCGAGGGCCTCCTCGGGCACGGAGGCTGGGAGCTCCGCACGGCGAGGCCACAGCACCCAGGCACCGACCAGCCCGGCGAGGGCCAGCAGGGCCAGGGTCGCCCAGGCGGGGGTGAGCCCGACGGCGGTGCCGAGCCATCCGGCGATCGGGTAGGTGATCAGCCAGGCGGCGTGGGACAGGGAGAACTGTGCGGCGAACACGGCGGGCAGCTGGTGGTCCTCCACGCTGCCGCGGATCACCCGTCCGGTGGGCGTGACGATCAGTGCCATGCCCGCCCCGATGAGCGCCCAGAGCGGAGCGGTGACGCCCCAGGCGGTGATGCCGGTGGCGCTCATCGTCACGGCGGCGAGCACGGCCGCCAGCAGGGTCACGGCGCCGGTCATCATCACGGTCCGTTCACGCATGGAGTCCAGCACGCGAGGCAGCATCAGTGCGGCCACCAGGGTGCCGAGGCCTGAGGCGGCCAGCATCCAGGCGACGTCCGCCTGGGTTCCCCCGAGCTGGTCCCGCACGTAGTTGACCGTGTTGACCACGACGATCGCGCCGGCCGCGGCGACGACGAGGTTCAGGGCGAGGACCCCGCGCAGCCCAGTGGTGCGCAGCATGAGCCCACTGCCGGAGGCGACTCGTGCCCAGACGCCGGTGTGGCCGCTGGGCCGGGCGTCGGGGATGCGCGTGGAGAGCACCAGGGCGGCCGAGACCAGGAAGCCCGCGGAGGTGCCGACGAACAGCCAGTTGAAGGACATGAAGGTCAGGGCGACGGCCGCCAGGACCGGGCTGAGCAGGCTCTCCATGGTGTAGGCGACCTGCGACGCAGACAGGGCCCGGGTGTAGTCGGCCTTCTGCGGCACGATGTCGGGGATGGTGGCCTGGAACGTCGGCGTGAAGGCCGCCGAGGCGGCCTGGAGGAGGCCGACCAGGAGGTAGATCTGCCAGATCTCCGTGACGAACGGGAGGGCCAGGACGACGCCGGCCCGCACCGCGTCGAGCAGGGTGAGGAACATCCGCCGGGGCAGACGGTCGGCGTAGGCCCCCGCCACCGGGGCGACGAGCACGTACATGACCATCTTGATGGTCAGCGCGGTCCCGAGGACCGCCCCGGC
Organism: Nesterenkonia sp. CL21; assembly: GCF_031705515.1. NCBI lineage: Bacteria > Bacillati > Actinomycetota > Actinomycetes > Micrococcales > Micrococcaceae > Nesterenkonia > Nesterenkonia sp. CL21. Next base: position 28,861 of record NZ_JAUTWR010000018.1, read on the forward strand.
CTGGGCTCCGGCCAGGTCATAGGCGAGCAGGCCGAGTGCGACCGTGGCCAGGCCGGTGCCGAAGAGCGCGATGACCTGGGCGCTGAAGAGGTGCCGGTAGTCACGGATCGCGAACAGACTCATGGGGTCCTCCTAGAGTGTCTCACCGATGACCAACGATATACCCCTAGGGGGTATTCCCGGGGTGTGAATGTGCTCCTCAGGAGCACCCGCACCCCCGGCGCCCAGCAACCTCGGGAGTCGGGGAGCGTCGGGGGCGCAGGGTGCCGCCACTGGCCGACGTCGGCCCGGTCACGGTTGAAGCCGGGGCAGGTTGAAGCCGGGGCGGGCTGAGACCGTCGGTGGATCACGCGGGGTGCGCGTATTGCTCCGGGTCCGCGTCGAAGAGCGGGCCGCAGGCTGCGCAGCAGAACCAATGCCGCGTGCCCCGGTGGTCGCGGTACAGGCCGGCCTCCTCCGCCTGGGCCTTGACGACCGGGGTGCCGGCCATCACCGGGCATTCGGCCATGTCGTCGGCCGGGGCCTTCGTGGTGGCCTCAGGGCGGGGCGTGTGGCCGCAGCAGCTCCCACCGCCGGAGGAGGTGCCGGTCAGGGGCAGGCTCTCTCGTGCAGTCATCGTGTGTCCTCTCGTCTGGTCTCGATGATGGATGGTCAGGTGTTCGCCGACTCGTTCGCCGATCCGCGTGCCGGCGCCGCGGTACGGACCGCCAGGGCGGCGCCGTCGTCGGCCGTGGCCCTGAAGCCGCGCAGCCTGAGGCTGTTGGCGACCACCGACACGCTGGAGAAGGCCATCGCCGCCCCCGCGAGCATCGGGTTGAGCAGCCCGAACGCTGCGATGGGGATCGCCGTGGTGTTGTACCCGAAGGCCCAGAACAGGTTCTGCTTGATCGTGCGCAGGGTCCGTCGGGCGAGGCGGATCGCGTCGGCCGCCGCCCGCAGATCGCCGCGGACCAGGGTGATGTCAGCGGCCTCGATGGCGACGTCGGTGCCGGTGCCCATGGCCAGGCCGAGGTCGGCCTGGGCCAGGGCGGGGGCGTCGTTGACGCCGTCGCCGACCATGGCCACCACCTTGCCCTGATCCTGCAGGCGCGTGACGACGTCGACCTTGTCCTGCGGCAGCACCTCGGCGAAGACCTCCGTGATGCCGACCTCGGAGGCGACCTGCTCGGCCACGGCCTGGTTGTCGCCGGTCAGCAGGACCGGGGTCAGTCCCAGCTCTCTGAACTGCGCGATGGCCTCCGCGGAGGTGGGTTTGATCGTGTCGGAGACCACCAGCACGCCGCGGACCTGGCCGTCCCAGCCCACTGTGATCGCGGTCCGGCCCTCGGCCTCCGCCGCGCGTTTGGCGGACCGGAGATCTTCGTCCAGGTGCATCGACCAGTCCGCCAGCAGCGCCTCGCGTCCGGCGACGACGGCATGACCGTCGATCACCCCCTGGACCCCGAGTCCTTCGATGTTCTCGAAGGACTCCGGGGTGGGCAGCTCGCCCACCTCCGCGGTTGCGCCGGCGGCGACGGCCTGCGCGATGGGGTGCTCCGAGTGGTCCTCCAGGCCGCCGGCGATCCGCAGCAGCTCGGAGCGGTCCACGCCGGCGGCAGGGATGACGTCTGCCAGGGTCATCTTCCCGGTGGTGACGGTGCCGGTCTTGTCCAGCACGATGGTGTCGACCCTGCGCGTGGACTCCAGGATCTCCGGGCCCTTGATGAGCACGCCCATCTGGGCTCCGCGCCCGGTGCCGACCAGCAGTGCGGTCGGCGTCGCCAGCCCGAGGGCGCACGGGCAGGCGATGATCAGCACCGCCACGGTGGCGGTGAAGGCCGCGCTGACCGGGAATCCGGCCCCCAGCCAGGCTCCGAGCGTGGCGACGGCGATAGCGATCGCCACGGGCACAAACACGGCGGAGACGCGATCGGCCAGCCGCTGGATCTCGGCCTTCCCGGACTGCGCGTCCTCGACCATCTTCGCCATCTGTGCCAGTTGGGTGTCGGCGCCCACGCGCGTCGCCCGCACCACCAGCCGCCCGCCGGCGTTCACCGTGGCGCCGGTGACGGCGTCGCCCGCGGAGACCTCCACCGGCACCGATTCGCCGGTGAGCATGGAAGCGTCGACGGCGGAGGTCCCCGAGACGATCGTGCCGTCAGTGGCGATCTTCTCGCCGGGGCGGACGACGAACTCGTCGCCGACCGACAGCTCGTCGACGGGGACCCGCACCTCCTGGCCCTGCCGGAGGATCGAGACCTCCTTGGCCCCCAGCTCCAGCAGGGCCCGCAGGGCGGCGCCGGCCTGGCGCTTGGAGCGCTTCTCGAAGTAGCGCCCCAACAGGATGAAGGTGATCACCCCGGCGCCGACCTCCAGATAGATGTGGCCGAGCCCGTCGGCCCGGGAGATCGTGAGCTCGAAGGGGTGGACGACGCCGGGCTGACCGGCGGTGCCGAAGAACAGCGCGATGACCGACCACACCAACGCGGCGGAGGTGCCCACTGAGATCAGCGTGTCCATCGTGGCCGTGCCGTGCCTGAGGTTGGCCCAGGCGGCCCGGTGGAAGGGCCAGCCCGCCCACACCACGACCGGTGCGGCCAGGACCAGGGACGCGAATCCCCAGTAGTCGAACTGCAGCGCCGGAATCATGGCCATGGCGATGACCGGCACGGAGAGGGCGGCCGCCCCGATCAGTCGCTGCCTGAGCACCCGGATCTCGGTGTCCTCGCTCGATTCGCGCTCCTCCCCGGCGGCCTGGGCGGCGTCCGTGGCGGCGGGTGGGAGTTCGGCGGTGTAGCCGGTCTTCTCCACCTCGGCGATCAGCAGCTGGGGGTCGTAGTCGTGGGGAGCGGTGACGCTGGCCTTCTCCGTCGCGTAGTTCACGCTCGCTGTGACGCCGTCGAGCCGGTTGAGCTTCTTCTCGATCCGGTTCGCGCAGGAGGCGCAGGTCATGCCGCTGATCCTCAGCTCGACGCCGGCGAGGCCGTCGGGGGTGCTGGTGCGCTCAGTGGTCATGATCCATTCCGTCCTCGTCCTCGTGCGTGTCGTCCTCGTGCGTGCCGTGGTCGGGTCGGTCGCCCGCGTCGCCCGCGTCGAGCACCAAGGGAGCCGTGTGGACCTGCCCGTCGACCTGGAAGTCCAGGTACAGCAGGTAGCGGCCCTCGGTGGGGGCCGTGGCCTCGAAGGCGATCTCAGGCCCCGAGGTCTCCCCGGGCTGCGGCGCGGCCCCGTGCGGATGGACGTGCAGATAGGCCAGGTCTCCGTCGCGCAGGGCCACCAGGTGCCCGAAGGCGCCCAGGTAGGGCTCCAGGGTGGTGACGGGCTCGCCGTCGCGAGAGACCGTCATGGTCAGCGGGGAGGCTTCCCCTGCGACGAGGTCACCCTCGACGGCGACGTCGAAGCCGTCCGTCGTGGCGGCGGTGATCGGCTGCTCAGCCGGTGTCGGAGTGTAGTCGCCCCCGGCGTGCACGGTGGTGGAGAGGGTGAGCCCTTCCCCGGTCTCGGCGGGGAGGAAGTCGGCGATGATGCGGTAGGACCCTGCGGCCTCCCACTCCCAGGGGATCGACCACGTGCCGGTCTCGTCGCGCTCAGGGTGCACGTGGGCGAAGTGCTGGCCGTCGGCACGCACGACGATCAGGTGCAGCTCCTTCTCGTGCTCGAGCGCGAAGTCGGTGACCGGTCGGCCGTCGGGGCCGGTGACCGCGAAGGTCAGCTCGCCGTGGACTCCGGGGGAGGCAGGCGCGCTGACGTCGGTGAGTCGGTAGCCGTCCTGGGCCAGCCCGAGTCCCAGCGCCGCCGGGTCTGGGTGGTGGCCGTGGTGCGTTGTGCCGGTCATGTCCTCGTCTCCGTCCTCGTTCTGGTGGTGGCCGTCTGGGCTCTGGTCGGTCCAGGTCTGCACGGTGGCGTCGGGGACGACGGCGTTCGCCGTGAATCCGGCCACGGCGAACACGGTCACCAGGATCAGCCCGTACAGCCCCAGTCGTGCGGGTGCCTTCATCGGTGGCTCCTTCTCTCCCGGACGGTCGATGGATATACCCCAATGGGGTACCTGGGAGACAAAAGTATACCCCTAGGGGGTACCTGTCAAGGGGTGGGGTGAAGCGGTGCGCCGCCCGGGGGCTTCCGCTGTACAGGTGGCGGGATCTACGGTGAGATCTGTCCCGGTGAGAGCTGCCCCGGTGGCATCATCTAGGGGTGTCATCCGGAGGCGTCATCACTCACGCCGCACCACCCGCACCCGCACCCGTCCCTGATCAGCTCTCCCAGAGGAGCCGCCATGACGTCGTCGTCCGTTCCGTCCGGGGACATCCCCTGGGAGCAGGGAGTGTGGAGCAACCCGCCCGCGGCGGTGGAGAACCAGGGCTCAGACCTTCTGGTCACCGCGGTGGAGACCTCTGACGCCTGGCGGCACACCAGCTACGGATTCGTCCACGACACCGAACACGCCCTGCTGGCACCTTTCCGGCCCGGCGCCGCCATGGAGGTGGAGTACACGGCTGACTTCTCCGCCCAGTTCGACCAGGCGGGCCTGTTCATCCGCGCCGCGCAGGATCACTGGACCAAGGCGGCCACGGAGTTCTCGGACGGGCACCTCAGCGCCGGCGCCGTCGTCACCGATGGCGCCTCGGACTGGTCGCTCTCCCCGGCGGACGACTGGCTGGGCCAGCGGGTGCTGGTCCGCGCCAGCTGGAGCGATGACGCGATCACCGTGCGCGCGGAGCTCCTCGGCGGCGAGCTGCGCCTGCTGCGGGTCTTCCCGTTCCCCGCCCGCGACGACGTCGCCGCCGGCCCGCTGGTCTGTGCCCCGACACGGGCCGGGCTGACCGTGACCTTCCACGCGTGGCGGACCACTGAAGCCGACGTCGCCCTGCACCCGTGAGCAGGGCGCTAGGACGGGGCGATCGCCCGGGAGGCTGATCAGCGGCGCTCCTGCCGGTGCATCATCACCGTGACGACCCCATCGACGATGAACAGCCCGATCATGGCGAGTGCTGCCGGGGTTCTGCAGTGGCGGGCATACTCTGAGGCGATGACCAGGTGGAGGCCTTCACGGGCCATCAGGGCTGGCCAGCGCCGTCGCGGCCAGATGCGGGAGGATGTGAGGATCGCGGACCCGAGGCTGACGTCGGCGACACCGATGAGACGGGCTCGCGCCGGTGGCGTCCCGTCGAGGCCCAGGAGGCTCCCCACATTCTTCGGCGCCAAGGTCAGCCCCAGGCCGAGAGCCAGAGAGGTGCTTCCGATGAGATCCGCCAGCAGGTCGACGACTCGCTGATCGGGGGAGAGGGCTGCGCCAGACTGGGCGAAGATCGCCGCGGGCGCCTCCGTCTCAGTGAGGGACACCGGGCCGCCCTCCCTTCCGGCCGAGGAACTCCCAGCCCAACCCCGTGAAGCACGGCCCCGAGGTCGCTTCGGAGAACTTGATGTCGTTGTGCCCGTTGTTCCACTCGAGCACGTGGACGGAACCGTCATGACCAACGGTCAGGTCCCACCCGATCACCGGGGCCACCGGGAATCGCCCGTGAAGCCGTTCCACGGCCTCGCGGCAGGCGGCGTAGTTCGGCACCTCATGTCCGGCGAACACGGCGCCGGAGTCGGGATGCCGGTCGATCTCGAGCCAGTCCACCGAGTAGCCGATCGGGCTGAAGGCGCCCGTGGTCGTGTCGAGCAGAACCCGGATGTTCGAGTCCGAGGCGACATGGTCCTCCGCCTCCCGCCCGAAGCGCAGGTACGCATCCCTGAGGGATGTCTGCCCGTCAGGTTCGATGACCGTCGTCATCCGCAGCGTCCCGACGGAGCCGGACGCGATCTCGGCGAAGGCCTCGTGCTGGTGGATGAAGGGTTGGACCACGCCGTCGGGAAGGCCCCTCGCCGTCCGCGTGAAGCTCTCTCGATCAAGGATCTGCACGCCGCGGCCGCGCGCGCTCCCGTCAGCTTTGAAGGCCACTCTGTCCCCTCCTGCGAAGACCAGGTCGGTGAACTCCTCCAGGGACGTGCTCTCGTCGAGTGATGCGCTGAACAGCCGTCCCTTGACCACGTATCCGCTGTCGGGGATCTCCTTCTCGTGCCCGAAGATGCGGGCTGTCATCGACCGCATGTCGGAGAGCGCGCCATGTCGCCCCTCGATCGCGGGAAGGACCACGGACATGTAGTAGTCGTCGGGGATCCACCCGTCGCGGAACTCGCCGGCGATCGCGCAGTAGACGTACAGCCAGGCCGCATGGCTCGTGGAACCGAGCACATCGCCGGCGTAGTCGTCGGCCTGCGCCCTGACATGCCGTGGCACCGGGCCTGTCGCGGATTCGATCGATCGCAGCACCTTCGCCGCGTTCCGGCGGTTCAGTCGGGCCCGGACCTTCATCCTCAGGGCATCGTCAGCTTGCTCTATCGTGCCCAGGTTCATGCCGACTCCCTTGAGAGGTGATGTGGTGCCGGGCCGTCAGCAGCCCGGCTCGACCATGGTCGAAGTCTCGAATGCCTCTCTGGGAAAGTCCCGCATCAGCGGTGTCACAGCCCGGGTCCGCGGCGCCCGCACCAGACGACGACGGCGCTGACGGCGATCATGGCCGCCGCGATGCCGGCCAGGTAGAGGATCACGCCCGGGTAGCCGGCCAGCGGCGCCAGGTCCGGGTTGCCCGGATCCATGAAGGGGTAGGGGTACCAGAAGGGTGCGCCGGTGGCCGGATCGGTGACCAGCGGGCCTCGGACCATTGTGTAGATCGCCCACAGCAGCGGGAACGCCACCATCACCCACAGGGCACGCCACGGCAGAGCGCGTCGGCGCGGCCCCAGCAGCAGGTCGGCGAAGACGAACAGCGGCACCACCAGGTGCAGCACCTCGTTCGACCACGGCGGGGGCTCACTGCCGGGAGGCAGCGGCAGATGGCGCAGCAGAGTGTTGTAGACCGCCCCGGTGATCAGCACGCAGCTGGTCACACAGGCCAGCCCCAGGGATAGTGCCGGCGGGTCCACCAGTGATCCCCGCCGACGGATGAGCGGACGCAGCCCGGCCCAGGCCAGGAACACTGTTGCCGCCGAATTGGAGAGGATCGTGAAGTAGCTGAAGAAGTTCCCCACCGTGGCGCCCAGAGCCCGGTCATGGGTGAGGGCGCCGTCCAGGGCGGCGACGAACTGCGCGACCACGGCCGCAGTGGCGAGCACCGCGACGAGCACGCGCATGGCGGACCAGAGGATCATGCTGGTCGGCAGGCGGCGCAACGGGATCCTCGACGCCGTCGGCGCGCGCGGGTCTCCGCGCTGAGTCATCGTCTCGGCCTCGGCCACCCGGTGAAGTCCTTCCCCTCGCCATGCCCCGCCGACGCCGTCAGGCTCACCGCCGGACGTCCGACGCACGGGTGGTCATCCGACCATATATAGCGCATCAGTGGCTCGGGGGCCAGGTCTGAGGGCTCGCCGGGTGCGGGGACCGGGCCTTGGCACCAGTCAGGAACTCCCGTCGCCACGAACGAATCGACCGTATCCTGGGAAGCATGAAGTCTTCCTCGGCACGCGGTCCGCATCTTCAGGAGCTGGGTGAGTTCCTCCGGACACGACGGTCCGAGGTCCAGCCCGCCGACGTCGGACTTCCCGGCGGCTCCTCACAACGTCGGGTGGAAGGTCTGCGGCGCGAAGAGGCAGCGGCGCTCGCGCTGATCAGCACCGACTACTACACGCGGATCGAGCAGGGGCGCGTGCCGCCCTCTGCGCCGGTGCTGGAGGCGCTGGCCTCTGCGCTCGGACTCGACGATGACCAGGTCGACTATCTCAATGAGCTGCGGGAGAACGCCCGGCGGCCCGATGCACAGCGACAGTCCGGTGGACCTGCAGCCCGGGGGCGTGCCGCGCCACGGCCCCAGCTCGCGCGGCTGCTGCGTCAGCTGACCGAGACCCCAGCGATCGTGCTCGGCCCCAGGACCGACATCCTCGCCTGGAATCGGCTCGCGGCCCGTCTCTACGTCGATTTCGACGCCCTTCCGACACATCAGCTGAACTACGTCCGGCTGATCTTCACCGATCCGGAGATGCGGTCACGATTTGCGGACTGGGCATCAGTGGCGCGAGCCTGCGTCGCCATCCTGCGACGAGAGGCGGCGGCGACTCCCGATGACCCCGCGCTGTCGAAGCTGGTCGGTGAGCTGACCATTGCTGATCCGCAGTTTGCGCATTGGTGGAGCGCGCGGGGCGTCGAGCGCCAGGACTTCGGCACCAAAGTCATCATCCACCCGGAAGTCGGGGAGATCACGCTCGAGTGGGACATCTTCCGGTACGCCGGCGCTCCCGAGCAGCAGCTGGTCATCAACTCCGTCGACGACGACTCGCCGTCGCGCGAGCGGCTCGAGCGCCTGAGGGACGATCCTGCCTAGGAAGAGATTTTCCTAGGCACAAACTTTCTCTTCCTAGGTTTCAGTCACTTCTGCAGGATGGTGGGACAGGTGGCGACGGGTTCGGGCCCGTCCCCTGCATGACAGACTCACCCCTGACCGAGGAGTCCTGATGACTGCCATCACCATCGAGAACATCACCTTCCGCAACCCGGACATGTATTGGGACATCGCGGCCGATCTGTACTTCCCTCCGCAGTTCGACGCCGGCTCGACCTACCCCGCCATCGTGAGCGCCCACCCGATCGGCAGCTGCAAGGAACAGACGGCAGGCAACGTCTACGGCACCCGCCTGGCAGAGGCCGGATACGTCGTCATCGCCTTCGACGCGAGCTTCCAGGGAGCCAGCGGAGGCAGCCCGCGGAATCTGGAGGACCCGACGCAGCGTGTGGAGGACTTCCGCCGGGTGGTGGACCACCTGACGACCCTGCCCTACGTCGACGCCGCGCGGATCGGCGTCATGGGTGTCTGCGGCGGCGGCGGATACACGCTCAACGCCGCGATGACGGAGCGCCGCTTCAAAGCGGTGGCCTCCTTCACCGGGGTCAACTTCGGCCGCATGATGCGCGCAGGTGCGGCAGCGACGGCGGGGAGCGTGGTGGCCGCACTGGAGGGTGTCGCCCAGCAGCGCACCGCCGAGGCGTCCGGGGCTCAGCAGGTGATCCTGAATCACCTGCCGGACTCCGCAGAGGCGGCCGAGCAGACCGGTGACATCGACATCATCGAGGCCTATGACTACTACCGGACGCCGCGGGCTCAGGCGGAGAACGGCACCACCTGCCTGGACCTGGCGCACAATGCCGCGGCGCTGGGCTGGGATGCCTTCCACCTGGCGGAGGAGCTGCTGACCCAGCCCCTGCTGGTCGTGGTCGGAGACAAGGAAGGCGGCTTCGGGGCGTACCGAGACGGGCTGGAGATCCACCGCCGGGCCGCCTCCGAGCAGAAGGAGCTGGTCGTGCTTCCGGGTGTCTCGCACTATGACCTCTACGACCAGCCCCAGGGTGCCGGCGTCGCAGCAGAGAAGGCTGTGGAGTTCTTCGGTCAGCACCTCTGAGTCGAGCAGTCCTGAGCCGGGCTCGAGGGCGGATCCGAGATCCAAGGGGCCACGGAGAACGGCCGTCACGCAGACCTGCGGGAGCCGGCGCTGATCAGATCAGCGCCAGCTCCCGCAGCTTGGCGGCGACGTCGTCGTTGCTGGGCTCCACGTGGTGGGAGCCGTCCGGGTAGACCACCACGGGAATGTTGGTGCGCCCGGAGATCTCCCGGGCGACGTCGGCGGCTGCCACATCCTGCTCCAAGTCGATGTACTGGTAGTCGACGCCGAGGCCGTCCAGCTGCGCCTTGGTGCGGCGGCAGTCACCGCACCACTGGGCGCCGAACATACGGATCGTGGCGGGGGTCGTCTCGGTCATGGCGGGTCCTCTCGGGCGATGCGATCGGCGGGATGCTGTGCCGACGTCCACTGCTGCAGCGACGTCCACAGTGGGAACCATCGGGGGTGCAGGAGGATTCCCGGGGCGGTCGCCGGGTCGAGCACCGTCGCTGTCCCAGTTTCAGGGATGCGACGACTCATAGAAACCGCCCCGCCACTCATAGAAACCCCCGCCCCGCCCCGCCTCGCATCAGGGGACCGTCTCGTGCCTGCAACGGAGACACAGATCGGGGACCGTGAGAGGAACCCCGAGAAAAACTTCGCCCGGATCTGTCGATCCCGGCACACCCCGTGCGTCAAGATGTTGTCGGACCATCCGGTGCGACGTCCTTCGGCTCTCGTCGCGTCCCTCCCCGGGCCGCGGTCCACGGCCGACAGATATGAGGAGTCACTATGAAATACGCACTGCTGCTGATGGGTCGCACGGATGACGCCGGCTGCGGCGAGCACGGAGGCGCGGACCCTGAGGAGTTCTTCGCCTTCGACAAGGAGATCACCGAGGCCGGCGTCGTCGTCACCTCCTTCGCCCTGGAGGACCCCGAGCACGGGGTGCGGGTCGCCAGTGACGACGACGGCGCCCGGGTCGTCACCTCCGGCCCCTTCGCCGAGGTTCAGGAGTTCGTCGGCGGCACCTACATCATCGAGGTGGCCGACATCGACGAGGCCATCGAGTGGGCCCGCCGCAGCCCCGGCTCCGCCCCGGGCGGGCATGTGGAGGTCCGCCCTGTGGCCCCCTACTGAGCCGCCGGCCGTGACAGCCCCGCACATCGGCGGAGCGGATGCCGCGCACCGGGCGATCGCCGGCCTCGGCCGGGACGCCCGGGCGCGCATTCTCTCCGCCCTGGCGCGTCGGTTCGGAGACCTCGACCTCGCCGAGGACATGCTCCAGGACGCCATCGTCCAAGCGCTGCACAGCTGGTCCGAGACGGGCGTGCCCGCCGTTCCGGAGGCTTGGCTGACCACCACGGCGCGCCGCAAGGGCATCGACTCCCTGCGCCGGGGCAGGGTGCGGGCCGCCGCGCTGCCGCGGCTGCGGGTGGAGCAGGACCGCGGCCCCGTCCCTGAGGCGCTGGAGGACCCCGCCCAGCAGGACCACGACGACGAGCATGCCGAGATCCCGGATGAGCGCCTCGGACTGTTCTTCGCCTGCGCCCACCCCCTGCTCGCCCCCGAGGATCGCATCGCGCTGACCCTGCGGTTCCTCGGCGGTCTGAGCACTGCGGAGGTGGCGCAGGCGCTTCTGGTGCCCACTGCGACCATGCAGCAGCGGCTCGTGCGGGCCAAGCGCCGCATCCGCACCCTCGGCATCGCCTTCACCCCGCCTCGACGGCAGGATCTCGGGGCGCGGCTCGTCGGCGTGCAGCGCGTCATCTACCTCCTCTACACCGAAGGCTTCGTCGCCACCGGGGGAGAGTCTCACACCCGGGAGGACCTCACCGCCGAGGCGATCCGCCTGGCCCGGGTGCTCCACCTACTCATCCCGGGCTCCGCCGAGACCACCGGCCTGCTGGCCCTGCTGCTGCTCACCCAGGCCCGGCGTCCCGCCCGGCTGGCCGATGACGGGCGCCCGGTGCCGCTGGCCGCCCAGGACCGGGCCCTGTGGGACGAGGCGCTCATCCGCGAGGGTGTGGCCCTCACCGAACAGGCGGCCGCCTCCCCTGGCGCAGGGCCGTACGCCATCCAGGCGGCCATCGCTGCGGTGCATGCCGAGGCGCCCGCCGCAGAGTCCACCGACTGGGCACAGATCGCGGTGCTCTACGACATGCTGCGGACCCACGACGACGGCCCGGTGGTCCTGCTCGGTCGGGCCGTCGCGCGAGGCAAGGCTCGGGGCCTGGAGACGGGCCTGCGAGAGCTGGATGCGCTCGCCGAGGATCCGGTCCTTTCGCGGTTCCGGCCGTTCCACACCGCCCGGGGGCTCACGTTGGAGCAGCTGGGGGATCACGGCGCCGCCGCAGCAGCGTACCGGCGCGCCCTCGAACTGCCGGGGAACCAGGCCGAGGAGGGCTTCCTGGCCGCCGCCCTCGCCGGCGTGGAGGGCGGGGCCTGAGGCTCAGATCAGCTGAGGCAGAGCCGTGGCGACCATGTAGACGCCCAGCCCGCCGAGCACCGCCCCGCTGACGGCCTGGATGCCGTGGGTGACCGCCGGCCGGGCCAGCCAGCGACGGGCGGCGTCGGCCAGCACCACGACGGCGATCAGGTAGAGGAAGATGCACAGCGCCACCGTCCCGCCCAGGGCGAAGGTCACCTGCGGCACGCTCATCTCGGCCGAGGTGAACTGCGGGAACAGGGCGATGAAGAACAGTCCGGTCTTCGGATTCGTCAGGCACGTGGTCACCCCGGCCAGCAGTGCGGTCCGGTTCCGGATCCTGGGCGGCGCGGCGACGGCCACCGCCCCCGACGGGCCGACGGCGGCGTCGTCGTCGGTCCTGGCCGGCTCGGCGTCGGCCCGCGGGCCGTGGGCATGGGTGGCAGGCGTGACCGGAGCGGAAGTGGCCGAGAGGGACGCGCGGGCCTCCCGCGCGGCGTGCAGTGCCCGGGCGCCCACGATGATCAGGTACGTGCCGCCCAGCAGGGTGAGTCCGTAGTAGGCGGTGGTGGAGCTGCGCAGCGCCGCCGCCACTCCGGCCGCCGCCAGCGCGGCCCAGGCGAAGATCGCCGCGGAGGATCCGGTGGCGGCCAGCAGGCCGGGGCGACGGCCAGCCATGGCATAGCGCAGAGCCAAGAACGTGTCCGGTCCCGGAGTGACCGCCAGGATCGCGGCGACGCCGAGAAAGGCCAGGTAGCTGCTCAGGGTCACGATGTCTCCTCGGGGGCGAACGGCCAGCCTCACCATTCCACCTCCTTCAACTGTTCGGGACAAGCGGGTGTTCTTGAATGATTGTTCGTCATCACCGTATGGTCATGGCATGCAGAACCCGCACCGTCTCCAGATGCTGGAGGCCGTGATCGCCAGCGGCTCCGTCCAGGCGGCGGCCCGGAACCTGAACTATTCGCCGGCGACCGTCAGCCAGCACCTCAAACAGCTGGCCCGCGAGACCGGGCTGGAGCTGTTCACCCGAGAAGGCCGGGGGATCGTGCCGACCGAGGCGGCCCGGGAGCTCGTCGCCCACGCCTCGGGAGCGCTCACCGAGCTGCGTCGGCTGGACCGCACCATCGCTGACCTGCGGGAATCCCCGGCGGAACACCTGGCGGTGGCGTGCTTCTCCTCGGCCGCGCAGGTCTGGCTGCCGGGAGTCATCGAGGCGGTCCGCGCCCACCACCCTCAGGTCACGGTGGAGGTCAGCCTCAACGAGCCCTATGGCGGGCATGGCCGCCGTCATGCCGACCTCGACATCCGCAACGAGCCCCTCGACGATCCGCCGGAGCCGGATGCTCCCCGCCTGGAGGGCTACGAGCGGCATCCGCTGGCCGTGGACGCCTTCTTCGTGGTGCTGCCGCCGGGGCACCGGCTGGCCGACCGGGACGTCATTCCGCTGCAGGAGCTGCAGGACGAGCCCTGGATCGACCACGACATCTATGACAGCCCGACGGGCCGGATCATCAGCACCGCCTGCCGCGCGGCGGGATTCGCGCCGGGCTATGTGGCGCGGCTGGACGACCACCACGCGGCGCTGGCGCTGGTCGAGGCCGGGATCGGTCTCACAGTCCTGCCGCGGTTGGCGCTCACCGGCGTGGAGGAGAGGCTCCCGGTCCGGGGGCTGACAGCCCCGGAGGTCCGCCGGCGCATCGTGGTGCATGTCCGGCGTGCCCCGCAGCCGCGCCCTGTGGTGCAGCGTGCCCTGCAGACGCTGATGCAGCTGTCCGCCCGAGGCTGAGGGGCGCCCAGGGCCAGGACCAGGGCCCGGTGTCCAGCGCTGAGGGGTGGGACAGCCGGCGACGCCGAAACCTCGCGCAGGCGAGGTGCCGCTGACTATCCTGCGAGCACACCGGAAGGACCCGCCCATGGCACGCATCCTCATCACCGGATCCACCGACGGACTCGGTCGCATCGCCGCGGAGCACCTGCAGGCGGCAGGACACCACGTCACGGTCCACGCCCGCGACGACCACCGTCTCGCCTCCCTGCGGCCGCTGGTGGACGACGGCGCCTCGGCCGTGGTCGGCGACCTCGCCGACAGGGAGCAGGTCCGGGACATCGCCGCCCAGGCGGAGGAGCTCGGTGGCTTCGATGCGGTCATCCACAACGCCGGCGTCCTCCGTGGTGCGCACCTGCCGCCGGTCAATGTGGTGGCCCCCTATCTGCTCACGGCGCTGCTGCCCCGTCCCCGGTGCCTGATCATCCTCTCCAGCGGTCTTCACCACGGAGGCCACCCCGCCCTGGAGGGACTCGACTGGGCCGGAGAGCAGGAGACCGCCACCTATGCGGACACCAAGCTGATGGCCACCGCTCTGGCCGCCGCCGTCGAGCGCCGATGGCCGGAGACCGTCTCACACGCGGTGGACCCCGGCTGGGTGCCGACCCGCATGGGCGGCGCCTCGGCCACCGGGGACCTCCGGGAAGGAACTCGGACCCAGGAATGGCTGGCCGTCACCGCCGACGCCGCCGCCGGCGTCGGCGGGTATTGGCACCACCGGCGTCGCGAAGAGCCCCATGCCGCCGTCCACGATGAGCAGTTCCAGGGGCAGCTGTTGTCCGCGCTGGCCCAGCACACCGGCGTCACACTGGACTGAGCCCCGCAGACCGCCCCCGGGGTCGCCCGAGCTGACCCATCTCCCGGCGGCTGTGACTCGTACCATGGACTATGGAGGGCTTGTCCCGGGCGGACCGGGCGGACGACGCCGCATTGCTGGCGGGCCTCGCAGTGGGAGACGCCGCTGCGGCCACGGCCTTCGTGCGCCGATTCCAGCGTGCGGTGGTCGGCATGGCGGTCAGCATCACCCGCGACCCGGCCCTCGCCGAGGACGTCAGCCAGGAGGTGTTCCTGCGTGCCTGGCGGGCCGCGGGCACCTATGACCTGCGGCGCGCCTCCGTGCTGACCTGGCTTCTGACGATCTCCCGCAACGCCGCCATCGACGCCGTGCGTGCCCGACGGGTCACCCCGGTGGAGGACGAGATCCTGGACCGGCTGGTGCAGGACACGCTGACGGCGGTGCCGGAACAGGAGGAGACGGCGCTCAACCGCATCGAGTCGGAGCGGGCCCTCCGGAGGCTGCAGAGCCTGTCACCTCCCCAGGCGCGGGCGGTGGTGCTGGCAGTGTTCGGCGGCTGCACCGCCGCCGAGGTCGCTGACCGGGAGGGGATCCCGCTGGGCACCGCCAAGACGCGCATCCGCGACGGGCTGCGCCGCCTGCGGGATCGGAAGGAGGCGGACCATGCCTGATGCCCACCCCGACCCGCACCTGCTGACGGACCTCGCACTGGGCACCGGAGACCCCGAGCCCACCGCGCCGCTGGTGGACCACGTATCCCAATGCCCGAGCTGCCGCCGCACCGTCGCCGAACTCCTGGACGCCGTGGAAGCGGTCCTGCCGGCGGCGCCGCGGGCGGCCCCCGCGCCGGGGCTGGAGTCACGCGTGCTGGCCGGTCTGGGTGTGGAGCCGCCGTCGTCCTTCCCGACGGCGGCGCCTGCCCCCGGGTCCACCGGTCGCCTGCGGAAGGCCTTGCTGCCCTCCGCGGCAGCGGTGACGGGCCTGACCATCGGGGCGGGGATCATGTGGGGAGTGCTCGGCGGGCAGCCACCGGCGGGACCGAAAGACGCAGCGGGGTTCCCTCTCGTCGCCGCCGACGAGGATGACGCCGATCCGGTGGGTGAGGTCTCCCGCGCCTACGGAGAGTCTGGGGCGGTGCTGGTGATCGACGTGGTCGCGGCCCCGGAGGGCCGGGCCGTCACATGCCTGGTCAGGCTGGCCGACGGCACCGTGCAGGAGGTCGGCGAGTGGCCGCTGGGTGAGGGCGGCGGCACGTGGGTCGTCGCCGACCGCGACCCCAGCGTGGTGGAGGTCCTGCTCATCGACCAGGACGGGCAGCGGTGGGCCTCCTCCCGCCTGTGACCGACCAATCCCTCTGCGGCTTCCAGACGTATCGTCGGTATGAGACCACACCTGAGGAGAACTCCTGCACAGCCCGGCAGGCGCCGGACGAGCACCACCCTGGCAGTCCTGGCCGCCGCGGGGCTCCTGCTCGTCGGCTGCGAGGGTGACGATCCGGCCGATGACCGCGGCACTGAGGAGGAGACCGACAGCCCCCGGCCGGGCTACGGCGCCCCTCGAGAGGCCGAGGAAGAGGCAGACGGTGCCGACGACGGTGACAGCGCGGCGACACCGGTCCACCTGACCATCACCGACCACGAGTTCGATGTCCCGGACACCGTGGCTCCCGGGGCGGAGATCACCGTGACCAACCATGACGGTGAGGCCCACACCGTGACCTCCGATGAGTCCGGGATCTTCGACGTCGCGGTGGGCGCCGGTGAGACCGTGACCTTCGCCGCCCCCGAGGAGCCGGGCGACTACAGCCTGCACTGCACCCCGCATCCGTCCATGACCGCCACGCTCGTCGTCGAGTGATCCGCCCTCGAACGGCCCTCCGGGGCGTGACGGGACCTCGCCGCCGCCGCCTGACAGTCATGCCACGGGGCTGGCGACGCATGCGGCGTCACCAGCCCCGATCGGCTACTGCGTCCGTTCCACGGGAGAGATCCCTGAGCAGATGCCCAGGGGTGGGACGTCCACCTCTGTGATCACGTGGCCGTGTATGCGGCTCACAGGATGTACATGATGTTCATGAAGTTCATCACCGTGGTGAGAAATTCGAGCATGGCTCCTCCTCTCGGGTCCTGGCGTCGCGGTCTGGACCGAGGGGCGCGGTGAGGTGGCAGATGCCCGGACGCATGTCGTCCGGACGCCCGTGAGGCCGCGCCCCTCGGCATGGCCGACTATGTCGACGCTGACGACTCTCCCAGGGGGTGCTCACATCTCACTCACATCGCACTCACGAGGTCGTGAGGCAGGATGGGCCTATGGAGACGACCCCCACTGCATCCCACCATCGCCGTGATTTCCGCAACGTCCCGGGCGCCGACGTCGGCATGGACCCCCGCGAGCGTGAGGTCCGTCGTCGTATCGCCGCCCAGGAGCTCTACACCGATGCGGCGCCCGGCCTCGACGGCCTGGAGGAGGCCCGCATGAGGGGGAAGGAGCTCGCCGGCGAGTACAACGCCACGGGTCCGCGAGACGCCTCCCGGCGGGCCGAGCTGCTCGGGAAGCTGTTCGGTCGCGCGGGCCGCGACCTGTGGGTGGAGCCTGATGTCGTGGTCTCCTACGGCGCGCACACGTTCTTCGGCGACGACGTCTTCGTCAACACCGGGCTCACTCTCGTCGACGACGGCGAGGTCCACATCGGCGACCGCGTGATGCTCGCCCCCAGGGTCACCATCACCTCCACCGGACACCCTGTCCACCCGGAGCTGCGCCGGGACGGCACCCAGTTCTCCGCACCCGTGATCATCGAGGACGACGTCTGGGTGGGGGCCCATGCCGTCATCCTCCCCGGCGTCAGGGTCGGGGCCGGGTCCGTGGTCGCCGCCGGTGCGGTGGTCCACGCCCACGTGCCACCGCTGACGGTGGTCGGCGGGACCCCGGCGCGCGTCCTGAGGCAGATCACCGAGGCGGACCGGGACTGGTCCTGGAGGGAGCCCCGGACTCTTGCGGTGCCGACCGGCAGCGAGCCCACCGAGGGACCTGGCCGATGAGTTCGGGCTCCACGGGCTCCACGTGCTCCGCGGGCGGGGCCGTGCCCGCGCCGCGCTGGGCGGTCTGGGCTGCCTGGGGCACCGTGCTCACCACGCTTCCCAGCGGTCTATGGAGGCTCGGCAACGCGCTGGGCCTTCCGTGGGGCTATGCCAGCGCGCGGTGGGACCAGGACCGGCCAGCCCTGATCGCCTTGTCGCTCCTGACCACCGCGACGGCGGCTCTCAGCCTCGGCCTGGTGCGCTCCTGGGGTCAGACCGTGCCGGGCTGGGTGCCGCAGCTGGGTGGGCGGGTCGTCCCCGTGCGTCCCGTGGTCGTGGTGGCCTCGATCGGCGCGGTGCTGCTCACCCTGCTCTGGGCGCAGCTGTTCTGGTGGTGGGCCGTGGAGCCCCTGTCCAGCGGGGTGGATCCGCGCTGGCACACTGCCGTCGGGTTCCTCTACCTGCCCCTGGTCGCCTGGGGTCCGCTGCTGGCGGCGGTGACGTGGGACTACCGCCGACGTCGGCGGGCGTCCGAATCCGTCTGAGGGGGAGCGACGCGGGCGGTGAGGCGCCAGCAGGCTGAGGCGTCTCACCTCGGGAGAAGGTCCGTGGATCTCTGGTGGCCCGGCAGGTCCAGCTGGTAGAACGGTGAGCACAGCCTCGAGGGTGAGGCTTCAGAACGATCACCGCTGCGGTGCGGCGAGAAAGAGGCTGAGGTGGCAGGCGATCCAGAACGGGTTGAGGGGAACGGGGCGGACGCTGAGAGCAGCTCGCCCCTGCTGATTCCGGTGCGTCTTGACGCCGCCGTGGACCTCGCTGATCGGGACGGTCAGCGGACGCGGCATGCGGACCTTGCCTCCGCGCTAGCCGCGGTGCGTCGCGGTCATCACGGGCACCTGTCTCCGGTCATCGGGCTCGACGCGGGTCCGGGCGCCGCCGACGTCGTCGAGTCCGGGTGCTGGACGCTGGAGTACATCGATCCGGAGCGGTGCGAACGGCCTCCTCGTCAGGCCGTGGACTTCACTCTTGCCTACACGGATTGGACGATGACGGTCCCGGGAGAGGGGCCTCGCCCGGTCGATGTCGCGGAGCTGGGCGAGGAACTCGCGTCGGTGATCCGCGCCAGCGGGCGGCCCGCCGAAGTCGTCGGGGATCTGCTGGGCCTGCGACCGACCGTCTTCACCCTGGACACCGACGGCCGTGCTGCGCCCGCACCCGCAGCACTGGCGGAGCACATCCGGTCCGCCGGGCTGCCCCAGGAGGAGCCGGAGTCAGACGGCACGGCTGAGCATGAGGCGGCAGGGCACGCGAGCCGCGCCGACGAGGTCGGCTCGGACTCCGCTCCTGTTGTGGCCGGGGCTGTTGAGGGTGAGCCTTCCCTGGACACCGGTGAGTTCGAAGCGCTCACCCGCAGTGCGCGCCGTGCCCAGGACCGGCAGCGGCGGAAGCGTCGTCGTCGGCGGGCTGCGGTGCTGGGAGCGGTGGTGGCGGTGCTGGTCGGCGGCCTCGCCTGGTACGCCGTGACAGGGGAGGACGACGCACGGGGAGACTCTCCGGCGACCGCCTCTCCTGAGCTCGTGGAGGCAGGGATCGATCTTCGGGACGAGTACTCCCTGCGGCTGTGGGACCTGCCGCCGTCGGAGGCCGGTCAGCTCTCGGTGTTCTCGGCGGGCGTTCTCAGTGTGGCCGGCGAGGGCGAGACCCTGGTGCTGCGTGCTGGGCTGACCGGCGAGCCGGTGGCGGAGATCGAGCTGGACTCCGAGCTGCAGTGGACCACCGAGCTGCGGCTGCCAGGGGAGACCGAGGCCGCCGTCGACGCCGTGGGCGTCCGTGCCGACGGTGAGTTCACCGTGGTGACCGCCGCAGGGGATGAGCAGAGGTGGGAGATTCCTGAGGGGTCGGAGGTCACGGCAATGGGGGAGATCCCGCTGCTGCATGACCAGGACGGCGTCCACTTGCTCGAGCTGGGCTCGGAGGAGCCGGAGCTCCTGGAGGTTAATCCCGAGCTGATCACCGGAGCGGCCGACCGGGCCGGGATCATCCAGGCCCGACCCGGTGAACCGGAGATCGTGCGTATCCCGTGGTCAGAGGGCGAGGAGTCGACGGCACTGACCCTGGAGACGCCGGAGGAAGGGTTCACCTTCACCAAGCACCTGGCCGTGGGGCACGGGCAGGGACTGTCGTACTGGGCTGCCGAGGACCAGGGCTACTACGTGGTCCACGATCTCGACGACGGGGCGGCCCGTGCCGTGCTCGAGACGCCGACCCCGGCCTCCGAGGCGCCGGCCTGGGAGGTCGGGCGGGGTATGGACCTGGCCATCATCGAGAATTATGCTGTGTCTTTGACGTCTGGCGAGTTGGAGGCGGCCTGGGATGGAGCCGATTTCACCGTGGCCTTGGGGCCCGCGGCGGTGGTGGAGACCGACAGTGGGCGTCATATCGTGCTGGACCAGCACGTGTATTCAGAGACTGACAGAGTGATCGGGGTGTCCCCAGGGGGGACGATGTGGGTGCGGCAGCCGGATGGTTCGGTGGTGGCGCTCTCCCGGGACCGAGGGGATGCTTGATGACACCGATGAATCGTCCTGCTGGCGTGCGAGCCGGTCTTGCTGCTGCCGTGGTGGTCGGCCTGAGCGCGCCGCTGAGCGCACTTCCGGCCTATGCGGAGACCGAAGAGTCGGTCCGCGACGTGCCCGCGGAGGTCAGCCCCGACGAGACGTCGGCATCTGACCCGCAGGAGGATCTCGAGACGCCTGACGTCCCGGAGCCTGAGCCTGAGCCTGAGCCTGAGCCGGAGCCTGAGCCTGAGCCTGAGCCTGAGCCGGAGCCGGAGCCGGAGCCCGAGCCTGAGCCTGAGCCGGAGCCTGAGCCGGAGCCTGAGCCGGAGCCTGAGCCGGAGCCTGAGCCCGAGCCGGAGCCCGAGCCGGAGCCCGAGCCGGAGCCCGAGCCTGAGCCGGACGAGGACTCTGACGAGGACGAGGAC
>NZ_JAUTWR010000019.1:0-13992 GCF_031705515.1 Nesterenkonia sp. CL21
CGGCTCCTGTTGGGGCCCCCCCCCCCCCCCCCCCCCCCCCCCCAAAACTCCAGACCAACTCAGCGCGGGGGAGGGCTCAGGCGAAGGCGGAGTGCCCGGTCAGGTCGCGCCCGATGATCAGGGACTGCACGGACTCGGTGCCCTCATAGGTGTGGATGGCCTCGATGTCAGCCATGTGCCGGGCCACCTTGTTCTTCAGCAGGATGCCGTTGCCGCCGAGCATGTCGCGGGCCACCTGGGCGATCGCCCGGGCCTTGCGAGTGTTGTGGTACTTCGCCATCGAGGCCTGCGGGCCGGAGAGCTTCCCGACGGCGTCGAGCTCGGTCACCTTCCGCACGTGCAGCTGCATGGAGGTCAGCTCGCTGGTCATCCAGGTCAGCCGCTCCTGGACCTGCTGGAACCCGGCCAGCGGCTTGCTGAACTGCTCCCGCTGGGTCGCATAGCTCAGGGCGGCCTCCACGACGGCGGCGGCGTGTCCGACGGCGGACCACGCCACTCCCAGCCGGGTCGCGAAGAGGACCTTGGAGGTGTCTTTGAACGAGTGTGAGCCGGGCAGCACTGCGTCGGCGGGCAGGGTGACGTCGTGGTACTCGATGACCGCCTGGTGGATGGCGCGCAGCGAGGCCTTGCCTTCGATGACTTCGGCCCGGTAGCCCTCCGTCTCCTGGTTGACCAGGAAGCAGCGGACCTGTCCGTCGTGTTCGCCGCCGGAGACCCGGGCCCAGGTGAAGGTGATGCCGCCGGAGGCGCCGTTGCCGATCCACTTCTTGGCGCCGTTGAGCACGTAGTGGCCGGTGGTCTCATCGCCGACCAGCTTCGCGGTGGTCTCCAGGGAGACCGAGTCGGAGCCGTGGGTGGGCTCGGTCAGGGCGAAGGAGCCCAGGGTGCGGGCGGTGGCCAGGTCGGCGAGGTGTTGCTGCTTCTGCTCATCGGAGCCGAACATCGCCAGCGTGCGCAGTGCCAGACCGCCCTGCACGGCCAGTGCGGTGCCCAGGGAGCCGTCGGTCCGGGAGGTCTCCATGTTGACCAGTCCGGCCGCCAGAGGGGAGAGGGTGCTCAGGCCCTCGCCCACGCCGTCGACGTCGACCCCGTCGGTGAGCAGCCCGCGGGCGCCAGCGTCTCGGACCAGATCCACGGGGTACTCTCCGGCCTCCCAGCACTGCGTCATGCGTTCCTCGACGCCCGTGGAGAACTCCCGGGCACGGGTCCACCAGGCACGGTCCTGATCAGGGATGTCCGCGAAGACGCCGTAGTAGTCCAGGTCGCGGGGCGTCGTGACGTCGTAGTCCGGGTCGATCTCGGCTCGCATGAGGGCCTCCAGCAGCTGGTCGGTGATGTGCGCCGCCCCACATGTTACCCGAGAGTCACTGCGTGTGCGACGGATGCCAGCCCGCAGGTGTCGACGACGCGCAACGTCACAGGTCGGTGACATGCCTCACTCTGAGCATGGGGCAGCGAGGGCTGGGTGGGCTTTCTTGCACCTCCGGTCAGCGCGGGACACCTGCGTCCTGGCAGGCCCTCGCGGCCGCGCCGACGGGCCCGGGCCATCGGCAGTACACCGGGCCCACAAGCAGCTTCCAGCAACCTCACAGGATTACAGCACTTGAATATGACGTAATTGCAGTTATGCTCCCCTCACATGACAGCTTCACATGATGTCCTCCCAGATCAGCTCACCCTTCTGCGCCCCGGAGCCACCGGGTCCTATGACGCCCTCATGGGGGAGGTCAGCTCGCGGATCTCCCTGCGACTCGCCTCCGCCGACGCGCCCTCCACCAACACGCCTCAGCGTGAGCTCGCCGACCGAGCCGCCGCCGTCGACCTCGACGCCCCCGGCATCGGCGGCCCCGCCCTGCTGCAGGAGCTCGACGAGCTCTTCCTCGCCGAAGCCGTCTGGTACCACCACCCGGCGTACCTCTCGCATCTGAACTGTCCCGTCGACGTGCACGCTGTGGCCGCCGAGGCCGTGCTCGCCGCCGTCAACCCCTCCGTGGACACCTACGACCAGTCCCGCATCGGCACGTTCCTGGAGCGCCGCCTGATCAGCTGGATCGCCGGGCGCATCGGCTACAGCCGGGGCGACGGCATCTTCACCTCGGGAGGCACCCAGTCCAACCTGCAGGCCCTGTTCCTGGCCCGGGAGGCGGCCCTGGCCGGCACCTCCGGGCCCGCCCGTGCGGTGCGCCAGCAGCAGCTGGTGGTGCTCACCAGCTCGCAGAGCCACTTCAGCATCGCCAAGGCCGCGCTGCTCCTCGGCCTCAGCGACGACGCGGTCATCACCGTGGACTCGGACGACGCCGGCCGCATGGACCCGACAGCCCTGCGGCGCGTCCTCGACGAGATCGCCGCCGACGGCCGGGTTCCCATGGCCGTGGCCGCCACTGCCGGCACCACCGACCGCGGGGTCATCGATCCGCTCGAACCGCTGGCCGAGATCTGCCGCGGCCAGCGCCTCTGGCTCCACGTGGACGCCGCCTACGGCTGCGGGCTGCTGGCCTCGGAGCGCCAGGCCCATCGGCTGGCCGGCATCGAATCGGCCCGCAGCGTGACGCTGGACTTCCACAAGGCCTGGTTCCAGCCGGTCTCCTCCTCCGCCCTGGTGGTGCGCGACCC
Organism: Nesterenkonia sp. CL21; assembly: GCF_031705515.1. Lineage (NCBI taxonomy): Bacteria > Bacillati > Actinomycetota > Actinomycetes > Micrococcales > Micrococcaceae > Nesterenkonia > Nesterenkonia sp. CL21. The sequence continues at coordinate 2,614 of NZ_JAUTWR010000019.1, forward strand.
CGCAGACCTGGGGCGAGGAGCCTGGCACGCCGACTACCTCAACCCCGCCGGCGGCGCCGAGCCCAATCAGGTGGACAAGTCGTTGCAGACCACCCGACGCTTCGACGCCCTGAAGCTCTACGCGACCCTGCGCGGGGCGGGCGTCGACGCCGTCGGGCGGGCCTGGGACGCCCTGCTGGACCTCACCCAGGAGGTGCATCGCCACGTGGAGGGCCACGATGAGCTGCAGCTGCTCGCTCCCACCGATCTCACCACGGTGCTCTTCCGGTGGCAGCCGGCAGGCGTGGGGGACCAGGACGCCGATGCGCTGGTCGCGCTGGTCCGCCAGGTGCTCCAGGAGTCCGGGCGGGTCATGGTCGCCAAGACCGTCCTGGACTCCCGGCCCTGTCTGAAGCTCACGCTGCTGGACCCGGAGACCACCGCCGAGCAGGTGGCCCAGAGCCTGGACGAGGTCGCCGAATGCGCCCGCATCCTGCACCGTCACCGGGCCGGAGCGCCGGCCAGTCTCGCCGAGGAGGCCTCTCGATGACCAGCACACCGACCCGGGAGGAAGCTGGCGGAGGCGCCGTGCACGACGTCGTCGGAATCGGCATCGGTCCCTTCAACCTCGGGCTGGCCTGCCTGGCCCACTCCCTGGAGGACGTCGACGCCGTCTTCCTCGACTCCCGCGACGGCTTCGCCTGGCACCACGGCATGATGCTGACCGACGCCACCATCCAGGTGCCGTTCCTCGCCGACCTGGTGACCATGGCGGACCCGACCTCCGAGTTCTCCTTCCTGAACTGGCTCAAGCAGACCGGGCGGCTCTACCCGTTCTACATCCGCGAGGACTTCCACCCGCTGCGCAGCGAGTACGACGCCTACTGCCGGTGGGCCGCCGATCGGCTCCCCTCCCTGCGCTGGGGACGTCAGGTGGAGTCCGTGGAGCACGACGCCGCCACCGACACCTTCGTGGTCACCGCGGTCACCGCGGACGGAGTGGAGGTCCGTCGGGGACGCCACGTGGTGATGGGCATCGGCACCGCCCCGCATGTGCCCGCCGCGCTGCGGGAGGATGTGGACGCCTCGCCGGCAGCCACCCATTCGGCGGACTACCTGCACCGCCGCGAGGAGATCCTCGCCGCCGGATCGGCGACCGTGGTGGGCAGCGGGCAGTCCGCGGCCGAGATCTTTCTGGACCTGCTGGAGTCCCATCGGGAGCACGACCTGCGGCTGGACTGGATCACCCGGTCCCCGCGCTTCTTCTCCATGGAGGACACCCGGCTGACCCTGGAGCTGACCTCTCCCGAGTACACCGATCACTTCCACCGCCTGCCCGAGGGCGTGCGCGACCAGCTCACCCGTGAGCAGCGCGGGCTCTACAAGGGAATCAGCACCGCCACCATCGACCGGATCCATGACGCCCTCTATCGGCTCAGCGCCCACCGGCCTCTCGAGGTCGGGATGCTCACCGACACAGAGGTCACCGGCGCCGTCTGGGATCCCGCCGACGGGTCCCACCGGTTGCAGCTGGTGCACCGGCAGCTGGGCGAGCAGGCCGAGCACCAGACGGGCCACCTGATCCTCGCCACCGGCTACACGCCCCGGGACCCGAGCTTCCTGGAACCCGTGGAACACCTCATCGGCCGCGACGCCGCCGGCCGCCTCGCCGTCGGGCGGGACTACCGCATCGACACGCTCGGCGGACGGATCTTCGTGCAGAACGCCGAGGAGCACACTCACGGGCTGACCGCGCCGGACCTCGGCATGGGCGCCTGGCGCAGCGCCTCGATCCTCGCCACCATCACCGGCGAGGAGCACTACCCGCTGGAGCGGCGCATCGCCTTCCAGCAGTTCGGACTCCCCACTACCGCGGAGGTGCCACGATGACCATCACCCCACAGACGACCATCACCCCACAGGCGACCATGTCCACACAGACGACCGAGACCAGACAGGCCACAGACACGGGAGACACCCCTGCCGGTGCCGTGCCGATCGTCGACGACCCCGCACTGACGGAGCCGGCCTGCGGCACCTCGGACCTGCCGCTGGTGTTCCGGCCCGCTGATCCGGAGACCGACGCCGGCCGAGTGCACCGGTGGCTGACCCACCCGGGCGCCCACCACTGGCAGATGGGGCACCTCAGCCGTGGACAGGTGCGTCGGTACCTGGAGCAGATCACCGACGACGACGCCCAGGACGCCTGGATCGGGGAGGAGGCCGGAGACGCCCTGGTCTACGTGGAGACCTATGACCCGACCCGCGTGGTGCTCACCGACGTCCACGACGCCGAGACCGGTGACCTGGGCATGCATCTGCTCGTCGCACCGGCGCCGCAGGACGTGACACGCCGGCGCCACGGACTGACCAGTGCGATCATGCGGGCCGTCGTCGCGCACTGCTGGTCGTTGGGCGCAGGCCGTCTCGTGGTGGAGCCGGACGTGGAGAACGATGCGGTGCGCCGGAAGAACCGCGAGGTCGGCTTCGAGGAGCTGCGCGAGATCGCCCTGCCGGACAAACGGGCCATGCTCAGCGTGCTGGCCCGCGGGACCCGCCCCGAGGCGGCGGCCGCAGGGGTGGGAACAGAGTCGGTCGCCGGGTCGGTCGCCGGGTCGGCCGCCGGGTCGGTCGCAGAGGTGGGGTCAGGGGGTGACGCGGGGACGCAGCATCTGCGGCCCGAGCACATGGCCCTCGCCCAGCGGCACCTGGTGGCCAAGGCGCTGGCGGAGTTCAGCCATGAGAAGCTCCTCAGGCCGACAGCAGAGCAGGACCCGGGCGAGCACGCCGGCGCTGCGCCCCTCTGGAGGTTGGAGGTCCCCGGCGCCAGCACCTACCGGTTCCGAGCCCGCCGCCTGACCCTGGACCACTGGGTCCTCGACGAGGAGAGCCTGCAGCGCCTCGACGCCGTCCACGGCCATCAGCGTCCCCTGGACGCGCAAGAGCTGACCGTCGAGCTGCAGCACCTCCTCGGCATCCCCGAGGACCTGCTGGGCACCTACCTGGAGGAGGTCGCCGCGACCCTGGCCAGCGCGGCGTTCAAGAACCATCGCGGGGGCCCGTCCGCCGCCCAGCTGGCCCGCGGACGGCGGGACCTCGACGTCGCCGGGGATCTGCAGCACACCGAGGCGGCCATGACCGAGGGGCATCCCTGCTTCGTGGCCACCAACGGGCGCATCGGCTTCAGTGTGGACGACCTGCGCGCCTATGCGCCGGAGTCCGGTGCAACCTTCCGCTACGTATGGGTGGCCGCCCGACGGGCCCACACTCGGCTGGACCTCGGCGCCGGGCGTACGGAGGCTCAGCACTGGGAGCTGGAGCTCGGAGCCGCGGGGCGGGCCCGCCTGCACGCCCGGCTCCATGACCTCGGCCTGGACCCGGCCGACTACGTGCTCCTGCCGGTGCACCCCTGGCAGTTCCGCCACCGGGTGGCGGTCAGCTTCGCCCCCGACATCGCCCGGCGTGATCTTGTGGTGCTGGGGGAGGGGCCCGGGGCCTGGCAGCCCCAGCAGTCCATCCGGACCGCCTTCGACGTCGAGCACCCGGAGCGGTCCTACATCAAGACCGCACTGTCCATCCAGAACATGGGCTTCCTGCGCGGGCTCTCCCCGGCCTACATGCGTGCCACCCCCGCGATCAATGACTGGGTGGCAGCCCAGGTGCGCGGCGACGCCCGGCTGGCTGAGCTCGGCTTCGACGTGCTGCGCGAGCACGCCGCCATCGGCTACACCGGCGACGCGTACCACCGGGCCGAGGCCTCCTCCGACCAGCAGAAGATGCTGGCCGCCCTGTGGCGGGAGAGTCCGATCGCCCGGCTCGGCGAACGGGAGGAGCCCGACGACCGGATGATGACCATGGCCGCGCTGCTGCACCGGGACGCGCGCGGCGCCTCGGTGGCCGCGGCGCTCATCGAGGACTCCGGGCTGACGCCCCGGGCCTGGCTGGGCGAGTACCTGCGGGCCTACCTGCTGCCGGTGCTGCACTGCCTGGAGGTCCACGAGCTCGCGTTCATGCCGCACGGGGAGAACATCATCCTGCGGCTGCGGGAGGGCCGGGTCGCCGGGGTGTTCATGAAGGACATCGGCGAGGAGGCCGCCGTCATCGGTGACCGTGAGCTGGACGAGGACATCTCCCGGATGCGGCACGTCATCGACGACGATGAGGCCGCCCAGCTGATCTTCACCGATGTCTTCGGCGGGGTGCTGCGTCACCTGGCCGGGGTGCTGCATGTTGACGGCGTCCTCACCGACACCGCCTTCTGGGAGGTGGTGAGCCAGGTGGTGGCGGAGCAGGAGGCCCGCGGCGAGGCCGAGGGGGTGGGCCGCCGTCGTCGGCTGGACCTGCGGGTGCCGCGGTATGCGCACTCCTGCCTGAACAGGCTGCAGCTGCGCAACACCCGGCAGATGGTGGACCTGGCGGACGCCTCCGGTTCACTCATCCACGCCGGGGAGCTAGAGAACCCGATCGCGGGGTGAGCGGGCGGCACGGGACGTGGTCTGAGGGGGTCCGGTCTGGGCCTCCTCAGTCCAGCGCCGGCTCCACCAGGCCGAGCTCCGTGGCGCGGATGATCAGCTGCACCCGGTCGCGGACGCCGAGGCGCTGCATGAGGCGCCCCATATAGGCCTTCACCGTCGCCTCCGAGACCACCATCTCCGCGGCGATCTCTGCGTTCGACCGGCCGCTGGCCAGCAGCTTCAGCCCCTGCAGCTCCCGCTCCGGGATGCGCGGCAGCTCCGGGTAGCGGCGCAGCATGGACTCCACCTGGGCAGGGTCGTCCTTCACCGAGAGCATCAGCTCCCGAGCCACCGAGGGGGAGAAGGGTGCCAGCCCGTCATGGACCTGCCGGATCGCCTCGATGATCTCCTCCGGCTCGGCGTCCTTGACGATGTACCCGCCCGCCCCGGCGCGCAGTGCGGGGATCACGTACCGCTCCGTGGAGAACGTGGTCACCGCCAGCACCGCAACGGTGTCGAACATGCGGCGGATCTGTCCGGTGGCCTGGATGCCGTCGGTACCGGGCATGTGCATGTCCATCACGACGACGTCGGGCATCAGTTGGGCCACGAGCTCCACGGCGGCCTTGCCGTCCCGCACCTCACCCACGCACCGCATGCCTCGGGTGGAGTCCACATAGGTGCGCAGCGCGGTGGACATCATCGGGTGGTCATCGGCGATGAGGACCCGGATCTCGGGGGCGCGGGGGATCGGCGCCGTCGGGGCCTCATCGGCGGGCGTGTTGGTCATGAGCACGATTGTAGGAGCGTGACCTGGATGTCCGGCGCGCACGGGGCCGGAGCCTGCCGCCGAGCTGCCGGGGCCGTCCTCGTAGACTGGCTGCGTGCCGAGTGTCGCAGAAGAGTTCGAATCGCAGGGGTTCTGGTACGCCCGGGACCTGAACAAGTGGCTGCTGGTGGTCGTCACCCTGCTGTTCGGCATCGCCCTGGGTTCCGACATCATCCTGGAGATGCTCGAGGGGAAGTCCTTCCCTGTGGAGATCGCCATGGCCGGGCTGCTCAGCGTGGGCTGCGTGGTGCTGCTGTGGGTGCGGGTGACCTGGGCGGCCGTCGTCGGACTGATCATGGTGGCGGTGTCTCTGGTCACCGAAGGCCTGGCCTACTCGTTGGTGTTGGCCGTCCTGCTGGTCGGCGTCGGAGCGATGGTCACCACCAAGCTGTTCCGTCGGTCCCTGCTGGCGGCCACGCTGATCTGGACCGGGTTCCTGACGAACCAGCTGGAGGACCCCACCAGCGGGGTGGTCCTCATGGCGATCATGGTGCTGCTGATCATGGGCTCCTACGGGCTGGGGTCCGCCTTCCGGAAGGTCACCAACGCCAGGCTGCAGTCCCGGCGAGAGCTGGAGGAGGTCGAGGCGCGACACCGCGAGTCCGTGGCTGCCGAGCGGAAGTCGATCGCCCGGGATCTCCACGACATCGTCGCCCATGACATCACCATCATCGCCATGCAGTCCCGGGCGGCGCAGATGGCTGACACCGAGGACTCCTACCGCAACGCCGTCGAGGTCATCGGAGACTCCTCCCGAGCGGCTCTGCAGGACCTGCGCCGCATGCTCAACCTGCTGCGGGAAGATGGGGCCCTGGAGGATCTGCCCACCTCCTCGGCCACGGAACTGGACATCCGTACCGGGGCGGAGACCTTCTGTGCGCAGCTGCGCGGCCTCGGGTTCACGGTCAGCTGCGAGCTCGACGGCGACCTCTCCGAGCTCTCCCGCTCCGTCCATGCCGCGCTCTACCGGATCCTGCAGGAGTGCACCACCAACGTGGCCCGCTACGCAGGCCACGGGCAGACGTGCTGGATCCGCGTGTGGGCCGGGGAGAAGGAGGCCGGTCTGACGGTGACCAACACGGTGGCCTCGCGCCGTCGGGCGGTGTCCCGCTGGTCCAGTTCAGGGGCAGGACTGATCGGCATCCGGGACCGCGCCGCGGCCTTCGGCGGCCAGGCTCGGGCCGGATTCGACCGGAAGGGGCACTGGGTGGTCACAGTGCAGGGTGTGAAGAAGGACTGAGTCGCGGCGTAGCCCGGCATCTCCAGGTTTTCACGAGCTGGAAGCGCTGACCTGGAGGCAGCCTGTGGTGAACCTGGAGGCCAGCTGGGCAACACGCCGTGCTGGCCCCGCAACACTAGACGAAAGTCGACTAGAGGGATCCATCGTTGCCGGAGGAAAATAGTTCGTGACGTACAGAAACGGTGTACGTGCATCACGAGAACCTGGCTTGGAGACCCCGGAGGTTTCGGTGCAACGGCCTTCGGAGAGGTGCTCGGTCAGGGTTGTGGCCCGGGCGGTGAGAACGGCACCGCCCGGGCCTCTCTCGCATCTGGGGCCGGCTCAGGCTCCTGCCCGTCGGGCGGGCGGGAATGTCGGCATCTGAGGCCGGAGTGCGGGGGGAGAGGCGCCGGAGCGGTCAGTCGCGCAGGCCGCCCTGCCACAGCGCGTCGAACGGCGTGCCTCCCGCCACGCGCTGACGGATGCCCGCGGTGACGAACTCCTTCGCTCGGCGGGCGGCCTCCAGCGGCGTGGCGCCCTTGGAGAGCTCGGCGGCGACGGCGGCCGCGAGCGAGCATCCGGCGCCGGAGACGGCATGCTCGCCGATCTTCGGCGAGCGGAGCACCTCAGCGCCGTCCCCGTCCACGAAGACGTCGACGGCATCCGGGCCCTCCAGCCGCACTCCGCCCTTGGCCAACACTGCCGCCCCGGAGATCCGGTGGATCTCGTGGGCGGCAGCGGTGAGGTCCTCGAGGCTGCGCACCGTCATGCCGGAGAGCTGCTCGGCCTCGAAATGGTTCGGCGTCACGAAGGTGGCCTGCGGGAGCAGCTCGGACTTCAGGGCGTTGTCCGTGTCCAGGGCGTGCCCGGGCTCCTGCCCCTTGCAGATCAGCACCGGGTCCAGCACCACGTGCCGCGGACGGCGCGCGGCCAAGGCCTCGGAGACCGTGGAGATCGTGGTCGGAGTGCCCATCATGCCCAGCTTCACCGTGTCCAGGGCCTCGGCGTCATAGTCGCCGAAGATGGCCTCGATCTGATCCGCGATGACCTGCGGCTCCACCGGCACGAAGCGGTGGTTCCAGTCATCCTTCGGGTCGAAGGAGACGATGCAGGTCAGAGCGATCATGCCGAAGCTGCCCAGCTCCTGGAAGGTCTTCAGGTCGGCCTGCGCGCCGGCACCGCCGGTGGCTTCGGAGCCGGCGATCGTCAAGGTCATCGGCGGGCGGGTGGTCTGCGGGAGGGTCTGCGTCATCGTCACGTCCTTCAGCTGCGGCCAGGGGTGGGTGAGACGGCGTCGACGTCGTCGTCTGCGGGGGTCTCGTTTGTGGGAGCCTCGTCGGTGGCGGGATCGATCACGGTCGCCAGCGGCTGGGCGGCCCAGCGGCCCACACCGAGGAGCACCCCGGCGGGGAAGCCGACGAGCGGGATGAGCATGGGCATCAGGCCGCCGGTGCCGGCCAGCAGGACCACCGGCCCGTAGAGCAGGCCGACCACCACATAGCCCAACACATGCAGGGTCGGGTTGAGGTGGTGCCGGTACAGCCAGGTCACCAGCAGGGTGCCCGGGATGCCGATGCTGACGGCGGCGCCGCCGATCAGTGGGATCAGTGGGGTGAGGAAGCCGTCGTCGTCGAGGCCGGGCACGAAGGAGAGTCCCAGCAGCAGTCCACCCATCACGAAGGTGGGGACCAGCCAGGAGACGACCCATCCGGCGAATCCGAGGCGCAGTCGAGGCCGCTGAGCCGGCGGCTGGCGGCGGGGGCGACGGCGTCGGGTTGTCTTCTCCGGGGCGGGGGTGGTCATCGAGGCCCTTTCGTTGATCGGCGGGCGCGTCCTGCGGCAGCGGCCCAGTCTACCGGCCGCGCCTGGACGCGCACCGACGCTCCGGCCAGCTTCTTCGGTGGGCGTCGTCAGGTCGTCGGTCCGGTGGCATCATGGGCGGGATCACATCATGAGCCCATAGACTCTTCCAAAGATGCGATTGTCGTGACAAACTGACAATTACACGCACGAAGGAGACCCCGTGACCCGTGACCTCGACATCACCCTGGATCGGTCATCGCCGGTGCCGCTCTACCATCAGGTGGCCTCCGCCTTCGAGAAGGCCATCCGGGACGGCTTGCTGCCCCCGGAGACGAAGCTGGAGAACGAGATCGCCCTCGCTAAGCGCTACAACCTCTCCCGCCCCACCATGCGGCAGGCCATGGATCAGCTCGTCCAGAACGGGCTGGTGGTGCGCCGTCGCGGCGTCGGCACCCAGGTGGTCGGGGCGCCGGTGCGGCGCAACCTGCGGCTCTCCAGCCTCTACAACGACCTCCAGGACGAGGGAGCGACGCCGCAGACCACCGTCCTGTCGCTGGAGCTGGTGGAGGCCGAGACCGAGATTGCTGAGCAGCTCAACCTCACCCGCGGAGCGGAGGTCCATCACATGGTCCGCCTGCGCACTGTGGACGGCCGCGCGCTCGCCCTCATGGAGAACTGGGTGCCGCGCGGCATCGCCGACTTCGAGCAGGCCGAGCTCGAGTCCGACGGGCTCTACAACCTCCTGCGCCGCGCGGGGATCGACTTCCGTATGGCCCACCAGACCGTCGGTGCTGGAGCGGCCGATGCCCGACAGGCCGAGCTGCTCGACACCGAGGTCGGCGCCCCTCTGGTGATGATGGACCGCACCGCCCTGGACAGTCGCGGCATTGCCGTCGAATGCGGCCACCACGTCTACCGGGCGGACATGTACTCCTTCGACATCACCCTGGTGAACTGACCGACCCGTCAGGCGCCACCAACGCCCGTTCCACCCTGCCCTCTCGCCTGGAAGGGACAGCCATGACCTCCTCACGCCCCGAAGCCCCCGCCTCTCCCTGGTTCCACCCCGCCGGCTCTGCCGCCCGCGGCGACTGGATGCTGGACCTCGGGACCCCGGACTCGATCACCGAGGTGCCCGGCTGGCAGCACACCGGGCTGCGCGTGGCCGACCTCAGTCCCGGCCAGACCCTCACCCTGGACGCCCAGGAGGAGGAGCGCATCGTGGTGCCGCTCACCGGATCGTTCACCGTGGAGGTCGCCGGCGCGAGCTACGAGCTCGCCGGGCGGCCGTCGGTCTTCCACGGCCCCACCGACGTGCTCTACACCGGCGTCCGGCAGGCGCTCACCATCGGCTCTGCTCAGGGCGGACGCGTGGCGGTGGCCTCCGCGCCCGCCGCGGCCGAGCATCCCGTGCGGCATCTGAGCGTCCAGGAGGTGCCGCTGGAGCTGCGCGGCGCCGGCGTCTGCTCCCGTCAGGTCCACAACTTCGGCACGCCCGCCACGCTTGAGGCGGACCGATTCATCGTCTGTGAAGTCCTCACGCCCGCCGGGAACTGGTCCTCCTACCCGCCGCACAAGCATGACGAGGAGGCCGAAGGGGAGACCGCCCTGGAGGAGATCTACTACTTCGAGATGCAGACCGCGAAGGACATGCCGGTCCCCACTCCGGAGGAGGGCGGCCCGGACGCCATGGGCTATCAGCGCGTCTACGCCTCGGACGAGCGCGAGATCGACGTGACCGCGGAGGTGCGCAGCGGCGACGTCGTCCTGGTGCCCTACGGCTGGCACGGCCCGGCCATGACCCCTCCCGGGCATGACATGTACTACCTCAACGTCATGGCCGGCCCGGGCCCGGTGCGCGAGTGGCTGATCAGCGACGATCCCCACCACGGGTGGATCCGCCGGACCTGGGAGCGCCAAGACATCGACCCCCGGCTGCCCTTCTCCGGCTGATCCTCGTCATCCACGCGACCCGGCGTCAGGAGTGCACACCATGACCACCACCGTCGGACTGATCGGCGTCGGACGCATCGGCGTCATGCACGCCCGCCACCTCCAAGCCCTCGCAGCCGACGGCGTCGAGCTGGTGATCGCCGACGTCGACGCCGCCCGCGCCCGGCAGGTCGCCGCGGACATCGGCTGCCGGGCGGCGCCCGACGTCGACGCGCTCTTCACCGGGGCGCCCGGCGGCGGCTCGCCCGACGGCGTCGTGATCGCCGTGGGCACAGCCGCCCATGCGCCGCTGATCCTGCGAGCCGCCGAGGCGGGGATCCCCGCCTTCTGTGAGAAGCCGGTGGCCGAGTCCACCGAGGCGGCGCTGCCGGTGCTCGAGGCGGTGTCCCGGCTCGGGAGCACCGTGCAGATCGGCCTGCAGAGGCGTCTCGACCCCGGCTGCCTGACCGCGAAGGGGGCGCTGGACCGCGGCGACCTGGGCTGGCTGCACACCATCCGGGCCATCACCGCCGACATGACCCCGCCGCCGGTGGAATTCCTGGCCACCTCCGGCGGGCTGTTCCGCGACTGCTCGGTCCACGACTTCGACATCCTGCAATGGATGACCGGTCAGCGGATCGTGGAGGTCTGCGCGCGGGGCTCCAACAACGGGGACCCGGCGATCGGGCAGGTCGGCGACGTCGACACCGCCGTCGCGCTCGCGGAGCTGGAGGACGGCACGGTCGCCACCGTCTCGGCGAGCCGATACAACGGGGCGGGCCACGATGTCCGCCTGGAGCTGCAGGGCTCCGCCGGCACGCTGCAGGTCGGGCTGGACGACTCCTATGCCGGACGGTCTGCCGAGCCGGGGGTCAGGTTCCCCTCCGGGACGCCGCACCGGACCTTCCATGAGCGGTTCGCGGAGGCCTATCGCGCGGAGATGCGAGCCTTCGTGGAGCTGGTCCGGGGCGAGCGGGAGAACCCGTGCCCGCCGGAAGAGGCGGTGGACGCCTCCCGCGTGGCCGACGCTGCACAGGAGTCTCTCGAGACGGGGAGGGCTGTGCGCGTGCGCCGGTGAGGGATTCCGGCCTGCCGCAAGGAGAGCCCACCCCGCTGAGTTGGTCCGGGGTTGTGGGGGGGGGGGGGGGGGGGGGGGGGGGGGG
>NZ_JAUTWR010000020.1:0-5978 GCF_031705515.1 Nesterenkonia sp. CL21
AAGTGGTGTCCGGCGGTGACCTACTCTCCCACACACTCCCGTGTGCAGTACCATCGGCGCTGTGGGTCTTAGCTTCCGGGTTCGGGATGGGACCGGGCGTTTCCCCCACGCTATGACCGCCGTAACTCTCTCAACCCAACCACCAGCACCACCACCTACACACAAGCAGGCACGATACCAACAGCGGGTAAATCCAGTAACGACTACACCTCAACCAACCCGAGGCGCGCATGAGTCGTATTCAATTAGCTGCCACCCCTCACAGCATCCCCTCGACAACACGAGAGAACACAACAACGAGGGAGCAGGGTTTGTTGATCAGGGACCGCCTAGTGGACGCGAACACGCAATTTCTCAAGTGATTCTTGTTGAACACCCATACCAACCCCAACAAACGTGAGGAAAGTGTGTGTGGTGTAAGTGGTCGGCTTATTAGTACCGGTCAGCTTCACACGTCTTCAGTCCGTGCTTCCACATCCGGCCTATCAACCCAGTGGTCTAGCTGGGAGCCTTCACACCTCAAGGGTGACGGAGATCTTATCTTGAAGCCGGCTTCCCGCTTAGATGCTTTCAGCGGTTATCCATCCCGAACGTAGCTAATCAGCGGTGCACTTGGCAGTACAACTGACATACCAGAGGTTCGTCCGTCCCGGTCCTCTCGTACTAAGGACAGACCTTCTCAAATCTCCAACGCGCGCAGCGGATAGGGACCGAACTGTCTCACGACGTTCTAAACCCAGCTCGCGTACCGCTTTAATGGGCGAACAGCCCAACCCTTGGGACCAACTCCAGCCCCAGGATGCGACGAGCCGACATCGAGGTGCCAAACCATGCCGTCGATATGGACTCTTGGGCAGGATCAGCCTGTTATCCCCGAGGTACCTTTTATCCGTTGAGCGACGGCCCTTCCACACGGTGCCGCCGGATCACTAGTCCCAACTTTCGTTCCTGCTCGACATGCCTGTCTCACAGTCAAGCTCCCTTGTGCACTTACACTCAACACCTGATTGCCAACCAGGCTGAGGGAACCTTTGGGCGCCTCCGTTACTCTTTGGGAGGCAACCGCCCCAGTTAAACTACCCACCAGGCACTGTCCCTGGACCCGATCAGGGCCCGAAGTTAGATGCCTAACAACACCAGAGTGGTATTTCAACGATGACTCCACGACCACTAGCGTGACCGCTTCACAGTCTCCCACCTATCCTACACAAGTGATGTCAAACACCAATACCAAGCTATAGTAAAGGTCTCGGGGTCTTTCCGTCCTGCTGCGCGTAACGAGCATCTTTACTCGTAATGCAATTTCGCCGAGTTCACGGTTGAGACAGCGGGGAAGTCGTTACTCCATTCGTGCAGGTCGGAACTTACCCGACAAGGAATTTCGCTACCTTAGGATGGTTATAGTTACCACCGCCGTTTACTGGGGCTTAAATTCTGAGCTTCGCTACCCGAAAGCAGCTGACTCGTCCTCTTAACCTTCCAGCACCGGGCAGGAGTCAGTCCGTATACATCGTCTTACGACTTCGCACGGACCTGTGTTTTTAGTAAACAGTCGCTTCCCCCTGGTCTCTGCGGCCCCAACCCGCCTCCCCGCAGCAAGTGCGGATCACGGGTGAGGCCCCCCTTCTCCCGAAGTTACGGGGGCATTTTGCCGAGTTCCTTAACCGTGATTCTCTCGATCGCCTTGGTATTCTCTACCTGACCACCTGTGTCGGTTTGGGGTACGGGCGGCTAGAACCTCGCGTCGATGCTTTTCTCGGCAGCATAGGATCACCGGATCCCCACCCAAACGGTGGGGCCCATCAAATCTCACCCTCAACAGCTCCCGGATTTACCTAGGAACCAGGCTACATTCTTAGACCTAGACAACCATCGCTAGGCCCGGCTACCTTCCTGCGTCACACCTGTTAATACGCTTGGCTCCCCAGTTCAGGTCCCACGCTCCCCACACACGCAGACTCAAAGAGACTGTCCAGTGTGGTTCGGGTGGTTAGTATCACCAGTTCACCATGGGCGGTTCTTCGCCGGTACGGGAATATCAACCCGTTGTCCATCGACTACGCCTGTCGGCCTCGCCTTAGGTCCCGACTAACCCAGGGCAGATTAGCTTGACCCTGGAACCCTTGGTCATTCGGCGGACACGTTTCTCACGTGTCTTTCGCTACTCATGCCTGCATTCTCACTCGAACACGCTCCACCACAGGCTTCCGCCGCGGCTTCACCGCTGTGCTCGACGCTCCCCTACCCAACCCCCATCCAAAGATGAGAATTGCCACGGTTTCGGCGGTGTGCTTGAGCCCCGCTACATTGTCGGCGCGGAATCACTTGACCAGTGAGCTATTACGCACTCTTTCAAGGGTGGCTGCTTCTAAGCCAACCTCCTGGTTGTCTAAGCAACTCCACATCCTTTCCCACTTAGCACACGCTTAGGGGCCTTAACCGGTGGTCTGGGCTGTTTCCCTCTCGACCATGAAGCTTATCCCCCACAGTCTCACTGCTGCGCTCTCACTTACCGGTATTCGGAGTTTAGCTGACGTCAGTAACCTTGTAGGGCCCATCGGCCATCCAGTAGCTCTACCTCCGGCAAGAAACACACAACGCTGCACCTAAATGCATTTCGGGGAGAACCAGCTATCACAGAGTTTGATTGGCCTTTCACCCCTACCCACAGCTCATCCCCCCAGTTTTCAACCTAGGTGGGTTCGGTCCTCCACGCGCTCTTACACGCGCTTCAACCTGGCCATGGGTAGATCACTCCGCTTCGGGTCTAGACCCAGCGACTCAAACGCCCTATTCAGACTCGCTTTCGCTACGGCTGCCCCACACGGGTTAACCTCGCCACTGAGCACTAACTCGCAGGCTCATTCTTCAAAAGGCACGCCATCACACCCCGCAGGATGCTTTGACGGATTGTAGGCACATGGTTTCAGGTACTATTTCACTCCCCTCCCGGGGTACTTTTCACCATTCCCTCACGGTACTGATTCACTATCGGTCAGCAGGGAGTATTCAGGCTTACCAGGTGGTCCTGGCAGATTCACACAAGATTCCTCGAGCCTCGTGCTACTCGGGATACACTCACAGGCCGGCGGAACGCATTACGACTACGGGACTCCCACCCTCTCCGGTCACGCACTCAAACGTGTTCGTCTATACGCCCGCACCTCAACCCCCAGGACTGGTAGACCCTGGACGGAATGTCCCACAACCCCGCGCACGCAACCCCTACCAGGTATCACACGCACACGGTTTAGCCCCATCCGCTTTCGCTCGCCACTACTCACGGAATCACTCTTGTTTTCTCTTCCTGTCGGTACTGAGATGTTTCACTTCCCGACGTTCCCTCCAACCGACCTATACATTCAGCCGGCGGTCACACACCATAACAGCATGCGGGGTTTCCCCATTCGGAAATCCTGGTATCAACGCTCGGTTATCAACTCCACCAGGCTTATCGCAGATTCCCACGTCCTTCATCGGCTCCTGCTGCCAAGGCATCCACCATGCGCCCTTCAACACTTACACACAAGTGTTCAACCAAGGACAACACAACACCACCACCACAACCCAACAGGGCCATGACAACGATGCGATGCTTGACCACGTTTCACATTAAGAAACAAAGATGCTCGCGTCCACTATGCAGTTCCCAAACAACAACCCCCACCACCATCACCACACCAGACACCACCACCACAACACCCCAAAACCAGGATGCTGCGGCCCGATGATGCCCCCAATGCGGCTACCTGCAGCCAGGGCAACAGATCCAGAAACACCAGAACCCACCACGACGACCAACGCCACCGCAGCCAGGCCTGTTGTCCCAGGACCCAACAGTGTACCAAGCACCACACCCACACACCCGACCGACTTCCACCACCACCAGCCCCCTACACAGGGAACCAGCACCAGGTACTGAACAGCCAGACGCACAGACGCAGCGACAGAATGTTGATATTCCACCCTTGAGCAGACCACCAGCTCACACACTCGGTGAGCATCAGGCGGCGGACTCGAACTCGAGCCCAAGCTCCTTAGAAAGGAGGTGATCCAGCCGCACCTTCCGGTACGGCTACCTTGTTACGACTTAGTCCCAATCGCCAGTCCCACCTTCGACCACTCCCCCCGGAAAACCGGTTGGGCCGTGGGCTTCGGGTGTTACCAACTTTCGTGACTTGACGGGCGGTGTGTACAAGGCCCGGGAACGTATTCACCGCAGCGTTGCTGATCTGCGATTACTAGCGACTCCAACTTCACGAAGTCGAGTTGCAGACTTCGATCCGAACTGAGACCGGCTTTTAGGGATTAGCTCCACCTCACAGTATCGCAACCCACTGTACCGGCCATTGTAGCATGCGTGAAGCCCAAGACATAAGGGGCATGATGATTTGACGTCATCCCCACCTTCCTCCGAGTTGACCCCGGCAGTCTCCCATGAGTCCCCACCATTACGTGCTGGCAACATAGGACAAGGGTTGCGCTCGTTGCGGGACTTAACCCAACATCTCACGACACGAGCTGACGACAACCATGCACCACCTGTGAACCAGCCCCGAAGGGAAACTACATCTCTGCAGCGATCCGGTCCATGTCAAGCCTTGGTAAGGTTCTTCGCGTTGCATCGAATTAATCCGCATGCTCCGCCGCTTGTGCGGGCCCCCGTCAATTCCTTTGAGTTTTAGCCTTGCGGCCGTACTCCCCAGGCGGGGCACTTAATGCGTTAGCTACGGCGCGGAAAACGTGGAATGTCCCCCACACCTAGTGCCCAACGTTTACGGCATGGACTACCAGGGTATCTAATCCTGTTCGCTCCCCATGCTTTCGCTCCTCAGCGTCAGTAACAGCCCAGAGACCTGCCTTCGCCATCGGTGTTCCTCCTGATATCTGCGCATTTCACCGCTACACCAGGAATTCCAGTCTCCCCTACTGCACTCTAGCCTGCCCGTACCCACTGCACACCCGGGGTTAAGCCCCGGGCTTTCACAGCAGACGCGACAAGCCGCCTACGAGCTCTTTACGCCCAATAATTCCGGATAACGCTCGCGCCCTACGTATTACCGCGGCTGCTGGCACGTAGTTAGCCGGCGCTTCTTCTGCAGGTACCGTCACAAAAGCTTCTTCCCTGCTGAAAGCGGTTTACAACCCGAAGGCCGTCATCCCGCACGCGGCGTCGCTGCATCAGGCTTGCGCCCATTGTGCAATATTCCCCACTGCTGCCTCCCGTAGGAGTCTGGGCCGTGTCTCAGTCCCAGTGTGGCCGGTCACCCTCTCAGGCCGGCTACCCGTCATCGCCACGGTGAGCCGTTACCTCACCGTCTAGCTGATAGGCCGCGAGTCCATCCAAGACCGATAAAATCTTTCCACCAGCACCTCATGCGAGGACTGGTCATATCCGGTATTAGACCCAGTTTCCCAGGCTTATCCCAGAGTCAAGGGCAGGTTACTCACGTGATACTCACCCGTTCGCCACTAATCCACCCGTGCAAGCACGGGCTTCATCGTTCGACTTGCATGTGTTAAGCACGCCGCCAGCGTTCATCCTGAGCCAGGATCAAACTCTCCATCAAAAACTGATAGAACAACCAGCACACCCACCAGACGACCCCCAAGACACCACACAGACGACCATGCCGGAAAAACACGATCACCCACACAGCATCCCTCACAGGGACCACCAGCAAGCACACCAGTCAGCGATCCATGGCTGATACGTGATCACTTCCACGGGGGTGGAAGCCTCACGCCAACCAAACAATCAAATAATTTGGTATCAACAAACTTGGCACACTATTGAGTTCTCAAACAACAGGCGCTACCGGCACCACCGGAAGAAAGCCGCCAAACTAGAATATCATATCATATTCTCTGTTGTCAATTTTCGCTTTCCGGATCGCTCCGAAGCAACTTTTCTATCCTAGAACATCTCGTTTCCGGCTGTCAAACCCGGTCCCGAGCCGCCCTCCGGACAGCAACTT
>NZ_JAUTWR010000021.1:0-5452 GCF_031705515.1 Nesterenkonia sp. CL21
CACAGTGCTGACGCCCGCACGACGGCAAGGGAGCCGTCGTCGCGGGCGTCAGCTGTGTTCAGACCTTGATGAATGCCGGGCCGTTTTGGCACCGGCAGGCGTCTTGGCTAGTATGGTCTTCTGTGAAAGCCGCCAGGCGGCCGGATCAGAAACACCGGGGTGTGGCGCAGCTTGGTAGCGCGCCTCGTTCGGGACGAGGAGGTCGCAGGTTCAAATCCTGTCACCCCGACCACCAGATGAGGGGCTCGATCGTCAGATCGGGCCCCTTCGTCGTCTCTGGATATGCTGGAGTCCACTGACGATCCCCGACGAGGAGGAGGAAGTCATCGGCTCCGAGATGATCGGGCACCCGGCTGGAGGGGACCACCGGCGCCGTCGCCTCCAGGTGACCGCCTCCGCCGCATCGTTCGTCGTGCTATTCGCAGCTCTGCTGATCATCATGCTGCCCAATCCGTGGGCGCTGCTGGCAGGGCTGGTCTTCGGCGGCGCAGGAGCCGCGGCCACCTATGGCACGATGAGCGGGATGGCTCAGTCCTCCCAGCGCCGCACACAGGCGCTCACCGACGATCAGGAGAGCCTACGACAGGAGCTGGCATCCCTGACGGAGACCATCCGCACCCGGTCTGACAAGCTCCCTCCCTCCACTCAGGGGCAGCTGCGCATGATGGTCGTCGGTCTCGAGGAGATCGTGGAACGGTGGTCCACGTTGGAGCGCCTGCCGGAGCAGCAGGACGCCGTTCGCATGACCATCACGCGGCACCTCCCGCGGACATTGGAGCTGTTCCTGGAGCTCCCGGACAGTGCCAAGCCCACGCACGCCCGCGAGTTCAAGGAGCAGGTGGGGCTGCTCGCCGAGGCGGTGGCGAAGACCCGCGACACCGTCGTCGCGAAGAACCTCCAGGCGCTGCGGACCAACCGCTGGCTGTTGGAGGAATCGCTCACAGATCCGGACGAGAAGCTCTTCCGCGACCACGGCCTCTGAGGCCCCGCCCGCACCCGGAGACATCATCATGCCGCTCTCAGCCGCCGCCATCGTCGAGGCCGCGCATCGCCTGCTGCTGGACTACGGCCTTCAGGACGTGTCCATGCGTCGCCTGGCGGGAGAGCTCGGCGTCCGCCCCGGAGCGCTCTACTACCACGTGCCCAGCAAGCAGCAGCTGCTGGCCGATGTGGCCCACCGGATCCTGGCCCCGCTGGCAGATCCGCCTGGCACGGTCGGTGTGGAGGAGCTCATGCGACGCTTCCGGGCCACTGTGCTGCCCATCCGCGACGGCGCCGACCTGATGCTCATCGCCTTCGGCCTGAACTCTGGCCTGCCCCCGGTCCCAGCCCTGCGGCGCGGCCTGGAACGGCTGGGCCTGGCCTCCGGCCAGGCTCACGAGCGCGCCCAGATCGTCATGCACTTCGCCCTCGGGGCGGTGGCGGCGGAGCAGAACGCCGCCCTGCTGCACCCAACCCCGGAGGCGACTGATCGGGAGACGACTGATCGGGAGACGCCCAACCGGGAGGCGACAGGCCCGGAGACGACAAGAGGCGCAGCCCTCTACGACGAGGGGCTGCGCCTCCTGATGCCGACCGCCGACTGAGCGCCGGTCAGCCGTTGCGGATGCGGACGCTCAGTCCAGCAGCTCGTAGGCCGGCTGGGTGAGGAAGTCCTCATAGTCGGTGTCGAGGACCAGACGGCGCACGATGTCCGCAGCAGGCTCGAAGTACCGGCTGAAGGTCTCCGCGTCGGCGATCTCGCCGCGCAGCCGCTCGACCTCCTCGCCGAGCAGGCGCTCCACCAGGTCCGCGTCCACTGTGGCCCCGGTGTCCGCAGTGACGGTGCGGTTGCGGATCTGCTGCCACACCTGCGACCGGGAGATCTCCGCGGTCGCGGCGTCCTCCATGAGGTTGTGGATGGCCACCGCTCCGTTGCCCGAGAGCCAGATGGCCGTGTAGTAGACCGCCACGTAGAGGTTCATGCGCACACCGCCCTCGGTGACGTCGCCCTCCGCCTTGCCGACAGCCAGCAGATCCTCGGCGCTGACGTCGACGTCGTCGCGCTGACGGTCGATCTGGTTCGGCCGGTCACCCAGGACCGCGCCGAACTCCTCGCGGCAGATGTCCACCAGGTCCGGATGGGCGACCCAGGAGCCGTCGAATCCGTCACCGGCTTCGCGGGACTTGTCGTCACGGACCTTGCCGATCGCCTTCTCCGTGACCTCCGGCTCGCGGCGGTTGGGGATGAAGGCCGCCATGCCGCCCATGGCGAAGGCGCCGCGACGGTGGCACGTCTTCACCAGCAGCTCGGTGTAGGCGCGCATGAACGGCTGTGTCATGCCCACCTCGGCACGGTCCGGCAGGACGAACTCGGAGCCGGAGGCGCGGAAGTACTTGATGAGGGAGAACAGGTAGTCCCAGCGGCCGGCGTTGAGCCCGGAGGCGTGGTCGCGCAGCGCGTAGAGGATCTCGTCCATCTGGAACCCGGCGGGGATGGTCTCGATCAGCACGGTCGCGCGCACGGTGCCATGCGGCAGCCCCAGGCGCTCCTCGGAGAAGGTGAAGATGTCGTCCCAGAGCTTGGCCTCCGGGTGGTGCTCGATCTTCGGCAGGTAGTAGAAGGGGCCCAGGCCCTTCTCGTGGAGCAGCGTCGCATTGTGGAAGAAGTGCAGGCCGAAGTCCACGAGGGCGCCCACCGCCGGCGCGCCGTCGATCTCCAGGTGCTTCTCCGGCAGGTGCCAGCCACGGGGGCGCACGACGACGGTGGGCAGGTCCACATCATCGCGGAGCCGGTACTCCTTGCCCTCAGGAGAGGTGAACTGCAGCGTGCCGCGCGCCGCCTCGTAGAGGTTCTTCTGCGCGTCGATGACGTTGAACCAGGTGGGGGAGGAGGCGTCCTCCAGGCAGGCCAGCCAGACCTTCGCCCCGGAGTTCAGAGCGTTGATGGCCATCTTCGCCGGGGCAGGCGGGCCGGTGATCTCCACGCGGCGGTCCTGCAGGGAAGCGGGGTGCTCGGCGACCTTCCAGTCGCCGTCGCGGATCTCCTGGGTCTCGGGGAGGAAGTCGAGACGTCCAGTCTCGGCCGCCCGCTGCTGGGCTGCCCGGCGGGCCTCCAGCAGCTCGTCCCGGGTGCCGGCGAACCGGCGGTGCAGTTCCTCCACGAAGGCCAGTGCCTCATCGGTGAGGATCTGGTCCCGCCCGGGAACTGAATAGGGCTCTGTTGTCGTGATCGTCATACGAGCTGCTCCTTTGCACTCCGGTGTCTCGGACTCCGTTGTACTGCATAGTATCCACGGAACGAAATAAGTTGTCCAGATTGTGGACTTCTGGGATGGGGTAGCGGGGCGGTGTCCGAGTGGCTTGACACGGGCTGGAGAGGTGGATCACACTTGCACGTAGCGGAATAAGTTATCCACGATGCGGAAAGCAGAGGAGATGAGGGTGAGCCTCACAGAGTTCAACCGGGCGGCCGACGGCGATGCTCGCGCCCAGCTGCAATCATGCCTCAGGGTGAGTCGCTGGGTCGACGGTCTGTCGGCTCGCCGCCCCTTCTCCTCTGTCGAGGAGGCCCTCGAGCTCGCGCACACCATCGCCCATCCCCTCACCGAGGAGGAGATCGACGAGGCGCTCGCCGGTCACCCTCGGATCGGCGACCGTGACGACTCCGACACGGCCGAAGCAGCCCACTCGCGACGAGAGCAGGGCGGGCTCGGTGATGCTGACGCCGAGATCCTGCGCCGCCTCGACGCAGGCAATCGGGCCTATGAGGAGCGCTTCGGCCGGGTCTTCCTCATTCGGGCTGCTGGCCGCACCCACCAGGAGGTGCTCACCGAGCTGGAGCGCCGCCTCGACCTCGACCCCGCACAGGAGCTGGAGATCATCGGGCAGCAGCTCGAAGAGATCGCCGCCCTGCGACTGGAAGGACTTCTTCGATGAGCTACATCACAGCCCATGTCCTCGACGCCACCGCCGGAACGCCCGCGCGCGGCGTGGAGATCCAGCTGCTCAGCGCCGTCGGCCAGCAGCTGGGCGCCGCGGTCACCGACGCGGACGGCCGCGTCACGGACCTCGGCCCAGAGACCCTGGAGCCCGGTGACTACCGGGTCATCTTCGGAACGGGTGCCTATTTCTCGGCACGCGGACAGGAGAGCTTCCACCCCGTGGTGACGGTGGACTTCACCGTCAAGGCGGGGGAGGCGCACTACCACATCCCGCTGCTGCTGAGCCCGTTCGCCTATTCCACCTACCGCGGCAGCTGACCCAGGAGCTGAGGCCCCCGCGCCGCCCCTCGCGGTCAGGGAGCTCTCGGCGGCTGCCCCGCAGGCCTATTCTCAACACAAGGAGACGACCATGAGTGCAGTGCCACAGGAGACGACCAGCAGCGCAGTGCGTCTCTCGTCCAACCAGTACGGCAAGGCGGAGAACCGCGTGGTCCGCGTCTATCGGGACAGCGCACGCCACGAGCTGCGCGACCTGAATGTGACCTCGCAGCTCCACGGCGACTTCGACGCCGCCCACACCGAAGGCGACAACGGACACGTGGTGGCCACCGACACGCAGAAGAACACCATCTTCGCCAAGGCGAAGGAAGTCGGAATCAGCTCTCCCGAGCACTTCCTGCTCACCCTGGCCGACCACTTCACCGGCGAGTTCGACTGGGTCACCGGGGGACGTTGGGCGGCCGAGGAGTACGGCTGGTCCCGCATCGAGGGGCATGACCACTCCTTCTTCCGTTCGGCGCCGGAGGTGCGGACCGCTGTGCTCAAGCGCGACGGCGACCGCGACCACCTCCTGTCGGGGTTCTACGGCCTCACGGTGCTGAAGACCACCGAGTCCGGCTTCGTGGGCTATCCCAAGGACAGGTACACGACGCTGCCGGAGACCGAGGATCGCATCCTCGCCACGGACATCGCGACGCGCTGGCGCTACAACACCACCGTCGGCGTCGACTTCGAGGCGACCTATGCGAAGGTCCGGTCCATCATTCTCAGCACCTTCACCGACCACTACTCCTATGCCCTGCAGCACACGCTGTACCAGATGGGCCAGAGGGTGATCAGCGAGGTGCCCGAGATCGACGAGATTCGGTTCTCCTGCCCGAACAAGCACCACTTCGCCTATGACCTCGAGCGATTCGGTCTCGAGAACCCCAATGAGGTCTTCTATGCGGCAGACCGGCCCTACGGGCTCATCGAGGCCACCATCGCTCGGGACGGCGTCGAGGACGCGCCGGAGGCCTGGGCCGACGTCGCCGGCTACTGCTGATGACCTGACGGGGCCTGCAGCGTGGCAGGCTCCCGTCCGCTGACGGCCCGGAGGGTGCTGGGTGGGCACCCTCCGGGCTCCCTTCGTGCTGCGGAACGTGACCCGTTCTGCGGCGTCATCCGCCCGACCTCGATGGTGCCGCTGGGGCGCATCCCTGCCCTCGATCTCGGTGCCTGCTCGTCGATCCTTGGAAAGAGGTGGCTCA
>NZ_JAUTWR010000022.1:0-3637 GCF_031705515.1 Nesterenkonia sp. CL21
TGCCCCGGATGACGGCGATGAGGACCCGGTCCTTGACCCGTCGATCGGGGTGGACCCGGACACGGTTGCTCCGGGTGAGGACACCACGGTGACGGGTGAGGGCTTCGTGCCCGACTCGGCGGTCACTGTGGAGCTCACGGATGAGGACGGCGAGGTCGTCGCCACGATCGAGGATGTCGACACCGACGGTGACGGCAGCTTCAGCGTGGAGTGGACGGTGCCTGAGGGCACTGATCCGGGCATTCTGACGGTGACGGCGACTGACGTCGAGGATGACGACGTCTCCGCGTCGACTCACCTGACGGTCACCGATGAGGACGGGGTGGTTCAGCCTGGTCTGATCATCCACCCGGATGAAGTCGCTCCCGGCGACGACGTCACCGTTGACGGTCAGGGCTTCGTCCCCGGCTCTACGGTGACCGTGGAGATCACTGATGCCGACGGCAACGTGATCGACACGATCGAGGGTGTCGAAGTCGGCGACGATGGGACGTTCACCGTGGAGTGGACGGTTCCGGAAGGCACCGACCCGGGCGAGCTGACCATCACCGCCACCGACGACGAGGACCCGGAGATCAGTGCCTCCGGCACTGTGAACGTCATCGACGACGACGAGGCTGCCGAGCCTGGTCTGAGTGTGGAGCCGGACACGGCAGTCCCCGGTGACGAGGTCACCATCGAAGGTGACGGCTTCGCTCCCGGATCCACCGTCACCGTGGAGATCACTGACGCCGATGGCAACGTGGTCGACACGATCGAGGGTGTCGAGGTCGGCGACGACGGTTCGTTCACCGTGGAGTGGACGGTGCCTGAGGGCACCGACCCGGGTGAGCTGACCATCACCGCCACCGATGACGAGGACCCGTCCCTGAGCGCCTCGGCCACGCTGACTGTCGCTGACCCGGTAGCCGGCGCCGAGGACGGCACCGAAGATGGCACCGAGGACGGCGTCGGCACCGAGGACGGCACCGAGGACGGCACCGAGGACGGCGTCGGCACCGAGGCTGGAACGGAGGACGGCACTGAAGCTGGTGCTGGTGCCCCCGCTCCGGGTCCGGGTACCGGGCTGGCCAAAACGGGCAGCGCGATCGTCTTCACGCTCGGGCTTCTCGCGGTAGCCCTGCTGATGCTCGGCACGGGCGCGGTGATCCGTTCCCAGCGGATGCGGGCTTCGGGTGACTGATCTCCTGAGCCGGCTCTGACCGGTCCATCGCAAGACGACGGCGGCGTCTCCCAGCACGGGAGGCACCGTCGTCGTCTGCTGTTCTAGTCGGAGAGGTGTCCGTCCTGCTGCCATCTGGTCGACAGCTGCTTCGTGAGAATGTCTTCTCTCAGGCCTTCTCAGGTTGATTTCGAGGGACGTGACGCAGGTTCTTTTCTCGGGCCGCGGCTGGGGCGACGAAACAATGCATCACAAAAGTCAGCGATCCGCGCCGCACGATGTCTGCCGTACTGACCAGTAGTTTTCTCGATTGCGCGTCGATGCAGGGATTCCGGGCCGGTCGACATGCAAGGCCAGGATCTGGCGCGGCAGGTGGACAGGGTGTGACTGCCGCGGATCGACCAGGCAATCCGTGGGTTGTGCTAGATTCGCTGACGGTTGCGTGACGCTCGTCATGCCCATCAAAAGTTGAAATTCCTGCGCGATCAGCGACATCACGGTGTGATGTCGCGCTCTTTTGTCGAAGGGCTAGCGCGGAACAGTACACAACAGGGGGACTTCCATGGGGAAGCCATTAGTTGCACCCGATCACAGACATAGACAAGGGCCACCAGCGCGTGGCCTGCTCAAGCGTTGCGCTTCGGCCGTGACCGCCACCGTGGTGGCCGCCGGTCTTGCGCTGGCCGGCTCCGCTCCGGCCAACGCGGCTCCGACCGACGTCTCCGAAGCGCTGGGCAAGTTCCTGGGCGGCCAGGCCGCCGGCATCAACCTCGACGACATCGCCGAGGTCAATGGTGCGTTCGCCGAGAACCCGAGTGGTGAACACCCGCTGGTGACCAACCCGCTCGGCGCCGAGGTGCTCAACGCCATCGCCGTGGACCTCGGCGACTCGCTGCAGCTCTTCGGCCCGAACGGCGTCATCCAGGTGGGCGCCGTCAACCAGTACGCTGAGGCGCAGAGCACCGGTGACGCCCGCGCCGCATCCGGTGCGGTGAGTGACCAGGGTGCGATCTCCGTGGGCGGCTCCGACGAGTTTCCGTCGGACGCCGTCATCGATCTGAGCGAGCTGCTGACCCAGGCCAGCGGCGGCGCCTCGGAGGGCCTGATCAGCGACCTGAGCCTCACGACAGGTGCGCTGTCCTCCAACATCGAGCAGCTCGGCGGCGGCGAGCCCACCACCGACTACCAGATCGCTGGCGCGACCCTGAGCCTCGAGAGCCCCGCCATCGGGGACATATACACTGAGCTGCTCTCCACAGTGGACGAGCTGCAGGGGACGCTGGACGGCCTGTCCGGTTCGATCTCTGATGCGCTGGACGTCGGCATCGACCTGGGTGGCCTCGCCAACCTCAGTGCGAACGTCGACTTCACTGCGCCGGACCTGTCCGCACTGCTGCCGGCCGACGTCGTCGGTGAGAGCAGCGGCGTGACCGTGGACCTGACGACCGGTGCGGTCACGGTGGACCTGGAGACGTTGCTCGCGGCGAACCCGGAGCTGCCGAACCTCAACGACATGCCGGCGAACTCTGAGCTGCTCAGCGGCCCGGTCCTCGCGGCCATCGCTGATGGCATCACTCAGGCCGTGACCGATGTGGTCACCGAGATCGTCGACAACCTCCGCGCCACTATCGCCACGACCTCGCTCGGTCTGGATGTGGACGTGAACCTCATCGGTGGACTCGCGGGTATCAATGTCGCGCTGGATGCCCAGCTGGGAGACATCCTGGACGGTACCGCTGAGGACTCCCTGAACGTGACGACTTCGGGCCTGGTCGGTCTCCTGGATCCTCTGCTGGACCTGCTGGGCCTGTCCAGCTCGGATGGCCTGGGTGACCTGGTGCTCAACACCGTGGGTGCTCTCCTGGGGGACACCCTGGATGTCTTGACGGACCTTGAAGGCGTCGTGGACGGCATCACCGGCCCGCTGGCCACCGAGGTCGTCGGCCCGCTGCTCGACGTCGTCACCCAGGTGGTCTCCTTCACGGTGAACGCTCAGCCCGAGGTCGGCGACCTCGGCGAGGGTTCCTCCACCGTGCGGGCGCTGCAGGTCAGCCTGCTGCCTGCTGCCGGTCCGCTGGCTCAGGTCAACCTGGCGTCTTCGACCGTGCGCGGCACTGAGGGCGTCACCCTTGACCCGGCACTGACGGTTGACCCGAACGAGGTGGCTCCCGGCGAGTCCACCACCATCGAGGGTACGGGTTACACCCCGGACTCCACGGTGACTCTGGAGATCACCGACTCTGAGGGCAACGTCATCGACACCATCCCTGGTGTCGAGACTGACGGTGAGGGCAACTTCACCTACGAGTGGACCGTGCCTGAGGGCACCGATGTCGGTGACCTGACGGTTGTCGGTACTGACGACACGACTGATGAGTCTGCTGAGGCAGTGCTGACTGTGTCGGAGGGCGACGACGGCACCGAGGACGGCACCGAGGATGGCGTTGAGGACGGCACCGAGGATGGCGTTGAGGA
>NZ_JAUTWR010000023.1:0-2785 GCF_031705515.1 Nesterenkonia sp. CL21
GTGAGCGCTGGTGAAGAGATCTCACATATTCGCAGCGGTCTGACCAACCAGTTGCCGGATGTGGATCCGGAGGAGACTCAGGAATGGTTGGAGTCTTTTGATCAGTTGGTGGAGGTCCATGGCACCGAGCGTGCGGAGTATATGATCCGTACCTTGCTCCAGCGTGCTGGAGCGAAGTCCATCGGTGTGCCGATGGTCACGACCACCGATTATGTGAACACGATCCCGGTGGATCAGGAACCAGAGTTTCCTGGGGATGAGGAGATGGAGCGCCGGTTCCGTCGGATCCTGCGGTGGAACGCGGCGATCATGGTGCACCGGGCTCAGCGTGATGGTGTCGCGGTGGGTGGTCATATCTCCTCCTATGCGGGAGTGGCCACGCTCTATGAGGTCGGGTTCAATCATTTCTTCCGCGGCGCGGATCATCCTGGTGGTGGGGACCAGGTGTTCTTCCAAGGACATTCCTCTCCGGGCAACTATGCTCGCGCGTTTCTCGAGGGCCGGCTCACCGAGGCCCAGCTCGATGGGTTCCGGCAGGAGATCTCCCGGGCCCCGGAAGGGCTGAGTTCGTATCCGCATCCCCGTCTGATGCCAGATTTCTGGCAGTTCCCCACGGTCTCGATGGGCATCGGGCCGATGAACGCGATCTATCAGGCCCAGTTCAATCGGTATCTGCATCACCGCGGCATCAAGGACACCTCGGATCAGAACGTGTGGGCGTTCCTCGGTGATGGTGAGATGGACGAGCCGGAGTCGCGAGGGCTGTTGCAGCATGCGGCCAATGAGAAGCTGGACAATCTGCATTTCGTGATCAACTGCAATCTGCAGCGCTTGGATGGCCCGGTCCGGGGCAATGGCAAGATCGTCCAGGAGCTGGAGGCGTTCTTCCGCGGAGCGGGATGGAACGTGATCAAGGTGCTCTGGGGCCGGGAATGGGATGATCTGCTGGCCCGTGATGATGATGGCGAGCTGGTCCGGATCATGAATGAGACCTTGGATGGGGACTATCAGACCTATAAGGCTGAGTCCGGGGCCTTCGTGCGGGAGCATTTCTTCGGTCGGTCGGCCAAGACCAAGGCCATGGTCGAGGACATGTCTGATGATGAGATCTGGAACCTCAAGCGTGGGGGTCATGATTATCAGAAGGTCTACTCGGCGTATCAGGCCGCAGTGGCCACCACGGGCAAGCCCACGGTGATCCTGGCTCAGACGATCAAGGGCTATGGGCTGGGTCCCAGCTTCGAGGGTCGTAATGCGACCCATCAGATGAAGAAGCTGACCATCGAGGACCTCAAGCGGTTCCGAGACACTCTGCGGATCCCGATCACTGATGAACAGATCGAGGCCGACCCGTATCAGGTGCCGTATTACCATCCGGGTGAGGACTCTGAGGAGATGGCTTATCTGCGGGCTCGTCGGGCCGAGCTGGGCGGGGCGCTGCCGGCCCGCCGGGCAGAGGCCGGCGCGCTGGTCCTGCCGGGGGCGAAGACCTATGCCCAGGCGAAGAAGGGCTCGGGCAAGCAGCAGGCGGCCACCACGATGGCGTTCGTGCGGCTGCTCAAGGACCTGATGCGGGATAAGAACATCGGGCATCGGATCGTGCCGATCGTTCCGGATGAGTCCCGGACCTTCGGGATGGATTCCTTCTTCCCGACCGCGAAGATCTATAACCCCAAGGGACAGAACTATCTCTCGGTGGATCGTGAGCTGATGCTGGCCTATAAGGAATCTCCGCAGGGCCAGCTGCTGCATCCCGGGATCAATGAGGCCGGGGCCACTGCGGCGTTCACTGCGGCTGGGACCAGCTACGCCACTTATGGTGAGCCGATGATCCCGGTCTATGTGTTCTACTCCATGTTCGGGTTCCAGCGCACCGGGGACTCGTTCTGGGCTGCGGCGGATCAGCTGGCTCGTGGTTTCATCATCGGGGCCACTGCCGGGCGGACCACGCTGGCCGGTGAAGGGCTGCAGCATCTCGATGGGCATTCCCCGATCCTGGCCGGGACCAACCCAGCGGTGAAGCATTATGACCCGGCCTATGGGTACGAGATCGCTCATATCATCGAACATGGTCTCTATGAGATGTATGGGGATCATGCCGGGGATCATGATGTGATGTATTACCTCACCGTCTATAACGAGCCGGTGACTCAGCGTCCTGAGCCGGAAGACCTGGATGTCACTGGTGTGAAGAAGGGCATCTATCGATTGGTCACTGCGGCCCAGGGGTGTGGGGAGCATGGCCTGGAGCTGGATGGTGATGCTCCGGTGGTGCAGCTGATGGCTTCTGGGGTCGCGGTGCCCTGGGCGTTGGAGGCCCAGCGGCTGCTGGCCGCTGATTGGGGGGTGGCTGCTGATGTCTGGTCAGTGACCTCGTGGAACGAGCTGCGTCGTGAAGCACTGGCGGTACAGGCTTCTGCGATGCTGGATCCATCTCGAGAGCCGCAGACCCCGTTCATCACTGAACAGCTGGCCGGGGCTTCGGGTCCAGTGATCGCGACCACGGATTACTCCACGCAGGTCCCGGACCAGATCCGGCAGTTCATCCCGAACAGGTTCGCGACTCTAGGGGCTGATGATTTCGGGTTCTCGGATACCCGGGCTGCTGCGCGTCGGCATTTCCGTATTGATGCTCATTCCATGGTCATCCGTGCTCTGCAGATGCTGGCCGAAGAGAACACCCTGGACCCAGGTCTGGCGGAGGAAGCGATCGAGAAGTACCAGCTCTCTGATCCCAATGCTGGGACCTCGGGGTCCACAGGAGGCGATGCCTGAGCCCAGGACC
>NZ_JAUTWR010000024.1:0-2061 GCF_031705515.1 Nesterenkonia sp. CL21
ATCCACACCAGCAACCGTGTAGTCACCAGGCTCCGCATCCTCCGGAGTCGGCAGACTCACCTCAAACGTCCCGTCCTCAGAGGTCGGCACATCCTCCACCGGCTCACCCACCGGGTTACCGTCCTGGTCACGCAGCTGCACCGTGACCGTGGAATCCGGGGTATACCCCTCACCAGTCACCGTGGTGGACTCACCAGCAGGAACCGAATCAGGATCCACCACCAACGACGGATCAATCACACCGTCATCATCCGGATCCGTGATACTCAACCCTTCAGAGATCTCCTGACCCGTGGTGTCATCAACAGCCACCACCGAGTACTCACCAGGCTCTGCATCCTCCGGAGTCGGCAGCTCCACCGTGAAGCCACCAGCCTCATCAGTCTCAGCCGGCACCGGCTCCCCCACCGGGTTACCCTCCGGATCAACCAACTGCACCGTCGCGGAAGCATCCGGAGTGAAACCCTCACCCGTCACCTGCGTGGACTCACCAGCAGGCACCGAATCAGGATCCACCACCAGACCCAACTCCAACTGCTCGAACAGACCACAGGAATCCACCCGGGCCCCAGCATTGCCGAAGTTCAGCCTGGCACCATCACCCTCGAACAGGCCGATGCTCAACGCCGAGACCTCCAACGAAGACAGCCGCTGCTCACCCTCAGGAGTCTCGCAGTACTCCTCGACCTGGTGATTCAGCTGCACCGAGACCACCGTGGCCAGCGTCTCGATGAACGGCTCCAACGCCTCACGGATCGGCACCGTGATCGCACCGGTCTTGATATCCCGAATCAACAGATCAAAGATCTCCTGACCAGCATCACTGATCACGAAGTCCCGCACCGGCACCACAGCTTCCTGCAGCAGACCAGTCACAGCACTCAACGTGGCACAAACACCCGGAAGACCACCCGAGCACTCAAACTCGTTGATCTCATCACCCATCAGATTCAGCGAGCCCGTCGCGGTGGCACCACCCAGAGTCGCCTCATAATCAATGGTCACCGAAGCCAACGCGCCCTCGATCGCGCCCACCGTGATGTTGGTGACCTCTTCCATCAGATCATGGACAGTCTCCGCGATCATCGGATAGATCTCATCATCGATCAGCTCAGTGTTCGGGTTCTGATTATTCATCCCCGTGGGCTGACCAGGACGCAGCTCACCAGAGAGCAGCTGATCCAGATGCAGCTGCGCAGTACCGGTGGAGAAGTCCACCGTGAGCACCTGATTATTCGTGGTGATCGGCTCCGCGAGAATCGCCGCGAAGATCTCCTCCTGCATATTCGAGGACACCTCAGCAGAGAGCGAAGCACCCGGAATCACCGAGATCAGATCCGCAACATCGAGCAGATCATTGACCGTGTCCTCCATCGTGGAGTCGATCTCCCCGATGGTGTCATAGATCATCGCCGCAGCCTCTTCGACCGCCGGAGAGGTCAGCAACACACTGGCCTCACCCACCCGGTACTGGCCCAGCCCACCGACACCATCCTGATCCAGGAACACGCCATCCTCAGCGATGACCTCAGCACCACCAAGACCGAACAGCAGAGTCGCCTCCGAGACGATCTCATCAGTGATCCCATCAACACCGGCAGCATTGAACAGCGAGAGCAGATCCAACTCCGCAGCCCCGAAGCCAGCCTCATCACCATCCAGAGTCACAGACCCATCCCCACCAGCAATGCCCGAGATCGCTCGAGCATCCACCGGCGACGTGGTCTCCGACTCCGAGAGCAGAACCCCGGCCTGACCGAAGTCCAGGATCTGATCCACCGGGATCTCGATATTGCCGATCCCGATCAGCTCATTGCCGAACACGTCAACATTGAGCGCTTCATTATTGGGCCCAGGATCTCCGTCCCAGAACGCCGTGGTCCGACCCGCCCCAGCCAGATCCAGACCAGCCAGCGTGGAGTCAACGTTACTGGCCTCAGCCTCAGCCGGAGCCTCTGGAAAATTATCGACAGCCGCAGCCGCCGGCAGCGCATAAGCACCGACCGAGATCGTCGATGCCGCACCGACCGCGAGAGCACGTTTCAGAACGCCTCTCCATGG
>NZ_JAUTWR010000025.1:0-1874 GCF_031705515.1 Nesterenkonia sp. CL21
GAACGGATACAGACAGATGATCGGCAACGTGGTCAGCAACATCGTCACCGCCCGCACATTCGACGCGATCTGCGTCGCCTCCGCCGATTCCCCACCCAACTGCTCAGTCCCCGTCGCTCCCGCCAAAAGATTCCGCAGATACACCGTCACCGGATACAGCTCCCGACGATCCAGATACAGAAACGCCTGGAACCACGCATTCCAGAAACTGACCGCATAGAACAGGATCATCGTCGCAATCACCGCCTTCGACAACGGAATCACCACCCGCCACAAGATCCCATACGTCGTCAACCCATCAATCTGCGCAGCCTCTTCCAACTCCGTCGAGAAATTCTCAAAAAACGCCTTCATCACCAACAGATTGAAGATACTGATCGCGTTCGGCAACACGATCGCCCAGATCGTATTCGTCATCCCCAAAGCATTGATCAACACATAGTTCGGGATCAGCCCACCATTGAAGAACATCGTGAACACCGCGACCCCGATGAAGAACCCCCGACCCTTCAGATGCCGCTTCGAGAGCGCATAGGCAAACGACGTCGTCAACACCATCGCGATCGCCGTGGCCACCACCGTATAGATCACCGTATTGGCATAATTACGCCAGAACATCGCATCCGACATCACCACCTCGAACGTGGTCACGTTGAACCCCCGCGGGATGATGTTGACCTGCCCGGAGTTGATATACCCCTCCGAGGAGAACGACTGAGCGATGATATTCACGAACGGATACAACGTCACCGCGCAGATCACCACGATCAACACACCATTGACCACCCGGAAGACCGAATACGACCGCGAATCCTTGATCGCCGTAGACCGCGAACCACGCGGCCCCCCACCCCCAGGCACACCCGAGGACCCCGGACCACCCGGAGGCACCCCCGTCCCAGCAGGCCGCACCCTCTCCGGGGCTTGCGCACTGATAGTCACCACAGGCTGTTTCCTCCCAGCTTTCGTGCGATCCCATTGGCCGAGAGGATCAGGATCAACCCGATGATCGCCTCGAAGAGCCCGATCGCGGTCGCATACGAGAAGTTCGAACTGGTGATACCCACCCGATACACATAGGTGGCAATGATGTCCGCGGTCTCATAGATCAACGGGTTATAGAGCAACAACACCTTCTCGAACCCCACCGCCATGAACGTGCCCACATTCAGAATCAGCAGCACCACCATCGTGGGCATGATCCCCGGGATCGTGACATGCCACATCTGCTTCCACCGATTCGCCCCATCAATCCGAGCCGCTTCATAGAGCTGCGGATCAATCGTGG
The DNA here is from genome assembly GCF_031705515.1 of Nesterenkonia sp. CL21. NCBI lineage: Bacteria > Bacillati > Actinomycetota > Actinomycetes > Micrococcales > Micrococcaceae > Nesterenkonia > Nesterenkonia sp. CL21. Next base: position 1,289 of record NZ_JAUTWR010000025.1, read on the forward strand.
TCAACGCCGCCAGATACAGGATGGTCCCCCACCCCACCGTCTGCCACACCTCCGAGGAGACATAGATCGCCCGGAACCACTCCGGCTGCTGCATGAACGCGATCCGCTCCACCCCGAAGACACCCAACACCTGATTCAACGTCCCGTTCAACGAGGTCAGCTGCAACACGATCCCCGCCACAATCACGATCGACATGAAATGCGGCAGATACGAAATCGACTGAGCCACCCGCTTGAACACCGTGGACCGCAGCTCGTTGAACATCAACGCCAAGACGATCGGCAACGGGAAACACACCGCCAACGTCAACCCACCCAGAATCACCGTGTTCCAGAACACCCGCCAGAACGTCGGATCATGGATGAACATCTCGATGTAATGGAACCCCACCCACTCATCACCAAAGATGCTCGACCCCGGACGGAACCGCCGAAACGCGATCACATTCCCCGCCATCGGCAGATACCGGAAGATCAGCAGAAACACCACCGGCAGCACCAACAAGCTGTACAGCCGCCAATCCTTCCGCAACGCATGCCGCCACGTATTGGTGTCATTGGTCCCCGCATACCCACCCCGACGACG